>DHVE01000095.1 GCA_002412495.1 Betaproteobacteria bacterium UBA5216
AAGTCGATCATCATGATCGCGTTTTTCTTGACGATGCCCACCAGCATGATGATGCCAACGTAGGCATACATATTGAGCGGCATGTTAAACAGCATCAGCGTCGCCAGCGCGCCCATGCCGGCCGTAGGCAGGCCCGACAAAATGGTGATCGGGTGGATGTAGCTTTCATACAAAATGCCCAGCACCAGATAGATCACGAAAATCGCCATTACCAGCAGCATGCCCATGCCGGCCAGCGAGGATTGAAACACCTGGGCCGCGCCCTGATAGCTGCCGATCAGCGTGGAAGGTGCCTTGATTTCCAGCATCGCCGCGTTGACGCGCTCAATGGCATCCCCCAGCGCGATGCCCGGCGCGAGGTTGAACGAAAGGGTGACCGAGGGGAGTTGGCCAAGGTGGCTGATACTCAAGGGGCCCAGGCTGCGTGAAAGTTTGGCCACGGCATTGAGCGGCACCAGCGCGCCGGTATTCGAGCGCACGTAAATCATCGACAGCGCCGAGGGGTCGTTTTGAAACTTGGGATCGAGTTCGAGGATCACCCAGTACTGGTTGCTCGAGGTATAGATGGTCGACACCTGCCGCTGGCCGAAAGCGTTGTAGAGCGTGTTCTCGATCTGCTGCGCGGTGATGCCCAACGCGGATGCCTTGTTGCGGTCGATGTCGATGGTGACTTGCGGGTTGGCGATTTGCAGATCGCTGGTAACGTCCTGAAAGCCCGGCAGCTTGGAGAGTTTTTCCAAAATGATGGGCACCCAATGGAACAATTCCTCGGTATCGGCATTTTGCAACGTGTATTGATACTGCGTCTTGGTGAGCTGGCCCCCGATGCGGATGGTGGGGATGTTCTGTAAAAACACTTTCAGTCCCGGCACCACGCCCAGCTTCGGCCGCAACCGCTGGATGATTTCGTCGGGCGTGCCGCGCTCGGTGCGCGGCTTTAACACGATGAACATGCGCCCCGCGTTGAGCGAGGACGCGCCGCCGCCGCCCTGTCCGATGAACGACATGACCGATTCCACCGCGGCATCTTCTTTTACGAGGGCGGCCGCCTGTTGCTGCAGACGCGCCATTTCGTCAAATGACACATCCTGCGCGGCTTCGGTGAACGCGAACAACTGACCGGAATCCTCGCTCGGCAGAAAATCCTTGGGCATCTTGACGAACATCCAGCCGGTGACCACGAATATCGCGATGAAAACCACCATGGTGAAGCGGCTGTGCCGCAATACCCAGCGTAAAGTCACGTCATAGGCATTTTTCCAGGCTTCGAACAGACGCTCCAGCGCGTTGTAAAGCCAGCCGTGCCGGGCGTTGTGCTGGGGTTTCAGCCAGCGCGCGCACAGCATCGGCGTCAGTGTCAGCGAGACCACGCCGGAGACCAGCACCGCCGCCATGATGGTGATCGCGAATTCGTTCAGGAGCCGTCCCAGCATGCCGCTCATGAACAGCACGGGGATGAACACCGCCGCCAGCGACAGCGTCATCGACAAAATGGTGAAGGCGATTTCTTTCGAGCCGTCGAGCGTGGCGTGCATCGCACTCTTGCCCATCTCCATGTGGCGCGAGATGTTTTCCAGCATCACGATGGCGTCGTCCACCACGAACCCCACGCACAGCGTCAGCGCCATCAACGATAGATTGTTCAGGCTGAAGCCGAATAAATGCATGATGGCGAAGGTGCCGACGATCGACATCGGCAGCGCCAGGCTGGGAATCAGTGTTGCTGAAAAGTTTCGTAAAAACAAGAAGATAACCATCACCACCAGCGCCAGTGCGAGAATCAGGCTGAACTGCACCTCTTCCACCGATTCGCGTATCGATACTGAGCGGTCGTAGAGCACGTTGATTTCCACGCTGGGCGGAATCTGCTCGCGAAAGGTGGGGAGGATTTTCTTGATCGCATCGACGACTTCGATGGTGTTGGTGCCGGGCTGGCGCTGAATGGCGAGCACGATGCCGCGCTTGCCGTTGTGCCATGCGGCCACCTTGTCGGTTTGCACGCTGTCGATCACGCGGCCGAGTTCACCCAGCCGCACCGGCGAACCATTGCGGTAGGTCACGATCAGCGATCGGTAGCCGCCCGCACTGGTGAGCTGGCCGCTGGCGTTGAGCGTGTAGGCGCGATGCTCGCCGTAGAGCGTGCCGGTGGGCAGGTTGGCATTGTGCTGGTCGATTACGGTCTGCACTTCGTCCAGACCAATGCCGCGCGAGGCGAGCGCGCGCGGATCGACCTGCACATGCACCGCGAATTTTTGCGTGCCGAACACCTGCACCTGCGCCACGCCAGAAATCGTCGAGATGCGTTGGGCCATCAGCGTTTGCGCGTATTCGTCCACCGTCCACATCGGCAGCGCGTCCGAGGTGAGCGCCAGCAAAAAGATCGACGCGTCGGCCGGATTGACCTTGCGGAATGACGGCGGTGTCGTCATGGTAGGCGGCAATTGCCGAATGGCGCGCGAAATGGCCGACTGCACGTCTTGCGCGGCAGCGTCGATGTTGCGATCAAGCGAAAATTGCATGGTGATCGATGTCGCACCGAGCGTACTGGTGGAAGTCATCGAATCGATGCCGGCGATCAGCGAAAATTCCTTTTCCAGCGGTAGCGCCACCGCGGACGCCATGGTCTCGGGGCTGGCGCCCGGCAGATTGGCGTTGACCTGGATGGTGGGGAAATCCACGTTCGGCAGCGCCGACACCGGCAGCGCGCGATACGCAAGAATGCCGAAGGCGAGGATGCCAATCATCAGCAGCCCGGTCATGACCGGGCGTTTAATGAACAGTTCGGAAAGGTTCATGGCGTGCTCACGACTTTTTGGCGTCGGATCTGACGATGACCCGCATGCCGGGGATCAGCCGCGATTGTCCGCTGGTAACCACTTGTTCGCCCGCCGCAAGCCCTTTGCCAATTACCGTGATAGGGCCATCGGCGCGCTCGACGGCAACCTCGCGCATTTCAGCCGCGCCCGACTTGACCACATAAACGTACTGGCCCTTGGGTCCCGTCTGGATGGACTGCGACGGCACCACGATGGCGTTCTGCTGCTCGTTCAGCGTGACCGAGGCGGTGACGAATTGTCCCGGCCACAGCGACTTGTCCTTGTTGGGAAACGTGGCACGTAGCCGTACCGTGCCGGTGCTCGCATCCACCGTGTTGTCGACAAAGGCCAGCGTACCGCTGACCGGCGCCTCGGTGGCGCCGGTACCGGCTGCACCCTGCGGTTGCGCCTCCACCGTCAGTTTGCCGGCGGCCATGTATTTGCGGATCACGCCCAGATATTGTTCCGGCACCGCGAAGCTGACGTAAATCGGCGAAAGCTGGTTGATGATCACCAGCGACACGGTGTCGTTGGCCTTCACCAGATTGCCTTGCTGAATGAGAATTTTTCCGGCGCGACCTTCAATCGGCGAACGAATTACCGCGTATTCGGTTTGCAGGCGTGCGTTTTCAACCGTGGCTTCGTCGGCGCGCACCGTCGCCTCGGCGGTATCGACGTTGGTGCGAAACTGAGCGTAGGCATCCTGCGACACGAAGCCTTTTTGCAGCAAGTCCTTGTAGCGCGCTTCCTGCGCGCGCGCGCGTTCGAGTTGCGCCTTGTCGCGCGCCAGCGCCGCCTGCGCCTGCTGCAACTGCGCGTGCAGCGGCCGCGCATCGATCTCGAACAATACCTGCCCTTGCGCGACGTCCTGCCCGTCGCCGAAGCCGACCTTGACGACCTGCCCATCGATCCGCGACTTGATCGCCACCGTGGTTTGCACTTCGACATTGCCGATCGCCTGTACCTTCAACGGAACGGCTTGTTCGGCGACCGTGGCGACGATGACGGGTATGGCTGGCGCCTCCTTGCCCTTCTTGTCGGACGCGGTTTTTTTATCGCTTTTGTTGGTGCCGCTGCCACTCTTGTCACTCTTGCCGCCGGTGTTGGCGTCACCGAAATAGCCGCAGCCGGCCAATGCCAGGGCTGCCAGCCAGGCGAATGTCCCGTTAAATCTGCTCGAATATGCGCTCATCAATGCTCCGCTAGTCACCGGGCTGGTGGCCGTGCCCGGTATGCCGCTAAATTGTCGCCATGTCGCGACGTCGCCACGTGGCTGCGTCACCACGTCAATACCTTGCAGGTTGTAACAAGTCGCCGCAGGTTATCAGGAACGAACCAGTTTATCCTCGAACCAGTCCCACATGGTCGCCACGCCCAACGTGAGGTAATCGCGCTGGCAGTGCTGCGAGCCGCCTTCTTCGGCGGTGAATACGCGCAGCGTCTTGTCGCTGGAGCCGGACGCATTGTAAAGTGCCTGCGCGTCGGCGAGCGAGATTTGTTCGTCTTCGGCGCCGTGTACGATCAGGAACGGGCAGCGCATTTTTTGCACCACGCCATCCAGCCGGAACGGCTCCAGTTTTTTCAGCGCCTCGTCGAGCGTGTTAACGCCCAATATCCACGTGATATGGTGACCGGGCACCGAGAGCGAAGTCTTGAATTTGGCGTCGATGCGTTTTTTCCAGGTGCCGTAGTAATCCCAGATCGCGCCCCATGCGATGCACGCCGCAAAGCGCGGTTCCATCGAGGCGATGCGCGGCGCGTAGTAGCCGCCGAGGCTGATGGCGACCACGCCGACTTTTTTGGCATCCACGTCGGCGCGTTTTTCCAGCCAGTCCATGCACGCACTGCCCGCGACTTCATAGTCGTGGCGCAGCACGTTGCCGCGAAAGCGGATTGCCTCGCCAGTGCCGGGGCCGTCCATGATCAGGCACGAAATGCCGCGCTTGATCAGATCGGGAACGCCGCGCACGAACTGGATCTCCTTGGTGACATCAAGACCATCGAAAAATACCACGCACGGCGCGCGCTTGCCGTTGGTATTGGGTGCGGGCACGAAGTAGCCGGGCAGGCTTTCCTTGCCCATCGGCACTTCGACGATTTCGATTTTGAGGTCGGTGAGTTTGGCATGTTTGTGAAAGCAATCGACGCCGGTTTTGAAAGCGGCCAGCGCCTTGGCATCCTTGGGCGTGCGAAAGCGCTCCGCCATCTGGTAGTAGTTGCAGGCGCGCAGATACGCGGCCGCGGACGACACGCGATGCCCGCCGGATTCAAACCGCTCCGCGTGCGCACGCACGCCATCGGCGACTTTCACGCATGCGTCAAACCACGCCTCGTCGTCTTCCGGCGCGGCATCTTTCAGCAGTACGCCAATCTTGTGCAGCTCGCCGATATCCGAGCCGCCGTACGCCGCCGATCCCATCATGTTGATAAAGGCTGCGGACCAGCGGTAGTTGCCAGGGAAATACATGAAATACGGAGGTTCTTTCGTGGCCATGTTACGTCCTGTGGTTATGTGTAAATGGTGTTAAAAATCATATGCTTACTGCTTTGAAATGCCTGCGGCCCTGGCGACCCGCGCCCACTTGTCGATTTCTGCACGGATGAAATTGGCGTAATCGTCGGGGCCGAGGCCGCTGACTTCATGGCCTTGATTGACGAAAGCATCGCGGTGTTCCGGCGAGGCCAGTTGCTTGGACAACACATCATGCACGCGGGTGATGACCTCGCGCGGCGTTTTCGCGGGGGCAAGCATGCCGTTCCAGTTGTAGCTGACAAAACCCGCGAGTCCCTGTTCGGCAACGGTGGGCAAATTCGGCAGCAGCGGCGTACGCTTTTCAGAGGTCGCACCGATCGCGCGCAGGCGGCCCGATTGCAGCAGCGGCGCGCAGCCGGCGAACTGGATGATGGCGATTTCAATGTGGCCGGCGAGCAGATCAACAGTATATTGCGCCGCGCCCTTGTACGGCACATGGTTCATCTTGATGCCGGCCTGCGTGGCGAACAACTCGGTGGCGAAGTGACCCACCGTGCCCACGCCCGGCGAGCCATAGTTGATCTTGCCCGGCTGCGCCTTCGCCAGCGCGACAAAATCTTTCACGCCTTTCACTGGCACGCTGGGGTGTATGCACAGGCAACTCGCGGTGCGGGCAATCAAAAAAATCGGCGCCAGATCACGCAGCGTGTCATAGGGCATTTTCGCGTTCACGCTGGGTGAAACCGTCAGCGGGCCGGGATTGCCCGCGAGCAGCGTGTAACCGTCCGGCGCGGCGCGCACCACAGCGTCGCTGCCCGGCACGCCGCCACCACCGCCACGGTTTTCAACGATGAAATTTTGTCCCAGCGCGGCGCTTAATTGCTGTGCCGCCCAGCGGCCCTGCACATCGGTGGGCCCGCCGGGCACGAAGGGCACGATGACTCTCACCAAGCGATTGGGATAACCCTGTGCCGTGCCCGGCACGCCGGGTTGCGGTTGTGCCATGACGTAATTCATCAGACACGACAAGAGCAGGCTCGCGATAATCGGTGGGGTGCGCATCAATGGCGGATTCGGCAGGCGGTAGGTAGAAGGCAGACGGCAGGCGGCAGGCGGCAGGCGGCAGAAGATAGAAGTAAGCAGACCAGGCGTTTGTTCACAGACGCAAACACGATAGATAGCGCTGTCGGGCTTGTCAATCATCGAGTGAATGTCTGGTAAAATCCCGGCCTCGTTTCTTACATTAATTCAGGAGTGATGGTTATGGCCGCTGCCAGGAAAAAAACCGCGAACAAGAGTGCCAAAAAGAGCAAGTACACGGACATTCTGTATGAGGTGAAAGACCAGGTTGCCTGGATCACCATCAACCGGCCGCGTGTTCTGAACTGCTTTCGCGAGCAAACGCTCGACGAGATGATCGATGCGTTCAAATCCACGCGCGAAGATCCGTCCATCGTATGCGCGGTGGTCACCGGCTCGGGCAACCAGTCGTTTTCGGCGGGCGGTGATTTCTATGCCATGAAGCGCCTGAATTTCAATAACGGCTATATGTGGAACGACCGCATGCTGGGGTTGGCAATGACCATTCGCGGCCTGCCCATTCCGGTGATCGCCATGATCAACGGCTGGTGCATGGGTGGCGGTCACGAACTCGCGCTGTGGTGCGATTTGGCGATTGCCTCTGAAAACGCAGTGCTGGGCCAAACCGGCGCCAAGGTCGGCGCTTGCCCGACCGTCGGTGCCACGC
Organism: Betaproteobacteria bacterium UBA5216; assembly: GCA_002412495.1. GTDB lineage: Bacteria > Pseudomonadota > Gammaproteobacteria > Burkholderiales > SG8-41 > UBA5216. Next base: position 7,037 of record DHVE01000095.1, read on the forward strand.
AATACATCCCGCGCATCATCGGCGAGCGTCTCGCGCGCGAAATGATTTTCTGTGCCCGCCGCTTCGGCGCGAAAGAGGCGGCCGAAGTCGGTCTGATCAACAAGTGCGTGCCGCAAAAAGACCTGCGCGCGGAAACCCTCAAGTGGTGCGAAACCATGAAGGGCCACAGTGCACTGACCATCCGCATGACCAAGAAATCGCTGAACTTCGAATCCGACCTTCTGTACGCCTCGTGGCAGCAGGGCATGGAACTGCTCGCGCACGTGTGGGGTTCCGAAGAAGCCGCCGAAGGCATGAACGCCTTCCTCGCCAAGCGCAAGCCGGATTTCCAGAAATTCAGATTGCGCGACAAGAAGATGCTGGCGCAGTATCTCGATGGCAATGCGCGTGATTTGAATGCGCCGCCGTCGATGCGGAAGAAGAAGTAAGGGGTGAGGCGTGAGGCGCAAGAACATTCTCGCTCCTGCAAATGAGACGGAGGGGTTACGCCTCACACCTCACGTCTCACGCCTCACGGACACCCATCCATGACCGAACCCGAAAACGGCGCCCTCGCCGGCACCAAAGTCCTTGACCTCACCCGCATCCTTGCGGGTCCGCTGTGCGCGCAGACGTTGGGCGATATGGGCGCGGAGGTCATCAAGGTCGAGCCGCCGGGCACGGGGGACGACACGCGTTCGTGGGGGCCGCCGTTTGCGCCGAATGAGGCAGGCGGCGAATCGGCGTATTTTCTCGGCATCAATCGCAACAAGCGTTCGATCACGCTGAACATGGCCGCCAAGGCCGGGCAGGAAATTCTCGCCAGGCTGATCAAGCAATGCGACGTGCTGGTCGAGAATTTCAAGGCGGGCACGCTGGAAAAATGGGGCTTTACCAACGACTGGCTGCAAGAAAACGCGCCGCGCGTTATTCGTTGTTCGATCACTGGCTACGGCACGGACGGCCCCAAAGGCGGGCTGCCGGGCTACGATTTTATTTTGCAGGCCGAGTCCGGCCTGATGAGTATCACCGGCGAGACGGACGGCGATCCGATGAAATACGGTGTCGCGATTGTCGATATCACCACCGGCTTGCTCGCGTGCAACGCCATACTCGCGGCGTTGAATGCGCGCCACCGTACCGGGCGCGGGCAGCATGTCGAGGTGTCGCTGTATGAGTCGGGCCTGTTCATGCTGGCGAACGTGGCGTCGAACCATCTGGTATCGGGCAAGGACGCGCGGCGCTTCGGCAACGGGCATCCGAACATCGTGCCGTATACCGCATATCCCGTGAAAGACGGCATGATCGCGGTGGCGGTGGGCAACGACGCGCAGTTTGCCAAATTTGCCGCGGCGTTAAAGCACGCGGAGTGGGCGACCGATCCGCGCTTTCACCGCAATCAGGATCGCGTGGTGAATCGCGAGGCCATCGACGGTTTGATTATCGAAGCGCTCAAGACCGAGGACGCGGAATCACTGACCGCCAAGCTCACCGAGGCCGGCATCCCTTGCGGACGCATCAACAGTGTGGCGCAGGCGCTGGCGGCGCCGCACACACAGGCCCGTAACATGGTGCGCACGGTCAAGCATCCGACAGCAGGCGAGGTGAAGGTGCTGGGCATGCCGTTTCGCTTCAGCGATACGCCGCCGACCATCCGCCGCGCGCCACCCACGCTGGGGCAGCATAACGAGCAAGTGCTGGGCGATGAACTCGGGTTGTCGGCGGAGCGGATTGCGGAGTTGCGGGCGCAGAAGATTATTTGATCAGCGAGATCAAAAACTGAAAACCTTCGACGCGGATTTACGCGGATGAACGCAGATTAAGACCACCAAAAACCACCCTGTAGCGCGTGATACGGATGCTTTGCATCGGGCTACTAGTGGATTCTGGCGTTCGCCAGAATGACGGTGCAGGGTTTTAATCTGCGTTCATCCGCGTAAATCTGTGTCAAAAATGGGGTAAGCCGTGATCACCAACCTGTCCCACGTTTCCATCGTAGTCCCCAACCTCGATGCCGCCGCCAAGCGGCTGGCCGAACTCTACGGTTTGCAAATCGGCGAGATCAACGTCAACGAGCAACAAGGCGTTCGCATGGCTTATGTCGACTTGGGTAACGCCAAAATAGAGCTGATGGAACCCTCGCGCGCCGATTCACCGGTGGCCAAATTTCTGGAGCGCAATCCCAAGGGCGGCATTCATCATTTCTGTTTGGGCGTCGATAGTGTGGATGCCACGCGCGCGGCACTCACGGGCAAGGGCGCGCAGGTGCTGGGTGACGGAAAGCCACAAACCAATGTGCATGGCGAGCGTATCGCGTTTGTGCATCCGAAGGATTTTCTCGGCGCGCTGGTGGAACTGGAAGAAGCTGGACATTAAAATAATCAATAAAAACAGGTAGATACGAACGCTTGGCGATTGTGCCGCAAATCGTGAATGGTGTGATGGGAGGCAGCGCATCATGCAGAAGAACATTTTCGTAATTGTCATTGCAGGCCTGTTGTGGGCAATGGGTGTGACGTACGGCGCGATGGCGCAAACCACCGCGCCTTACCCGGTTCGTCCGATACGCATGTTGGTGCCGTTCGCCCCCGGCGGCGCCACCGACATCATCGCGCGCATACTTGAACCGCGTTTGTCGCAAAAGCTCGGCCAGCAGGTGGTGGTCGATAACCGCTCGGGGGCGGCGGGCAACATCGCGGTTGAGATCGTCGCCACGGCCGCGCCCGACGGCCACACGCTGCTGGTAGGCAACATTTCGACCAACTCCATCAATCCGCTGCTGTTTGCAAAAAACATGAGCGTCAACGCGCTGAAGGATTTGGCGGGCGTGACGCAACTGGTGGCGATTCCGAATTTTGTGCTGGGCAGTCCGAAGGTGCCCGCCAACACGCTGAAGGAGGCGATGGAATACGCGCGCTCCCGCAACGGCCAACTCAATTACGGTGCGCCGCTGGGTTCGTACTCGCACCTTGACATGCTGGCGTTGACGCAACGCGCGGGCGTCAGGATGGTGCATCTGCCGACGAAGGGCGCGGGTGAAACGCTTACCAATCTGATTCGCGGCGATTCCCACATTCAGGTTTCCAACGTGGCGTCGAACATCGGCCCGGTGCGTTCGGGACAGATCAAGGCGTACGCGGTGACCTCCGACCAGCGCATCGCCGACGCGCCGTCGGTGCCGACCATGGCCGAAGCGGGTTTCGCGGGCATCGGCAGCCTGAACTGGAACGGCATTTTTGCACCCGCGAAAACGCCGCGGGCGGCCGTCGACAAGGTGTTTCGCGATTCCATCGCGGCCATGAAGGAACTCGAGGCCGAGGGGCTGCTCGTCAAGCGGCAATTGCCGTTGGCGCTGTCGGCGTCGGCAAAAGAATTCGACGATTTCGTGCAGGCCGAATCGCGGCGCTGGGACAAAATCATCCGCGACAATAAGGTGACGATTCAATAATGCCGCGTGTGATTTAACAGGTCGAGAGACGCGCGCGCGGGCCTACTTGCCGCCCCCCTTCCTGTATTCCGAGATTTTTTCGCGAGATCTTCGCACTCCTCGCACATGCCGCGGCAATATCTTTTGAGCGCGGCAAGATGTTCCTCGGCCTTGGCCAGGTTTTTTGCCATCAGGTACGCCTCTCCGATATATTCGTGCGCCCCCAGAAGCCGCGGATCGATTTGCAGCGCGCGCTGGTAGTGTTTAAACGCCGGCTCAAGCTGTCCGGCATTGCGATAGGCAAAGCCCAGCGAGTTGTGGATGTCGGCGTTGTTCGGATTGCGCTGATCGGCGGCGGATATCACCCCGAACCGAATGCCAGCGCGCCAGCGCGGTGCGCTAATTGGCCGTAATTCGCGCGTCGCGTATTACCTTGCCGACGCGCGCATGTTCCTCGCGGATATGCGTGGCAAAGGCTTCGGGCGTACTTGCAATGGGCACGGACGCTTCGGCGGCGAGCTTCGCCGAGATGTCGGCCGATTTGACTGCGGCCACCGTTTCCCGGTGGAGGCTGGCGATGATCGAGCGTGGCGTGCCGGTGGGCGCTACGAATCCGTACCACGATCCGGATTGATAACCCGGCACGCCGGATTCGCTGATGGTGGGCACGTCGGGAATCGCCGGCACACGCTGGGTCGAGCCCACGCCCAGCGCGCGCAGCCGGCCCGTGCGCACATGCGGTAGCAGCGCTCCCGCCGCATTAAAGATCACCTGTACCTGGCCCGCGATCAGATCGTTCAGGCCGGGCGCGATGCCTTTGTATGGCACCGCTTGAATATTCACACCCGCCATCGATTTGAACAACTCCGCCGCGAGTTGCGCCGCGCTGCCGTTGCCGCTGGAGGCGTAATCAAGCTGGCCGGGACGTGCCCGCGCGAGCGCGATAAATTCGGGCACCGTGCGCGCCGGCAGCGAAGGGTGTATCACCAGCAGCGCGGGGGCGGATGCGATCAGGCACACCGCGTCAAAATCCTTGAGCGGATCGTACGGCAGGTTGCGTATCAGGTGGGGGTTGATGGCCTGCGTGGCGACGCTGGCCAGCAGCAGCGTGTAACCGTCCGCTGGCGCCTTGGCGGTGGCTTCACCGGCAATGGCGCCGCCCGCGCCCGGACGGTTTTCGACCACGAACGGCCGGTTGTACGCCGCCGTGAGTTTTTGCGCGACCAGCCGAGCGATGACATCGTTGCCGCCGCCGGCCGAAAAGGCCACGATGATGCGCACGGGTTTGGCTGGGTATCCCGGTGTCGCACCTTGCGGAATATTTTGCGCGTGCGCGCCGCAGGCCAGCATGCCCGCCGCGAGCAGCGATAATCGTGGCCGTGACAGCGATGGTGATAGTTTTACCAACATGTTCCGTAGCCTATATCATATTGAAAACGCTGCCTATCCCGATTCCACGGGTCACCCTTTATTCCATCGAATGATCATGCAACAACACAAAATTCCCGCCGTGTTCATGCGCGGCGGCACCAGCAAGGCCATCGTGTTTCACCGCCGGGATTTGCCCGTCGATCAGGCGCAGTGGGAAGACATTTTTCTCGCGGCCATCGGCAGTCCGGACCCGTATGCGCGCCAGCTTGATGGCATGGGCGGCGGCGTGACGTCGCTGTCCAAAGTGTGCGTGGTGGGGCCGCCCACGCGCGGCGATGCCGACATCGATTACACCTTCGCGCAGGTGCCGGTGCGCGAGCAGCGCGTCGAATACTCCACCAACTGCGGCAACATGAGTTCGGGGATGGGGCCGTTCGCGGTGGACGAGGGCTTGGTCAAAATATCGGGCAGCGAAGCGCTGGTGCGCATCCACAACACCAACACGAAAAAAATCATCCACGCGTATTTTGCTATGGATGACGGCAAGGCCGCGGTGGATGGCGACACGGCCATTCCCGGTGTGTCGGGTACCGGCGCGCCCGTACGGCTGGAGTTTTTGTCGCCGGGTGGCGCCACCACAGGGAAGCTGCTGCCCACCGGTAATGTCCGCGACTTGCTCGATGTCCCAGGCGTGGGGAACATCGAAGTGTCGATGGTGGACGCCGCCAATTCGTGCGTGTTTGTGCGCGCGCGCGATCTCGGATTGACGGGCATCGAGTTGCCGGACGCGCTCGAAGTCAACCATGATGTGATGGCGAAGCTCGCCGCGATTCGTAATGCGGCGTGCGTGGCCATGGGCATTGCGCGCGATGTCACCGAAGCGGCGGGCAAGCTCTCCAATCCCGCCATCGGCTTTGTTTCACCACCGGTGGATGCCAAGTTACTCTCCGGCGAGCCCATCAGCGCCGACGGCGTGGACCTCACCGCACGCATGCTCGCGCGCGGGCAGGTGCATCGCGCGCTGCCGCTGACGCGCTCGTTGTGCATGGCAGTGGCCGCGCGCATCGAAGGCACTGTGGTGCACGAAGCCGCGCGGCCCGCGTCCGACCCGGACGCCGAAATCCGTATCGGCATGCCGTCCGGCATTTTGCTGGCTGCCGCCACCGTGCGCCAACGCGATGGCGCGTGGGAAGCGGAGCGCGGCGCTTTTTTGCGAACGCAGCGGCGCTTGTTTGAAGGCCGTGTGCTGGTGCGGGGTTCGCGCGTGTCATCCGTAAAATAAGGGAAATCTCATGCAGCAACGCCGTATCCCCGCCGTGTTCATGCGTGGCGGCACCGCCAACGCGGTGGTATTTCACCAAAAAGACCTGCCTGCGGACCGCCGCCTGTGGGACGATATTTTTCTGGCGGCCATCGGCAGCCCTGATCCATATGGCCGCCAGCTTGACGGCATGGGTGGTGGCTTCACGGCGGTGTCGAAGGCGTGCGTCATCGGCCCGCCCACGCGGCCCGATGCCGACATCGATTACACCTTTGCGCAGATTCCGGTGAAAGAGCAGCGCGTCGAATACGCCGCCAATTGCGGCAATATGAGCGTGGCGATGGGGCCGTTCGCGGTGGACGAAGGTCTGGTGCAAGCGCCGGATGCGAATGGTGAAGCGCTGGTACGTATCCATAACACCAACACCAAAAAAATCATCCACGCGCGATTTCCGCTGGTGAACGGCTGCGCGGCGGTGGAAGGCGCGCTTGAAATTCCCGGCATTGCGGGCACGGGCGCACCGGTGCGCCTGGATTTTGTCACGCCGGGCGGCGCGGCCACGGGCAAGCTGTTGCCCACGGGCAACGTGCGCGACACGCTTGACGTGCCGGGCGTGGGCAACATTGAAGTGTCGATGATCGACGCGGCGAACCCGTGCGTGTTTGTGCGCGCGCGCGATGTGGGGTTGCGCGGCACTGAGCCGCCGGCCGAAGTGGAAGCCAACGCGGCGGTGATGCAAAAATTGGCGGCGATCCGCTGCGCGGCATCGGTGGCGATGGGCATCGCGCGCGATTTGAATGAAGCCGCTACGCGGCTCACCAATCCGGCGATCGGCTATGTGTCGCCGCCGCAGGATTGCGCGCTAAGTTCCGGCGTGGCGCTGCGTGCCGAGGAGATCGATATCACCGGCCGCATGATCGCGCGCGGGCAGGCGCACCGCGACATGCCGCTCACGCGCACGTTGTGCATGGCAGTGGCCGCGCGCATCAACGGCACAGTGGTGCATGAAGTGACGCGCGCCACCGATAATCCGGATGCCGAGTTGCGCATCGGCATGCCTGCCGGGGTGATCACGGCGGCAGCCGAAGTGCGATTGAAAGACAGCGCGTGGGTGGCCGTGCGCGGCTCGTTTCTGCGCACCCAGCGGCGCTTGTTCGAGGGCAGCGTGCTGGTGCGCGCTTCGCTGGTGGCTCAGGCGCAATAGGTGATTGTAAGTATATGTATTTATTGGAGACGTTTTAATGGCAATTGCAACATCTACCAGCGTGCGCCTCGGTGCCGCGCAACTCGAAGCCTTCATCGCCGCGGCGTTTGTCACCGTCGGCGTTTCGAAATCCGAAGCGCAAACCATCGCGCAACTGATGGCGCGGGCCGACGTGAACGGCTCCGAAGGCCACGGCATTTTTCGGTTGCCGCAATACATTCGCCGCATCAAGGGCGGTGCGGTGAACGTCAAGCCAAACATCCGCATTGAGCGTGAAGCGGCGGGCATGGCGCTGGTCAACGGCGATAACGGCATGGGGCACTTGGTAATGAAGTTCGCCACCGAAAAAGCGATTGAAAAAGCCAAGACCGCAGGCGTGGCCTGGGTGGGCGCGAAATGGAGCAACCACGCGGGGCCGGCGTCGCTGTATGCCAGCATGCCGGTGGCGCACAATATGATCGGTTTATATCTTGCGGTGGGCAATGCCAACCATCTGCCGGCGTGGGGTGGACTCGACATGCTGCTCTCGACCAACCCGATTGCGATTGCGTTGCCGGGCGAACACGAATCGCCGGTGGTGCTGGACATGGCCACTACGGTTGCGGCCTACGGCAAAGTCAAAACCAAGGCGCAGCGCGGCGAAATGATGCCCGAAGGCTGGATGATGGATCGGCAGGGCAAGCCACTTACCGATCCCAAGCGTTCCAACGAAGGGTTTTTGTTGCCCATCGGTGGTTACAAGGGTTACGGTCTGGCACTGATGTTCGGCTTGCTTGCGGGCACGTTGAACGGCGCGGCGATGGGCCGCGATGTGGTCGATTTCAACGCGGACGACACAACACCCACCAATACAGGCCATTGCATCGTTGCGATCAATATCGAGGCGTTTCAACCGGTTGCCGATTTCAAAAAAAGCGTCGATGCGCTGGTGAAAGATTTGCGCAACTCCGAGCGTCTGCCCGGCGTGGATCACATCCACATCCCCGGCGAAGGCTCACACGCCGCACGCGCCGATCGCGAGAAAAACGGCGTGCCGATGCCGCCGTCGCTGATGGCGGCGCTGGAGTCGCTGGCGGGGGAGTTGGGAATTACGCCGTTGGGAAATAAATCGTAAGATATTGATAATAAACATTAAAAATAAATGTTGTTATGTGGATATGCGGCTATAATGGTCAAAATGATTACTTTTTGAGGTGCCATGAAAACTGTATCAGCGCGTGAGGCCAAGACCCGTTTCGGCGAATTGCTCGATACGATGCAACGAGAGCCTGTCGTGGTAACTAAAAATAATCGCCCTGTCGGCATCATGATTTCCATAAAAGACGCTTCCGATACCCTTATTCCTGAACTGTTCATGGAAAAAGAGGACGGCTACGACGAGTGGTTCACCGCCAAGGTAAATAACAGCCTTGATGCCGTGAAAGCGGGAATCACGACATTGACCGAACATGATCTGGCGATGGAGCGTGTCTGGAGCCGGGTGCAGGCGCGCGGCAAAAAATCAACGTCTGTTTGATTTCCCCATTCGCCATCATTCATGGCAACAGTTCAATGGACGGCGAGGGCGGAGCAGGACCTCGAAGAAATTCTTGCGTACTATCTCGAGGAAGCAGGTATGCGCGTCGCGTATGGTATTTATGACCGCATTAAGGCCTCGGTGCAAAGCCTGCGACAATTTCCCGAGCGTACCCGTATCGGGCGTGTTGCCGGAACACGCGAATGTGTCGTCGCGCGGTTGCCGTTTATGGTGGTGGTACAGGTAGAGGGGCGCAACGTTCGCGTGCTTAACGTAATCCATACCGCTCGAAAATTCCCGGTGTAATTAGCGGATTGGTGACGGATCTCCGCATGGATAACCTCTTATTCAAACGCCGCGTGGTCTGGCTGGCGGTGGTTGTCTTCGCGCCACTGGCGTATCTGCTGTTTCTTCACGCCCCCATTCCGCAAGACAAGGGCTATCACCTCTTCGCCGACGGGCGCACCTGTCTCGGCATACCCAACTTCGGTAACGTTGCATCGAATCTCGCGTTTCTGCTGGTAGGCGCATTCGGTGCGTCGTGGTGTGCACGCAATCTCACCGCCGGCGCGCGCTTGTCGTGGACGGTTTTTTTCGTGGGCGTAGCGTTGGTGTTTGTGGGTTCCGGCTACTATCACGCCGCGCCCAATGACGACACGCTGGTGGGTGACCGACTGCCGATGACCATCGCGTTCATGGGCTTGTTTGCAGCGCTGCTCAGCGAACACCTCGGCGCGCAATATGAAAAGCCGGTGTTGATCCCGGCGCTGGTGATAGGCGTCGCCAGCGTTTTCTGGTGGCGCTACACCGATGATTTGCGCGTTTACATGTGGGTGCAGGGCGCGCCGCTGCTGGCGATTCCATTTGTTCTCGCGATGTTTCCGGCGCGCCATACGCACCGCATTTACCTGCTGTACGGTCTGGTGTTTTATGTACTGGCCAAAGTGGCGGAGTTTTACGACCGCGATACGTATGTGCTGACGTCGGCGTGGATCAGCGGCCATTCGGTGAAGCATCTGTTGGCTGCGATGGCGCCGTTATGTCTTTACCGCATGTTGCGGCGGCGTCGAGAGATAGCGTAGTTGCGTGGGGCCGAATCGATTCCGTCTTTTGAGTTAACCCGTTGCCGAAAACGCGTAACCATCCAGCGACAGCGCGCGATCTGTTTCATCCCTGAGCTCGCGCACGATACGCGCGTTAGCACCTGCCGCCCCCAGCGCCACAAACAGCGGCAGTAAATGCTCATCGGTCGGATGATTGCGCGCGGCGTGCGGCGCTTGTCTCACGTAATCAACCAGCGCGGCGTGGTCGCGGGTTTCAATGGCATGGCGCACCCAGGCGACAAATTCGGTCAGCCATGCCGGTGGCGCGCCGGGCGCTACACTGCGCCATTCGCGCAGGTTGTGCGACATGCCGCCGGAGCCGATGATCATCACGCCTTCGTTGGCGAGCGGCGCCAGCGCTAGGCCGAGTTCGTAATGATGCCTTGCACCGAGACTGGATTGCACCGCAAGCTGCGACACGGGGATATCGTGCGCCGGGTACATGAATCGCAGCGGCGTCCACGCGCCGTGATCAAGGCCGCGTTCGCCCAATGCGGTGGCGCCCAGTCCGGCGCCGTCGATCAACGCAGCGGCGCGCCGCGCCACATCGGGCGAGCCGGGGGCGGGGTAACGCAGTTCATACAACGGCGCGGGAAAACCGTAGAAATCGTGAATCGTTTCCGGCTGCACACTGACGCTGGCGGCGGGCTGCGCGGTGTCCCAGTGCGCCGACACCATGAGTATCGCGCGCGGGCGCGACAGTTCCGCGCCGAGCGATTTGAAAAACGCGGTGGTGTTGCACTCGGCCAGTGCCATCATCGGCGAGCCGTGTGACAGAAATAATGTGGGTAGCGTGTTCACAGTTGTTTGGTTATTGTGCGCTTGTTAAAAACGGGTTCTTGGATCGGACTTTGACGGGGAATGTATCATAACTTTATGTTTTTAAAAGGGATTTAATTCTGGCCTTATGAAGTTATACGCCTCCGACAACTCCGGCAATTCGTGGAAGATACGCATCCTGCTGTCCCTGCTCGAGGTGCCGTGCGAGCGCATCGATCTGGATTTTTTCGGCAAGCGTGAACACAAAGCGCCGTGGTTTCTGAAAATCAATCCGCGCGGGCAGGTGCCGGCGATGGAAATCGAAGGTAAATATTTCTGGGATTCGAACGCGCATCTGGTTTATATCGCGCGCAAATGGGGCGGCGAGCAATGGTTGCCGACCGATCCGATGGGCTTGACCGAAGTGATGCACTGGATGACGTTCGCGCAGACACAGATTCACTTTGGGTTGCAGTGGGCGCGCGGCGTTGTGTTAAAACTCAAGACCACCGGCGATTTTGAGGAGATGCAGCGGCAGGGGCGGCTGGCGCTGCAAATTCTCAATGACCATTTGCAACACAACGAGTGGCTCGCCGTGGGGCGTGTCACTATCGCCGACATCGCTTGTTATCCCTATGTGGCAAAATCACCCGAAGGCGGGTTTGATCTTCCGGCGTATCCGAAGGTGCTGGCGTGGCTACGGCGGTGTGAATCACAGCCGCGCTGGCCGCGGCGCGACTCGTAAATCCGCGAAATTAGGCGTGAATAAAACATGGCATCACAATTGAAAGTCGCGGTTATCGGCGGCGGCATCGGCGGCTTGTTCGCCGCCAATGCGATGATCGCGCAGGGGCTGAACGTCACCGTTTATGAACAGGCGCCGGCACTGGGCGAGGTGGGGGCTGGCGTTTATGTGACGCCGAATGCGGTGCGCCACTTGCAGCGCGTGGGCCTTGGCTCCGCCGTCGAGCAATGGGGCGCGCGGATTGGTCCGGCGTCACACTATTACCGGCACGACGGGTCACCGATCGCGCCGGTGCGCGTGTCCGACGCCTCGGGCTGGTTTGCGTGTTTTGGCATGCACAGAGCCGACTATGTTGAGTTGCTCGCGGCCCGCTTGCCGGCGGGCGCCGTGCATACCGGCCATCGCGCGGTGGGTTTCGAGCAGAACAGCAACACCGCCCGCGTGATGTTCGCCAATGGCGCCGCGGCCGAGGCTGACGTGGTCGTGGCCGCCGACGGCATACATTCCGAGCTGCGGCCGCATGTATTTCCGCCGTCGACGCCGGTGTTTCATGGCAATCTGTCTTATCGCGGCCTGGTCTCGCGCGAGCGTTTGCCGGACTGGCCCATGGACCGCTGGGAGATGTGGGCCGGCCCATCCAAACATTTTCTGGTGTTCCCGGTGCGTCGCGGCACGATGCTCAATTACGTGGGCTTCGTGCCCGCCGACGAGGCCATGAAGGAATCATGGTCAGCGCCCGGCGATCCCGACACGCTGCGCCGTGAGTTCGAGGACTGGGATCCGCGCATTGGCCGCGTGCTCAGGCAAGTCGATAAAACATTTCGCTGGGCGCTCTACGACCGCGAGCCGTTGCCGGCCTGGACGAAAGGCCGGCTCACGCTGCTCGGCGACGCGGCGCATCCGATGCTGCCGCATCTGGGGCAGGGCGCCAATCAGGCGATCGAGGATGGCATGGCGTTGGCGACAATACTTGCGCGGGTTGATGCAACAGCCGTACCGGCGGCATTGCAGGCCTACGAAAAGCTGCGCCGCGAACGGGTGGCGGCGGTGCAGTTGGGCGCGCGCCAGAATGGATTGCGGGTTGATTCCATCAGCGGTGATCTCACGCAGCGTGATGCGGAACTGGTCGCGCATGCCGATTTTCGCGCGCGTTTGTATGCCTACGACGTGGCGCCCGAGGCGCAGGCGGCCGCGGAAGCGCTGTTGAGATAAATTATTTTCCGTGTTTTGTACGACGTTATTTCGCCAGGCCGGTTTTCTTCGCCATCTCGCTCACGCGCTTGAACTCCTCGCGTATCTCAAGAGTGGTCTGCTCCGGCGTGCCGTAGCTCTGCAAGATGCCCAGCGGCGCGAGTTTTGCGGCGATGGCGGGCGATTTCACCGCTTGCTCGATCGCGCCGGTCAGGGCCTTGCGGGCGTCGTCGGGGATGCCGGCGGGCGCGAAAAAACTGAACCAGATGCCGAACAGTTCTTCGCGGAAGCCGAGTTCGCGCAGCGTGGGTATGTCGGGAAATTCGGCCGAGCGGCTTGAACTGACGATGCCGCGGAACGCGCCGGAACGGATATGCGTGCTCAGCGCGCCGAGCGACAGCACCACGCCTTCGACATGCGCGCCGCGCAACGCCACTACGCTGGGCGCCGCGCCGGCATAGGGCACCGCCAACAGATCCGCCCGGGTAAGCGCATTGATCAATTGCACGCCAAAATCACCGACCGATCCGG
>DHVE01000122.1 GCA_002412495.1 Betaproteobacteria bacterium UBA5216
GCGTGGCGGTGAAACCACCCTTGCCGCCGCTGACAACCAGAATGTGGGGCTTGCCGGACGGTGATTTCATCGGGTGATTATAATGACCGCCAGCCTTCCCCACCCACCCCTCCCCTTATCGAGCGAGCACATCATGGTCACCGCGCCCATCCCCCCCGCAGGCACTGCCGCAGCCCCCTCCCTGGAACTCAAACCCGATCAGGCGGGCGGCCTGTCGTTCGTCGACAAACGTTCGCTGCCATCCGGCATGCGCAACTATCTTTGCCTGCAGGACTTCATCGATGCCGCGCGCAAGGTACTGCCTCGCCCGATCTACGGCTACGTCACTGGCGGCGTCGAGAACAACCAGTCGCTGCGTGGCAATCGCGATGTGTTCGATGAAATCGGCTTTGTGCCCAAGCCCCTGGTGGACACCGTGGCGCGGCACCAGAGAGTCGAATTATTCGGCCACACGTACAGCGCGCCGTTTGGATTCGCCCCCATGGGCGGCACCTCGATGGCGGCTTATCGTGGCGACGCGGTACTTGCTGGCGCCGCCGAGGCCGCCAACATTCCGATGATGATGAGCGGCGCCTCGCTGATGAAAATGGAAGACGTGCGCGCCGCCGGCAAGACGTCCATGTTTCAGGCTTATCTGCCGGGTGATGAAGATCGTATTGCCGCAACGATGGACCGCGCCGCCGCTGCGGGCTTTCAGACGCTGGCCGTGACGGTGGACGTGCAGGTTGCCGCCAATCGCGAAAACAATGTCCGCGCGGGCTTTAACAACCCGTTGCGGCCCACGCTGCAACTCGCATGGGATTGCGCCATACGGCCGAAATGGACATTCGGCATGTTTCTGAAGACGCTGATGACCGACGGCATGCCGCACGTGGAGAACATGGGCCCGCGCGTGCCGATGATCTCCTCCACCGCGCTACGCGGTTATGGCCGCCGCGACAAGCTCACGTGGAAACACATCGAATTCATGCGCAAGCGCTGGAAAGGCAATCTGCTGTTGAAAGGCGTGCTGCATAAAGAGGTGGTGCATATCGCACGCGAACACGGCCTGCAAGGCGTGCTGGTATCCAACCACGGCGGACGCCAGTTGGACGGCACGGTGTCACCACTGCGTGTGCTACCAGGACTGCGCGACGTCGCCGGCAAGGACTTCAAACTCATCATGGACAGCGGCTTCCGGCGCGGTACCGACATCCTAAAGGCGTACGCGCTCGGCGCGGACTTCTGTTTGATCGGGCGGCCGTTTTTGTGCGCGGCAGCGGTGGCGGGCCGGCCCGGCGTCGAGCATGCAATCAAGCTGCTGATGGATGAAATCGACCGCAACATGGCGATGATGGGTGTGAACTCCGTGAAGGAAATGTCGAAAGCGTTTCTGATGCCGATGACGGGGGCGGGGTTTTTGCAAAGTTAGTTTTACGGCGCCGTCGCCATGTGCGGCCGCTACGTAGCCCCCAGTCAGGCCGCCATCGAGCGCCACTACCATCTCGGTCGCGGGCAGAATAATCCCTTTCCGTCGAACGCGCCCTTTGCGGCGCGTTATAACGTCACGCCGCAGCAAGGCAACCCCGCCGCTTACGTACCCGTGATCCGCAACAGCAGCAGCGGCGAGACAGAAATGGTGAGCATGCAGTGGTGGCTGTTGCCACACTGGTCGAAGGAATCGCGCATCAAGTTCAGCACCTTCAATGCGCGCACCGACAAGGTATCGAGCGCGGCGAGTTACCGCGTGCCGTTTCGCAAGCGGCGCTGCCTGATTCCGGCGCTGGGCTGGTTTGAATGGCGGGAAACGCCACGCGGCAAGATGAAATGGTGGCTGCACCGGCCGGACCGCGGCATTGTGAGTTTCGCGGGGTTGTGGGATCGCTGGCATCGCGGCGACGAGGTGATCGAGTCCTGCACCATTATCGTCGGCGACGCGAACACGGCCATGAGCTGCGTACATGACCGCATGCCGGTGATCATCCAGCCGGAAGACGAAGCGTTCTGGCTCGACACCCAAATCGACGCCACGCAGGCGCTGGAAGCGCTACTGACGCCACCGCCCGATGATCTGATTACCGCGTATCCGGTGCGCAGTGACAAACGCCCGCGCGACGATGACGCCGCGCTGATTGATCCCATCGATCCCGGCGAGAATGCCGGGTGAGCTGGCCCGCTACAAAACCGAACGCACCAGACCGCCATCGACGCGGATGGTGGTGCCGGTGATGTAGCTCGACTTGCCCGACGCGAGAAACGCCACCAGATTCGCCAGCTCGCGCGGTTCACCGATGCGGCCCACGGCCGTTTCCTTCGCGCGCTCTTCGAGCATTTTTTCCAGTGAAATACCGAGTTCCTTGGCACGCGCGGTGACATTGCCGAGCATGCGCTCGGAAAGCAGCGACCCCGGCGCGATGTTGTTCACCAGAATGCCATCGCGGCCCACTTCGTCGGCGAGACTTTTGGCGAACGCCACCACGCCCATGCGCGTGGCGCCCGACAGCGCAAGGTTCGGTATCGGCTGATACACAGTGCTGGCAAGGATGTTGATGATGCGGCCGCTTTTTTGCGCGCGCATAGGGGGCAGCGCCTCGCGCGCCATGCGCGCAAAAAACAACAGCGAGCGTTGTACCGCGGTTGCCCATTGCTCCTCGGTGGCGTCGACGGACTTCGCCAGGGGCGGGCCGCCGGAGTTGGCGACCAATACGTCAATGCGTCCGAATTTTTCGGTGGCCGTGGCCATCAGCTTTTGAATGACTTCATTTTTTTCCAGATCGCCCGCAAACACCAGCACATCGGCCTTGGTCTTGTCGCGGATATCCGCCGCCGCCTGTTCAAGATCGGCCTGACTGCGGCTGCATATCACCACTTTCATGCCTTCTTCGGCGAGCACTTCGGCGCAGGCGCGCCCCAGCCCCTTACTCGCGCCGCCGACGATGGCGACTTTGTTTTTGAGTTCCAGATCCATGAGATTCCCTTTTTATAGGATGTGAGTGACGCTAGAGCCGTGATTCCTGATAATCCAGGTCTTCTTCAAGATGATGCAATACATCGTCGCTAATCTGATTGTCGCGCCAGATGCGTATGAGCTCGCGCCGTTCGGCGTCAATGGCGGCGCGCCGCAGGCGACGTGCCTGCGCGGCCTCCACGCCCGGCGCGGGGCTGTCAGCCGTGGACTCCGCGATTTTTTCCGCGAACTCGGCATGTATGCGTGCACTCACGCTCCCGGCGATATTCTCCCGACCGGCGATGTCGTCTATGGCACGCGCGGCCGCGCGGGAAAGCGCGAGCCGTGCCTGGCGATGCTCCTCCTGATGGCTCCAGTCCTCGCCCACGTGCAGGCGGCGAATCAGCGGCGCAAGGGTCAATCCCTGCACCACCAGCGTCACCGCGATCACCACGAAGGTGAGAAAAATAATGAGATCGCGATGCGGGAACGGCGTACCATCCTTCAGCGCAAGCGGCAGCGCCAGCGCCGCGGCAAGTGACACAATACCGCGCATACCGCACCAGCTCATGATGAAAACCTCCGATTCATGCGGCGCGGGATAACGCGCGCGCAAGGCATCCGTCATCAGCATGCGCGGCACATGCGTAAGCGGGTAAATCCACGCAAAACGCACCGCCACCGCCACCACACTGACCACCGCGCCGTACGCGGCAAGCTGCGCCGTGCTGTAGCCTGACAGACGCTCGCCGACTCCGGAAAGTTGCAGCCCAATCAGGATAAAGATCAGGCTGTTCAGCAAAAACACCAGCATGTTCCACATCGAGCGCCCGACGATGCGCATCTCAGCCGATACGATGGCTGGCGCGTAACGTCCGCGCACCAGCCCCGCCGCCACCACCGCCAGAACGCCGGAAACATGCATCGATTCGGCAAGAATGTACGCCACGTACGGCAGGGCAAGCGCCATCAGCACCTCAATGAACACATCACCCAGAAAGCGATGAACGTAGACAAAAACCCGCGCCACCACCATGCCAAGAATGATGCCACCGGCGGAAACGCCGGCGAAATCCACGCTGGCCTGCGAGAGGGAGAATGCACCGGTAAGCACCGCCGCCACCGCAAACTTGTAGAGCACCAGACCCGAGGCATCGTTCACCAGACTTTCGCCTTCCAGCACGGTGACCACGCGGCGCGGCACGCTCAGCCGCGACAGAATGGCGGTGGCCGCCACCGCGTCCGGCGGCGACACGATGGCGCCCAGCACGAAAGCCGCCGCCCACGGTATGTCGGGCACCAGATATTTGAGCGCGGCGCCCACCGCGAGGGTGGTGACAATGACCAGTCCGATGGCCAACAAGCCGATGGGGCGCAAATTGGCCTTGAAGTCGCGCCACGACGTCATCAGCGCCGCCTGATACAGAATCGGCGGCAGCACCAGCACGAGGATAAACTGCGGATCGAAGTTAAGTTTGGGCAGGCCCGGCACAAAGCTCAGCGCGCCGCCGCCGATCACCAGCGCGATCGGGTACGGGAAGTGGAAGTGGCGCGCGATCCAGCCCAGCGCGACGCAGCACAACAACAGAAACAGCGTGATCTCCAGCAATTGCATGGCGGCTCAGGCAAACGCAATACACGACGGCGAGCCAGTATGAACAATCACACCGGTGGGCACGGGTTTGCCACTCGCGACGTCAAGCCGGAAGGCTACGATGGTGTCGCTGTCTTCGTTTGCCACGTATAGTTTTCGCCAGCGGGGTCGAGCGTAAAGAAGCGCGGCTTTTTGCCCTGCGTCGGCTCCCAGCCAATCGGGGCCAGCGTGCCGTCGTTGGCATCGACCGTGAAGGTGGCGATGCTGTTGTGCCCGCGATTCGACACATACACAACTTTGCCCGACGGCGCGACGGCGATCTCCGCGCCGGTGTTGTCGGCCACAAAAGTGGCCGGCGTGGTGGGAATGACATGCACGGGTGTCAATACACCGCGTTCACCATCCCACTGGTAAGTGGTAACGGTTGAATCCAGTTCGTTGATCAAATACGCCAACGGCCGCGACGGATGAAATGCCAAATGCCGGGGCCCCGCGCCGTAGCGCGATTTCACAAACGGAGGATCGTTTGCAATCAGTTTGCCGCTCGCCGCATCCAGCTTATAAATGTGCGTGGCATCCACGCCTTTGTCGGGCGACAGCAAGTAGCGCCCGCTCGTATCAAACAGCACCTGATGCGGATGTGCGCCAAGGCCCTGCTCGCGTTTGTACGGCCCTTCCTTGCCCGGCGGCACGACCGCATCCGTGGCTGGCGCCAGCGAACCATCCGCGTTGATCGGCAGCACTACGATGCCCGGCCCGTTGGCGCACACCACGTAACGGTCGCTCGGGTCAACAACGAGGTGCGGCCCGTTGTCGCCGCTGCTGGGCTGCTGATTAAGAAACCGCAGCTTGTGTGTTTGCGGATCAATCGCATAAGCACTCACCGTGTTGCCATCACCATGAGAGGCGTGAAGAAAACGCCGCTGGCTGTCGAGCGCGACAAAACCGGGATTGGCGATGGTCTCGAACACCTCGATAAGCGACCATGCGCCCGAAGTGCCATCGGTGTCGTCAATGTGGTAAACGCTGATGCCCTTGCCGCGTGCCTTGCGGTGCGCCGTGGTGAAGCTGCCGACATACGCAAACATAATGCGCATCACTCCTGCATTTGAAAGTCCGTGAGGCTGCTAAACTTACACGAATTCGCCTACTCGTGCGTAAACACCGTGATCCCATTCAGAAAATTTTCGCCGTCCGTGTTGCTTTGCTTCGCCGCTATGCCATGCATGGTCAGTGGCGCCGCGCAGGCACAATCAACCTACCCCGCGCGCCCGGTGCGCGTGATCGTCGGCTTCCCGCCGGGTAGCGGCACGGACATGATCGCGCGCTTCACCGCCAACAAACTGACCGAACGCCTGGGCCAGCAAGTGGTAGTGGACAATCGCCCCGGCGCCAACGGCATCATCGCCGCCGAACTCGTCGCCAAGGCCGCGCCGGACGGTCACACGCTGCTCGCGATGTCGATCTCGCACACCATGAACGCGGCCGTCTACAAATTGC
The DNA here is from genome assembly GCA_002412495.1 of Betaproteobacteria bacterium UBA5216. Lineage (GTDB taxonomy): Bacteria > Pseudomonadota > Gammaproteobacteria > Burkholderiales > SG8-41 > UBA5216. Next base: position 6,021 of record DHVE01000122.1, read on the forward strand.
CGTTCGATGCGGTGAAGTCATTCACACCCATCACACAACTGGGCGCGGGGCCGCTGGTGCTGGTGGCCAATATGTCGTTCCCGGCAAACAACGCAAAAACATTGATCGATCTGGCAACCGCCAAACCGAATATGATCACTTACGCCATCTCCGGCACCGGCGGCATCAACCATTTCGCCGGCGGACTGTTTTCGCGCATTACCGGCGTGCGGCTGGTCAACGTGCCCTACAAGGGCGGCGCGCAAGCACTCACCGACCTGATCGGCGGGCAAGTGCAGATCATGTTCGGCACGGCGGCGATCACCCTCTCCCAAATACGCGCAGGCCGCATGAAGCCGCTCGGCGTGAGCACACCCAAACGCTCATCGTTGCTGCCGGAAGTGCCCACCCTCGCGGAATCAGGCGCCCCCGGCTATGAGATGAACACGTGGTGGGGCGTGCTGGGGCCAGCCGGCATGCCCCCCACCGTGGTGACACGATTGCACGCTGACATCGCGGCCTTGCTCGGTCAGGCCGATTCGGCAAAACGGCTCGAATCCGAAGGCGCGGTGCCCTCGCAGTTGGCCAGCGCGGAATTCGCGCGCATGCTCGGCAGTGAAGTCGAGAAATGGACGCGCGTCGCGCGCGACGCAAACATCAAGGTTGAATAACGCCACCGCTACAGTTTTCGCTCGCCCAATCCCACGCTGTCGTACAACTGATTGACGTGCGCCTTGACCTCGGGCGCCATGTCGTCATGCAGCGGCTTGTGCGCCCAGCCGACTTTCTGGCGCGCGTAACGGCCCATGATTTCATCCTGATCGGACGTGCCGCCGCTGATACCGTAGCAACCGACGAGTTCGTCACCCTTGAACACCGGCGCGCAACCGCCCGATACCACCGCCTTGCCGCCGCTGAACACCGAGGCATTCATCAGCATCTGCGGATTGCGTTCCTTGAACCACTGCTGAATAATCAGTCCGTCCTGAAAGCGCGGGCTCATGGTGCGAAAGGCCGCCACCGTCCAGGCCTTGCTGTGCGCCGTGTCCGGCGTGATAAATCCCGCGTCGTCCATGCGCTCGAGCGCCAGCAGATGCCCTTCGGCATTGACGATGGCGATCGCCACCGGCACGTGCATTTCTTCTGCTTTTTCAACGACGGCCTTGATGAATTCGCGGCATTCCACCACGCGTAGTCTTGCCATTTCCTGCCCTCCTGTTGTCGAACGGTCTTTTTAATCTCGCGCCTGTTGCATGATATAGCACGGTTGTTGCTCCTGCGACGCCACGGCATGGCCACCTGATTGCAATACCGCTTGGCGCGGCATATCCTCCGCGATAGCCGGTTCGGCAACCGCATCACGGACAGATTAGCAGTACCAACATACGGAGAGAAAAGCACGCATGTTCAAACTACAGGTGCAGGATGACGAGAACGATGCGCGCGTCTGGCACGATGTAAAAAGCGCGGACGGAAAATTGCTCACCTTCGAAAAAGAAGCCGACGCGCGCACGAAGCTCGAAGCACTCTTTCCGGTGCTGGTGAAAATGGAGCGTTATGCCGGCCCCAAGCGCACCCGTGTGATCAACATCATTACCGATGACGACGAAAAAGCCTGGCCCAAGCGGTAAACCCTACGCGGCCCGGGCCGCACGCTTAATCGACCCGCAGACCCGCCGCCTTCACCACGCGCGCGGTGTTGTCATACTCGCGTTTTAGATAGGCGGCAAATTCCTCCGGACTATTGCCAGCGGGATCCGCGCCTTGCGCTTCGAACTGGCTGGCCGTTTCCGGCACGCGCAAGGACTTGAGCAACACTTCGTTCAGGCGTTGCAGTATCGGCCGCGGCGTCTTCGCGGGCGCGAGCATTCCGAACCACGCATAGAATTCATAACCGGGCACGCCCGCTTCGCTGATGGTGGGCACGTCGGGTAATTGCGCGATGCGCTTGGTGTGTGACACCCCCAATGCGCGTAACCGCGCGGCTTTCACATGCGGCGACAACTGCGGAATCGAACCAAAAATCACCGGTACATGGCCGCCCAACACATCCACGATGCTTTGTGGCGCGCCTTTGTAAGGCACGTGCCGCAGATTGATGCCCGCCATGTTCTTGAGCATTTCACTCGCCAGATGATTCGGCGCGCCGTTGCCGGCCGACGCATAGTTGATTTTGCCCGGCTCGGCCTTCGCCGCCGCGATCAACTCCTTGATGGTCTTGAACGGCACGTTCGGATGCGACACCAGCACATAAGTGCTGGCGGAAATCAGGCTCACGGCGGCAAAATCGCGCAGCGTGTCGTACGGCACGTTTTTTTGCAGATGCGGCAGGATGACGATCGGCCCCTGGCTGCACATCAGCAAGGTATAGCCGTCGGGCGCGGCGCGAGCCACCAGTTCCGTGCCGATCATACCGCCGGCGCCGCCACGATTATCGACCACCATCTGTTGGCCGAGTTGGCTGGACATCGAGGGCGTCAGCATGCGCGCGAGCACGTCCGCGGTGCCGCTGGCGGGCACGGGCACCAGTATGCGCACCGGCTTGGTGGGATAGTTTTGTGCGGATGCGATGCCTGCGGCGGCAAACGCGGCAACGCCGAATAGTGTGATGGGTAGGCTCATTGGTATCGTGATCTTGCTTTCAGAGAATCCAAGCGGGATAGTGAACAGTGTAGCTGGTGTTGGGATTTTCATTAGAACGGCGCCGCATCGAATATTCCGCACTTGCCGCTGGCCATGGCCGCAGGCAGAATCGCAGCACTCGAATAGCCTGAGAATGCTGGAACGCCATATGAAACTGAACTTATCCGTAATATGCTGTTTCGCCTTGATTCCATGCGCCACTGTGAGCGCGCAATCGTACCCCACCAAGCCGATACGCTTCGTCGTGCCTTTCGGCCCCGGCGGCGTTGGCGACATCACTGCGCGCACGGTGGCGCAAAAGATGGGCGAGGCGATGGGGCAGCAATTCATCATCGACAACCGGCCCAGTGCGGGTGGCGTGGTCGCGGCGGAAATGGTGGCGCGCGCTGAAGCCGACGGTTACACGCTGATGCTGTTGAACAACGCCAACGCGGTGAGCATGGCCATGTTCAAGTCGTTGCCATACGACACGCTGAAAGACTATGCAATGGTCAGTACTATCGCCGGCTTCAGTGCGGGCGTTTTGGTGGCGCCCGAATCGCCGGTGAAATCAACCAAGGATCTGATCGCGCTGGCGCGCAACACCGGCGCAAAATTCAACGGCGGCAGCATCCAGATCGGCAGTGCGCAGCACCTGGCCGCCGAATTGTTCAAGTCGATGGCCGGGCTGGGTTACACCAACGTGCCTTACAACAACACCGGCGCACTGATCGCCGCGCTGCGCGGCAATGACATACAAGTCGCGTTCGAGTTTCTGCCGCCTGTGCTCGGGCAGATACGCTCGGGCGGATTACGGGTGGTGGCGGTGTCGTCGAAAACACGCTTCGCGCTGCTGCCGAATGTGCCCACGCTCGATGAGTCGGGGCTGCCGGGCTATGACGTGATTTCATGGAACGGCATCGCCGCGCCCGCCAAAACACCGCGCGCCATCGTGGATCGTTTGAACAAAGAGTTGCACGCCGCCGCGAATTCGCCGCCGGTGAAACAGCGCTTTGCGGAACTCGGCATCGAACAAAACCTTAAAACGCCGGAAGAGATGCGCGCATTCGTAACGAGCGAAATCGCGAAGTGGAATGCGTTAATCGACAAAGCCAGGATACCCAGACTATGAGTACGGCCACCACCCACCCCGCGCCCGGCACGACAAACACTCCCGCCCATCAAGCCGCGCGCCTGATCGATTTTCTCACCGGGTTGAGTGCCGGCGCGATACCGCGCAAAGCGTACGACAATGCCAAAGGCTGTTTGCTCGATGCCATCGGCTGCGGCCTGTTCGGCGCAAGCCAGCCGTGGTCGAAAATCATCGCCAGCCAAATGTTCGCGGAAAAATCACAAGGCGCATCAACGGTATTTGGCCATGGCGCACCGCTGGCGGCTTCCGCCGCAGCCCTGTGCAACGGCACGGCGATACACGGTTTTGAACTCGACGATTTATTGCCGGCGGCATTGATACACCCCGGCACTGTCATCATCCCCGCGGTTCTGGCCGCCGCAGAGGGTGCCAACGCCAGCGGCGAACGATTGCTGCGCGCCATCATTATCGGCTACGAAGCCACTGCGCGGCTCAGTCTCGCGATGGGCATGCAGGCATCCAATCAGGGCTTTCACAAAACCAGCGTGGTGGGGCCGGTCGCCTCGGCCATCGCTGCGGGCTGCGTGCTGAAATCAAGCGCCGCGCACATCAACCATGCGGCGGGCATCGCGGCATCGATGTCGTCCGGCGTCAAAGCCTATGTCGAGGGCGGCGGCATGGTAAAACGCATGCACGCGGGCTGGGCGGCGGCATCGGGCGTGCGCGCCGCGCTGCTCGCGCGCGAGGGCTTCACCGGCCCCGCTGGCGGCGTGGATGGACGCTACGGCCTGCTGGACGTTTTCGGCGGCGCAACCGCCCAGCCCGATCAGCTCACGCAAAAACTCGGCGAGCAGTGGGCCATCAACGATGTGTGGTTCAAGGTCTACCCGATCTGCGGCTGGGTGCAGGGCGTGGTGCAACTGCTCGGCGACATGCGACGTGACCTGCACGGGGCGCAGCCGCTGGCGGCGGACCAGATCAAAAAAGTCGTCGTCGGCACCAGCCGCTTTGCGGTCAATCACAACAGCAACGCAAAGCCTACTGATACCATGGAGGCCCAGTACAGCATTCCGTATTGCTCGGCGCTGGCGCTCACGCGCGACCCCGGCGATCCGCGCGCTTTCGATGCAGACGGTTACACCAACGCGACATTGCTGGCCATCGCCTCGCGCGTGGAGACGCGCGTCGATGACGAGTGTGATGCTGTCTATCCGAAACGCTTTGGTTCGCGCGTGCAATTGCATCTCGAAGGCGGCGAAGTGAAAGAGGCGCTGACACTCGACCCGCACGGCACGCCCGCCGATCCTTGCTCGGCGACGGAACTCACCGCGAAATTTACGCGGCTGGCGGCCTTGTCGCCGTTAGCCGTAGATAGCGCGGCTATTGCGCGCGCTGTTCATCAGCTTGACGGCGCGGAGTCACTGCGGGATTTGAGCCGGCTATTGCGGGCGGGGTAAGGCAGCGATTAGCGACTAAAAACCTAAAGCCTTCTGTCCCAATCGTTGACGAAGTGTTGGATGATACGTGGCTGGGAATTGCCCTGATGTCTATCTTCTTACTTGGAAGCGCATACCTTTTGTCGCTCTCTATTGCCCAAATCCGTTCTAACCTTCTTCCACAAGGGGCTCGTCGACATTCGGCATGCTCCTGAGCGCGTACTTCATTCGCAACGCTTCCCAAAAAATTCCCCCGGCGCCAGGCTTTCCGCGCACCGCAACAGCGGCAATAATCTGCTCTGATTGTATTTCTGCGCAAGCTCCGCCGCCGTCGAGCCGCCCGCCACGCGCACGCCCGCGTCCGCGCCGGCACGCAGCAACTGCCGCACCACGTTGCGATGGCCCTGAAGCGTTGCCATGATCAGCGGCGTGTTCACGCGCGTGCTTCGTCCCTGCGCGCCCGCATCCACGCGCGCGCCTTTTTCAAGCAAATAACGCACGGCGTTTTCGCGCCCGGCATAGGCGACGTAGGCCAGCGGGGTGTAGGCATCGGCGATATTTTCCAGCGGCGCACCCGCCTCTATGAGTATGCGCAAGGCCTGGTCGTGCCGTTCCGTTGAAGTGGTCATGCGCTCGCGTTCTTCCTCGCCGAAAAAAGCGGCCAGCATCGCCGCCGTGTCGTTGTCGGGCGTACGCACGTTGAGATCGGCCTTGGCGGCAATCAGGTAGCGCAGCACGTTGAGCGAGGCATGACGCGCCGTCACCGTGAGCATCGGCGTGGCGTCGTAGCCGATGCCGGAGATGGGGTCGTTGACACCAATCGCTCGCGCTTCCACCTGGGCGCGCACGGTGCGCACATCATCCAGCGCCACGGCCTGGCTTAATCGACCCCGATCAATAGCGCCGCCCGTTTGCGCGGCGGCCTCGTGCAGGCATCCGCCCGCCAGCATCAGCCAACCTATGAACAGGCAGCGCAACCCAGCGACACGGAGTTCGGGCACGTGTGACTTAGACGTTAAACCGGAAGTGCATGACATCCCCGTCCTTGACGATGTAATCCTTGCCCTCCAGCCGCATTTTGCCGGCCTCTTTCGCGCCATGCTCGCCCTTGCACGCGATGTAATCCTCGAAGCCGATCACTTCGGCGCGGATAAAGCCTTTTTCAAAATCGGTGTGTATCGCGGCGGCCGCTCTGGGCGCGGTGTCACCCTTGCGGATGGTCCATGCGCGCACCTCTTTCGGTCCGGCGGTGAAATAGGTTTGCAGGCCCAGCAGAGAATAACCCGCGTTGATCACGCGGTTCAGTCCCGGCTCGCTCATGCCCATGTCGGCAAGGAACACGGTTTTGTCTTCATCTTCCATATCGGCGATTTCCGCTTCGATCGCCGCGCACACGGCCACCACGGGCGCATGCTCGGTCTCGGCGTAACGACGCACGGCGTCGAGGTGCGGGTTGTTTTCAAAGCCGTTTTCCTTGACGTTGGCGACGAACATCGCGGGCTTGGCGGTGATCAGGCATAGCGGTTTGATAATCGCTTTTTCTTCTTCGTACAAATCGAGCGTGCGCACCGGCTTGGCTTCGTTCAATGCCTTCTGGCATTTTTCGAGCACCGCCATCATGCGCTGCGCCTCTTTGTCGCCGCCGGCCTTGGCGAGCTTGGCGTATTTCGTCATGTGCCGCTCCACCGCCGTCAGATCCGACAGCGCAAGCTCGGTGTTGATGGTTTCGATGTCCGACACGGGGTCAATCTTGCCCGACACATGCACCACGTTTTCATCATCGAAACAACGCACCACGTGCGCGATGGCGTCGGTCTCGCGGATGTTGGCCAGAAACTGGTTGCCGAGTCCCTCTCCTTTGGAGGCGCCCGCCACCAGCCCGGCAATATCGACAAACTCCACCACGGCGGGCAGCAGTTTTTGCGGCTTGGCGAGAACAGCCAGCTTTGCAAGGCGCGCGTCGGGCACTTCTACAATGCCCACGTTGGGCTCGATGGTGCAGAACGGATAGTTCTCGGCCGCGATGCCCGCCTTGGTCAGCGCATTAAAAAGCGTGGATTTTCCGACGTTGGGCAGACCGACGATACCGCATTTGAGTGACATGGCTTTTTCCGTAAGACTAATTTTTGGTGTGTAACTTCAGCATCGCTGATTCCATCTCGTCCGCAATTATTTGCGGCCAAACATCCAACGCGCGAATCTCGGCTTTTTCAATCGCGTCCTGCTCTTCGGCGCGCGGCGCGTGCAACACGTAATCCACCACCTCGCCTTGTGACGCCGCACTGTCGCGCGGATGTCCGATACCAATGCGCAAGCGCCAGAAATCCTGCGTGCCAAGGTTCGCAGCGATGCTTTTTAATCCGTTATGGCCGGAGAGACCACCGCCAAATTTAAGCTTGACGCCACCCGCCGGCAAATCCAGTTCATCGTGCGCAACCAGAATTTCTTTCGCTGCAATTTTGTAATAACCTGCGAGCGCCCCTACCGCCTGCCCGGAGTTGTTCATGAAGGTTTCGGGCTTCAGCAGCCAGAGGTCGCCGTGGTCGGTGGCAATTTTCGCCACCGCGCCCTGATAACGCGATTCGCGCCGGAAGGTTGCACGCAACTGCGCGGCAATCCTGTCCAGCCACCAGAAGCCGGCATTGTGGCGCGTTTTTTCGTACTTGCTGCCGGGATTTCCCAGTCCGACGACCAGCTTCATGGCAAACAGTCCATAAAAAAACCCGCCATATCGGGTCGATACGGCGGGCGGAACAATACTGCACGTCCGGAAACGTTCAAACAGAAGTTACTTGCCGCCCTCTTTCTTGGCTGCGGGTTCCTTCTTGGGCGCTTCTTTCTTGCCGCCATCCTTGGTGCTGCCGCCACCGGCTGCGGCATCTTCCGGTTTCTGGCCGGTAATTTCGGTAGCCTTGGCAACGACTTCGGCTTCCTCGGCAGGCGCTTCTTTCGGCAACTGCACGGTGACGACGCCGGGATTCTCTTTTTTCCAGCGCGGAATCGGTTCCACGCCCTTGGGGAACGGGATGTCGTTCACGTGCATCGAATGCGCCACCTGAAGATTGGCAACATCGACCTCGATGTATTCGGGCAGATCGTCCGGCAGGCACAGGATTTCGAGTTCGTTGATGATGTGCTGCACCACGCCGCCGCCCGCTTTGACGCCGACGCAGATATCCGCGTTGACGAAGTGCAGCGGCACTTTCATGTGAATTTTCTTGTTCTTGTCGACGCGCTGAAAGTCCACGTGCAGCGCAATCGGCTTGTAGGGATGCATCTGGAAATCGCGCAGCAACGCGGGCGAGGTCACGCCATCCACGGTTACATCGAGCACCGAGGCGTGAAACGCTTCCAGTTTGAGATGGCGCAACAAGGCAGCCTGATCGAGCTCCACTTTTTGCACCGGTTGGTCGGCCCCGTAAATAATGCCCGGGACGCGCCCCGTGTTACGTAGGCGGCGGCTCGCACTCGTGCCCTGTAGCGTACGCGGGTAAGCAGTTACAGCAATCTTCATTTGAATCTCCTGATATTCGGAACGTCCGCGACCAGATCATTCCGGGTTTAAAAACGCAAGGTTGAGTGTTTAGTGTTGAATGTTTAGTTGTACCGTCACCGCGCCCAACTAAACACTAGACACTCAAAACTAAACACTGTTGCCCCGGCTACTCCACAAACAACGAACTTACCGAATCGTCTGCGCTGATGCGGCGCACGGTTTCGGCAAACAATCCTGCGATCGACAGCACGCGAATGCGCTTGCAGGCCTTGGCGTCGTCGCGCAGCGGGATGGTATCGGTCACCACCAGCTCATCCAGTTCTGAATTGCTGATGCGTTCAATGGCCTTGCCCGACAGCACCGGATGCGTGCAATACGCCATGACTTTGGACGCACCGCGTTTTTTCAGCGCGGCGGCGGCTTCGCACAGCGTGTTGGCGGTATCGACCATGTCGTCGATAATGACGCAATTGCGGCCCTCGATTTCGCCTATGATGTTCATTACCGTGGCCACGTTCGGACGCGGCCGGCGTTTATCGATGATCGCGAGATCCGCTTCCAGGCGTTTGGCGAGTGCCCGCGCGCGCACCACGCCGCCGACGTCGGGCGACACCACCACCAGTCCGTCGTAACTTTTTTTCCACACGTCCGAGAGCAGCACCGGGCCGGAATAAATATTGTCCACCGGAATATCGAAAAATCCCTGTATCTGCTCGGAGTGCAAATCCATGGTCAGCACGCGGTCCACGCCCACCGTGGTGAGCATGTTCGCCACCACCTTGGCGGTGATCGGCACCCGCGCCGAGCTGGGCCGCCGGTCTTGCCGCGCGTAACCCATGTAGGGAATCGCGGCGGTGATGCGCCCGGCCGAGGCGCGCTTCAGCCCATCGACCATGACCAACAGTTCCATTAAATTGTCGTTGGTCGGCTGGCAAATCGATTGCAGCACGAATACGTCGCGACCACGCACGTTTTCGAGTATTTCGACCATCACTTCGCCGTCTGAAAAGCGTCCGACCTTGGCGCGCCCGAGCGTGACGTGCAGATGCTCCGCGACATCCGCCGCCAACTGCGGAATCGCGTTACCTGTAAACACCATCAGACGATCAAGCATCGCGGCGCGACTCCGATTCGTGACTTGGCAAAGCTGAAAATTCTGGCTGGGGAGGTAGGGATCGAACCTACGAATGCCGGAATCAAAATCCGGTGCCTTACCACTTGGCGACTCCCCAAAAAAACACTATTAAAACAAATTCTTAAAACTATTCCGCCAACTCATGCAACGGGTGACGCTGCAACCCCCGCGCCACAAAGCCCCGCATGTCCGCCGGCAGTTGCGCTATTACTTGCCGCGCTTCACTTTCGCCATCAAATGTCGCAAATACACACGCACCGGAGCCGGTCATTAAAGCTGGCCCGAATTTTGACAGCCATGCCAAATGCCGCGCGACCTCGGGCGTTTGTGCCACCACCAGCGCTTGCAAGTCGTTCACCGCCTCGCTAGCGTGGCCCGCTTGGCCAAAATGCCCTCGCGACCTCTTTGACAAGTCGTCAGTAAAGCCTTGTATTGTAACCTTTTGGGAGTCCCGTTTCAAATCCGGGTGACCGAAAACGGCCGCTGTGGACACCGCCACTGGCGGGCACAGCACCACATACCATGCGGGCGGCAGCTCAACGGCCAGAAGTTGCTCGCCGATGCCTTCGGCCCAGGCATTCCGGCCGAATATGAACACCGGCACGTCAGCACCCAATTTATACGCCAAATCAATAAGTTGCGATCTTGTCAGCGCGGTTTCCCACAGCCGGTTCAGCGCCAGCAGCGTGGTGGCGGCATCCGAACTGCCGCCGCCCAGCCCGCCGCCCATGGGCAGGCGCTTTTCCAGCAGAATGTCCGCACCCAGCCGCGTGCCGCTGGCCTGCTGCAATGCCCTGGCGGCGCGCACGCAAAGATCGTCGTCCGCCGGCACGCCCGGCACCTCGTTGGCGCGCGTGATCGCGCCGTCGTCGCGCAGGCGAAATCGCAGATCATCGCCGTAGTCGATAAAACGAAACACGGTTTGCAACAGGTGATAGCCATCGCTGCGCCGCCCGACCACCCGCAACATCAGGTTAAGCTTGGCGGGCGCGAAATACGGATCGGAAAACCCGGTCATGGCGCATCACCGGGTAATAAAAACATCGCCGCGGCCTTCATCGTCCGGCGTGCCCGGCGCATGCCGCCAACTGTCGATCACCAGCCGGATGGTCTGCGCTTCCCCCGTGAGTTCCACGCGCCGCGGCCGGCCCTCGTATTCCGGCGCGACCGTGTATTCGTAGCCGACGCGCCAGCCATCCTGCGTCATGCGCACCACGCGGCCTGCGCTGTCGCGCTCCAGAATGTCCGCGGCCCCCGCCCCCGCGGGTGCCGGCGTGCCGCGCAACCAATGCTGCAAATGCGCCAGCGGCAACTCCCAGCCGAGACCACGTTTGGTCAATGACTCGACACTGGAGCCTTGATACTTCGTTTGGTCGGTGGCGATGATGGTCGCGCCATTACGGTCTTCGCGCACCAGCGCCAGGGTTTGCCCGGTTGGCGTCATCAACGCGACTTCGTCGAATTCCGCCGCATGCTGCCAGCGCACGCTGGAACTGAACGATCTGCCGTCGTAACTGACCAGCACCCGCCCCAGTATGTCAAAGGGTTCTGCGCGCGAGCCCGGCGGCGACGATTGCAACGCGGCACAGGCGCCCAACAATGACAGCAGGCAAACGGCGCCGAGCGAATAAATCGCTCTACCAAAACTCATTTAGCGGCAGCGGGCAGCAACGACGGCGCGAGGCGTTTAATCGTGCCCAGCAAGGTTTCATTGGCGGGGCTCGCCTTGAGCAGGTCGCTCCAGATTTTCATCGCCTCGTCGCGCTGGCCGTCGGCCCACAGCACCTCGCCCAGATGCGCGCCCACGTCGGCGTCCTGCCGCAGCGCAAACGCGCGGCGCAGTTCTTTTATTGCCTCGGCGCGCTGTCCCATGCGAAACAGCACCCAGCCGAGGCTGTCAATGATATAAGCGTCCTGTGGCGCTAATTCCAGCGCTTTTTCGATCAGTTTGCGGGCTTCCGGCAGACGCTGATTGCGATCCGCCAGCGTGTAGCCCAATGCGTTATAAGCGTGCGCGTGGTCGGGTTGCAACTCGACCACACGTTTGAGGTTGCGCTCCAGCACATCGATACGATCCAGCTTCTCCGCGATCATCGCCTGATCGTAGAGCAAGTCCACCGAATCCGGCGCGCCTTCGAGGGTTTTGCCCAGCAGATCGTAAGCATCCTTGTAGGCCAGCGATTCGCGCAGCAGGTTCGCTTCGGCCTGCACCAACTGGATGCGCTGCGCGTCGTTGCGCGGCGTGATCGATTGCAAATGCTTGCGCGCCTCGTCAACCTTGCCCTGCTTCATCAGCACGCCGCTGTAGCGCGCCTGCGCGCCCATGTAGCGCTCGCCACCGGAAATACCGCCATACCACTTGAGCGCCTCGTCATACTGCTTGCGATCCTCGGCAATCTGCCCCAACGACAGCCAGATGAGATCCGAGTCCTTGTGGCCCGCCGCCAGTGCCGACTTCAGATGTTTTTCCGCCGCGTCCAGATCGTTCGACTGCAGCGCAAGCATCGCCACCGTCATCGCCAGTTCCGCGTTTTTCGGCGCGGCGGCGACCAGTATTTCGAACTGCGCGCGCGCATCGGCCTGGCGTTTTTCGGTCACCAGGAGCCGGGCGTAGTTCAACCGCACATCGTTGGCTTTCGGATGGCGCTTGAGATAATCTTCGAGAAAAGCTAGCGCTTCCGCATTGGAGCGGCGTTGCAGCGCCTGCGACTGGAACAACACGGCAATTTCGAGTTCGGGCTTGATGCCCAGCGCCGCGCGCGATTCCGTCAGCGACAGATCCGCGTCATCGGCATTCCATGCCGCCTGCGCCACCGACAGGCGCACTTCCGCCACGTCGCTGTAGGGTCGCGCCAAGGCACGCACCAAGTCCAGCACGGCTTTTTTGTCCTTGTGCCGCCCCAGCAATTGCGTCAGCTGCACAAAATTCGGGCCGACGTTCGTTTTGTCCACGGCCAGCCATTGTTCGAGATGCGGCCGCGCGTCACTCAATGGTTCCTGATTGACCAGCAAGGCCGCCATCACCTGACGCGCCTGCTGCGAGCCCGGATCGGCCTTTTGCCAGATGCTGGCGGCTTCGAGCGCCTCTTTTTGCAGACGCGCGTTCCATGCCATTTCGGTCGCACGCTGCGCGACGCGCGGATCGCGCGTTTCGCGGGCCACTTCGAGAAACGCCTGCACCGCGACTTGCGGTTGCCCGCGCTGTAACGCGATTTCGCCCAGCATCAGTTTGTAGAGCAGTTCTGCCGAGAGTTCCACGGCGGGCAGATTCGCCGGCGGCACGGGCTTGCCGCGCGGCAACACCTGCACCGAGGGCGCCTGCGCGTGTGCGGGCACCGCGACCAGACAGGCGACAGACAAAAGCAGCGCTTTGATCAGCGATCGGCACAAATCAGCACGCGTAGCTTGGTGTGAGGTCATGGGTATGCGGCTTTCCGCGCTGGCGGGTGCGAAAGTAAAAAGATCGGTGAAAGTGAAATAAGCAAATGATTATTTGGGAATTTTGACGGGTTTGTCTTCATTAAGTTGCACAGTTTAGGTATATTTCGCACTCACCACAAGCGCCTGCCAAACCCACAACGCGTCAATGACATTGCCCCCGGAATCCGTCAACACATCCCCGGTAACACTCAGCGCCCGCGGCCTTTCACGCCGCTTCGGCACGCACGCCGCGGTAGACGGCATCGACCTGGAGTTGCGGCGTGGTGAAATACTCGGATTCCTCGGCCCCAACGGCGCGGGCAAAACCACGTCGATGCAAATGCTCACCGGTAACCTTGCGCCCACGACGGGCTCGATCACGGTCTGCGGCTCCGATCTGCTGGAGTCGCCCGTCAAGGCCAAGGCGCATATCGGCTATCTGCCGGAAACGCCGCCGCTGTATCGCGATCTCAAGGTGGACGAATATCTCGATCTGGTAGCGCGCCTGCATCGCGTGCCTGGCGCGCAACGGCGTGCCGCTGTCGATAAAGCACAAGCGCGCTGCGGCCTTGCCGATGTCAGCCGCAAGCTGATCGGCACGCTCTCCAAGGGATATCAGCAGCGCGTGGGCATCGCGCAGGCCATCGTGCATGAACCCGACGTGATCATTCTGGACGAACCGACCGTCGGCCTCGACCCGAACCAGATCCGCGACATCCGCAAGCTGATCCGCGAACTGGGCGGCACGCACAGCGTTGTTCTGTCCACGCACATCCTGCCGGAAGTCGAAGCCATCTGCGACCGCGTGCAGATCATGCATCACGGCAAGCTGGTGTACAGCGACAGCATCGCCGCGCTGAAACAGTTTCATAGCGGGCGCGTGCTGCTGGTAGGGCTGAATCACCCGCCCACGCTGGACGCCCTGGCGGCGATCCCCGGCATCACCCGAGCGGAATCCGCCGGCGAAAATTTGTTTCGCGTGCATGTCGCCGCTGGGGCGGATCCAACGGAGCGCATTGTCGCGCTGGCCGCCGAACGGCAATGGGGATTGCATCAAATCGCGCCCGCGCAAACCAATCTGGAAGACGTGTTCGTCAATCTCACCACGCGCGACATCACCGAGGGAGAGAAAGCCGCATGATTTTCACCATTGCGGGCAAGGATCTGAAATCGCTCTTTACCTCGCCGATCGCGTGGGTGGTGCTGACATTCGTGCAGCTCATCATCGGGTACGGTTTTCTCAAGACCTTCGACGATTTCATGCAGTTGCAGCCGCAACTGATCCGTCTGCCCAGCCCGCCCGGTTTCACCGAACTGGTGGCAGTGCCGACCTTCGCCACCACGGCGGCGATCCTGCTGTTCGCGGTGCCGCTGCTGGCGATGCGGATGATCGCCGAAGAACGCCGCAATCAGACCATGGTGCTGCTCACCTCCGCGCCGATTTCCATACTGGATATCGTGCTCGGCAAATTCTGCGCGCTGATGGGCATGCTGCTGATAATCCTCGCGCTGATCGCGCTGATGCCGTTGTCGCTTGGCGCCGCCACCCGGCTTGACTACCCGTTGATTGGCAGCATCGTCTTCGGTCTCGCGCTGGTGGCAGCGGCGTTTTCCGCGGTGAGTCTGTATGTTTCCAGCCTGACCACGCATCCCATGGTTGCCGCGCTGGGTGCGTTTGGTGCGCTGCTCGGCATGGTACTGATGGGCGAAAACGTGGCCGATAACCTGCAAACGCGCGGCCTTGGCGTACTGGCGACATTTGCACAAGTGTTTTCGCCGGTGAAAAATTTTGAACCGCTGGGCAAGGGGATGATCGACAGTTATGCGATCGCGTGCCTTGTGCTGCTGACCGTGTTATTTCTCGCACTCACCGTTCGGCAACTGGAAGCACGGCGGCTGCGCGGATAACCAAAACATGAGGCCGATGAACATCACGCGCAAGATTCGCTGGCAACTGCTGGCCCAGGGCAGCGCTTTCGTGGTGCTGCTACTCGCAGCCACGGCCTTGCTGTCTTGGGTGGCGCGCGAATACCGCGTGGAGCGCGATGTCACCGCCAGCGCGCGCAATACGCTCGCGCAGAGCACGCAGGACGCGCTGCGGCAACTCGATGGCACCGTGAGCGTGACCGCTTATGCCGTCGCGCAGGATGGCGGCAGCAATCTGCACAAATTGATTCAGGACAAGATGCGCCCGTGGCAGCGCGTCAAGCCCGACATCGCGCTGACGCTGGTGGACCCGCGCGACGATCCGAAGCGTGCCAACGCCGCCGGGCTGCGTTCCCCCAACGAACTGGTGATCGAATACAAAAAGCGCACCGAGCATCTGCCACTGGGCGAATTCAACGAGCAGAATTTTGTCAACGCGATGATCCGTTTGTCGCGCACCAGCAACGCGGTGGTGTATTGGCTCGACGGCCACGGCGAACGCAAACTCGATGGCGTTGCCAATCATGATCTCGGCGAGTTCGGCCGCCAGTTGCAACTCAAGGGGCACAAGCTGTCGAGTCTAAATCTGTCGATCGCGCAGGACGTGCCGCGCAATGCCGCGGCACTGATCATCGCCAGCCCGCAGGTGGATTTGCAGGAGGCCGAGGTCGCGACAATACGCCGCCACGTCGAGGCCGGCGGCAATCTGCTGTGGCTGATCGACCCGGAACCGCTGCGCGGACTCGATCCGGTCGCGGAATATCTCGGCCTGGTGCTCACACCCGGCACCGTGGTCGATACCGCCGTGAAACCGCGCGCCGGTCCGCCGATTCTGGCGGTGGGTTCCAACTATGCGCGGCATCCAGTGACCGCCTCGTTTCGCCTGAACACGCTGTTCCCGGCCAGCCGCCAGATCGGCACCGTCGAGCCATCCGAACCAGCGGAACGTGGTGGCTGGCGCATGACACCGCTGATCGAAGTCGCGCAGCGCGGCTGGGTGGAGACTGGCAAGCTCGACGACAAGCCGGTGTTCGACAAGGATCGCGATCTGCCCGGCCCGGTGAATATCGCCACCGCCTTTGAGCGCACCACGAATGACCGGCAGCAGCGCGTGATCGTGGTGGGCAACGGCAATTTTTTGTCGAATTCGTTTCTCGGCAACGGCGGCAATCTGCAACTCGGCGTGGGGATGTTGAGCTGGCTGTCCGGCGACGACAAATTCGTTTCCATTCCGCCGCGTCCGTCGGCCGATGTGCAAATCAACATCGATCAGATGACTTTGTATCTGATTGCGTTTACGTTTTTACTGGTGTTGCCACTGGCGTTTGCCATCACCGGCATAGTGGTGTGGTGGCGGCGGCGCAAGGCGGTGTAGCACCGTTGAAAAACTGATGCGCAAGAGCTGGATCACCCTCGGCGTTTTATTGGCCGGCGTCATCGCGCTGGGGTTGTTTGCGTGGCTGAAACCGCCCAAGGCGCCGGTGGTCACCTATGTGCTGTCCACCATCAAACCGGCCGACGTGCGCACCGTGCGCGTGCTGCGCAAGGGAAAACCGCTGGCCACGCTGGAAAAATCCGCCACCGATTGGCGGCTCACCGAACCCGTCGCGGCGCCCGCCGAAGAATTTCAGGCGCTGCGCCTGATTGCCATTCTCGATGCCAAGAGCGCGCAGCAATATCCGGCGGCGGATCGCGCGAAATTTGAACTTGACGTACCGCAGTACGAAATTGTCGTCAACGATCAGCGTTTCGCATTCGGCGCGATCAACACGGTCACGCGCGAGCAATACGTGTTGACGGAAAGCCGGATATTTCCCGTTGCGATGAATTACGGCGCCGCCGTGCCAACCGATGTCGCCGCGTTGTTGCGGAAGACCGTGCTGGCGCCGGGCGACACGCCGGTGCGCTTTGAATTCGCCACGTTCAGTCTCGAATACCAAACCAACAAATGGGTGGCCACGCCGCCGGCGGTCGATTTGTCGCAGGATGATTTCAACCGTTGGGTCGCACAGTGGCGCGACGGTAGCGGGCTGCGTACCGAATTCGTCGGCGGCGCCGCAAAAACACCCAAACCCATTGGCCAAGTTCTCATCACCCTGAAAAGCGGCGGCAAAGTGTCGCTCGACATTCTGCAAAGCGAACCCGAACTCATCGTGCGGCGTACTGATCTGGGCTTGCAGTTTGTATTTACCGGCAACATCGGCAAACAAATGCTCTCGCCACCGGTCGCACGAAAGTGATTCGCAAGCATATGTTTTTAAACAAGTATTTTTAGGGCATGCCGGAACTGCCCGAAGTCGAATCGACGCGACGCGGCCTGCTTGCGGCGATGGAAGGCGTGCGCATCGATCACGCGGTGGTGCGCGAACGCCGCATGCGCCAGCCGATTTCGCGCGCCCTGCCCGCGTGCGTGGAGGGACTCACGGTACGCGCGCTGCATCGCCGCGCGAAATATTTGCTGATCGATTGCGGCAGCGGCACGTTGATCGTGCATCTCGGCATGTCGGGTCGGCTGTGGCTGGTGGACAGCAACACGCCACCCGAAAAACATGATCACTTTGATCTCGTAATGGCCAACGGCAAAACCGTACGCCTGCGCGATCCGCGGCGCTTCGGCTGCGTGTTGTGGGTCACTGGCGACGTGACGCAGCACAAGTTGCTGGCCTCACTCGGCCCCGAGCCGCTGTCGGCGGATTTCAATGGCACGGCGCTCTACAACGCCATACACAAACGAAAAACGGCGATCAAGCTCGTTATCATGGACAGTCACGTGGTGGTGGGTGTGGGCAATATCTATGCGAGCGAGGCGCTGTTTCGCGCCGGCATCAGCCCGCGCATCGCGGCGCGCCGCTTGACCCGCGCGCGCTGCGACGCGTTGGCGAACGCCATACGCGAAACCTTGCGCGAAGCGATCACCGCTGGCGGCAGCAGTATCCGCGATTACGTCGGCAGCGACGGCATGGCGGGCAATTTTCAGAGCAACTTTGCGGTATACAACCGCGAAGGCCAGCCGTGCAAGCGCTGCGGCACCCTGGTGAAGCGATTGTTGCAGGGACAGCGTTCGACGTTTTATTGTCCGCAATGCCAGATATAAAACGCCTTTCGTCGCTTGTGTGCCCGTTATGACGGGCAATGATAAACTTTATATTGGTTCCTTCATTTTCATTCTGGGTGACCTTATGAATTTTTCGCGCCGTTCCTTTGTTCTGGGTGCCGCCTGCGCAAGCTTGTTCAGCGCAGCGCCGGTCCGCGCCGCCGTCGTGGAATCGATCAAGAATGCCAAAACCAAGCTTGATCAGGCAGCGAACCAGCCGGTGAAGATCAAGGTTTCCGGCAAGGGCAAATTGATCGACAACGAAAAGGATCTCCTCGCGGTCATTGACGGGTTCCGCAAAAAAATCGGCACCAGCCCGGTGATGGCATTTGGCGTGAAGTTTGATCCGTTCGACCGCGCGGTGATCACCTATCAACCCCGTGCGAACGCGGAAGAGTTGCAAACCATCGGCTACGAAAAAGGCGAAATCGAAGGCAAACCCCGGCCCTTCAAGCTGCTGGGCAAAGCCAAGGTCGCGGACAACGTGTTCGACATCGGCACGGTGAAATTCAATCTTCTCCCCGCGCTGGTCGCCGAAGCACGCAAGCGCACCATGACCGAGGCCAAAACCAAGACCACTTACGGCATTACCACCGAGATCGGCCAGTCGCGCACCAAGGACAATCGCGTGGGGCAGGTTCGTATCGCGATCACCGTGGCCACGGACAGCAAATCGGTGGGCTATCTCATGGCGTCCGAGACGGGCGATGTTGTCGAGTTTCGCATCAAGACATAACGCCGAAACGGTATAACCGCACCGGATTGTAGTTCCGACATAACGTGAAAGTGCCACGTTAGGCTACACTGAAATCCCGCATGACCACTTAAAACCGATATAGACGCGCGGGATTTTCCACCAGTACTTTCCGACGCAGGCCCGCATCCGGCACCCACACCGCAAGCTGCTCCACCAGCGTGCCGGTATTGGGCATAGCGCCGTCCATCATTACGTGCGGCCAGTCGGTGCCGAAGACCAGTTGATCGGGCGCCGCGGCCACCAGCGCTTGAGCAAACGGGTTGAGGTCGTCATAGGGCATCGCCGCGCGCGACGTACGATAGGGCGCGGACAGCTTCGTCCACACACGCCCGGTTTTGAGTGCGCGGATCAGCGCCTGAAAGCCCTGCGCGTTTACACCCTTGGCAACATCGGGCCGCCCCATGTGATCGATCATCATCACACTCGGGAATTCAGCCGCGATGCGGTCAAAATCGGGGAAGTTTTCAATGTCCATCAAAAACTGCGCATGCCAACCAAGCGGCGCCACGCGCGCCGCGAGTTTTTTCGCAGCATCGAACTGCACGCCGATCTTCGCCACCAGATTCGCGCGAAAACCGCGCACCCCCGCTTTGTCGAGTGCAGCGAGTTCCGCATCGGTGATGTCTTCGCGCAACAGCGCAATGCCGCGCAGCCGGCCGTTCGCTTGCGCCATGGCATCGACGATGACCTGATTATTGGTGCCATGCACGCCCGATTGCACGATCACGCCACGCGTGAAGCCCACGGCGTCGTGCATGGCGAGATAGTCTTTCAGGAAAACCGGCGGCGGCGTGTATTGCCGGTCATCGGCGTAGCCATATTTTGCGCGCTCGCCAAACACATGGGCGTGGCTGTCGGTGGCGCCAGGCGGCAGCACGAACGAGGGTTTGCGCGTGTTGAGGTCGGGGCCAGGGCAGACCGGTGGTTCGGTTTGGTTTGAAGTGGGCATCGTGTTGAAGGGGCTTGGTAAGCACGGATAAAACGTTGTTGCCTTTAATCCAATCGCGCGCCCGACACTTTCACCACCTTCGCCCAATCCTGCATGTCCTTGCGGATGAACGTGGCGTATTGCTCCGGCGTATTGGTAAACGGTTCCGCGCCAAGCGCGATATAACGTTCGCGTGTGTCCGCGGTTTTGATGGCGGCACTGGCGACACTGTTGACCCGCGCGATAATGTCTTTCGGCAACGCGGCCTGGCCGACAAAGCCATACCAGGTGGTTGATTCGTAGCCGGGCAATCCCGACTCCGCCACCGTCGGAATATTCGGCAGCACCGTCGCCCGTGTCTTGCTGGTGACCACCAGCGGATTCAATTTTCCGCCCCGTATATGACCGATCACCGGGCCAATGTTCACCACCAGAAAATCGCACTGCCCGGCTATGACATCAATGATCGCGGGGCCGGCGCCTTTGTAGGGCACATGCAGCATATCGACCTTGGCCATGCTTTTGAGCAGCTCGACGCCCAGATGCATGGTATTGCCCGCGCCACCCGAGGCAAAATTCAGTTTGCCCGGCTGCCGCCGCGCGAGCGCAATCAGATCCGCCACCGTTTTCACCGGCAGCGAAGGATGTGTGGCCAGCACACTCGGCGTCATCGCCGCCAGCGTGATCGGCGCGAAGTCGCGTTCCACGTTAAACGGCAACTTGCTGTAAAGCGAGGGGTTGATCACCAGCGAACTGTTGGCGAAAAACAAGGTGTAGCCGTCGGGCGCAGCATTCGCCGTCACTTCGGCCGCGATATTGCCGTTGGCGCCCGGCCGGTTATCGATCACCCATTGCTGGCCGGTGAGTTCGGCGAGCTTGGGCGCGAGGGGCCGCATCAAGGCATCGGCTCCACCACCGGACGGAAATGGCAGGATGACACGGATGGGTTTTGACGGGTACTGTTGTGCATGCGCCAAAGGCGGCACCAACAAGAACAGAAGCCCGCTGACAGCAACGGTCACGCGTTTCATGGCCGATCCTTCATGCGCTATTCGTCCGTGATTCCACTGGAACAATCTCGGGGCGTCAAAACTCAAACCTCATAACTATTTGTTTTTATTTATTTATTTATTTTACGATTCTTTCTGCGCCATCAGCCCGCGATACTTCTCCAGCAATTGTTCCTTCGTTTCCGGTACGTTCGGATTGAGCGGTATGCAATCCACCGGGCAAACCTTCTGGCACTGCGGCTCGTCGAAATGACCGACGCACTCGGTGCATTTGTCCGGATCAATAACGTAGATGTCTTCGCCCGCCGAGATGGCATCGTTCGGGCATTCGGGTTCGCACACGTCGCAGTTGATGCACTCGTCGGTGATCATCAACGCCACGCTATTTGCCTCCGAGCTGTTTCACTTTTTCAGCCAATCGTCCCGCGACAAACGGCGAAACGAATTTGCCCACGTTACCGCCCAGGATGGTTATTTCGCGCACCAGTGTTGCCGAGACGTACGCATATTGTTCGCCCGGCGTCATAAAAATGGTTTCAACATCGGGATACAACTGGCGATTCATGCCGGCCAGTTGGAATTCGTAATCAAAGTCGGACACCGCACGCACGCCGCGCACCACCACGCGTGCGCCATGCTGCTGTACAAAATTCATCAGCAGCCCGGAGAACCCCATCACTTCCACGTTATTCAAGTCCTTGAACGCCTCGCGCGCGATACCCACGCGTTCGTCGAGCGTGAACAGCGGCTTTTTCGATTTGCTGTCGGCCACCGCGAGTATCACGTGATCAAACAAGCGCGATGCGCGCCGCGTCAGGTCTTCGTGCCCCAGCGTGATCGGGTCAAACGTTCCGGGATATACCGCCTTGATCGTCATGAGTCTTCCGTTTCTACGATTTCTACAATTTCAATAGTTTCAACAATTGGTAGTTCACTTGCCCCGCTCGACCCGCGCGGTATATTTCCCAACCGTCCGGCGCGAGTAACGCTTCACCGCTTTCCCGATACACCATCGCGTCCGGGGAGAGCCTCGCGCGCAGCCGTTCAAACAAAATCACCCAAGGTTTGTCGGCAAACGGCGGATCGAGAAAAACAATATCATACACACCGCCGTCGTTACGCAGGAATTCTAGCGCATCCGCCCGCACCACCTTGACCTGCCCGGCGTTCAGCGCGGCACGGCTTGCCTCCAGCGCCGCGAAAACCACGCGTTCGCGCTCGACCAGCACGACGTGTTTAGCACCGCGCGAGGCGGCCTCGAAACCGAGCGCGCCGCTGCCGGCGTATAAATCGAGGCAGCGCTTGCCGGTGAGGTCTTGTCCCAGCCAGTTGAACAACGTCTCGCGCACGCGATCCGGCGTAGGGCGCAGGTCGCGGCCATCGGGAAAGTTGATAAACCGGCTGCGCCATTCGCCGCCGATGATGCGGACGCGATTGGCTTTCATCGGATTGCAGCGTTAGCGCGCGGCCGCCGCGGACGAACCCTCCTCAGCCCCCACCACCACCGTCACCAGCTTGCCGGGATCGACACGCGCGGCAAACGCGCGCTTGATATCGGCCGCGGTCACGCGCTCGATGTTTTTCACGAAATCATCGAGATAGGTCAGCGGCAATTTGTAAAAACCGATCACGGTCAGGTAGTCATGTATTTTGCGATTGCTGTCGATACGCAATGGAAAGCCGCCGATGAGGTTTTTCTTTGCGTCGTCGAGTTCTTGCGCGGTAGGGCCGCTGGCGATGTAGTCGCGCAGGGTTTTCATGGTGACTTCCAGCGCCTCCTTCGCCTGATCCTTGCGCGTCTGCATGCCGATCACGAACGAGCCTTTCTGCGCCAGCGGCGAAAAATAGCTGTAGGCCGAATAGGCGAGGCCGCGCTTTTGCCGCACTTCTTCGTTTATGCGGGACGCAAACCCGCCGCCGCCCAAAACGTAGTTGCCAACGAACAAGGAAAAATAATCGGGGTCATCGCGTGCAATCGCCACCGAGCCGACGAGGATATGACTCTGCGACGCATGGTGCGGAATCATGCGCGTTGCACTTTGCGGCTGGGCCTCCACCGGCGGCAGCGCGGCGGGCGCACCCTGCGACGGCGGCAAGCCCGCGGTAATACGCTCGGCCAGCGCATTGGCTTCATCGCGCGACACGTCGCCCATAATGGCGATGATCGCGTCGCGCGCGACATAGTGTTTGCGATAAAAATTCACCAGGTCGTCGCGCGTGATTTTGCCGACGGACTCCACATCGCCGGAGGCGCGCAACCCGTACGGGTGGCCGCGGTAGATCAACTCGTTGAAGGTGCGTCCGGCGATGGATCCCGGCTGAATATCCGATTCCTTGATGGAACTGATCAGTCGTGTTTTTTCGCGCTCGAACGCGCCCGCCGGAAACACCGGCTTGTGCAAAATGCGCGTGAACACATCGATAGCCTGCTCGCGCTCGGCGCGGCTCGACAACGTGCGCACGTACAAACCCGCGCGGTCGCTGTCAAATCGCCCGGAAACACCCGCGCCGATGTCTGCGGTTTTGCGAGCGATTTCATCTTCGTCCATGCCCTCGGCACCCAGCCGCAAAATGCGGTTGGTCATGCTCGCCACGCCGGGCTTCTGCGTGCTGTCCATGCCAGAACCCGCCGTGAAATCGATGGACAGATCGAGCATGGGGATATCGCGGTTCTCGACGAAATACACTTTCGCCCCGTTCGATGTCTGCCAGTGCTGGATCGGCAGGATCGCCTGCGCCTGAAACGACGATACAAAAAATATCAATAAAAACAAATATTTACTGCGCATGACGTAACCCCGCTGGCGGTGCGGCAGGCTTTTTGTCGCCCACCGGCTGTGGATCAAGATAGGCGACCGTCAGCGCATCGTCGATCAAATATTTTTTCGCAACCGCGCGCACCTGATCGGCGGTGACCGCCTTAAAGCGTTCGGTCATCACGTCGATCGTCTTGTGCGAAAAGCCGATTACCTCCAGCGAGCCGATTTGCCGCGCCTGAAAGAACATCGAATCGCGCTCATACACGCGCGAGGCGGTCACTTGCGCCTTGATACGCTTGAGTTCATCGTCGGTCACGCCGTCGTCGATCACTTTTTGCACTTCGCGCCGCAACGCTTTTTCGAGTTCGTCCAGGGTTTTGCCCGCGGTAGGCACGCCGGTGAGATAAAAAAAACCGGGGCCACGCCCCACCCCGTCGTAGCTCGCGTCGGCGCCGCTGGCGATCTGCGTGCCGCGAATCAGTTCGCGCGAAAAGCGCGCGGCATCGTTGCCGTCGAGCACGCTGGCCAGCATGTCGAGCGCGTAGGGTTCCCAGTCTTTTTCGGCGTCCACCAGACGCGGCGCGCGATACGCCATCAGCAAATACGGCTGCTCGGCGGGCGCCTTGACGGTAATGCGGCGTATGCCCGTTTGTGCGGGTTCGTCCTGCGGCTTGCGCGGCGGCAGGGTTTTTGGCTTGTGCGGCCCGAAATGCTGCTCGGCCAGCTTGAATACTTCGTCATGCGACACATCGCCCACCACAACCAGCGTGGCGTTGTTGGGTGCGTACCATTTGTTGTAGAAATCACGCGCGTCTTCGGCTGTCATGTTTTCAAGATCATTCATCCAGCCGACCGTTGGAATGCGGTAGGGATGCGCGCGCAATGCGGTGGCCATCAGTTGTTCATACACCAGCGAGCGGGGGCGGTCATCCGTGCGCCAGCGACGTTCTTCCTGAATCACCTTGATTTCCTTGGCGAATTCGTCCGGCGGAATCAACGCGTTGACCATGCGGTCCGCTTCCATCTTGAGCATCAGCGGCAATTGCGATTTCTGGATAGTCTGGAAATAGCCGGTGTAATCTCGGCTGGTGAACGCGTTGTCGCGCCCGCCCGCCGCCGCGACGATTTTGGAAAAGTCGCCGCCGGGGATTTCTTTTGTGCCCTTGAACAGCATGTGTTCCAGCACGTGCGCCACGCCGGTGGCGCCGTTGACTTCGTCCACGCTGCCGACCTTGTACCACACCATCGATACCACCACCGGCGCGCGGCGGTCGGTCTTGACGATCACCCGCATGCCGTTGGCTAGCTTGTGTTCACCGACGCTGGTGTCGGTGGCCAGCGCCACGCTTGCCGCCATCGTGGCGCCTGCAAGCGTCACCATCATCCTGCCGAGCCATTTATTCACGTTTGTTACCTTTAAGCACAATTGAACACCATTGCGTAGCAATGGGTACCAATGAAAAGAAACCGGAAAATCGTTTCGGGTAGAATTGTATCCAAATACGCCATGCCGGGCGCGGTTACTTCCTGACGCCCAACAGTGTGACGCGCCATACGATTCGACACCTCCACAATACCTTTACGCTCTCCTCCGACACCCATCCTGATGTTTGGTTTCCTGAAACCCAAAGAACCCAAGGACAGCCCGCCGCCCGCCCATGCCAACCCCGCGGCGGTCGCCGACGCGCCGGCATCCAGCGGCTGGTTAAGCCGGCTCAAGTCGGGTCTCGCCAAAACGCGTGAAAAACTCGGCTCGCAAGTGGCCGGTTTGTTCGGCGCGGGACGCAAGCTCGACGAGTCGTTTTACGAGGAACTCGAAACCGCGCTGATCGGAGCGGATGTGGGCGTCACCGCGACCGCGCATTTGATCGAAGGCCTGCGTGCGCGTGCGCGCAAGGAACGCTACACCGATGCCGCGCAATTGCGGCAGGCGCTGGGTGAAAATCTGGTGGCGATGCTGAAACCCATCGAGCAACCACTCAATGTCGACACGCACCACCCCTTTGTGATCATGCTGGCGGGTGTGAACGGCGCGGGCAAAACCACCTCCATCGGCAAGCTCGCGCATTATTATCAGGCGCAAGGCAAAAAAGTGCTGCTCGCTGCGGGAGACACGTTTCGCGCGGCGGCACGCGAGCAATTAATGGCGTGGGGCGAGCGCAATAACGTGACGGTGATCAGCCAGACCGGCGGCGATTCGGCGGCGGTGATGTTCGACGCCATGCACGCGGCGGTGGCACGCGGCATTGATGTCGTGCTGGCGGATACTGCGGGCCGCCTGCCAACGCAACTGCACCTGATGGAAGAGATCAAAAAAGTGAAGCGTGTGATCGACAAGGCGCTGCCCGGCGCGCCGCACGAAACACTGATCGTGCTGGATGCCAACAACGGCCAGAATGCGCTGGCGCAGGTCAAGGCGTTTGACGACACGCTGGGCGTCACCGGCCTGGTGATCACCAAGCTCGACGGCACCGCGAAAGGCGGCGTGGTGGCAGCGATTGCACACATGCGTTCGGCGGCTGCGGGCGCCGCGGTTAAAAAGCCGATTCCCGTGCGCTTCATAGGCGTGGGCGAAGGCTTGGAGGATTTGCGTCCGTTCAAGGCCGAAGAATTCGTATCCGCCATGCTTGATCAACCCGCCGCGCCGTGATCGCCCGTGATCAGTTTTAGTC
This sequence comes from Betaproteobacteria bacterium UBA5216, assembly GCA_002412495.1. Classification (GTDB taxonomy): domain Bacteria; phylum Pseudomonadota; class Gammaproteobacteria; order Burkholderiales; family SG8-41; genus UBA5216. The sequence continues at coordinate 32,348 of DHVE01000122.1, forward strand.
AGGTCAGCAAGCGCTACCCCGGCGGTTATGAGGCGCTGAAGTCCGTGGCGCTGGTGATCAACCCCGGCGAAATGGTGTGCATCACCGGACACTCGGGCGCGGGCAAAAGCACGTTGCTAAAACTGATGTGCGCCATCGAACGTCCGACCGCCGGCAACGTGCTGGTGAACGGCCAGAATGTCGGCGCGCTGCGCGCATCGGCGATTCCGTTTGTGCGGCGCAATTTCGGCTTGATGTTTCAGGACAGCAAGCTGCTGTACGACCGGACGGTGTTTCAAAATGTCATGCTGCCGCTCGATATCATCGGCTACGACAGCAGCGACGCGGCCAAGCGCGTGCGCGCGGCGCTGGACAAGGTGGGCCTGCTCGGCAAGGAAAAGGCGCTGCCGGTCACGCTTTCCGGCGGCGAACAGCAGCGGCTCGCCATCGCGCGGGCCATCGTGCATCGGCCGTCGATACTGCTGGCGGATGAACCCACGGCGAATCTCGATGCCGCCTATGCCAGCGAACTCGGCGACCTGCTGCGTTCGTTTCATCAGGTCGGCGTCACCGTGGTGATCGCCACGCATGACGAACAACTCGCCGCGCGCCTGCAACCGCGGCGCATTGCGCTCGATCGGGGCCGAGTGGTGGTCCCATGAAAAACTGGTTGCGTCAACACGGGCGCAGTCTGACGCTGACACTGGCACGGCTCGCGCGCACCCCACTGGCAAGCGCGCTTAACATCGGCGTGGTGAGCATCGCGCTTGCGCTGCCGCTGGTGTTTTATGTGATTCTGACCAATCTGCAAGGACTCGCGCGGGACAACGCACCGACGCCGCAAATCAGTTTATTTCTCGCGCTGGATGCGCTGGAATCCGACACGCGCGCAATCGAGGGCCGCTTGAAAAAACATGCCGCCGTCGCAAAAATCCGTTTTGTGTCGCGCGATCAGGCGTTGGCGGATTTAAAAGCGAAGTCCGGCCTGACGGATGTGATCGCGAGCCTGGGGCGCAATCCGCTGCCGGACGGCTTTGTGATCGATGCAAAGGAGAACGCCGCCACGCTGGAAAAATTGCGCGACGAATTCAAGACGTGGCCGAAGGTCGAGCATGTGCAGCTGGATTCCGCGTGGGCGCAGCGTCTGGATGCCACTATACGCCTCGGCCGGTTGATCGTGCTGGTGCTGGCCGGGCTGCTCGCCTTCGCCTTGGTGGCGGTGACGTTTAATACCATCCGCCTGCAAATTCTCACGCAGCGCGCGGAAATCGAAGTCGCCAAACTCATCGGCGCAACCAATCCCTACATTCGACGCCCGTTCCTGTATTACGGCGCGGTGCTGGGGCTGGCCGGTGGAATGATGGCGTGGCTGCTGGTTTGGATTGGGCTGTGGCTGCTGAACGACCGGCTGGGCAGCCTTACGCAACTATACGGGGCGAGTTACGCGTTTCGGCATCTGTCGCCACCGGATGCGGCGAGCCTGTGCGTGTTCGCCGCCACGCTGGGCTGGCTGGGCGCCTGGCTGTCAGCCAGCCGGAATCTGGCGGAGTTTGACCCGGAGTAGACGTTATAAAGATTCTTTCGCCGCGCGATGCTTGATCATTCCGGCTTGGATCCCGTGGCGCGTATGACTTTCGCCCATTTGGTGATTTCAGCCCGGCAAAACGCGGCGAATTTTTCCGGCGGCATGAGCACCGGATCAACGCCTTGCGAGGCAAAATCTTCCTTCAGGTCCGCGGACAGCACCATCTTTTCCGTTTCGGCATATAACCGGTTTGCAATGGCTCCTGGCGTTCCCGAAGGCAGCCACAGCCCGTACCACGTACTGTATTCATAGCCGGGCACACCCGCTTCACTCACGGTTGGGATATTGCCCAGGTAGACCGATCGTTTGAGGGTGGTCACGCCGAGCGCGCGCACCCGGCCCGCCTTGATCTGCGGCAATGCCGGACCCAGCGTGGAGAAAAACACCTGCACCTCACCGCCCAGCAGCGCCGTCATCGCGGGGCCTACGCCTTTGTACGGCACGTGGACAATCTCTGCCTTGGTCATGAGCTTCAGCAGCTCGGTCGCAAGGTAAGTCGATGAACCAAATCCGCCGGAGGCGTAATTGAGCTGCCGCGGATTCGCCTGGATCTGATCCATCAGTTCACGCACCGACTGCGCCGGTACGGACGGATGCACCACCAGCACGTTTGACTGTTCGCCTACCATGCCCAGCGGCGCGAGATCCTTCAGCGTGTCGTACGGCAGCTTCGGGTACAGCGATGCGTTGACCGCGAGACTGATGTTGCTCACCAGCAGGGTGTGGCCGTCGCGCGGCGCCTTGGCGGCAAGGTCGGTGGCGATGGTTCCACCGGTGCCGGCGCGATTATCGACGATGAAGGGTTGCCCGAGCGCCTTGGCAAATCGCTGGGCAATCATTCTGCCGATGATGTCGGTGCCGCCGCCGGGCGGAAACGGCATCAGTACGCGAACCGGTCGGGTGGGATACGCCAAATGCGACGGCAAAGACGGCGATTCGGCCGCGCCGCCGGTCAACGGCGACAGCAGGCCCGCCGCCAACGCGAACGCCGGAGGAAATCTATACATGGCGTGGCGTGCTAAAACGGAACCGACCCGTCAACCGAAACACGGTACATGAGCCGCCGTTGATCCTCGGTGTAATCACGCACAGCGAGATGCTGGCAGGTACAGTTATCCCACATGATGATGTCGCCGCGCTGCCAGTGGTGACGAAAGTGGAATCGCGGCTCGATCACGAGTTGGTGCAATTGTGCAATCAAGGCCAGCGCTTCGTCGTCCGGTATGCCCTCGATGGCGGTGCATTCGCCCTCGGTCACGTAAATACACTTGCGCCCCGTGACCGGATGCGTGCGAAACAGCGGATGCCACACCGGCGGCATTTTCTGCGCATGATCCGCCGGAATCTCGCGGGTCAGTCCCACCGATTTTTTGCGCGCGAGCAAGCGCCCCATATAGCTATGGCTCGCGCGGCGGCCCTGCAGGCGCGTCTTGATCTCATCCGACAGCGCGTCGTAGGCTGCCGCCGCGCTGGAGAATATCGTGTCTCCCAAAACGGTTCCGTCGGCGGCAATGGGAACCTCCTTGGCATAGAGCACCGAGCAGCGCGGCGGACGCGGATACGAGGACTGGTCGGTGTGCCAGGTGATGCCCGCGTCGGAAACGCCAATCAGGCGTCCGTTTTCCTTGACGTTCGACACCACCAGCACCTCCGGGTAGCCAGGCAGGCAGGCTTGCTGATTGACATTCGGCTCGACACCGCCGAAACGTTTGGCAAAGGCAATCTGTTGTTCGACCGTAATGTCCTGATTACGAATGAATAGCATCCCATACTGGCTTAACGCCGCGTCGATGCGGCGAAAGATATCGTCCGTCAGCCGCGCCAGATTCACGCCGCATACCTCGGCGCCCAGCACCGCCGCCGTCGGCACTATGCTGATGGTTTCCGCAACCGTCATATTCGCTCCCCTCCCGCTCGCCCGTCTTCCGTTCGTCTATCAATCGGTCCGCCATGGCGGGATTGCCAACCGCTTTCCCGTGTCGTCAGGCTCAGCCTATGGGATGGCATTATTGCATGATCCCCCGGCCCGCTTTCGTGGTGGGGCGTGCGGCCCGGACTGTGGTTAGGGCTTGGTATTAACGTTCGACCCATTGCCATTCAGGGCCGCGCGTTCCCGGTCTACCGGGCAGAATCTGTGCCCGGTAACAGCGGCGTGACGTAAAGGCATCCACTCGGCGATAAATACATAACCTATTGTTTTTATTTATAATTTTAAAACAACAGCCTTGGAACTTTCCATCAGTTTGGCACTCTCATCTCAAGAGTGCTAACATAGCAGCCGTAATAGTAGAAGGGCGGTGTGTCGCAAAAGCACTGGCTGCCATTTACGTGGGAGGCAATATGTCTGGTTTAGCATTACCGATTCCGTCGGCCGGGGGCAATCTGGATACCTACATCCAGTCGGTCAGCCGTTTTCCGTTCCTCACGCAGGAGCAGGAAACCGGTTATGCGCGGCGCTATCGCGATCACGGCGATCTCGACGCCGCCCGCGAACTGGTCGTGTCGCATCTGCGGGTAGTGGTTTCGATTGCCCGTGGTTACATGGGTTATGGCCTGCCGCAATCCGATCTGATTCAGGAAGGCAATATCGGTCTGATGAAGGCGGTGAAGCGTTTCGATCCGGAACGCGGCGTCCGGCTGGTATCGTTCGCGGTGCACTGGATACGCGCCGAGATGCATGAATACATCCTGCGCAACTGGCGCATCGTCAAGATCGCCACCACCAAGGCGCAGCGCAAACTGTTTTTCAATTTGCGCAGCATGAAACCGGGGCTGAACACACTGGGCAGCGACGACGTGAAAGTCATCGCCAAACAGTTGGGTGTCAAACCCGAAGAAGTGGTCGAGATGGAAACCCGTCTCGGCGGGCAGGATGTGGCGCTTGAACCGGGCGGCGCCGAGGATGACGACCATAACAGCTATGGCCCGATCACCTATCTCGCCGCCGAAGACGCCGAGCCCGGCATGGTGATCGAGCAGGAACAAAGCGCGCGTCTGCGGGGCGAAGGCCTGGAAAAAGCGCTGGACAATCTGGATGCGCGCAGCCGCCGCATCATCGAGGCGCGCTGGCTCACCGAAAAAGACCCGGCGACGCTGCACGATCTGGCGGACGAATTTGGCGTGTCGGCCGAGCGTATACGCCAGATCGAAAGCAAGGCAATGGAAAAAATGAAGGGGTCCATGGCGGCGTAAGCTGCAACGCACCCGCAAAAAAATCCCGGCACGGGCCGGGATTTTTTATTTCATGACCTTCTACGGCACAGGATTACCGCAAGGTTTTGATGGTACCGCCGACGCCAATCAACCCGCTTGCTTCAGCAGGATCTTGATGTCATTCAGGAGTGCCGGCGCGCCCGCGCCGTACTGCACGAATAGCCGCAGTCGGCCCTGTTGATCCAGTATGAATGTGCCGGCCGAATGATCGACGCTGTAGCCGTCGGGCTTACCACTCTTTGCGGGCTGCTTTTGCACATACACCTTGAATTCTTTTGCGGTGCGCGCCGTGGCATCGGCATCGCCCACCAAGCCCAGAAACGACGGGTGAAATGCGGTGACGTATTGCTTGAGCAAAGCTGGCGTGTCGCGCTCGGGATCGACGGATACAAACAACACCTGCACCTTGCCGCCGTCGTTGCCAAGTTCCTTGATGACCTTGGCCATCTCGGCGAGCGTGGTCGGACACACGTCGGGGCATTGGGTAAACCCGAAAAACACCACCACGATCTTGCCCTGAAAATCCGCCAGCGTACGCGGCTTGCCGGTGTGATCGTTGAGCGCGAGCGCCTTGCCGAAATTGGCGCCCGTCACATCGGTGGACTGAAATTTCGGCGCGGGCGGCGAAGCCGGACCGCATGCAGCCAGCGCGCATGCCAGGAGGATCAGAGCCGCACGAACAGCGGAGTTCATGACGCTACAGAAGTATGCGAAAGTAGTGATCGATCAGCAGCGCCGCGAACAACGCCGTGAGATAAATGATCGAAAACCGGAAGGTCTTGCGCGCAAGGGCATCGCTGTAATTGCGATAAATCCGGATCGCGTAGACCATAAAGCCTGCGCCCAACAGCAGCGCGGACGCCAGATAAATAAGCCCGGACAGTTTTACCGTGAACGGCAGCAGCGAACACGCCACCAGTATGATGGTGTAGAGCAACACGTTAAGCCGCGTGAATTTTTCGCCGTGCGTCACCGGCAGCATTGGCACGCCCGCCTTGGCGTATTCGTCGCGGCGGTAGAGCGCTAATGCCCAGAAATGCGGCGGCGTCCATGCAAAGATAATCAGGAACAGTGTCAAGGCTTCCGCAGTGACTTCACCGGTCATCGCTGCCCAGCCCAACACCGGTGGCATTGCGCCCGACGCGCCGCCGATCACAATATTCTGCGGCGTCATGGGCTTGAGAATCACCGTGTAGATCACCGCATAGCCGACAAAAGTGGCGAGCGTCAGCCACATCGTCAACGCATTGACCCAAAAGTAGAGTATCGCAAGCCCGATGCCGCCGACGATGGTACCGAAAATCAGTGTATGCGCGGACGTGAGTTGTCCGAGCGGCAGCGGTCGCGCGCGGGTGCGCGCCATGATCGCATCGATCTTTTGCTCGACCAGGCAATTCATCGCTGCGGCGGCCCCCGCCACCAAACCAATGCCGATCGTGCCCGCAAGAAACGGCTGCAACGCCACCATGCCCGGCACGGCCAGCAACATGCCAATAATCGCGGTAAACACGATCAACGACACCACACGGGGCTTTGTAAGCTGATAAAACTGATAAATACGGGAGCCGGTTGGCTGCCCGGCGGCTGCAGATGACATTACGATTCCGGCTTGTGTGACGTCGTGGAAAGCGCGAAGTTTAGCACCACCAGCGCCATGAGTAACAGCGCGGCGCCCGCGTTGTGCGCTACCGCAACCGCCAGTTTAAGCCCGGTCAGAATATTGCCGATGCCCAGCGACACCTGCCCCACGAGCAATAGGCCGATGATCAGGGCAACCGCACGCAAGCCACTCACGCGTGCCACGCGCCACGACAGCCACGCGAGATAGAACGCCACCACCACCGCGCCCACGCGATGCGTCCAATGGATCGCGGTCAGCGCGTCATAGCTCAATTTATCGCCGGCGGCGGTGTGTCCGAGTTCACGCAGCAATTGAAAGCCATGCTGGAAATCCATTTTCGGCATCCACTCGCCGTGACAGGTCGGCAAATCGATGCACGCCAGCGCGGCGTAGTTGGTACTTACCCAGCCTCCCAGCGCGATCTGCGCCACGAGCAAGGCCAAGCCCAGCCATGCCCACGGCCGCAGCCACGCCGCGTCCGCCACGGGCGTACCGGCGCGCACTTGCCGCATTGCGAGCCAGGTGAGCAACGCCAGCGTCGCCATGCCGCCAAGCAGGTGCAGTGTCACGATTACGGGTTTTAGCAGCATCGTTACCGTCCACATGCCCAGCGCCGCTTGCAACATCACCAACAACAGCAGGGTGCTGGCGAGCCACGGCGATTGGACAAGCGCCTTGCGCTTCACCCATGCAGCAATAGCGATGCCCAGTATCAGCAGGCCCAGCGTGCCCGCGAGATAACGATGAAACATTTCATGCCAGGCTTTTTGAATGGAAACCGGCCCGTGCGTGCCGCCCTGCTCCGCCACCGCCCTGGCGATGTCGGTCGCCGCATGCACTGGCGTGGGCTTGCCATAGCAGCCCGGCCAGTCGGGACAACCCAAACCGGCATCTGTGAGCCGCACAAACGCACCCACCACGACCACGACAAATGTAAACGCGGTCGTAAAGAAAATTATCTTTTTAAACAAATAAATATCTCATGGGGTTATGGATTCATCTAACCAAAAAGTCGAACATCTAAGTCCTCACGCCTCATGCTTCCCGTCTCACGCCGCTATTAGCCGATGCGCGATACCCGCAGCAGGCGCGTGATGTCTTTTTTCATGCCCGTGGGATCCGCATCCTTGGGGTAGCGCAATACCACATTGCCCAACGGATCAATCAAATAAATATGATCGCGCTGCGCATCGCGATACGGCAACGACTTCAGAATCGCGCTGCCTTGCGCGCGCGCGATCCATGTGCCCTCGTATTCCGTGGTTACGGCGGCGGCCACAGGCTGCGTGTCGTTCAGCAACCACACGCGCTCGATACGCTCCGGGTACTTGCCCTGCGTCAATCGCACCTGGCGAATTTTCCACAGCTTGTTCTTGCAATAATCGTCACAGGCGCCCGAATCCACCGTCACAAAAACCCAGCGTCCGCGCAACTGTGCGAAATCAAATAGCTTGCCGCCATCATGCGCCGCCATCGCGCCGGCGGGCGCCTCGACGCCTTCGACCAGATCGCCATAGTTGACGCGCCCCGAGGGCTGCCAGAAATAGTACAGGGCAAACGACGCCACGAAGGGCGCAAGGCATACCGCCGCGATCAGCAGCAGCATGCGCTGGCTCTTGCGCTGCTCAAGACGTTGTTGGATCGGATCTTCGACGGACATTGATAACCAGCCAGTAAATGAAAATTGCCGCCGCAAGCGCAAACCATTGCACAGCGTAGGCGAGATGCGTATTGCGCTTGAGATCGACCGGCGGCCAATCGCGGATCAGGCCATCGTCCGGCGCGCCGCGCAATTCGGTCTGCTGCAAGATGATCGGGTGCACATCAAGCCGCGTGGCCTGGCGAAAGCGTTCAACCATCATATTCTGCCAGACATTTCCGTCGGCAACCTTGCTCGACAACTCCATGAATCGCTCGCTGCCCGGCACCGCCGTGCCATGCGCCATGACCTCCTGCTCGGGCGTTTTGACAGCAGGCAATCGATTGCGTTCAGCGCCCGCGGCGATCCAGCCGCGATTCACCAGGATGTATTTATCGGTGCCGGCGATGCGTAGCGGCATGTAAACATGGTAGCCCGGCTGATGCTTGTGCAAACGATTGTCGATTAATACCATGTGCCGCGCGTCAAATCGGCCACGTGCCTCAATGGGGCGCAGCAATACCTCATCAACCTTTAATTCGGCGGCACCCACGTTCACTGGCGCCTGCTTCGCGAAATCGTCAATACGGTTTTGCAAAAGCTGTTTGGTATCGGCGCGGCCCAACTGCCAAAAACCAAGCACGACGGTCAACGCGACACCCGAGATCATCGCCAGTGTCGCCCACGCCGGCGGATTGAATTCGCGACCGGCGATTCTCAATGGCGCTCCGGACGGACGTGGATTACACTACGCCGATGAAATACTTGGTGATTCTTTTCCTGCTGTTCATTATCTACAGCCTCGGCGCGGCGGCCTATTTCATGCTCAAGGATCGCGGCGCAAGCGAGCGCATGGTGCGCGCGCTGACTGTGCGCGTGGCACTGTCGGTCACGCTGTTCCTGCTGTTGATGGCGGGCATTCATTTCGGATTCATCACCGGTAAGCTTTAACGAGAGCCATAGTAAAAAAGCCGCACCCACGGGTGCGGCTTTTTTTGGGAATTACCCGCGCCGGTTAGAGTATGTACACCAGCACGAAGAGCAGCACCCACACTACGTCCACGAAGTGCCAGTACCAAGCCACGCCTTCGAAACCAAAGTGGTTTTCCGGCGTGAAATGTCCGGCCACGCTGCGAAACAGAATGACCCACAACATGATGGTCCCCACCGTCACGTGAAAGCCGTGAAAACCGGTCAACATGAAGAACGTGGAGCCGTACGCGCCACTGGTGAGCTTGAGGTTCATCGCCGAATAGGCATGGGAGTATTCGTAAATCTGGAACCCAAGGAAGATCATGCCCAGTGCAATCGTGGCAGCAAGGCCCCAGATGAGTTGCGCGCGGTTTTTCTTGAGCAATCCCCAGTGCGCGATGGTGATCGTCACGCCGGACGTCAGCAGCAGTGCTGTATTTAGGGCGGGGATGCCCCATGCGCCCATCGGGGTAAAGTCCCCGGCCTTGAAGTGCGGACCCGCCGTGGGCCAATCGCCCTTGAAACCAGGCCACAGCAGTTGTTGATGTTCAATGCTGCCAAGATCCGGCACCGAATAGAGTCGCATGTAACCAAGCGCACCAAAAAACGCCGCGAAAAACATGACTTCCGAAAAAATGAACCAACTCATCCCCCAGCGGAACGACATCCCCACCTGGCGGTTGTACATGCCCCCTTCGGATTCGTGTGCCACGGTGCTGAACCAGCCTGCGAACATGACGAACAGAACAATAAAACCGAGAATCAAAAGCAGGTTGCCGCCAGTCATGTTATTCATCGAGAATGCGGCGCCAAAGCCGAGCAACGCCATAGCCACTGAAGCCGTAATCGGCCAGTGCGACAGCCCAGGCACGTAATAATTATCGGAAGTGGCGGTATGCTGCGTCGACATGTGTTTCTCCTAAATTTCTGTTCACTGTTCGTCTGACTAATCGCTACGCTGTTTCATTTATCTGAGAACCAACCGCACCACGGAAATCACGGTAAACACAAACAACGCCCCTGCAATGATGCCGGTAATCACCACCTGCAGCGGCGTTACCTTGATTTCCTGTCCCTGATCCTGCTTGCGTATGCCGATAAACGCCGACAGCACCATTTTTATCGCCTGAAACAACGATGCCGTTTTCGGCGATTTGTTTTCCAATCTGACTTAACCCGCGCTGCCGGACGTTACCTTCTTGTCCGCAGCCGGCACTTCAAAAAACGTATACGACAACGTTAGCGTGGTGACGCTCGCGGGCAACGACCCATCGACCACAAATTGCACCGGCATCTGGCGTGATTCGCCTGCCGCCAGCACTTGCTGCTTGAAGCAAAAACATTCGAGCTTCTTCACAAAGGCAGCGCTATGCTTGGGACCATAACTCGGGATGGCCTGCCCCACCAGCGTGTTATTGCCGTTGTTCTTGATATCAAAAGCAACCTGCGTCATTTCACCCGGATGCACGCGCACGCTGCGTTGCACCGGCGCAAACTGCCACGGCATGCCATGCACATTGGCGTCAAATTCCAGGGTCACCCAGCGCGATTTATCGACCTGCGTGTTCACCACGGTGTCACGTTGCAGCAGATTGTTAATACCGGTCACTTCACAAAACTTTTTGTAATACGGCACCATCGCATAACCGAAGCCGAACATGAGCAGCGCGAAAAAACTCAGCCGAACGCACATCTGGCGGTTAATGCGCTTAAGGGCCACCGGAATCATTTTGACATCCAGTAATATTTCCCGATCATGTAGAAAAAGATGGCCCCGACGATCAACCACAGCACCGCGCCCGTAAGGCGGATGTTGCGTTTGATCTGTCGCTGGCGCGCTTCCTCACTGATGGCCTCGTTGACGTCTTGGGACATTAATCGCTTCGGCCTACTTCAGCGCAGGAGGCGTTGAAAAACTGTGGTACGGCGCAGGTGACGGCAGGTGCGTCCACTCCAGGCTGTCGGCGCCTTCCCATTGTTTTTGCTCGGCTTTCTCGCCGCCGGTGATGCACTTCACCACGACGTAGAGGAACAGCAACTGCGAAATACCGAAGCCGAAGGCGCCAATCGTCGAAATCGCATTAAACTCCGCGAATTGCAGCGCGTAATCCGGCACGCGGCGCGGCATGCCGGCCAGCCCGAGGAAATGCTGCACGAAGAAGGTAACGTTGAAGAATATCAGCGACAGCCAGAAGTGCCATTTGCCGAGCGTCTCGTTATACATGCGACCGGTCCATTTCGGCAGCCAGAAGTAAATGCCCGCGAAGGCGGAGAACAACGCGCCCGCCACCATCACGTAGTGGAAATGCGCCACCACGTAATACGTATCGTGTATCTGCACGTCCACTGGCGTGATCGAAAGCACCAGTCCGGTAAAGCCGCCGAGCGAGAACAGGAAGAGAAAGCCCAGCGCGAACAGCATGGGCGTCTCAAACGTGAGCGAGCCCTTCCACATGGTTGCCACCCAGTTGAACACTTTAACGCCAGTCGGGATCGCAATCAGCGTGGTGGCATACATGAAGTAAAGCTGGGTTTCGACCGGCATGCCCACCGTATACATGTGGTGCGCCCACACCATGAAAGACAGAATCGCGATGGACGCCGTGGCATAAACCATCGACGCGTAACCGAACAGCGGTTTACGCGAGAACGCCGGAATCACCTGCGACACCACGCCGAAGGCGGGAATCGCAATGATGTACACCTCGGGATGGCCGAAGAACCAGAAAATGTGCTGATACAGCACGGGGTCGCCGCCGCCGGCCGCATTAAAGAAGTTGGTGCCGAAGTGACGGTCGGTCAGTGTCATGGTTACCGCCCCGGCCAACACCGGCATCGATGCCACCAGCAGGTAGGCGGTAATCAGCCAAGTCCAGCAGAAAAGCGGCATTTTCATCAGCGTCATGCCAGGCGCGCGCATGTTCAGAACGGTGGTAATGATGTTGATCGATCCCATGATCGACGACATGCCGAGAATATGAACCGCGAATATCGTGAGATCCATCGCAGGGCCCGCTTGAGTCGTAAGCGGGGCATACATGGTCCAGCCAACACCAGCGCCGCCGCCGGGCGCGAACTGCGCGGCGATCAACAACATGGCTGCAGGCGGCAATAGCCAGAATGACAGGTTATTCATGCGCGGGAACGCCATGTCGGGCGCGCCAATCTGCATCGGGATCAGCCAGTTCGCAAAACCCACGAACGCCGGCATGATGGCGCCGAACACCATTATCAGACCGTGATACGTGGTCATCGAGTTGAAAAACTCCGGCCGCACGATTTGCAAGCCTGGCTGAAACAGTTCCGCGCGGATGATCAACGCCATCACACCACCAACGAGGAACATGGAAAAGCTGAACCACAGATACATGGTGCCGATATCTTTGTGGTTGGTCGAACCCAACCAGCGCATCATGCCGTAGGGCTTGTGATCATGCGCGTGGTCGTCGTGGGCATGTCCGCCGTCTTGGCTGTGTCCGTGCGCGTGGTCGTGGGTAGCGGTGCTCATCTTGGCTCCGGTTCTATCTAAGAATATTGTTTAAAAACAAATGCTTATTAAGGATCTGTGTAGGCAGTTCGCCCGTGCTCAACGCGCTGCGACAACCTTTTCGGTTGCGGGTGCGGCGGCCTGCCCGCCCCCTTTGGCCGCCTTAACCTCCGCGGGGGTCACCATATCGCCCGTCTTGTTGGCCCAAGTGTTACGCTCATACGTGATGACAGCGGCAATATCTGCATCGGACAAATGCTTGAACGGCGCCATCGCCGTGCCACCCTTCCCATTCAGCACGATAGCCAAGTGCCCCTCTTTCGGGCCGATGGCGATTTTCGATCCAGACAGCGCCGGGAACGCCGGCGGATTGCCCATGCCGTTCGCCATATGGCAGGCGACACAGTTCGCGGCATACACTTTTTCACCACGCGCCTTCAGATCATCCAGAGTCCAAGGTTTTTCGGGATCATCCGCGACGGCCGCTTTTTTCATGTTGGCCTTTTGGCTCTCGACCCACTTGCTGTAGTCAGCAGCGGTTTTGACCTCAACCACGATCGGCATGAAGCCATGGTCCTTGCCGCACAATTCCGCGCATTGTCCACGGAATATGCCGGGGGCCTCTGCCTTGAACCAGGTGTCGCGTATAAAGCCCGGAATGGCGTCTTGCTTCACCGAGAGCGCAGGCACCCACCATGCATGGATAACGTCAGCGGCGGTTACCAGCATGCGCACTTTCTTGCCCACCGGAACAACCACCACGGTGTCGGTCTCTAGCAGGTAATTAGGGCCTTTGGGTTCGGTGCCTTCGATTTGGGCGCGTGGTGTTGACAAGCTGCTATAGAAACTGATGCCTTCTCCCTCGCCTTTGAGATAGTCATAGCCCCATTTCCACTGGTAGCCGGTAGCCTTGATGGTCAGATCCGGCTCCGACGTATCGCGTAGCTGTATCAGAGCCCTTGTGGCCGGTACCGCGAGCGCCAGGAGAATGATGCACGGCACGATGGTCCAGGCAACCTCAACCCAGAAATGTTCGTGAAACTGCGAGGCCTTGTGCCCCACCGACTTGCGATGCGCGAATACGGCGTAGAACATGAAGCCGAACACCACGATGAAAATGGCTACGCAAATCCAAGTGATGACCGTATGCAGATCATAGATGGTATGGCCGATGGCGGAATTCGGCGTCTGGAGGTTGAGTTTGTAGTCGGCAAACGCCGTCGCCGGAATCATCAACGACATCGCCGTTGCCGCCGTTGTCAGTGCGGCGAAAATTTTGGCCAGCTTGTTACGCATTCTTCCCCCGGATAGTTACAACCAGTCTTACTGCTTAGCTTCAATCAATGCGGGCTGTTTACGCCTGTTGCGACACACTGCGCGAACCGCAATGCGCGTTCCACGTTATGTACGCCGTGGAGCGCCGTGCGTGGATACCCTGTGAAAATCCCCCAACTCCCCTACAGCCCGCGTCCGGAATAATCATTGTCGGACGCCTCTGAAAACAGTGGGAATTTAACACAGCGAGGGGGGCGAGGCAACCTTGTAAGCCTTTGAATATGTGCAATTACTAGAGACCACATCGCATTGACACGCAGTGCGCTTGCCGTTACAGCAAGCCGCGCACGTCGAATTGCGCCGCGGTAGCGACAACATCGGGCCGCGCATCAAACACGATACGCGCGATCATAGGCACGGCGAGCCTTGCCTGCAATGCAGCCACATTGGCATCGGCGTGCGGCATCGACGCATCGATGTGATTGGCCACCCAGCCCGCCAGCACGAGCCCGCGCGCGCGAATGGCCTCGGCGGTGAGCAACGCGTGGTTCAGGCAACCGAGCCGCATGCCGACCACCAGCACCACCGGCAACGCGAGATCACGCGCGAGATCGGCGCTGGTTTCATCATCGTTCAGCGGCACACAAAACCCGCCGGCACCTTCCACCACCACAATGTCAGCAAGCGCTGACAAGCGCCGATGGTGATCCATTAATACATTGTTTCTAATGGGATTATTTTCTAGCGCCGCCGCGACATGCGGTGCGATTGGCGGCTGGAAACAATACGGATTGATCATGTCACGCGGCGCCGGCACATTGCTCGCCGCAATCAATTGTTCGACATCCTCATTGATCCGGACGCCGTTTATCACCACGGCGCCAGCGGCCACCGGCTTCATGCCGACGACGCGCAAACCGCGCGCCGCAAAGGCATGCAGTAGCGCGCACGCCACCAGCGTTTTGCCCACACCGGTATCCGTGCCCGTTATGAAAAACCCGTGAGGCGTGAGACGCGAGGCGCGAGGCATCATGTTGCCGGCTTGATATCGATCACGCGTTTGCCGCTGGCCGTCAATCTCGGCAACGGCTTCCATGCATGGCCGTAGACTACTTCAAATGTCGCGGGCAGTTTACCTTCGCGGCGCAGCGGTTCGTACGCCTGCTCCACCGCCCGGAGCCGCGACTTCCCCGTCAGTCCCGGCGGACGCGATTGCGTGACATTGTGCGCGCCGATGGCCTTCAGGTCGCGCATCACCGCGCGCACGTTACTGTAGGTCAGCGTAAACGGCTCCATATCCATTACCGGGTCGGCAAAGCCGCGCTGCACCAGAATATCACCGATGTCATGCAAATCGATAAAACGGCTCACATGCGTATGCTGATCCACGCCAGAGAACGCCGCACGCAGTTCCTTCAAGGTATCGGGGCCGAACGTGCTAAACATTAGCAACCCGCCCGGCGCCAACACGCGATGAAATTCCGCAAAGGCCGTTTCGGGATCGTTCACCCATTGCAGCGCCAGATTCGACCACACCAGATCAACGCTGCCGGTGGCGAGCGGCAGTTGTTCGATGTCCCCGCACACTTCGTTGATGCGGGGCTTCAGCAGCGATTTCCACCACGGCGCCTGCGTTTTTTCACGTCCTTGCCGCAACATCGGCAACGCGAGATCAAACGCGATCACGCGCGCCTCGGGATAACGCGCGCGAAGCGCGGACAACGCATTGCCAGTGCCGCTGCCCGCGTCGAGAATAGTCCGTGGCTGATGCTTGATGAGATCCAGCCGCTCGTCCATGCGACGGCATACTTCGTGTTGCAACACCGCGGCCGCGTCATAGCCCGGCGCAGCGCGCTCGAACGATTGGCGCAACAGCCGCTTGTCAAACTGCGGTGCCGGCTTCATCGAAAAATGCCTGTAACAGTGCCGCGACCACGTCGGGCGCGGACAAAAACGGCGCGTGCCCCGCACCATCGATTTTATGAAAGCGCGCATCGGGCAGCGCCGCGCTCAAGGCTTCGCCCGCCGCGCACGGCGTTACCGCGTCGTGCGTGCCATGCAGCACCAGCGCGGGCTGCGCTATCGACGGCAACAGCGCGCGCAAATCAGCCGTTTTCAAGATTTCCAGCCCGGCCTCCAGCACGGCTTGCGTGGGCAATGGATTCGTAAACAACGCCGTGCGCAACTGGTGCGCCACGCGCACCGCCTGTGTATCGCCGAGCGATTGCAGCGCCACGAAGCGCCGCAGCACGCCCGGACAATCGCGCCGGATGGCCGAGGTAAACTGCCGCATCACCATCGGCGTCACCGCGTGCGGCCACGCGGATTTATCCCCCGTGCGTTGCGTGAAACACGGCGTGGCCGCGATCAAAGCCAGGCGCCGCACCTGCTTTGGCGCGCGCAGCGCCCACGTCAGCGCCACCTGCGCGCCGAGCGACCAGCCGACGACGTCACAGGATTTCGGCGCCGCGGCGGCCAGGGTATCCGCCAGCCGCTCCAGCGTGTAGGGCGTGCAGGCCTCCGCACCGGCCCCACCGACAGCACCGCCCCCCCCATAGCCCGGCAACGCCATCATCCGCACGCGACCATTTTTTTCCAGCGCACGCGCAAGACCGCGAAACACGTTTGGATGACTTGCCCAGCCATGCAGCAACACCACGGGAAGTCCGCTTTTCATGACAATGCCCGGCCGGCCGCAAACAGCGCGTCGCACAAAGCGCGCACATCCTCCGCCGTGTGCGCCGCCGACAGCGAAATACGCAGCCGCGCCGTGCCCTGCGGCACCGTCGGCGGACGAATCGCCGGCGCCAGCACACCGCGCGCCGCAAGTTTTTCAGCCACCCCGGTTGCCGCGCGGGCGTCGCCGATCACCAACGGCTGGATCGCGGTGGACGACGGCAGCAACCTCCAGCCTGGCCGCAGATCCGTCGCAAGCAATTGTTTTAATTGAATAATATTTTCATGCAATTGGCTACGCCACGTTGCGCCGGCGGCAATCAATTCAATACTCTTGGAGACCGCGCACGCCAGCAGCGGCGGCATCGCGGTGGTGTAAATGTAGGTGCGCGCGCGCTGCATCAGCGTTTCAATCAGCGTGTCGTCACCCGCGACAAACGCGCCGAATACGCCCGCCGCCTTGCCCAGCGTGGCCATGTAAATAATGCGCGGATGCCGCAGATTAAAATGTTCCAGCACGCCGCTACCCCGCGCACCCAACACGCCAAAGCCATGCGCGTCATCAAGCATCAGCCATGCATCGTACCGCTCGGCGAGCGCCAACAATTCCGGCACCGGCGCCAGATCACCGTCCATGCTGAACACGGCATCGGCGACGATCAACTTGCGTTTGGCTTGCGTCACGGCAAGCAGGCGTTCCAGTTGCGCCATGTCGTTATGCGCAAACCGCTTGAATCGGGCGCGCGACAACAAACACGCATCATTCAGCGACGCATGATTCAATCGATCCGCGAACACCGCGTCGTCACGGCCCAGCAGCGCGGTGACGACGCCGAGATTTGCCATGTAGCCGGTCGAGAACAGCAGTGCGCGCGGCAGATTTACGAACGCCGCGAGTTGTTGCTCCAGATTTGCATGCGCATGCGCGTGGCCCAGCACCAGATGCGACGCACCCGCACCCACGCCATAGGCGTGGGCACCCTCCTGTGCAGCCGCGATCAACTCGGGATGATTCGCAAGCCCCAGATAATCGTTGCTGCAAAACGCGAGGTATTTTTTCCCATCGACCGTAACATGCGCGCTTTGCGCGGAATCGAGCGTGCGGCGAGTGCGGCGCAAACCGTTTGCATCAAGCGCTTTCAGCGCATTCTGCAATTCGGAGAACGGCGTGCTGGCACGTCCTTCATGTGCGATCACACCTTCGCTTCCATCGCATGCAATCCCAACTTGGCAAATAAGGCCTGATCGCGCGCCACATCCGGGTTGCCCGTGGTGAGCAACTTGTCGCCATAAAAAATCGAATTCGCGCCCGCCAGAAAACACAGCGCCTGTATGCCTTCCGGCATTTCCTGCCGCCCGGCCGACAACCGCACCATGGCCTTCGGCATGGTGATGCGCGCGCACGCCACGGTACGAACAAACTCCAGCAGATCCAGTTGCGCGGTACCGCTCAGCGGCGTACCTTCCACCTGCACCAGATTGTTGATCGGCACCGATTCGGGATACGGATTCATATTCGCCAGTTGCACGATCAATGCGGCGCGCGCGCGCCGGGTTTCACCCATGCCGACGATGCCGCCGCTGCACACATGCATGCCGGCCTCTCGCACGCGCGACAACGTGTCCATGCGATCCTGCTGCGTGCGCGTGGTGATGATTTCACCGTAGAACTCCGGCGCGGTGTCGATGTTGTGGTTGTAGTAATCAAGTCCCGCCGTCTTCAACTGCTCGGCCTGACCGTCTTTCAGCATACCCAGCGTGGCGCAGGTTTCCATGCCGATGCCACGAACCGCGCGCACCATCTCAACCACCTTGTCGAGATCGCGCTGCTTCGGCCCACGCCATGCCGCACCCATGCAAAAACGGGTCGCGCCGTTGTCCTTGGCGCATTGCGCAGCCGCCACGACTTGATCGACCGACAGAATGTCTTCGTTCTCGACCCCGGTGTGATAACGCGCCGCCTGCGGACAATAGCCGCAGTCTTCGGGGCAGCCGCCGGTTTTGATCGAAATCAGCGTCGAGCGCTGAACGGCATTAGCGTCAAAGTGCGCGCGATGCACCGTCTGCGCGCGATAAATGAGATCATTAAACGGCAGATCAAATAGCGCCGCGACCTGATCAACGGTCCAGCGCGCGGGTTCGGTGTTTGCCGTCTGCGGCAATGGCGCAGCCGGGACAGCGGAGGGCGTCGTGGGGGGGGGCGCTGAAGCGTTAGTTGCAGGAATGGCGGTGTCCATGGTGACGGGCCTGACGTTAGAAAAGTGAATGTTTTTAAGAACTTGCATCATCCGTACCGGAGCCATGCTTGTCAAATTTACCACCAGGATTCTTGGCCAGTTGTACGAAATTCGTACAACGCCTGATCGCGCCCTCCTGCCTGCTCTGCGCCGGCCCGAGCACCGGCGCGCTGTTATGCGCGCCGTGCGACGCCGATTTGCCGCGCCTCACCGGAAACCTGTGCGACACCTGCGCGCTGCCCATCACCGACGGCAATCGCTGCGGCGCGTGCCTCACGCACCCGCCCGCCTACGACCGCGTGTGCGTGCCCTACACCTACGCGTTTCCTGCCGACGCGCTGGTGCAAGACCTTAAATATCGCGGCATGCTCGCCATCGCACCGCTGTTCGGCGGCGCCATTGCCAGCAGTCTCGGCGAACGTCCGGACGTGATTATTCCCATGCCACTCGCCAACGCGCGGCTGCGTGAACGCGGCTTCAATCAGGCACAGGAAATCGCGCGCCACGTCGCCAAACTGACTGGCATACCGCTGTTGCCGCGCGCCTGCCGCAAAGTACGCGACACCGCGCCGCAAGCCGCGCTGCCGTGGAAAGAACGCGCAAAAAATGTGCGCAAGGCGTTTGTGTGCGACGAAGATTTCGCCGGCCGGCACGTTGCCGTCGTCGATGACGTCATGACCACCGGCGCCACGCTCAACGAGCTCGCGCGCAATTTAAAACAGGCGGGGGCCACGCGCGTCACCGGACTTGTCGTCGCGCGCACCCTGCCCGACAGTTTCAAAAAACACGCGCCGCCCTTCGCGCAATAGCCCATGTTTGATATCGTTCTTTACGAACCCGAAATCCCGCCCAACACCGGCAACGCCGTGCGCCTGGCGGTCAACACCGGCGCGCGCCTGCATTTGGTAAAACCGCTCGGGTTTTCGATATCGCACAAACAACTCGAACGCGCCGGCATGGATTACCGCGAATTCGCCGATGTCACCGTGCATAGCGATTGGGCTGCCTGTCAGAACTATTTCACCGGCAGGCGGCTCTTCGCCGCAACCACCCGCGCCACGCAGCGTCACGATCAACCCGCGTATCGCGAAAACGACGTGTTTGTGTTCGGCCCCGAAAGCCGGGGATTGCCGCAGCCGCTGATTGACGCGCTGCCGGCCGAACAACGCATCCGGCTGCCGATGCGCACCGCCGCGCGCAGCCTCAATCTATCAAACGCGGTGGCAGTGGTGGTTTATGAAGCTTGGCGGCAAATGGGATTTGTCGGCGGGATTTGAGTGTCGGAAATCCCTGATTTGTTTGGTGGGCCCTGTTGGACTTGAACCAACGACCAACGGATTATGAGTCCGCTGCTCTAACCAACTGAGCTAAGGGCCCGAGGGGCGAGATTCTACCGGTTTTCTCGTATATTTTCTTGGGCTTAGTCCTGTAGTTATCAAACCCGTCATGCCACGCTTAGGAGTGCTTTTTTGCCTTTGGAGATCGGGATAGGCGATCTGGGATCGGCATAGCGAAAGTCCGCTGGTCGCCTAACGAAATCCCAACCAGCAGTAACCGATCGCATGCAGTCGGGAACGCATCGCGACCAGAGAGCATGCGTGACCTGCCCCCTTTAGCCATAC
>DHVE01000008.1 GCA_002412495.1 Betaproteobacteria bacterium UBA5216
GAGGCTTCTTCCTATCCCGATTCTGCTACAAGCCAAACCACCACGCCTTTACCGCGCCTGTATCCCCGCCTTCTTCGCCAACTGCATCACCAGTGCCAATTGATCCGCGACAAATTTGTTCTGTTGCTCCGGCGTGGTGGGCGCGGTTTCCATGCCGAGGGCGGCGAAGCGCTGTTGCATTTCAGTATCGGTCAGTACGCGCACCACGTCGCGATTTAAACGGTTGATGACGGCGTTCGGTGTTTTGGCGGGGGCGAACAGGCCACTCCAGGAATCCCAGCGAAAGCCCGGATAGCCTGACTCGGCGATGGTGGGAATATCCGGATGCACACTGGCGCGTTTGGGCGATGCCACTGCCAGCCCCCGCAGCCGGCCTTCGCGTACCAACCCGATCGATGCGCCCAGCGGCGCCAGGGTGAACTGCACGCGGCCACCGACCACGTCATTCATCGCTTCGGGTACGCCTTTGTAGGGCACATGCACGGCGTCGATTTGTGTGGCTTGCTTGAACACCTCCACCGCGAAATGCATGCCGCTGCCGGTGCCCGCCGATGAATAGTTGAGCTGGCCTGGTTTGGCTTTCGCCTGCGCCACCAGCTCTTGCACGCTTTTGATGCCGGTCGCCGGCGCGGCCACCAGCACATACGACGCGGCGGAAGTCATGGATACGCCGGTCAAATCTTTGAGGGTGTCGTAGGGCAACTTGGCGTAGAGCGCCGGCGCAACGGTGTGCGAGGACGAGGCCGTCAGCAGCGTGTAGCCATCGGGCTGCGCGTCGGCGACAATTTTGGTGCCCACCACGCCGCCCGCGCCGGGACGGTTGTCCACCACCAGCGGTTGGCCGAGTAACTCGCCGAGCTTCGGCGCGATCAGGCGCGTCACGATATCCGGCTGGCCGCCCGGCGTGAAACCGATCACCACGCGTATGGGGCGCGCGGGAAAGCCGCTTGCGGCGTCATTCGTTTGCTGCGCGCGCTGCGCGTGCGCGGGCAAGGACGCACACAGGCACGCCATGTACACAAGGGTGTAACGGAACGGGGTGGCAGATAGTCTTGGCATGCGATTCAATACTCGGTTTAAAAAACGCAATCGGGGGCGGTAAACGCGCGTGGATTCTAGCAGATGCCTTTGTCACGTCTGCGGCTGATTATCAATTTGTAACCATATGTTTTTAAATAATAATTTTTCGCCAATGCAGGTTGCGACAAACCGCGTATCGCGGCGCGGCGGCGTTCCTGATACTCTCGGAAAAAAATAATACCCGTGCTTCATTTCAGCGTCGCTGAATTTGATGTGCGGGAACGATCAACTTAACGCGAGCCCAATCATGACGAACACCATTCCCGATCTCGGATACACCCCCATTGCCGATATTTTCAAATTGCCGCCGGGGGTAAACTTCGGCCCCTGCTCCGGCGTGGCGGTTAATGCCAAAGACCATGTGCTGGTGTTCAACCGCAGTGAAAACGCGCTGATGGAATTTGATTCGCGCGGCAATCACATTCGCACCCTGGGGCGCGGCATCTTTACCAATCCGCACGGTCTGCGCATCGACCGCGAAGGCAACATCTGGTGCACCGACACCGGCGCGCACATCGTGGTGAAGATGAATGCGAATGGACGCATTTTGATGGTGCTGGGCGTGGCGGGACGCGCGGGTGAATGGCATCAGGCGGGACATCTCCGGTGTTTTCACGAGCCCAATGATCTGGCGTTCGGCGCGGACGGCTCGGTATTCATCACACAGGGCCACGGCAAGGGCGAATCGTTGATTCATAAATTCACCGCCAACGGCGACTACATCAAGAGTTGGGGCGGCACCGGCAAGGATTCCGGAAAATTCGATCAGCCGCATTCCATCGTGATCAACAACAAGGGGCTGCTCTACATCGCTGACCGCTCGAACCAGCGCATACAGGTGTTCGATGCCGACGGCAACTACGTGCGCGAAACCAGTCATCCCGGCACGCCGTGCGGGCTGGCGATGTGCAACGACCGGAGCCACATCATGATGGCGCACGGCCATGCCGGCAAAATTATGAAGCTCGACGAAGACTGCAATGTGCTCGGCATTACCGGCAGCCAGGGCAAGGGCATCAATCAATACGGCGAAGCGCATCTCATCGCGCTCGACAGCAAGGAAAATATTTATGTGGCGGATACGCTGAATTGGCGTGTGCAGGTGCTGGTGAAGAAAGCGGCCCCCAAGCGCGCGAAGACGAAAGCGAAAGCCAAATCCAGGGGCAAGCGCTAGGCGTGGCGATCAGCAACGAAGGCAGTTTCTGCCTGACCGGGCAGGAAGGGTTGTTATTGCGAGCAGACGTTGGCGCTGGGGCCGGCAGGGTTGGGAAGGTGGCATTTTTGCGTGCCAGAGTGACGGCGTAACAGCCGCTTCGTCATTCTGGCGTACGCCAGAATCCAGTATCAATGCAGCCCTGCGTATACATTCTGGCAAGCAAGAGAAACGGCACGTTATACATAGGCGTAACGTCCGATGTGGTGAAGCGCGTTTGGGAGCACAAGGGCGATTTCGTCGAGGGATTCACCAAGCGTTACTGCGTGCATACGCTAGTCTGGTATGAGGCTCACGAAACCATGGAATCTGCTATCGCACGGGAAAAGGCGCTCAAAAACTGGAAGCGAAAATGGAAGCTGGAATTGATAGAGAAGTCGAATCCAGAATGGAGAGATCTGTACGGCGAAGTGGTTTGAGCAGTGGGGGACGAATTGGATTCTGGCTTTCGCCAGAATGACGATGGTGGGGATGTTGCGTTTTACCCCGCCGTACAATTAGGGCGGCTAGGATTGCAGTTGTTCCAGCCCAGCCTCAACAAATTTCGCTGCGTGCTCGGCGCGCGCAAGGTAAGCCAATAACGCTCGTGCCGCATCGGGATTTTTCGACTCCGCAAAAATCGCCGCCTTGGAATCGAAGTTGTACTGAATCTCCTCGGGGATCGGCCCGACGACTTCCAGCCCCGGCACCGCGAGCAGTTCGCAGATTTGCTGGAACGCCATTTCTGCTTCGCCCGCGGTGACCACCACGCCGATGTAGCCGCCGGGGCGCGTGACTGTCTTGGGTTTGATTTGATCGGCGATACCCAAGCGCTCGCATAGCCCCGGAAAATACGCGCCGCTGGGGCCATGCACCGTGTGCGCGATGGATTTTGCATTGAGCAGCGTTTGTTTAAAGGCGTCCACCGTGCTGATGTCGGGTTTGGGCGCTCCCTTCAACACCCCGATGCCGATGTTGGAACGCGAGAACGGCTGGCGGGTCTCTGTGAGCAGTATACCCAGCGCGCACAATTCGTCGATCGACTTGCCCAGCAGCACCGCCACGTCGGCGCGTTCGCCGGCCTTGATGCGCGCCAGCGAATTTTTCGCGGTGTCGAGTATCAGGTTGACCTTGTGTCCGGTCGCGCGTTCAAAGCCGGGCAGGAGTAAATCCAGCACGGGGCGCGTGCTGTTGGAGGTGCGTACGGTAATGGTGGCGGGCGGGGTGGCTGGCATGATGTCAAATTGGCATTGGTTTCACGGAGCAAGATAGGGCGCTAAAATCGCTGCATGGAGGATACCTGAACATGCGACACCATATTTTGCACGAGTTGCGCCGCGCGCCATGCCTGGCGGTGGCTTTGATGTTGCTGATGTCGATTATGGCGCCGTCTTTCGCAGCCGAACCCGCGTGGAAGCCGATCAAGCCGGTTGAACTGGTCGCAATCAACGCGCCCGGTGGCGGTTCGGATCGCATCTTGCGCCTGATGGTGAAGGTGTTTCAGGATCAGCGCGCGATGGATGTGCCGATCACTGTGGTGAACAAACCCGGTGGTGGCGGGGCGATGGCTTACAACTATGTCACGCAGCAGGCCGACCCGCATTATCTGGCGCTTGCGAATAAATCGATGCTGACCAATAACATCGTCGGACGCGGCCCGAGCTACACCGACTTTACGCAGGTGGTTGGGCTGTTTGCGGAATACATCTCGGTGACGGTCAAGCCCGATTCGCCGATCAAGGGCGGCGCTGATTTGATCGACCGTTTGAAAAAGGACATCAACGCGCTCAGCCTGGGTATCGCCACCAGCATCGGCAATCCCAATCATCAAGGGCTTGCGGTCGCGCTGCATCTGGGCGGGGTGGATATCAAGAAAACGCGCAACGTGATTTTTCAGTCGGGCGGCTCCGCGACAACCGCGGTGATGGGCGGTCATGTGGACGTGGCGCCGGTGACGGCGGCGCTGGCGGCGTCGCTGCTGCGCAATAACCAGGTACGCGTGGTGGCGGTGGCGTCGCCCAAACGCCTGGGCGGCGTGCTGGCGAACGTGCCGACCTGGCGCGAGCAGGGTTTCGACGCCGTGGTATCGAATTCACGCACGTTTCTGGGCGCCAAATCCATGACGCCCGCGCAGCTCGCGTACTGGGATCGCGTGTTCAAACGGCTCTCGGAATCGGCGGAGTGGAAAAAGGAACTCGAGGAAAATTTCTGGACCAGTGAGTTCCTGCCCAGCGCGGAGGCACGCAAACAAATGGATCGCGATGATGCACAACTGCGCGCGTTTCTGAAGGAACTGGCGTTGACGAAGTAGGGGCTGACACGAAAAAGTCGCACCGCAAATGCGTAAAGACGCAAAGAACCGCCGCAAAGAAAATCCAAGCGAATTTTTGGGGTTCTTTGCGTGCCCTTTGCGACTTTGCGCCTTTGCGGTGAGCGGTTGGTCTTTTCGAAGTCGTTACAACAACGCCTTCACCGCCTTCATCCGCTGCACCGAATCGCCCGCGATGTGGGTCCAGATAATCGCGTCGCGCACGAGTTTTTCAGCGCGCGCGCTGATTTCGCCCTTGGCGGCGCTGCGATGAATGGCGAGGTTGAGATAACACACGCGCTGCATCGAGTCGGTCGAAAAATTCATCAGCAGCATATTGTGTTTGCGCGAAATATTCGCGGTGCAATCGCTTTCGGCGGCGATGCGCATCACAAACGAGCGCAGCGCCTCGGTCTGCATGTGCATTTCCGACAGCTTTAGCTGAAACAACTGGTGCTCGTTAAGGCGTTTACCCGCTTGCCGGTGCGTGCGTCCGTGCGCGGTGGCCATTTCGATGGCGGCATCGCAAATGCCGAGTGCGTTGGCGGCGTATTCCAGATCGCCGAATTTACTGTTTTTCCCATCGTGTTTTTTGTGCGCGCCATTTAAGGCACCCAGGCGGTTGCTGTCGGGCACGCGCACGTTCTCGAAAAACAGTTCGGCGTTTTGATAAAAGCGCCACCCGTGTTTGTTGAACACCTTGCCGACCTTGAGGCCTGGCGTGCCTCGCGGCACGGCAAAGATGGTGGTGCCTTCCTGCACGGGCATGCCAGGGTCGGTGCGCGTGAAGGCAAAAATCAGTTTGCCGATGTTGGCATTGGCGATGTAACACTTGGAGCCGTTCAGCATCCAGGTGTCGCCATCGAGTGTCGCGCGCAATTGCAATCCGGATTTCGGATCGTCCGCCGGTGGCAGACGGTTATCGGAACCGGCGTTGGGTTCGGTGATGCCGCCGCCGAGCACGAACGTGTCGTCGTTCACAAACGCATCGAAAAAACGTTTCTTTTGTTCG
This sequence comes from Betaproteobacteria bacterium UBA5216, assembly GCA_002412495.1. GTDB lineage: Bacteria > Pseudomonadota > Gammaproteobacteria > Burkholderiales > SG8-41 > UBA5216. The sequence goes on from DHVE01000008.1 coordinate 5,593, forward strand.
TCGTTGCCGTTATCGACGATCAGGTGGCTCCATTTCCAGCTTTGGCTAAATGACTTTGCAATGGCCGAATCCGCCTTTGCCATTTCTGCAATCATCAATGCCTGCGTGGTGAAGTCGATGCCGTGGCCGCCGTATTCGGTGGGCACGGCGGCGGTGCGGATGCCGAGCCGGGAACCTTTTTTGATGATTTCCCAGTCAATGGTTTCAGCAGGCGCGGCGATCTGGTCGCGCGCGAGCGACAGCGGGCGAATCTCGGTTTCGGCGAATTCACGCGCTTTTAACTGCCATGCGCGTTGGGTATCGGTGAGTAAATGGTCCATGCGATCAAGTTTAAGAAATTCACCGCAAAGGCGCAAAGGCGCAGAGATTACGCAAAGAACTTCAACTTCTTCATGCGGTTTTCTTTGCGGCAGTTCTTTGCGTCTTCGCGCCTTTGCGGTAAGCAGTTGGGATTGTAGTTAGCGTATCACGGTACTTTACCGCGGCTCCCATGCTACGATGCAACTCACGGAAATTGACTGGAGAAAACCATGGTGCAACTTGAATTTTACGATCCGTCCGGCGCGATTGAGATCACGCAGCCGCACGCGGCACGCCTTGACGGCATTGCCGGCAAGAAGATCGGCTTTGTTACCAACGAACAATGGCAGGCGTTTCGCACGTTACCGCTGATTAAATCGTTGTTTGAACAAGACTTTCCCGGCGTGGAAATTCTGCCGATCGATACGTTTCCGCAGGGCAATGCGCTGATCGGTGAAGAAGAAACCGCGCGCCTGGTGAAGCAAAGCGGGGTGGACGCGGTCATCATCGGCAACGCGGCTTGAGGCTCCTGCGCCACAGCCTGCGGCCGTGCAGCCGCTAGAATTGAAGCGTTGGGCATCCCCACCGTCACACTGACGCGGGCGGATTTCAAGGGCGTGATGACCAACGCGATATCGGGATTGGGCCTTGCGCCCGATGCCGCGATGATCACGTTTCCGATTGATATGTTTTTGCCGGGCAGCGATATTTCCGCGCTCAACGCGCGCAAGCAGGAGTTCTACGACGGCCTCACGCGCTGGCAATCGGTTTATGCCAAGGCCGCGCCGGGGGCGGTGCCGATGCTCAAGGTCGAAGGCGAGACCTATGAAGAGGCGCTGGAGAAAGCAAACAACCTCGCGATTACCAATCTATGGGGCGACGGCCTGCCGCTCTGGCCCGCCACCAAACACCGCGTTGATCGCATCCTGCGCGGCACGCCGCTGCCGCGAGATCATGTGGTGGGCAAGTTTCCACCGCGTGGCGGCATTACCACCGTTGAAACCTGCGCGGTGTCGCTGGCGATGGCGGGCGGCCGGCCGGAATATTTGCCGGTGCTGATTGCGGCGGTCGAGGCGTTTTTGCATCCCGAAACCAATGCCGAGCAATTACAGGCGGCCTCGGGCAGCGCGTTTCCCGTGGTGGTGGTCAACGGGCCGATCGCGAAACAGATACGGTTGAACTCCGGCTTCGGTTGCCTTGGCCCCGATCCCCAACGCCCGGCGGGTGCTTCCATAGGGCGCGCGTTGCGGTTGATTCAGCAGAATGTCGGCGGCGCGTTGCCGGGCATTGGCGCGATGGCCAACTACGGTGGCATGCGCAATGTCAATATGGTGTTCGCCGAGGACGAAGACAATTTGCCCGAAGGCTGGCCCACGCATGGCACGGAACGCCATGGTTTCGCGCGCGAAACCAATTCGGTTTCGGTGTTTTTCTGCAACGGTGCGACCAATACGCGCCGGCGCGGCGCCAAAAAAGAAACGCCTGAAGAAGACGCGACGCAGGGCATGTATCGCCTTTCCGAATTCATGCGTGTGCCCAACTACACCAATTTGTCGGGCTATGAAAAAGGCACACCGGGCGCGATTCTGATTCCGGGGGTGGTTGCCAATAACATGGCGAAACTCGGCTGGACCAAGCCGAAAATGCGCGAGTTCTTTTATGAGCATTCACGTATTCCGCAATCGGAGATCAAACGCAATGGCGGCACGGCATGGATCGAAATCGATTCCAATCCACTAACACGCGATAGTGTGAAACTCGACCCGTGGCCGATCACGTCAAAGCCGGAGAATTTCATCGTGTTGGTGTGCGGGGGTGGGCATCCGACAAACAGCTTCTGGCTGCAGGGTTACAGCCCGCGCGTGATCGGCAAGGAAATTCGCGTGCCGGAAACCTTCGAGCAGTTGCTGGTGGAGGCGGATCGCGATCTGGGGTGTGGGGACGAGGTGTGCCGGATTTGATGTTGCGTTGAGCGTTTGTATCATCCGCGCGTCGGGTGTACAGCGGCGCGCGCCGGGCGAAAAAAACGCCGGCCTGTATTCAGGGCCGGCGTTTTTTGTGGTGGGTAGCCGCTGCGCGCCGATTAGCCTTCCACCTTAAACGTGGTGGTGGCCTGACCGGTGCAGTTTCCCGTGCCTTTGGCGGTCCACAGGTGTGAGCCCAGCGGCGCATTCGGGATTTTCACTTTCATGGGGAACGGCGTTGCTGCGGACGAACTGAACGTGGAGGCAGGCAGTCCAGCACCGGTGATGGTGTAGGTGCAATTGCCCGTGCCATGGACTTCTATCCAGGTTTCGGTGCCTTGGTCGGTGTACGGCACCTGCTTGATCGAGGTCAATGTCGGCAACGGCGCCATGGTTAACGGACCTTGCTGCACAATCACAGTCCCGGGAGCAGTGCCGGCCGGGGGTTTGATCATTGGCGTTGTGCCCGGAATATTCGCGCGGATCGGCTCGGCGACGTTGATCACGACTTCCGCTTTGCCCGCGCACGCCGGCCATTGCAACGTAGAACCGGTACCGCCATCGGCGATAACGGTCACCTTTCCGGCCTTGGCTGGCTTCAGGTAAAAACCGGTTTGCGGAAATGAGTCCGCCAGGAAATGCGGGTTCGTAACTTCCGTTGTGTTGTCCGCATACTTCATCGACATGCGTATGGCACAGCCCTTCTTGAACGCGTCCAGTTTGACGGTGCCGGCCACGCTCGCATCGAGCGATTGCCCCAGCGTGATGGAGTTCTTGGAGACGGTCACGCCGGTGACCGTGCCCGCTGCCAAGGCGTTGCCACCCGCAGTAGCCAGGGCAAAAGCGATGAGGGAGGTAATACGTTTGGCTTGGGTTTTCATTTCAGATTTCCTTTCTTTGTTGAGTAACTTCAATTTTGTGAGTGTTTAAGATTGCGTTGTCCGACGAAGCATGAGTTAGCAGTTAGCGTGCCAAGTGTATATTATTGTTTAAAAACAGATGGTTAAGTTATCCGTTCCCACTGCAGGGTAGATCAGCCTGTTGGCAAATGCCAACAGGCGCGAAGCGGATTTTTATACGTGTCTGATTTAAAAGGAAATTCATGTGTTGGTGAAAGCCAACATCGAACGCGTTTTATCGTATCGAGGTAAGGCAATGGCTATCGGTGGCGGCATGCAAATTGCCCTTCGCGGCACACAACACAAGGCGGTTAGTCAACCCGGCGCCAACTCAAAATTCTGTTTCTGAAGGGTTCGGCATTAGCCGAAGCCGGCATGTCCAAAATCTAGATTCGGTGATTGTGTGAGGAAATTTCCAGAGTTAACAATTATGACAAAGATGTTGTATCGGTTCGTGATCTGACATGTGTCAAATCGTACACAGCTCGGGGACAAGGCGTTCGAATAGGTGAATGCGATTAATGATTGCGGTATTATTTTTGTCAGAACTACGGGATTAATCGATGATCGATAGATCCCGTACAGAACTATAGCAACGGAGAACTTATGCGTGCCATGAGATTACCTGCCGTGGCGGGACTGGTGTTTAGTGCTGCCGCGACCAACGCATCGGCGAACGCGTTGGGCGATGCGTGGGCTTGTGCCAAAAATACGGCGCAGGCGGGATATGAACTGGCCGGCAAGGGCGCCAAGGCAGCGGAAGTGCTGGGTACCGCCCCGGTTTGTGTTGGCCAAGCTGTGTCAGGTGACCCACCGCTGATCATTTTGTCGGGCGGCATGATCGTAATGAATGCGGTGGATCCTGTCCTGCTGCCGGCGCAGGGATGTCTGCCCGCAGTCAAGAACCAGGCGATCAAGCCACTGGCCAAGATTCTGGCGGATATCGTACCAGGGGTTCCCTCCAGCCTGTTGGCGGAAGGTTCGACGCAAGCGGGCAATGCATTATGGGATGCGTTGCAGGCTACGCCGTTGCAACCGGTGCTTCAGCGTACGGAATGCGGCTGCACGTTTCTCGAGGCCGGTATTACCGTTCAAACCCTGAAGGATATGTTCAAGACCATCGCCGCCGCGGGCAAGGCGTGTGATGCGCTGGCTGAAAACATCCCTGGATACAAGGAATCCAAGACGGCGGTCAATAATTTCCTCGAGGACACCTTCACCGATCAGGTTACCGCGAAGCCGGCCGATCAGTATTACTACCAGGACATACGCGGCGGTTCCAACGAGGCATTCTCGGTCATCAGCCACGCGGCGGCCAAGGCCATTGATCCTGGGCACAATTGGATGACTACCGGAGGAAAGAAGGCGCTCTATCAGACGAATTGGACGGAGGGGGGATTCGCGCCAGGTTCGGTGATTAAGGATGGTTGCGTCTCTTACTTTGACGGCCACAAGATGTCGAAATCAAACGCGGATAAGACGTGTACTGCATTGATGCAGCAGTTTGACGCGGATTACCAGACCTATGTGCCGATGCTCAAGGCACGGGATGCCTTTGTGAAAGGCGTCGGTGGCGAGCTCGCCAAGGTGCGAGCGGCAGGGTTGGCGCAATGCAAGCAATCCGTCACGGGTGAAAACGAGAAGCTTTCCTGCGCAAACGGCGTGAATTCCGCCGTAGGGCATTTTGACTGGCAGAACCCGTATGACTCCAAATCGTCATTGGGAGCACCCGTCGATCCGGCAACGGTGGATTCACAGTTGAAGGGAACGGGCAAGTATTATTTTTCGCCGCCACTTGGCGCCAGTGGCGCGCATGGCGCGGGTTATACCGCGCTTGAGTCCAGCGGCTACAACGTGCAGGCGGCCATCAAGCAGGCGGTCGGCATTGCACAAACCGGTGTTGCCGCCGCAGTGCAAAAAGCAAAGGATGACCATGCGCGCCACCAGAAAGAGGCGGCCGAGGTGGCTACACAGCGCTACATGAATGAAGTTGGAAAACTGTGGAACGATAAGTGCCCTTCCGGAACCTGGCACACCTTCTGCACCGGCCGGTTGCGTCAGGCATGGGATATTTGCCAGATTCAACTGGATAAAGTGCCCAAGGATCCCAAATCGAGCGGCGATGTGTTCGTCCCCGACCCGGCGAAATACAAACAAACGTTGATACAGTGCGCCAACAGCTATCTCGACTTGACGATTGCGTGGAACGCGTACTCGGGCCAGATGAACAAAATCCAAAAAATGGAGTCTGCCTGTCCTGGGAGCGCCGGCTCGGGCGCGGTTGGTAAACAGTGTGTGAACGATCTGGCCACCGTGAAAAAACAATGTACGGGCGGACTTCCCCATATCACCGATAGTTTTTTCGTGAATCCGAAGGTGGCGCAGGATCCGGCGCCGGGCGACTGTTCAGCGGCAACGGCCTATTTCAAGCAGAAGTGGGAGGCCGACGATCTTTGGCTGGGGCAGTTAAATGGCGCTTATTCTAGTGCCGCCACCGCGTGCGTGAGTCTCGGGATCACGGGTTCCTGCCAGGCCGAGGTGAGCAAGAAAGTCGATCAGTGCAAGGCGCAAGTTACGAAGCACGCCACCGAAGTAATCGGTCCGCTGGCGCTGGATTCCAACGAATTGACCAATGCCCTGAGTAAACTGGATGCCATTGGCGGCAATTGCAAGGAAGCCGTGCTTAAAGTGCCGGAAAAATTCGCCAAGGGGAAGGAAGATCAAATTTTGGTATTGCAGCTTTACGGCAAGCAGTGCCCGCCCCGCGGCAAGGGGGGAGATTATGCGGGCATGTGCGCCAAGGAGTTATTGGGGGCACTTGCTACCTGTGAAGGGCATACGACACCAGTTGCCGCCGGTTCCGCGACTTCCTCAAGTTCAACGGGAGGCAAGCTAGCGGGGGCCAGTGCGACATCTGGCGCGGGCATGCCGAATATGGAGGGTGTCAATGTCGGGGCCACCGCGACGTCTGGCGCGGCGGCGGCACAGGCCCTGAAGTCACCCGAACAAATTGTCGCTGGATGCGCCAAATCGCTGCAGGCCGTGGTGGACAAATACAACGCACTGTACGCCAAGGAAAACAATTCCGGCGGCGATCGCGTTCTTGCGATGGCTACGGCGGGGCGTGTGCATGTGGCGGCGGCTGGGCGCGGCGCGGGAGCGCTAGGTATAGGCGCGGCGGATGACCGCGCACCGAGGCCTACAGAAGCTTCGCGGGAAGGGCAGGGAAAGCCGCTCGTGGATACGCCGCGCGCGAAACCATTGGGGACGGCTGCAGGCGATCAGCGGACATCCGCGAGTGAAGGTTCGAGAGCAGTGGATGCGGCAAACGCTCGGCCATCGGCGCTCGCCGGGGCGCCAACAGCGCCGGGCACCGCGCGGGAAGAGGGCAGAGGATCCCCATCGAATACGCCTCCGGCGGGATTGGCAACCACGCCGCCATCCCGTAGCGCGACAGAACCGGCAGGCGCGCGGTCTGGTGCGGCGGCTGTGCCATCCACAGCGGAGCGGATTGCCGTGGCGTCACCGGCGACACCTGCACCGCCTGGTGCAAGTGCAGCCAGCCCGGACGCGCAGCTTAAGGCGGCAGGTTGCGCCGGTTCAAGCGTACGGGGGCAGGAGGGGCAATACACTTGTCCTGCTGGCACTGCAATGACCTTATGTCAGGGGTTTATCAATCGCGCGGGAAGTACCGTAAAGGCTTGTGCGGTACGTGCCCGTTAAATGATTTAGCAGTTGATGACTACATTAGCAACGGTGGTTCCCACGGTAATGGTGAGAGTGACTGAAGGCGGTGTAATCAGAGTTCGCCGCACAGAAACCGTTTGACCGTTTGTAACGGTACCAGGGGCGGCGGTGAACGCGCCGCCGTTGATGGAGTAAGTGCCAGCGCCGGAAATTGTGATGGTGGCGGGCGCTGTTATGCCAGATATGGTGGCCGTAGAGGTGCTTGATGTGCAGACACCAGGTCCTGCGGTAAGTGGGGCTACAAGCGGATTCGGTGTGAACACCAGCGTTGGCGGGGATGTGATAGTGGAAGTTCCCACCACCCGCGCTTGAGCCGTAACCAGCGACGCCGGCCGGTTGCCGCCGGGCTGCTGATCCAGATAACGCACGATCAGGTTCGCGCCCGATGCGAGTTCCAACGTACCGTTGTTCGGCGTCGCCGTGGCGACGGATATGTTAAGCGTGCTTCGCGTAAAGCGTCCGGGCGTGCCCTCGGTCAGCACCACGTTTTCCGAGTCGCCATTGGTGGTTACCACTTGCACCGTCAATGTACGCGTGCCCGCGAGATCGGGATCAATCACCTCCAGCGTGATGGGGGATGCGGTCGAGGTCGTGCCGATGCCATTGACGGACACCGTCGAGGCGAGCACGATACGGCCCGCGACGCCCATGCTGGAGGCAAACAGATTGTCCCCGGCCATCGACACCAGCCGCCAGCCTGCGGTGTCGCGATGCATCAGCACCGATATGCGCCCGGTGTGCAAGCCCGGCTGAAGCGTTGACCCGTCCAGAAAGCGTTTCTCCCAGTTGGCGTTAAACACCGCCACGTCCGGCCCGCACTGCATCTGCACATCCGTCAGTAGCACGCGCATTTGTTTTAAGCGCGTCACATCCGAGGTCACGCCATCGATGAAACGCTGGTAACCGATCATCGCGGGATCGAGCCGACCGCGGATCTGATTGACCTGCCCGGATTCATAGGCGCGCAGAAACTCGTTGAAGCTGTTTCTCGCGGCCGCATCGCGCACGCAGTAATCCGTGACGTTCTGCGCCGACGGATCGGACGGCTTGACCTGGGGCGACACCGCGGGGATGGGGGCGTTTGTCGCTGAGGGGGGCGTTTGCGCGCGAGCGGGCTGCGTCAGTAAAACGGGCAGCGCCATCAGCAATGCGGTGCCGAAACCGACAATGCGCGTCCACGCCATGCACGATGTATTAAAGCGATGATATTGCCTAAAACCCATGTCAATTCCTGATTAAGGTTTAAACAGGTTGTCGCCCGCCACGCCCGCCAACAGCCAGTCGTTGCCCACGCGATGCAACAGTATGGACGCGCGTCCGGTGCGTAGCTCCGGCGTGAGCTTGGGCAACTGCAGGGCACGCCGTTCCCACGGTACCGTGATCACGGTTGCATCCTTGGCCGCCAGTATCTGCGGCTCTTTAAGCAGGAAACGCACGTCCTTGAACTTCGTGGACAAATCCATGGCGTACTGCACGAGAACGCTGTACCCAACCATGCTTTTGTCGAGATGCCCCTCAAAACGATCCGCCCGGGCTTCCTCCAGCGTTTGCAAGGCACGCTTCAGGGCATCCATCGCCGGCGCGCCGGCGTTTTCAGGGGGCGGTGTCTGAGCCACGCCGAGCCGTGGCGCGAAGAAAGCGGCGATCATCGCCACGCCGCACAGACGCGCAATGACGGCGCGCCGTGATGGCGCAAGCGGGGGCGCCGACAGAGGAACCGGCGCAGAAACAGTCGTGGGAACGAAATCGGAGTTTGAATCGCGCATAGTCAGCCTTACCACGAGATGCCCAGTTGCGCGCCGATGGTTTGTTCGCGCGTGCGCAGCGTGACGTCGCCATCGTTGCGCAAATTGTCCCGCACATAAATCTTCAGGAAGAGATCCTTGGTGAAGGCGTGCGTCGCATCGAGCATCAGTCCCGTGGTGCGAAGTATGACGCCGTCGGTCGGGCGTGAGAGGGTGGACCACTGAATGGCGGCGTTCAATTTGGTCTTGCCGAGTTGACCGCCCGCCGTCAAGCCAAACCCCGTGGCGGTGGAACTGGTTCCCGTGTTGATGAGCGATTGATGCGACCAGGTGGCGGTGCTGCCCAGCGTGAATGACCACGTAGGGGCGTTGTCCGAGGCGCCGTCCGACCAAGTATGCGCCAGCGTGGCTTGCGCGCTGGGGGTGCGCGAGTCCGACGTGGGATTGGCCGAGGCATAAGTATTCTGCCAGCCCAGCCCGAAACTGGCGGTCCACGGTTGCAGATTGCGCGTGACCGTGACCGCCGTGTTACTGCTGCGAACGTCAAAGCCGGCGGCATCCGTGCCGCGGGTGGCGGTGTTGGACAATTGCAGGCCGCCGCCCTTCCAGTATTGATCCAGATTCAGGTTGGCACGATTGGTCCAGGATTGCGCAGTGCTGGTCGAGCCGGTGGCAGGCGGCGGGGCCGGGGGAACGACGGGCGCCTGAGTTACCGGATCGATCACGGGGGTGGGGACGACGGTGACCGGCGGGGTGGTGGTGCGCCCGCTGCGTAACTCGGTCGAGAGCGTCACCCACGGCGCGGCGGTCCAGTCCGCGGCCGCGTAAATATCGCGCACGCCCGGCGGCACGGCCTGCGCCAGCGAAGAAAAGTTGGGCGAGACCCGATTGGTCCCGGCGCGCAGCCCCAGGGTTTCCAGCTTGTAGGCGCCATGCAAAATGAATGCGTTCCCGCTGCGACCGGTTTGTGTGGATTCGCTGAAGTGGCTCTTGGCGGCTTCCCCGTTGAGCGATGCCGCGCCTTCCTGATAGGTGAAGCCGGTGCTGGCGGCGCGAGCGCTGGCGGCGAGCAGGTTTGAGGTCTGGCCGGCGGGCAGGCTGCCATCCTGATCGTTATAGGCCTGAGCCGTGGCGAACACGCGCATCTGCTGCGAGAGGGTGTAGTCGATCTTGCCGCCATAGACATTGCGCAGGAATCGCTGGCGTGCCGGATTGCCGTCCAGCGTGGGGTTTCGGTCCATCAGCGCTTCCCAACTGTCGGCGACCACGCCGCCGAACGCCGACGCCGTCAGATCGCCAAATTGTCTGGAACCTTGTATACCGCGCAGCCCCAGCGCGCTGCCGAGCTGCGAGTAGTTGACTGACACGTCGCCGCCGCTGATTTGGTAGCCTTTGCCGGCGCGGCCAAACTGCAGGTTGGTGAGTTGATTGGGGTAGCGCGACAGCACCGAGCGATCATTGGAGGCGGTTATAGATGCCTGAAGGTGCGTCACGTCTTCTTCGGGCGATGTGCCGCGCAAGTCCATCTGGGCGACGGTTTTGCCGAAGGTGCCGCTGCGCACGGGCGTAGCGAGATTGCCGGAGCCGGGTGGCGGCGTGATGTTGTTGTGATAGACGTCGGTGACAACGCTGCCGGTAAACTGAATCTTAGTACCGCCACTGGGCGCGGGGGCGATCTGGGCGCCTTGGCCGGTTTTTTGTTCCCAGGCGCGCAGCACTTCTTCGTTCAGTCGTGCGGCATCGGTCGGGGTCGGGGCGGGGTAGCCGGCGGAACTCTGCGCTTGCGCGCCCTGCGTGCACACCAGCATCAGGGCGGCTAACAGCGGATTCTGGATTTGCCGGAGCGGCTTGATCTTGACGAACGTTGTTGGGGGAAAATCCATGCCGAACCGAATACGTATATATAATTTTTTATTTGACTATGCGGCGCGAAATTTGTCAATTTTGTTTACGATACAAGCGGTTACTTGCCTATCCCGCGTTGCGTGCTTGATGAATAAATTTTTCATTACATGGACATAGTGTCAGGTCACCGCGGATGTCTACTCGATTTTTATCCCCGCCGCCTTAACCACCGCCGAAAATCGCACGAGATCGGCCTTCACCATCGCGGCAAAAATCTCGGGAGTTGCGGTGCGCGTGTCGTCCGATCCGAGTTGTTCCATATGGCTTTTGACATCCGGCAGATCCTGCGCGCGATTCACCTCGGCATGTATCGCACGCACGATGGCCGTCGGCGTGCCAGCCGGTGCGAACATGCCGTACCAACTCGACATGGCATAGCCCGCGACGCCGGCCTCGATCACTGTAGGCAAATCCGGCAGTGAACTCAGCCGCTTCGGCGCGGCGGCCGCCAGTGCGCGCAGCTTGCCGGATTTTACGAACGGCATTACCGCGGCCGTGGTATCGAAGCTGACCTTCACTTGCCCGGCGACTAAATCCTGCACCGACAATCCCGCGCCCTTGTAGGGCACGTGGGTAAAGTTCGTGCCGGTCACGTGCTTGAACACTTCGCCGGCGATGTGCGACATGCTGCCGTGTCCCGACGACGGCGTGGTTAATTGCCCTGGGTTCGCTTTTGCCGCCGCGATCAGTTCCTTGATCGTGCGCACCGGCACCGAGGGGTGTACCGATACCAGATGCGGCACCGAACCCGCGAGTGAAACCGGCACGAAATCCTTGTGCGGATCAAATGGCAGTTTGGCGTACAGCGCGGGCGCTATGGTGTTGGTGCTGGCGTGCCCCATCAGCAGGGTGTAGCCATCGGGCGTGGCACGCGCCACCACGCCGGCGGCGATGGTGCCGGTGGCGCCCGCGCGGTTGTCGATGATGACTTGTTGATTCCACGCGCCGGTGAGTTTCGGTGCCAGTATGCGCGCAACGATATCGGTGCCGCCGCCAGGAGCGAACCCCACCAGCAGGCGGATGGGCTTGTTGGGGTAGGTTTGTGATTGAGGCTGCGCGTGACCGATGGACGCCGCTGCCAGCGTGGCGAGCGTCAGTCCGCGGCGAACGCCAGCGAGCGTGGTGCGTGGCATAATCATCTGAATAGCTTACCGTACGCAAAGGAGTGTAATGAAAAAAGACGCGCTTTACCGGAAGGGCATGAAAACGCGGCGCGAAGTGCTGGGTGCGGGACGCGAAGCGGCGATTGTTCGCGAGGAAGATGAGTTCTCAACGCCGCTGCGTATATTCACCACGCGTTACGTCTGGGGCGAATTCTGGTCGGGCAAGGGATTGCCGCGCAAAACGCGCAGCCTCATTAACGTGGCACTGCTCACGGCGCTAAAGTGCCGCGAAGAACTAAAAACGCATATACGCGCGGCACGCAACAATGGCTGTACCAAGGCCGAGCTACGCGATGTGCTCAAGCAATGCGCGGTGTACGCGGGCGTGCCCGTGATGCGCGATGCGGTGCGCGTGGCGCAGGAAGTTTTCGCGGAAGAACGCAAGAACGAAGGCAAGAAAACAGGCAAATCCGCCAAGCGATAGCGCCCCGTGGAATGCGGCAATAAAGCGGCTGTATACTGACTTGACCCGGCAAGGGCAGGAGATCGAGCAAAATGGAAAAACCCAACGAATCGAAATGGAAGTTTCACGGCGTGCGCGTGGTGAAAAGTAATGAGCTTGACACCAATACCGCGCAAACACCGGGGATGAATCGCGCGGCGGCGATTACGCACGCCAAGGCTGGCGCTGAAAAGCTATGGGCGGGTACGGTGGTGATTCATCCCAAAGCCAAGACCGGCGCGCATCATCATGGCCCGGTGGAAAGTGTCATTTACGTGGTGAGCGGCAAGGCGCGCATGCGCTGGGGCGACAAGCTGGAATTTATCGCCGAGGCTGGCCCGGGTGATTTTATTTACGTGCCGCCGTATGTGCCGCACCAGGAAATCAACGCCAACGACGATGAGCCGCTGTCGTGCGTGTTGGTGCGCAGCGGACAGGAGCCGGTGGTGGTCAATCTCGACATACCGGTGGTTGAAAAACCCGAGGCCGTGCATTGGGTCGATAACATTCACCCGGCACCCAAGGCGTAGTCATTGCGCGACGTTTATTTAACTTGTTGTTTTAATTGGTATTTTATGGCCTGTTTGAGATTGCGCCGCCGCCTGTTGCTGATGGGGTTGTTCATGGTTGTGGTCGCAACCAACGTGCATGCGCAAACGCCCGCAGCGTACCCCTCGAAATCCATTCGCCTGATCGTGCCGTATCCGCCGGGCGCGGGTACGGATTTCACGGCGCGCGCGCTCGGCGAGCGCATTACCGAGGCACTCGGTCAGCAAGTGGTCATCGACAGCCGTCCCGGCGCTGGCGCAACGCTGGGTCATGGACTGGTGGCCAGAGCCGCGCCGGACGGTTACACCTTGCTGCTTGCCACCACCGGCGGCATGGTTTCGGGGCCGGCGCTGGGCGTGAAACTGACCTACGATCCGCTGAAGGATTTCGCCACCATCGGCATCGCGACCTATGTGCCGTATTCGCTGGTGATATTCGGCGGACTGCCGCCGAACAACATGCGCGAGTTCATTGCGTTTGCGAAGTCGCAGCCGGGCAAACTGAATTTTGGTTCATCGGGCACCGGCACGCCCAATCACGTGGGCGGCGTGCTGTTGATGAAGATGACTGGCATCGACATGTTGCACGTACCGTACAAGGGCGGCGGTCCGATGTTGACCGACTTGATCGCGGGGCAGATGCATGTGGCCGTGACCTCGTTGCCCACGGTGTTGCCGCACGTGCCCACCGGGCGGCTCAAAGTGATGGGCGTGGGTTTTACGCGCCGTATCAAGAGTGCGCCCGACATACCGACCATCGCCGAAACCGTGCCGGGGTATAACAACACCGGCTGGTGGGGACTGGTGGCGCCGCTCGGCACGCCGCGTGCCATCGTCGAGAAGCTCAATGCGGTGATGAACAAAGGCATGCAATCACCCGCGGTGGTCAAGCACTTTGTGAGTAATGGCCTGGAGCCCGCCACCTCCACGCCCGAAGCGTTTCAGGAACTCATCGCCACGGAATTACAAATGTGGCGCAAGCTGATCAAGGACGCGAATATCAGCGTGAATGCGCTTTAGCGTGACTTCCCGCGGGCAGCGTGTGCCACAAGCCGTGTGTGACGGCGTCCCTGCGGATTATTCCGCCTTGATTCCCGAAGACTTGATCACCTTCGCCACGCGCGCCATGTCGTCCCGGATGAAGCGCGCAAACTCATTGGGCGTGCTGGTGCGTATATCGAAGCCGATCGCGGTGAAGCGCTCTTTCAGGTCTTGCGTCGCGAGCGCCGTGATAATTTCCTGATTTAACGCATCGACTATCGCGGGCGGCGTGCCCGCGCGAGTGACCACGCTGAACCACGTGCCGCCGTCGTAGCCCTTGAGTCCGGCTTCGCCGGTCGATGCGATATCGGGGAAATTTGGATGCCGTTTTTCGGCGCAAAATGCGAGGATGCGCGCGCGGCCGGTTTTCACGTGCGGCAACACCGTGGCGATGCCGGTGATCACCAGCGGCACTTCGCCGCCGAGCGTAGCGGTCAACGCCGGGCCCGATCCCTTGAACGGAATGTGCAGCAGTTTGATGCCGGCCATGAGCTCGAGCGTGGCGCCGGCGACGTGGTTGGTGGATGCCGTGCCCGGCGTGCCGTAGCCGATTGCGCCGGGTTTCGCCTTGGCGAGCGTGATCAGGTCGGCGACGGATTTTCCCTGAAACGACGGGTGCGCTGCGATCACATACGGAAAATAAACCACCGGCGTGACGGGCGCGAAATCTTTCACCACATCGTATGGCGCCTTGAATACCTGCGGGCTGATCGACAGCGTGGTTTGCGTGGCGAGCAGCAGCGTGTAGCCGTCGGGTGCGGACTTGGCGGCGAGGTCGGCGCCAATCATGGTGCTCGCGCCACCGCGATTGTCGATGACAAACTGTTGTCCCAGACGCTCGCCCATTTTGCCGGCGATACCGCGCGCCACGATGTCGGTGGTGCCGCCGGGCGGATAAGGCACGATGAAGCGCACGGGCCGGACGGGATACTGCGCGGGCACCGGCGCCTGGATCCGCTGCTGGGCCAGCGCGCCGGTGGCGGCGCACAAGGCGATAACTCCGACGCTATTAATACCTTTAATAGCCGGGGTTGCCATGGCGGTAAAGGTTCTGCTGGAACGGCTACGGCTCACACACATCTCCTCGGCGAATGGATTCGCTTTTCTGTCATCGGTTTCGTGCATTTTAAGGCAATCATCCTTGCCGTGGTTTCGACCGGTGCGCGCGTCGCGAAGCGCTTGTTTTTCCGCGAGTGATGGCCAATAATGCGCCGGTTGAAATCCCTTCCTGAAGCAACTTTTCAGTTCCATTCGGTTATATACGGAGGCACCATGGCACGACTAAACGTGAACGGCAAGACATTTGATATCGACGTGGAATCCAATATGCCCCTGCTGTGGGCGATACGTGAGCACGTCGGTCTCACCGGCACCAAGTACGGGTGCGGGGTGGCGCAGTGCGGCGCTTGTACGGTGCATGTGGATGGCGCGCCGGTGCGCTCGTGCGTGATGCCGGTCAGCGCGGCGGAAGGCAAGAAGATCACCACCATCGAAGGTCTTGCCGTGAATGGCGCGCTGACCAAGGTGCAGAAAGCGTGGCACGATCACGAAGTGCCGCAGTGCGGCTATTGCCAATCGGGCATGATCATGGCGGTGACGGCGTTGCTCAACAGCAAACCCAAACCCACCGATGCCGATATCGACGGTGCCATTACCAATATTTGCCGCTGCGGCACTTTCCAGCAGGTGCGCGAAGCGATCCACGCTGCCGCCAAAGCTTAAGGGGAAAACCATGAAACTGACTGATATTGATATGCCGAAAGTGTCCCGCCGTTCATTCGTGGTGGGCGCTGCCGCCACTGGCACCGGCCTTGCGCTGGGGCTGAAGCTGCCGCCGTTTGGCCCGGATGCGGCGAGTGCGCAGGGCGCCGCGCCGGAAGTCACGCACTGGGTCGTCATCAAGCCCGACGACACCGTGGTGATCCGCATTGCCCGTACGGAAATGGGGCAAGGCACGTTGACGGGGCTGGCGCAAATGGTGGCCGAAGAACTCGAATGCGATTGGTCGAAAGTCACCACCGAATATGTCACCCCCGGCGAGAGCGTCAAGCGCAAGCGCGCGTGGGGCGATTTCTCCACGGGCGGCAGCCGCGGCATTCGTGAGTCGCATCAATATGTGCGCGAGGGAGGCGCCGCCGCGCGCACCATGCTGATTCAGGCCGCCGCCGACGCGTGGAAAGTGCCGCCGTCGGAATGCAGTGCCGCCAACAGCGTGATTACGCATACGCCGTCGGGCCGCACCACGACCTACGGCAAGGTTGCCGAAGCTGCATCCCGCATCACGCCGCCGAAAGACGTGGCGCTGAAGGATCCGAAGATCTGGAAACTCATCGGCAAACCGGTCAAGCGTCTTGACACCGTGGACAAACTCACCGGCAAACAAGTCTACGGCGCCGATCTGAAAATGCCCGGCATGCTGAACGCGGCAATCATGGAATGCCCGGTGTTCGGCGGCAAGGTCAAGAGCTTTGATGCGGCCAAGGTGGCCAGCCGCAAGGGCGTGAAAAAAGTCGTGCAGGTAGGCGATAGCGCGGTGGCGGTGATCGCAGACACCTGGTGGCAAGCCAAGACCACGCTCGACGCGCTGCCCATCGTGTGGGACGAAGGCCCCAATGCCAAAGTGTCGAGTGCCTCGGTTGCCGAAATACTCAAAGCGGGGCTGGACGCGGAGCAGGCATTCGTGGGCAATGACGCCGGCGATGCCAAAAAAGCGCTCGCGGGCGCCGCGAAAAAAGTCGAGGCCGTGTACTCGTATCCGTACCAGAACCACGCGTGCATGGAGCCGATGAACGCCACCGCGCGTTACACCGCCGACAGGTGCGAAGTGTGGGTGCCCACGCAAAACGGCGAAGCGGCTTTTGCCGCCACGCTGGCGGCATCAGGTTTGCCCGCCGACAAGTGCGAGGTGTACAAAATCCACTGCGGCGGTGGTTTTGGCCGGCGCGGGGCGTTTCATGATTACGTCACGCAAGCGGTGCTGATCGCCAAACAAATGCCGGGCGTGCCGGTGAAGCTGCTGTACTCGCGCGAAGAAGACATGCGCCAGGGGCGGTTTCATCCTGTCACGCAGGCCAAGATGGTGGGCGGTCTGGATGCGAACAACAATCTCACCGCGTTGCACATGCGTATTTCAGGCCAATCGATTTTGGCCTCGGTGCGTCCGGAAGCCATGGTCAAGGGCATGGACCCGGCCACATTCCAGGGCTTGGCGCGTGGCGGTGAATTCGAGTGGGGCTACAAGGGCATTCCGAATCTGCTGATCGATCATGCCATGCGCAACCCGCATGTGCCGCCGGGTTTCTGGCGCGGCGTGAACATCAACCAGAATGCGATTTATGCCGAGTGCTTCATGGACGAACTCGCGCATGCCGCCGGGCAGGATCCGCTCGAATTCCGCCGCAAGCTGATGAAGGATAATCCCAAGCATCTCGCGGTGCTGAATGCCGTGGCGGAAAAAGCGGGCTGGGGCAAGCCGGCGGCGAAGGGCGTGTTCCGCGGTTTGGCGCAGATGAAGGCGTTCAACAGCTTTGTCGCCGCTTGCGCCGAGGTGTCGGTGAGCAGCGACAACAAAGTGAAGGTGCATCGCATTGTTGCCGCCACCGATTCGGGTTACGCGGTGAATCCGGCGCAGATCGAGCGGCAGATTGCGGGCTCGTTTGTCTACGGTTTGTCGGCGCTGTTTGATCAGGAATGCACGTTGAAAAACGGCCGCATGGAGCAGGAGAATTTCAACACCTACAACTCCATGAAAATCGCGCAGATGCCGAAAGTCGAATGCATCGTCATGCCCTCCGGTGGTTTCTGGGGTGGCATCGGCGAGCCGACGATTTGCGTCGCGGCGCCCGCGGTCCTCAACGCGATATTTGCAGCGACCGGCAAGCGGTTGCGCAGCGTGCCGTTGAAGAATCTCGGTTATACGCTGGTGTAATTTCGCAATCAGGTTTCAACGCAGGTTCCCTCCCCTTGAAGGGCGGGTGAGGTGGGGATGGGGCGCCACGGCCGCTGCCCCTTCCCTGCCTTTCCCCTGAAGGGGAAGGGGTTTCGTGGTTAAGCAGTAGCAGTATTGGCGGGATTCCATGACGCCTCCATCACGGCGAAAATTTCTAGTGCTGTCCAGCGGCATCGCGGCCACGACTGTGCTGCCGTCAACCGTGCGCGCGCAGATGGTGCGTACGCCGCTGAACAACATGCCCGAGGTCATTCGTAAACTAACGGGCGGCAAGACCATCAACAAGGGCAAAGTCCGGCTGGATGTGCCGCCGCTGGTCGAGAACGGCCATCTGGTGCCGCTGTCGGTATCGGTCGATAGTCCCATGACTGAAGCGGATCACGTTCGTGCGATTCACGTGTTTACCGAGCGCAATCCGCTGCCGGAGATGGTGACATTTCGTCTCGGTCCACGCGCCGGGCGCGCGTTTGCGGCAACGCGCGTGCGCATGGCCGACACACAAAACGTCATCGCCATCGCCGAACTGAGCGACGGTTCGTACTGGTCGGATACGGCGTTTCTGATCGTGACGCTGGCTGCGTGTCTCGAGGAATTGCCGGCGTGACCACTGCTAACGTGCGCCTCGACGTGCCCAAGAGCGCGAAGCGTGGCGAAATCATCGACATCAAGACGCTGGTGGCGCACGGCATGGAAACCGGGTTTCGCCGCACGCACCTGGGCGTGCCGATTCCGCGCGACATCATCACCTCGTTCACGTGCCTGTATAACGGCGTCGAGGTGTTTCGCGCCGAGTTGCATCCGTCGGTGTCCGCCAATCCGTATCTGCACTTTTCTACGGTGGCGACGGAGAGTGGCATGCTTGAATTCCAATGGCGCGGCGACAACGGATTTTTCGCGACGCAGACGGCGCAAATCAGCGTGACGGCATGATCCCGTGACCGTGCGATCCCTTACATCGGACTCGCCGATTCGCCCGCTAAATTTCATTGCCGCCGCGGCGCTGCTGCTAATTAGTGGCGGCGCCGTGGCCGCTACGCCCGAGGCTTATCCGCAAAAGCCGGTGCGGTTGATCGTGCCGATTGCCCCTGGCAGTGTTACCGACGTGATTGCGCGCGCGGCCAGCCGTGATCTCGCGCCGCGCCTGGGGCAAACGCTGGTCGTCGATAATCGCGCGGGGGCCACCGGTATTATCGGTGCAGAGTTGTGTGCGCGTGCCACGCCGGACGGTTATACGCTGTGCAATATTTACACCGCCACCACGTCCATCAACCCGCACGTCTTCGCTAAACTGCCCTATGATCCGGTGAAGGATTTTAAGCCGGTGACCAACCTGTATTTTGTCACCGGCGCACTGGTGACGTCGGCCGCATTGCCGGTGAAATCGGTGGCGGAGCTGATGGCGCTGGCCACCGCGCGGCCGAAAACGCTTAGTTTCGGCACGATAGGCGCGGGTTCCTATCCCGAAATGTTTCTGGCGTGGCTGAACGACCGATGGAAAACGTCGATAACGGCGGTGCCCTACAAGGGCGGCGGACCAATCACCGTGGCGCTGCTGGCAAACGAGATTCAATTGACGGCGGTAGGCCTCGGCAACATGGTGGGGCCTTTGCAGAGCGGTCAACTGCGGGCGCTGGCTGTGTCGGGCGCAAAACGGACGCGTTTGCTGGGTGACGTGCCGACCTATGCGGAAGCGGGTCTCGGCGCTTTCAACGGACATTTGTGGTGGGGGTTGGCGGCGCCTGCCGCAACGCCGGATCGCATCGTTTCACGGCTTAACAACGAATTCGTGCGCTTGTTCAATGAACCTGCCTTCGCGGATTTTCTGGAGCGTAATGCCGTCGAAGCCGCAACGGGTACGCCTGCGGAATTTGGCGCTTTCATGCGGCGTGATCGCGAAGCGGCGGCGACGTTGATCGTGGCGATGCGGCCGCGCTGATTGGTTTGGACCGAGGCCGCAATCATGCGCTGTTCCCAAAGCATGTGATACGCGAGGCACGCGTGGCGCGTAGAATGACGTGAGGGCGACGAAAGCCGGGGTGAGAGCGAATGCGTGACAGGTGTAGCGTGGGTAAATTGCATAACGTAAGGCAGAGAGCAGCAGGCGCGATAGCTGCGCTGGGTTGCGTGACGGGCATGCCGGCCGAGGCGCAACAGGCCGCTGCAAACTACCCGGCGAAAGCCATCCGTGTCATCGTGCCATTCGGTCCTGGCGGCCCGACCGATTTTTTGGTGCGGACCATCGGCCAGAAGCTCACGGAATCGTGGGGCCAGCAGTTGATCGTGGATCACCGGACGGGTGCCAACGGGGTGGTGGGGGCGGAACTCACCGCGCGCGCCGCGCCGGACGGTTATACCCTGGGCATGGCCACCAATGGCACGCACGGCATCAATGCTGCCTTGTTTTCGAAACTGCCTTACGACACGGTAAGAGATTTCGCGCCGGTGACCCGCCTTGGCCTCGCGCCGTACCTGCTGATCGCGCATCCCTCGCTACCGGCGCGCGGTGTCAAGGAATTGCTTGCGCTCGCGCGTGCGCGTCCCGGCGAAATTACCTGGTCGTGCGGCGGCAGTCCGTCGCAACTGGCGGCGGAACTGTTCAAAAAGACGGCGGGTGTTAACGTGATCGTGGTGCCATACAAGGGCAATGCCCCCGCGGTGACGGCGGCGATGAGCGGCGAAGTGTCGCTGTCGTTCGGCAACGTCGCGCAGTCCGTGCCGCAGGTCAAGGCGGGGCGCTTGCGCGCGCTCGGTGTCGGCAGCCTGCAACGGTCGGCGGTGATGCCGGATGTGCCCACGGTCGCGGAAGCGGGCTTGGCGGGATTTGAAGCGGGCGCGTGGTATGGCGTGCTCGCACCAGCCGCGACCCCACGCGCCATCGTGGACCGGCTCGGCGGCGAGCTGGTGCGCATACTCAAACTACCGGACGTGCAGCAGCGTTTGCGGGGTGAGGCGTATGACGTGATTGCCGATACGCCGGATCAATTCGCGGCGGCCATACGCGCCGAGATTGCAAAGTGGGCGCCGTTGGTGAAGCAGGCGGGATTACGCGTGGATTAACGGATTAACGGATTGGCGTTGCGCGTTTTTAGCGCGCGGCATCAGTCGATCTTCGCCCCGGATTCGCGCACAACCTTGGCCCATTTCACCAGATCGGCCTTGAGAAATGCAGCAAATTGTTCCGGCGTGTTGTGCAGCGGTTCCGCGCCGAGCGTAGCCCAGCGTTCCTTGATGTCCGGTAACTGCACGATTTTGTTGATTTCCGCATGTAGCTTGTTGGTGACGGTCGGCACGGTGCCCGCAGGCGCTAGCAGACCGTACCACACCGAAATTTCATAACCAGGAAATCCCGCATCGGCCACCGGCGGCAGTTCCGGCGCGGCGGCAGTGCGCGCCGCGCCCGTGGTGCCGAGCGCGCGCAGCTTGCCCGCCTTCACCTGCGGCAGCGCGATCGGCGCACCGGGAAACATGATGGAGATTTGTCCGCCGAGCAGATCGCTGAAGGCATTGGTGACGCCCTTGTATGGCACATGCACGAGCTTGATGCCGGTGCTGGTGTTGAGCATTTCCCCGGCAAGATGCAGCACGCTGCCGTTGCCGGCCGAACCGTAGTGGAGTTGCCCCGGTCTGGATTTGGCAAGCGCCACCAGGTCTTTTACGGACTTCACCGGCAGCGAGGGATGCACCACGAGAATCAACGGCGCGGAGCCGATCAGTGAAATCGGCGCAAAATCACGAATCGCGTCATACGGCAGCTTGGGATACAGCGCGGGATTGATGGTGAGCGTGCTCGCCGTGGCGAGCAGCGTGTAGCCATCCGGCGGCGCCTTGGCGACAAATTCATTGCCCACGTTGGTATTTGCGCCCGGACGATTGTCAACTACGACTGGCTGGCCGGTAATCTCGGATAGTTTTTGTCCCACCGCGCGCGCCAGCACGTCACCGGGGCCGCCCGCCGCGAGCGGCACCACGATGCGCACGGTTTTGACCGGATAATTCTGTGCCGACGCCGGGTTCAGCAACGCACCTGTCGTCAGCAGTGTGAACAACACACATCCGCCGACGTTACCAGGTCCATTCGCCGTGACTGCTCGCATGGGACGACTCCTCGACGATCGCGCTATTCCTTGCCGTCGTGCGTACACACCGAAATGCGGGCGGGCTTCGATGAGCGATTGCTCCACGCGTGATTAGCGCCGCGCAGCACGGCGATCTCGCCTTGTTTCATCGCGACTTCCTGCGTGTCGAGCACCAGCGTGATCTCACCTTCGAGGATGCAGACAAAATCCACCGTTCGGGTTTTTTGCATGTACGGATGCGGTGCGCTGGCCGAGTAGGTTGAAGCTCCTGGCGAGCCCATCGACTTGAAAAACGCTTTTACTTCCGCTTCGCCGATCTTGCCTTTCCAGGTGGCGTCTGGCGGGTAATCGATTACGCGGCACACGCTGCCGCGCGGCGGAGGTTCAATCGTATGCGGCAGATGCAGGGTTTCGTAGACCATTTTTGCGGGATGACCATCGGCCACCCATAGCCGATGCACGGCGTATCCAGGGCGTGCAGGATCAAGCCGCACATCGGGCGCGGCGGTATCACCGACCAGTTCGCCGCGGCCTTCGGTGCGGTCGATGGAGACGATGCGCCGCGCGGGTTTTACGCCGGCGGGCAACGTGGGCGCGGGAAACGGCTTGTCGTTGCCCTGCGCGAGACCTTTGCCATCCGGGAAATCCGCCCAGATCATGTCGAACGCCATTTGCGCGCCATCCGGAAAACACCACTGATGCCACGCGCCAACCTGGCACACAATATCGCCGACTTTCATCGGCAGACGGCAATCATCGAGCACCAGATCGCGGCCATTGTGGATCACGATACCGTAGTCGAGCGTTTGCGTTTTGTGAAATGCCGACTCGAACAGCGAGTTGCCGCCGCGGTCCCACACGCCATTGCCACCCGCACGCAATTTGGGTGGATGCGGGGCGATGACGTCCGGGTCTTTGGCGCGGTCATAGTCCGCCGGTTTCGCGCGCGCCTGCACCACGCGAAAATGTCCGCCGCCCGGCGGGCCGGAGAAAATGTATTTCAGATTGCCGTCGTCGTTCGTGCCATTGATCGGCAGCGGTGTTTCTTCCCACACCCAGATATCGGTGTGGCCGCGCCCGGATCCGAGCGACGCTTCATGTTGATTGGGCGCGGGGCCGTCCCACTGAACTTTCGAGCGGCCCTGTGCGTCGTTGCCAGTGACGACGCGGCGGATAGGGGTTAAGCCTGCCATGTTGTTCTCCGTTTACTTTACCAACACATTTTGTTCGCTCTGCAGAACCTTCATCACTGCCGGGCGCTTTAACATGCGGTCTTTCCAGGCGGTGTAATTTTTCAGTTCCTTTACCGGATACTCCGAACGCGTGCCCCAGCCGTAAAACACCAGCGCGTAGGCATCGGCGACTGAAAAGCGGTTGCCGACGATCCATTCGCGGCCCGCCAGCATGCCGTCGATTTCCTGCAAATTGGCCCAGAAGGACTTTTTGCCCGCGGCAACCACTTCGGCCTTTGCGGCATCGCTATCGGCAAAACGCTCGGGACGCATGGTGCGCTGATACGACGGATGCACGATGTTCGACAGCCACGCCATGGTCTCGATGCACTGCGCGGCCTCGACGGGATCATCAGGCAGCAGTTTTGCCGCCGGATATTGCCGCGCGATGTACGTCAGGATCGCGGTGTTCTCGGTAATGACGCGGCCATCCACTTCCAGTGCGGGCACTTTGCCGCGTGGATTAATTTTAAGATACGCCTCGGCTTTCTGTTCCTGCTTGCCCAGCAGCGTGGGCTTTTCGGTATACGGCGCGTCGGATTCCTCGAGGCCGATGTGGGATGCCATGGAGCAGGCGCCGGGACTGAAATAAAGCGTCAACATGATGATCTCCTGGAAAATATGCGTAAAACGATGAACCGGTCAGCGAGGTGGCCCAACATTCGGACCGGCGCCGCACTACTGCCACGCTGCCGGCGGCGAGTATGACGAATTATATGCCGTGACACCGCCCGGTGCCGAGATCACTTGCCACTTACCACTTGACGCTGGCTTCGCGGCGGCGGAAGCTTTCGGTTCGTGAACAATTCCCCCGGAGGTCAGTCATGCGGCGCGCGCGTTATCTCGTCATTGCTTTGTCCCTGTTTGCGATTCCCTTTGTTATTGCGCAGGACGCCGCGTGGCGCACCATCAGCAACTGGGCGACCATGCCCGAGGGCCGTACTTGGGGATCGACCAGCACGCTGGATGTGGATCGCAGCGGCCATGTTTGGGTATTTGAGCGCTGCGGTGACAATGCTTGTGACCAATCGGCATTGCCGCCGGTGATTCAGTTCGATCCCGCCGGAAAGTTCGTGCGCGCGTTCGGCGCGAATCTGTTTGTGTTTCCGCACAGCATTCATGTCGATCGCGATGGCAATGTCTGGGTGGCGGATGCATCCGGCAAGAGCGGCAAGGGCCACGTGGTCGTCAAATTTAATCGCGACGGTAAAGTGCTGTTGACACTGGGCAAGCCCGGTGTCGCGGGCGAAACAACGGATACCTTCAATCGTCCGTCGGCGGTGATCACCGCGCCGAATGGGGATATCTACGTGGCCGATGGCCATGGCGGCGACTCCAACGCGCGCGTGATGAAGTTTTCCAAGGAGGGTAAATTCAGCAAGACCTGGGGCACCAAGGGCGCCGGCCCCGGCGAGTTCGGCGAGTTGCACGGCATCGCGCTGGATTCAGCCGGCCGCGTGTTCGTGGCCGATCGCGGCAACAATCGCATTCAGATCTTCGACGCCGATGGCAAATATATTACGGAGTGGAAACAGTTTGGCCGGCCGAGCGGCATCTACATTGATGCCAACGATACGCTGTATGTCACCGATCATGCATCCGATGCCAAGCGCAATCCCGGTGTGCGGCGCGGTATACGCGTGGGCAGTGCGAAAGACGGCGTGGTCAAGTCGCACATCCCCGGCGTGGGCCCGGAACCCGACAAGGAAAACATGGGAGAAGGTGTTGCAGCAGACGGCAAGGGCGCCATCTACGCGGCGGAAGTGGCGCGCAAGAGCGTCACCAAATATGTGCGCCAGTAATTGCGAGGGTTATTTTAAGTAATTGTTTTTAAACAATAATTTGTCTAATGCGGCGGCGCGGTCAGCGGTTCAATCTACTGGCGGCTCGCCGCTGCCGCTCCAGTAGGCGCGCGGCGCGCAGCACGGTTCGCCGCGCGCGAGTTTTGCCCAATCGCCGATTTTGATCGAAGCGATCAGTTGCGGCGGTTGTCCTTCGGGCGCGGCGCGAAAAATAAACGTTTCACTTTCTTCGCTGGCGTAATCGGTGGCGTTCCACAAAATGCCGCCGTGCGCAAAAATGAATGTGTTGGTGCCCGGCGCCGGCGCGGTGTTAAGCAGCTTGCGCACGATCAAGCCTTTTTCGCGGCTGCGCACCGGCGTCAGCGCATCGTTGAATTCCATCGCGGACACTACCCATTCGGCATGGATGCGCGTGCGGCAGGCGCGGCTCGCGTAAACCTTGCCATACGGTATGCCGAGCTTGGCCACCATGTCGCGCTGATGCAGCGCATCGTAATAACCCGCTTCGCTCAGGTTACGCTGCGTCGAACAGTCTTCTGCCCACCACTTGCCGTC
This sequence comes from Betaproteobacteria bacterium UBA5216, assembly GCA_002412495.1. Taxonomy (GTDB): domain Bacteria; phylum Pseudomonadota; class Gammaproteobacteria; order Burkholderiales; family SG8-41; genus UBA5216. The sequence continues at coordinate 30,961 of DHVE01000008.1, forward strand.
ACGGAGCATTTTCGCCTCGTGTTCATGCTCCGGCAGCGTCTTGGTGTGGCGGAAATAAACGGTGTAGCCGCCCTTGCGCAGTTCGTCGAGCAGCATTTTGCCGGAAACTGCCGTGACTGGTTCCGTGGTCACGCAAGAGCTGGTGGCGCCGGCCAGCAGCAGCGCCGTCGCCCATCGGCTGATAGTGCCCATGATGTTCCTCAATCCAGGGTAATTGAACGAGAGTTCCAGTTTAGCCCATCCGCGTTTACCATGCGGCTTATGAAAACCATTGCACTGCCATCCGGAGAACGCATCGCGGCGCTGGGCCAGGGCGCCTGGAATATCGGTGACCGCCGCACTACCCGCGCCGCAGAAATCGCCACGCTACGGCGCGGCCTGGATCTGGCATTGACGCTGATCGACACCGCCGAAATGTATGGTGATGGCCGCTCGGAACAGTTGATTGCCGAGGCGATAGCCGGTCGGCGCGACGAGGCCTTTATCGTCAGCAAGGTGCTGCCCAACAATGCCTCGCGGCGCGGCACGGTGGCCGCGTGCGAGCGCAGCCTGAAAAACCTCAACACCGACCGCATCGATCTGTATCTGTTGCACTGGCGCGGTAGTGTGCCGTTCGCTGAAACGCTCGAAGCGCTGACGGCGCTACAACGCGCGGGCAAGATACGTCACTACGGCGTGAGCAACCTCGATCTGGCGGAGATGAAACAATGGTGGGGCACGGCAGGCGGCGAGGCCACGGCGACCAATCAGTTGCTCTACAACCTGTCGCGGCGCGGTATCGAGTGGGATTTGTTGCCTTGGCTGCGCGAACGGCACGTGCCGGTGATGGCGTATTCGCCGCTGGAACAGGCGCGCTTGTTCAGGAACGCAAAGTTTGCGGCGCTGGCGAAGGCGTCCAGCATTACGCCCGCGCAATTGGCATTGGCGTGGCTGCTTGCCAAAGACGATGTAATCGTGATTCCGAAATGTTCGAACGTTGCGCGCGTGGAAGAAAATGCCGCCGCGCGCGACATCAAACTCACGCCGACGCAATTAGCTGAACTTGATAAGATTTTTCCACCGCCGACGGGGCCGCGGCCGTTGGAGATGTTATAGACGTAATCGCATGGCGACTCGACACCCCATCGATTGTATCGTTTGTTCAGGCGTCGCGGCGTTCTTGGGCATGATGGCCGCGTCGGGCATCGTGCAAGCGCAAACGCCATACCCCACCAAACCGGTGCGCATCGTGGTAACCGTTGCGCCGGGCGGCGGCGTGGATTTGGTGGGACGCATTGTCGCGCAGAAACTGACCGAGATGATCCGTCAGTCCTTCGTGGTTGAAAACCGCGTGGGCGCGAGCGGCATCATCGGCACGGCCTACGTTGCGCGCTCGGCACCTGACGGCTATACGTTGATGGTGGGCACGCAGACCAATCACGCCGTGATTCCCGTGCTCTATGCCAAGCAGGTCACTTACGACGGCGTGCGTGACTTCACGCCGATCACCACGATCGCCACGTCGCCGATGTTTTTTGTTGTTAATCCTACGTTGCCGGTGCGCACGGTGAAGGAATTTATTGCGCTCGCGAAAAAGCGGCCCGGCGAGCTCGCTTTTGGTGCGGCATCGGGCGGTACCACGCACATGGCGGTCGAGTTGTTCAAGCTGACGGCCGGCGTGTCGATGCTGTTCGTGCCCTATAAGGGTGAAGCGCCGGCGCTCACCGACACCATCGGCGGCCAGTTGTCGTTTCAGTTCGCCAACGTGCCGACGGCGTTGCCGCAGGTGCGCGCCGGCAAGCTGCGTGGCATCGCGGTGACCGGCGCGCAACGCATTTCCGGCGCGCCGGATTTTCCGACGGTTGCCGAGTCCGGTTTGCCGGGTTACCAGAACGCCACGTGGTGGGGATTGGTAGGGCCGGCGGGATTGCCGCGCGACATCGTCACACGGCTTAACAGCGAAGCCGTGCGCGGGCTGAGTGAGGCCGCCGTCAAGGAAAAGCTCGAGGCCATGGGTATTTTTGCCGGCACCAGCACGCCGGAACAGTTTGCCGCCCTGATGGCATCCGAGGCGCCGCGCTGGGCAAAGGTGGTGCGTGAATCGGGCGCGAGGCCGGAATAATGGCTTGCGAAATGGCTTGCGGTTAGGCGCGAGGGCGAATTCTTATCCGCGCCGCGTGGCCAGAACCTCGCGTTTGATCAAATCGGGAAACCAGCGCATCCACAGCGCTACCACGATCAGCGTGCCGATGCCGCCCACTACCACTGCGGGAACCGTGCCCCACCACGCGGCGGTGATGCCGGATTCAAATTGCCCCAGGTGGTTGGAGGTGCCGGTGAACAGCGAATGCACGGCGCTGACGCGCCCGCGCATGTCCACCGGCGTTTCGAGTTGTACCAGCGACGAACGGATCACCACGCTCACCATGTCGGCCATGCCCATGATCGCCAGCGCCAGCAGTGACAGCGGCAGCCACGCCGACAGGCCGAAAACAATGGTGGCCACGCCGAACACTGTCACTGATGAAAACAGTATCTTGCCCACGCTGTGTGTCATCGGCGAGCGCACGAGGTAGAGCGAGGCGAGCACCGCGCCCACCGCAGGCGCGGAGCGCAGCAAGCCCAGGCCCAGCGGGCCGGCGTGCAAAATGTCGCGCGCGTAGATGGGCAGCAGCGCCACCGCGCCTCCCAGTAGCATGGCGAACAGGTCGAGCGAGATCGCGCCGAGGATGATCGGCTTGTTGAAAATGTAGTGCAGGCCGCCGAATACATATTGCAGCGTGACCGGTTCGTGCTGGCGACGCACGAAGGTGGATGGAACGATCAGGATGATCACGCCGGCCAGCGCGTAAAACGCGGCGCTGGCGAAGTAGACAGCGCTGCTGCCCCATAAATACACCAGGCCGCCCAACGCCGGGCCGAGGATGATGGCGGTTTTTTTGGCCGCCGCATGAAACGCAATGCAGCGCGGCAACAATTCGTCGCCCACCAGCGACGGCAGCAACGAGCGCATCGCCGGATTCTGAAAGGTTTGCGCGATGCCGGTGAGCGCCACGCAGGCGTAGATGATCTCCGGCGTAATCCATCCGCCGAAGTTGGCGGCGGCGAGCACAATTGCCGCCGTGAATTGCGCCGCCTGACACAGCACCGCGACATGCCGCCGGTCGTAACGGTCGGCGGCGTGTCCCGCCGACAGGGTAAACAGAAACTGCGCGCCAAAGTGTGCAAGCCCAACCAGCCCCAGGCTCAGCGCGCTGTTGGTCAGATCGTAAATTTGCCAGCCGACGGCGAGCACCACCATCTGATTGCCGACCACCGAGGCGATGTCGCCGATCCAGAAGCGGGTGAAAACGGCGTGACGTAAGAGGCTGGTACTCATGACAAATGTCTACCGCGAGCCCGAAAGACCCACATCGGTTGCCTGCCCAAAGCTGTCGTTCCCGCGCAGGCGGGAACCCATAACACAGTATCGAGAGGCCGCGCTGCTTTCTGCCTGCTTCTCCCGGAAAGCGCGGGACCGGCGCTGCAAACTGTTACAGCGCGGCGCGCGGATGCGCGGGGCGGCTTAAGGCATTTGGCGCTTCGAATGGGCGATGGCCTTCGACTTGCGCGGCATACAGCACGCGGCGCAGCGTGGGATCAAACGGTTCGCGGCGATGCACGGTGCAGCGGTTATCCCACACCACTACATCACCCTTGGCCCATTGATGTTCGTAACAAAATTGCGGCTGCGTGCACAGTGCCCACAGTTCATCGAGCAAGGCTTCGGATTCTTCGAGCGTGCAGCCGTTGACGTACGCGGCGTGGCGCCGCCCAAGAAAGATCGAATTGCAGCCAGTGTCCGGATGTGTCGAAATAATCGGATGGCTGGGGCCGGGGGTGTGGCGGATGTCGTCGTCGAGCGACGCGCCGGGGCGTAACTTCATCGCGGTATCGACGATATTGCCCTGTTTGATGGTTTTGCCGCTTATGCGTTTTTTGAAATCAGCCGGCAGGGCGTCGTAAGCGGCGTAGCCGTTCAGAAAAGACGTGCTGCCGCCGCGCTCCCGAGGTGGCACTTCCATCGCCACCAGCATGCGTGCCGCAGTGGGCTTCTCCTTGAACGAAAAATCCGAATGCCATACGACTTCTCCGTCGCCGAGAATGCCGACGGCCTTGCCGTTTTCCTTGATATTGGTGACCACGGTGACTTCGGGCGGCAGATTGAACAACTGGTTGGCGGTGCGTTCTTCCAGGTTGCGCGCGTGCAGATTCGAAGACGTGACCGGTATTCCGAAGCGATGAACAAGCCGCACCAGATCATTGGCGTCCAGCGATTGCCCGCGAAAAACCAGCATCACGTGATTCAGCCAGTCGTCATGCAGCGCTTTGAACGTGGCATCGGTGATGGTGCGTAAATCGATGCCTTGAACCTCCGCGCCGAGCGCGGCCTTGCAGGGCACGATCTGGAAGGGCTGGGTGGTTTGGTCCCGGCTTATTGCGGCGTTGGCTGTCATGATTTGAGTTGCCTCTTTTTGTATCTTGGTGTCTTGGTATCCATCGTGCGTGCGGTGGGTTTGAATGGCGGGAATGCAAGTACCGTAGCAAATGCACCGTGCCCGGTCAAATATGCGCGGCGCGGCGCAATACCGGGACAAACGCCGTACACTTGCCGCATCATGCCATCCCGTTTTATCGCCCATCTGGACATGGATGCCTTTTATGCGTCCGTGGAATTGCTGCGCTATCCGCAGTTGCGCGGGCAACCGGCGGTGGTGGGCGGGCGGCGGCGAGGGCCCGAGCCCGCGAGCGGTGCGCCGTTTCCCACTTTGCGGACCTACACGGGACGCGGCGTGATCACGACAGCCACCTACGAGGCGCGCGCGTTGGGCGTGCACTCCGGCATGGGATTGATGAAGGCTGCGAAGCTCGCGCCGGATGCGTGGCTGCTGCCGGCGGATTTTGATCAATACCGGCGTTACTCGCGGCTGTTCAAGGAAGCGGTGCGCGCGTTGGCGCCGCGGGTGGAAGATCGCGGCATTGACGAGATTTATATTGATCTATCCGATGAAGTGCTCGCGGATCCACCGGCGAACCCATGGACGCGCGCGCGCGAGATTGCGCTGCAACTGCAAAGCGCCGTGCGGGACGCCACCGGCCTGTCCTGCTCGATTGGCGTCACTCCCAACAAACTGCTGTCGAAGATTGCGTCCGACCTGGAGAAACCCGGCGGCATCACCGTGCTGCGCGCGGACGACATTCCCGCGCGTATCTGGCCGCTGGCCGCGCGCAAGATCAATGGCATCGGACCCAAGGCGAGTGCGCGGCTGGAGGCGCTGGGTATCCATACCATCGGTGAACTGGCGCAGGCGCCGCCGGCGTTCTTGATCGAACACTTCGGCAAAAACACCGGTGCATGGATGCACGATGCCGCGCACGGACGCGACGAGCGCGTGGTGGTGACCTACAGCGAACCGAAATCCATCAGCCGCGAAACCACCTTCGAGGATGATTTACACCCGGTGCGCGATCGCGAAAAACTCTCGCAGATTTTTACTAACCTGTGCGTGCGCGTGGCGGAAGACTTGCTGCGCAAGGGCGTGGTCGGCAAAACGATCGGTCTGAAATTGCGTTTCGACAATTTCAAAACCGTCACGCGCGACCGCACCCTCGACGCCCCGACAGGCGACGCGGTCGTGATTCGCCGTGCGGCGGGCGAATGTTTGAAACGCGTGCCGCTGGATCGGCGTATTCGCTTGCTGGGCGTGCGCGTGGGCGCGTTGAGCAAGCCGGGGGCTGCGGTTCCACCCCCCGCGGCGGTTCGCGAGGTTTCCGTGCCGACATTATTCGAGTTAACGTAAGCATATGTTTTATAATCATTTTTTAAATTTAACCTTTGTATCATTGCACGGCATTTGTAGTGCGATCTGCTTCGCGGCCCTGCTGGCTGCCAACGCGCATGCGCAACAATCCGCCGCGGCCTATCCGGTAAAACCGGTGCGGCTCGTCGTGCCATTTCCGCCCGGCGGCGGCACCGACGCCATTGCGCGCGCCGCGGCACAGGGGTTATCCGACGGGTTGGGGCAGAGCGTGGTGGTGGACAATCGACCGGGCGCGGGCGGCACCATCGGCGCGGAACTGGGCGTCAGGGCCGCGCCGGATGGTTATACCTTGACGATGGTGTCGGCCAGTTACGCGGCAAATGCGGCGCTGTTTCAATTGCCGTACGACGCGGTGAACGACATCACGCCGGTCATGCTGATGGCCGAAGCGGGATTTATCGTGGCGATACATCCGGGTGTGCCCGCGAAATCGATCAAGGAACTGATCGCGCACGCCAAGGCGAACTCCGGCAGCCTCAACTATGCGTCAAGCGGCACGGGCGGCATCACGCATCTTGCGAGCGAATTGTTCCTGATGGCGGCGGGCATACGCATGACGCACATTCCGTACAAAGGCACCGGGCCATCCACCGTGGATTTGATTTCCGGACAGGTGCAGATGAAGCTGAGCGCGGTGCCGTCGCTGGTGCAGCACATGGCGTCTGGCCGCGTGCGCGGGCTCGCGATCACCACGCTGAACCGCAGCGCGATCCTGCCGGAAATGCCGGCGCTGGCGGAAACCTTTCCGGGTTTTCAGGTAAGTTCGTGGTACGGCTGCTGGGGGCCGAAACATCTGCCGCGTGACATCGTATCGCGCTGGAACAGCGTGATCGCCAAAACTCTGGCCACGCCGGTGATGCGCGAACGCATGACGGCCGAAGGACTCGATGCCATCGGCGGACCGCCGGAGCGGCTGCGCGAACGGCTGAAAGACGAGGTGCCGAAGCTTAACAAAGTGGTCAAGGCCGCGAACATCCGAACCATTCAATAATCCAAACCGGGAGACGACAACATGAGCATCATCCATCCGTGGTACCAATTGGGGTACATCATCCCGCATCTGCAAACCGACATGGATGCGTACCAGTTTTACCGCGTCGCGCCCGAAGGCATGATGCTGGTGACCACCGGGCTGAATCTGCAAGGTCACAGCCTCGAAGCCGTGGAGCGCGAGCTGCCGGCATTCTGGCGCGCAATTGACATTCTCAAGAAAAAGAAAGTGGATCGCATCGCGTTAAGTGGCGTGCCGGTGGCCTCGCATTTGGGCCGCCGACGCATGCGCGAAATTCTCGGCGAGGCCGAGCAGCGCAGCGGCATTGCGTGCGATACCGATCTCGAAGCGCACATCGCGGCGTTGAAACATCTGGGTGCAACACGAATCGCGCTCACCACGCGCTGGCATGAGCCCACCAACACCGCGCTGACAAAATATCTTAACGAAGCCGGCATCGAAGTCATCGCGCTCGCCGCGCGCGGCAGCACGCTCGATCAGCACAAGACCGCCGATCCCGCCGCTGATCATCAACTGGCGCTGGATCTCGCGGCGCAGGCCATGCGCGAAGCACCCGACGCACAGGCGATCATGATGCCCGGCGGTTTGTGGCACGCGATGCACGCCGTGCCACTGATCGAGGCACAGTACGGCAAACCGGCGATTCTGAATATTCTGGCGACCACATGGGCGGCGCTGCACGCCGCCGGGCCGCGCATGAAGCACCGGCCTGATGCACGCTGGGGCAAACTGCTGGCGAGTTTGTAAGCCATGCCGCAGGCGGAAAAGCGTGCAGGTTGGGCTGAAAAGCCCAACACAACGAGCTTTGCGAGCGTCACTCATTTTTCAGTTGGCAAGCAAGCATTGCGTTGGGCTTTTCAGCCCAACCTACCGCTCGTGCGTCACCGGTCGTGACAGCCGCCGCGCCCGCGCCCGTCAACACCCACCGCCACGTCTGGGCGATGGCGTGGCCGATCATCCTCGGCAACATTACCGTGCCATTGCTGGGCGCGGTGGATACCGCCGTTGTGGGCCATCTGCCCGAGCCGTATTACATAGGCGCGGTGGCCATCGGTGCGATGTTGTTCAACTACATCTACCACCTGTTCAACTGCCTGCGCATGGGCACCACCGGCCCCACGGCGCAGGCGCGCGGCGCGGGCGATTATGCCGAGGTGCGCGTGATGATCGCGCGTGCCTTGCTGCTGGCTGGCGTGATCGGCGGTGTGGTCATCGTGTTGCAACTGCCGATCATCCGTTTTGCGTTCTGGCTCATTAATGCCAGCGCGCAGGTGGAGCACTACGCGCGCGAATATTTTTTGATTCGCGTGTGGGCGATGCCGGCGGTCCTGGGGTCTTACGCCATCGTCGGCTGGTTATACGGGCTGCGCAAGGTGCGCACGCCGCTGCTGATACAGGTGATCGTCAACCTTCTGAATATCGTGCTCGCCCTGGTGTTTGTGTTCGTGTTCCATTGGGACGTGCCCGGCGTCGCGGCGGCCGCGCTGATTTCTGAATATGCGGGCCTCGTGCTGGGATTGATCAGCGTGAGGCAAACGTTGCGCGAGCTGCCCGACGATGCCTCACACGGCCAACAGCGCGCGCGCCTGCTCGACCCGGTGCAGCTCAGGCGCATGGTGGCGATCAATGGGGACATCGTGCTGCGCACCATTTGCGTGGTGTCGGTGCTGGGGTTTTTCATGGCGAAAAGCGCCGAGCTGGGTGACGTGCAACTGGCGGCAAACCAGGTATTGCATCACTTCCTGATTTTCACCTCGTATGCGCTCGATGGCGTGGCGTATGCCGCTGAAGCCATCCTCGGCGAATCGGTGGGGCGGCGCGACCGCGCGGCCTTTTTGCATGACCGGCGCGTAGTGTTCCTGTGGGCGGGGGTGGTCGGCGTGATCAACATCGCGATTTACGCCGTGGCCGGGCCGGCCATCATTGCGCTGATGACCAGCATACCCGAGGTGCGCGCGGCCGCCGCTAACTACCTGTGGTGGCCGGTGCTGATGCCGCTGGCGTCGGTGTGGGCGTACACCTATGATGGCGTGTATCTGGCCGCGACGCGCACGCGTATCATGCGCAACACGGTAATGGCATCGTTTGTGCTGTTTCTGGCGCTGCTGTATACGCTGATGCCGCTTTTCGGCAACGCCGGGTTGTGGATCGCCGTGATGGGATTTCTGGCGGGACGCGGCGTGTTGCTGCATGTGTTTTTTCCGCGTGTGTTGCGGACGATCTGAAATTGGGGGCAACGTATGAAATCAACAAGCGGTATTGCAATTGCGGTTGTTGCCGTGCTCGCGGCGGCGCCGGTACTCGCTCAGGTGCAAAAATTTCCCAACCGCCCGCTGCGTGCCGTGGTCAGCATCGCGCCCGGTGGCGGGATGGATACCATCTCGCGCGCGATGGCGCAAAAGCTTGGCGAAAACCTGGGCCAGACCGTGGTGGTTGACAACCGCCCCGGCGCTGGCGGCAACATCGCGATGGAAATCGCGGCAACGTCCGCGCCCGATGGCCATAACCTGCTTATCATCAGCGCCACCGCTGTGATCTTCCCGGCACTCTACAAGGCGCGCTTCGATGTGCTGCGTGATTTCGCGCCGGTGTCGCAGATCAGCGCGCAGGGCTATCTGGTGGCGATACACCCGTCGGTGCCGGCACGCAATATTGCCGAACTGGTGCAGCACCTGAAGGCAAATCCCGGCAAGCTCAACTATGCTTCATCGGGCATCGGCAGCCCGATACATCTGACGGGTGAACTTTTCACGGCCATGTCCGGCACGCGTATGACACATGTGCCTTACAAAGGCATAGGTGCTGCGTATTCGGACATGATCGCCGGCAACATCGACATGTCGTTTCCGGCCATTGTCTCGTCACTGCCGCATGTTCGTGCCGGTAAGCTGCGTGCCCTGGCAGTAACGCTGCCCAAACGTACGAACGTAGTGCCCGATTTGCCGACGATAGTCGAGGCGGGCGTGCCCGGCGTGGTGGTGGTCAACTGGTACGGCCTGCTCGCGCCCCTGAATACGCCGCGGCCCATCGTCGAGCGTCTTTCGCAGGGGGTCGCTGCGGCGATGAGTCAGCCGGAGGTTGTCAAGCGACTGCTGGTGGATGGCTCGGAGGCGGCCACCAGCACGCCGGAGCAATTCCGCACGCACATCGCGGAAGAGCGCGACAAGTGGACCAAGGTGATACGCAACGCGAATATCCGCGTGCAGTAGCGGTAATGCATGGCTGAAGCGCTCAAGAACCACTACGGCCCGGATATCCCCCGCCGCATCGCCGCGATGGTCCGCGCGGTGCATCCGGCTTTCGATGTGCAGTCGTTCGTGAAACACGCGCTAGATGGTTTTGAGGCGCTTGAACTCATGCAGCGCGGCGCGAAAATCGCCGACGCGCTGCACGCGCATCTGCCCGATGATTTTCCGGCGGCGGTGGAGATACTGCTGGCGTCGCTGGATCAGCCTACGTCACCGAAGACGATAAACGCGGGCAAAAATCCCATCACCGCGTTTATGTTTTTGCCACACACCCTGTTTGTCGCCCAGCATGGACTTGAACATCTTGAAGCGTCGATGCGTGCCCAGCATGCACTAACACAGCGCTTTTCCGCCGAATTCAGTATTAGGCGATTTCTTCAATATAAACAGATAGATACCTTAAGAATCTTGAGGGCATGGGCTACCGACCCCAGTCACCACGTGCGTCGTCTCGTCTCCGAAGGCACGCGCCCGCGCCTGCCGTGGGCGCCACGCCTGCGCGCGTTTCAGCAAGACCCGCGCCCCGTGTTGGCGCTACTGGAATTGCTGAAAGACGATCCGTCGCTCTATGTGCGCCGCTCGGTGGCGAACAACTTGAACGACATCGGCAAGGATCATCCTGATTTGTTGTTTGAGACTGCGGAACGCTGGATGAAAAACGCCAGCGATGAGCGGCAATGGATCATTCGCCACGCGCTGCGTTCGGCGGTCAAACGCGGTGAGCAGGGGGCATTGCGTGTGCTCGGGTTTGGCGGCGAGGCGAAGGTAAAAATCAAGAACGCCCAAGTAGCGCCCGCGCGCGTTAAGAAAGGCGCGAGCGTGACGGTATCGTTTGATCTGGCGAGCGCCGCGCCACGCGCGCAACGGCTGGTGGTGGATCTCTGTGTGCATTTCGTCAAGGCCAACGGCAGCGCGCGGCCCAAGGTGTTCAAGCTGCGTGAGCTTGAGTTGGGGGCCAAGGCCGTGACGTCTTTCAGCAAACGGCTGTCGCTGAGGGATTTGACCACGCGCAAACATTACCGCGGCGTGCATCGGGTGGAGGTGGTGGTTAACGGGCGGGGGGCGCCGGTGGGAAAGTTTGTGCTGCTGGATTAGACCGCCTTCGCAAACGCTTCCATCACCCGCTGCTCATGCGCGATGAGCTTCTGCACGCTGGCGCGCTGCTGCATGCGCTCCAAATGCGCGTGGCAGTTCTTGAATTGCGACAGATCGAGCTTGAATGAAATCCCGCGTCGGAAGCACCAGAAGAAATACGCATCGCACGCAGTGAAATGGTCGAAGAGCCATTCGCGCCCCGCGAGCAGGTTGTCGATCACGGCGAAGTCCTCGAACAGCAGCTTGTTGCCGACTTTTTTCACGTTCTCCGCCGAGCCAGGCAGATCGCAGTAGTTCTCGGGGCGTGCGTTGGGCGTCAAGTGCGGGTGGATGCCGGAGCCGCAGAAGGACATTAGCGAGATCGCCTTGATTTCCTCCATGGGGTCGGCGGGCAGGAGTTTGGCCTTGGGAAAGTTGCGCGCGATCCATACCTGAATGGCGAGATTCTCGGTGAGCGGTTCGCCGTCGATGATCAGCACCGGCACTTTGTGCTTGGGGTTGAGTTTCAGGAATTCGGGTTTTTTCAAATCGCCGGAACGTGAATTCAAATTCAGCACTTCAAAATCCGCGCCGGCTTCGGTGAGGGTGATGAAAGGCACCGTGGCGCAGGTTTGCGGGGCGTAGCAGAGTTGGAGTTTCATGGCGGGTTGTCTCAATAGTGAAAAACGCAATAAACCAATAATGTCATTCCCGCGAAAGCGGGAATCACAGTGGAGGCTTTTGCGCATGTTATGCCAAGCCCGCGGGTTCGCGCTATAGTGCCCGCATGAAACACTCGTTCCTTTGCCTCGCGTTGGTCGTGCCGCTCACCCCCGCGTTCGCCGCCGAGATATTTCCGTCGCGCCCCATCCGCCTTATCATCCCCAGCGGCGCGGGCGGCGTTACCGATATCCTTGCGCGCAATATCGCGCCCAAGCTGGGTGATTCGCTGGGTCAGCAGGTGGTGATCGACAACCGGCCGGGTGCGAGCGGGATTGTGGGATCGCAGATTGTCGCCAAGTCCGCGCCCGATGGTTACACGCTGCTGATGGCGTTTCCGTCGCATGTGACCAATCCGAGTTTGTTTGCCGACATCCCGTACGATACGGTAAAGGATTTCGCGCCGGTCACGCTGGTGAGCGCCGTGGCGCCGGTGTTGATCGTGGGTATGCAAATGCCCGCGCGCAACATGGCGGATTTCATCACGCACGCCAAAACCAAACCCGGCGGGCTTAACCATGGCGCGGTGGGATTGGGCAGCATGGGCGCGCTGGCGGCGGACTTGCTTGGTGAAATGGCGGGATTCAAATTCACGCAAGTATTGTTCAAAGGCTCGCCGCAGGGCATGACGGCGGTGGTGTCGGGCGAAATTGATTATTACCTGCTTGGGTCGGTGGGATCGGCAGTGCCGCAAGTCAAAGCCGGGCGGCTGCGCGCGCTCGGCGTGGGTTCGAAGCAACGCGCCGCGCCCTTGCCGGATGTGCCGCCGATCGCGGACACGCTGCCGGGTTATGAAGCGCGCGGCTGGAACGGCATACTCGCGCCAGCGGGCACGCCGCGTGCGGTGATCGAGCGCCTGAATCGCGAGCTGGTAAAAATTATTCGCTCGCCCGATATACAGCCAGCGCTGGCGGGAGAAGGCGCAAGCGCCATCGGCAACACACCCGCGGAATTCGATGCGGTGATCCGCGCGGATATCGCGAAGTGGGCGAAGATTATCAAGGCCAGAAAGTAATTAAATAACATTTAAAAACAGTTACTTATAGTATGCCATTCCTCGACATCGCCGACTGCAAACTCTACTATGAGATCGACGACTACACCGATCCGTGGACCACGCCGGAATCCGTGCTGTTGATTCACGGCTTCACGGAAAGCACGCCCGCATGGCGTGCATGGGCGCCGCATCTCGCGCGACATTATCGCGTGATTCGTTTTGATCAGCAGGGCTTCGGGCAATCGAGTGCGGTGCCGGATGTCAATGCGTTCAGCACGCACAATTTTGTCGAGCACGCGGCGAAACTCATTACCGAATTTGGCGGCGGGCGCGCGCACGTGATGGGTGCGAAAAGCGGCGGGCTGGTGGCCATAGAACTCGCGCGCCTGAAACCCGCGCTGGTGAAAACGCTCACCCTCGCCTCCGTGCCGCTGGATCCGCCCAAACCGCGCGACTGGCTCGCGCACATGGAGGCGCACGGCGTCAAAAGCTGGGCGCGCGAGACCATGCCGCCTCGCTTGGGAACGCGCATGCCGCCGGAAGGCTTCGAGTGGTGGGTCAATCTCATGGGATCAACGCGCATCGAAACCGCGCGGGCCTACATGCGCTGGGTCAGCACCATCGATGTCGGCTCGACGCTGCATGAAGTGAAATGCCCCGCGCTGGTGCTCACCACCGAATCACCGCGCCGGTCGTACAGCCGTTCCGATAGGGACGTGTACCGCGAAAAACTGCCGCAGGCGGAAATCGTCGCGTTGCCGGTGGATGGGTATCACGTGGGCGCGACCGACCCGGATGAATGCGCGGGGATTGCGTTAGGGTTTCTGCGGAAGCACGGCGCGCAGTGAGTGTTCCAGACGTTGCAGCAAACCATTATGGCGGAATTATTGCTCCAGCTTGATGCCCGCTGACTTGATGACCTTGGCCCACTTGGCAATCTCCGCCTGGAAATAAGCGCCAAACTCGGCCGGTGACGATCCTCCCGGTTCGGCGCCCTGGCTTACCAGCGCCTGATTTACATCGTGCGCTTTTAATGCCGCGCGGGTTTCTCGCAGCAGGCGGCCGATCACCGGTTGAGGTGTGTGCGCGGGAACGAGCAATCCAAACCAGGAGCTCGATTCGAAGCCCGGATACGATTCGGCGATGGTCGCGATCTCCGGCAAGGCGGCCGCGCGCTTGAGGCTGGTGATGGCCAGTCCCCGGACTTTTCCGCTTTTTACGTGCGGCATGGTCGATACCGTGCTGCTGAACAGCATCTGTATTTGTCCGCCGATCAGATCAATGAATGCCGGTCCGCTGCCTTTGTAGGGCACGTGCGTCAATTGAATATTGGCCGCCGATTTCAGCAGCTCGGTGGTGAGATGTATGGAACTCCCCGCGCCCGATGATCCATAGTTCAGGGCCCCCGGTTTGCTCCGCGCGACCGCGATGAGTTCGGCAACCGAATTCGCGGCAACCGAAGGATGTACGCCCAGCATAAACGGGGTGGCCGTAATCAGGGTGACTGGGGTGAAATCCTTGATGGGATCGTAAGGCAGCTTTGGAAACAAACCGGGGTTTACCGCATGCGTCGTTGAAATCAGCAACAGCGTATGTCCGTCAGGGACGGATTTCGCGACCAGTTCCGTGCCGATGATGGTGGTGGCGCCGCTGCGATTGTCGATGACCACCGGTTGTCCGAGGCGGTCGGTCAATTGCCGGCCGATCATGCGGCCGATGGCATCGCCGGGACCGCCGACGCCGTAGGGGACAACGAATCGCACCGGCTTTTGCGGATAGGCTTGCGCGAAGGCGGCGGATGAAAGCATGGCCGCCAGCGCCGTTGCCGCCGCCGTTTTTGCGCCCGTTCCCAACCTCATTGCCACCCTGACTTCGCCAGGCATCAAATCACCTTCTCGGCGGCGAGTTGATCGATATCCGTCTGCGAAAGCCCAAGCACATCGCGCAGAATTTCATGCGTGTGCTCACCCAGCGCTGGCGCGGCCCGCTCATATTGCGGCGGCGTTTGCGACAGGCGTGCGGGATTGGCGAGCGCGGGCACCGAGCCCGCGCGCGGATGCGGAATTTTTACCTGCATGCCGCGCGACTGCACATGCGGATCGTCAAACACTTGTTGAATGTTGTTGAGAGGGCCGCAGGGCACGCCGAGCCCGGTCAGACTGGCGATCCATTCGCCAGCTTTTTTTTTCGCAAACGCCGCTTCGAGTTGCGGAATCAGCGCATCGCGATGCTGGACACGCAGCGGGTTGGTGAGAAATCGTGGATCCTTTGGAAGCTCCGGAAACCCGAGCAGTCCGCAGAGTTTTGCAAACTGGCCGTCGTTGCCCACCGCCACCACCATCGGGCCGTCCTTGGCTTGAAACATCTGGTACGGCACGATGCTAGGGTGGCCCGTTCCCATGCGTTTGGGAATGATGCCGCCGATGAGGTAGTTCATGTTGATGTGGGAAATCGTCGCGATGGTGGTGTCGAGCAGCGACATATCGATGTACTGGCCGGCGCCGGATTTTTCGCGCTCGGCGAGCGCGGTCATTACCGCAAAGCTCGAATAGATGCCGGTGATGACATCGCAAATGGCGAGCCCCACTTTCGCCGGTCCGCCGCCGGGCAACTCATCTGGCCCGCCGGTGAGGCTCATCAACCCGCTCATCGCCTGAAAAATGTAGTCATAGCCGGGGCGGTTTCGATAAGGCCCGGTCTGCCCGAAGCCGGTGATCGAGCAATACACGATGCGCGGGTTGATGGCGCGGATCGCTTCATAATCCAGACCGTAACGCTTCAGATCGCCGACCTTGTAGTTTTCAATAAGCACGTCGGATTGCGCGGCGAGCTTTTTTACCAGCGCCTGCCCGCGCGGCGTGGCGATATCGATGGTAATCGAGCGCTTGCCACGATTGATCGACATGAAATAAGCGGAGTCTTCCGTGTCGTGGCCGGCGGCGTCTTTCGCGTAGGGGGGGAAGGTGCGTGATTCGTCACCGTGGTGAGGCCGCTCCACCTTGATGACATCGGCGCCGAAGTCGGCGAGGTTTTGTGCCAGAAACGGACCTGCAAGCACGCGGCTCATGTCGAGCACGCGTAGATGATCGAGCGCTTTTCGCATGGGTTATTCTCAGCGGCCGGTGAATTTGGGTTTGCGCTTTTCCTTGAAGGCCGTGACGGCCTCCTGATGATCGGCGCCAATATTGGTTAGGGCTTCGTATGCGAGCGAGGCATCCAGCATCGAATGCGCCAACTGTCGCAACGGCAGGTTGATGCTGGCCTTGGTCCACTTGATCGCCTTGGTGGGGCCATTGGCAAGCCGTTCCGCCAATGCGTTGACCTTGGCGTCCAGTTGATCGCGCGGCACGGCGTGGTTGATCAGGCCGATGCGCTCGGCCTCCTTGGCGTCAAGCACGTCGCCGGTCAGCAGATACTCCTTGGCGCGCGCATAGCCGATCAATTGCGGCCAGATGATTGCACCGCCGTCGCCCGCTACATAACCCATTTTGACGTGCGGATCGCAAAAGCGCGCGTCGTCCACCGCGATGCTGATGTCGCACAGCAGCGCCAGCGTCGCGCCGAGTCCGATGCAGTCGCCGTTGATGCGCGCGATGACGGGTTTTTCGAGATCCAGCAGACCGAAAATCATCTGCTTCATTTCCAGGTTTTTCTGGTTGAAAAGCTCGGGGTTGTCGATGCGTTTTTGCATCATCGGGATGTCGCCGCCGGCGGAAAAAACATCGCCCGCGCCGGTAAAAATGATCACATCCGAATCATGATCGAGCTGTACTTGATGCCACAGCCGCGCGAGTTCGTTGTGCAACTCGTAATGAATCGGATTCATCGGCGGGCGGTTGAGCATGATCGTCAGAATTTTTCCGTTCCGTTCGATCTTCATGTGCTTGTAGGCTGAATAATCCATGTTGCTGTTTTTCCCCGGTTATTCGTTACGTATGTTCGCTATCTTGGCGGCCTTCGCCCACTGATCGCGCTCGGATTTCAGAAACGCCGCGAATTGTTCCGGCGTGCTCGCTACCGCCTCGGTGCCGTCCTGCGCGAGGCGCGAGGCGACGTCGGCGCGCTGCGTTGCTTTCACCGCTTCACGATACAGCCGGTCAATAATGGGTCGTGGCGTGCCGCGCGGCGCGGTCATGCCGTGCCATTGCGTCACGGCGTAACCCGGCACGCCGGATTCAATCATGGTCGGCAGGTCAGGCGAGACTTTCACGCGCGCGGTACTGGCAACCGCGATCGCACGCAGCTTTTGCGAGCGCACCTGGCCGAACACCGAGCCGCCGCTGAGTATGCTCATCTGGATTTGCCCGGAAAGCAGATCGGATAGCGCCGCACCCACGCCCTTGTACGGCACGTGGGTCGCGGGCATGCCCATCAGATTCGCAAACAACGCCGTGGCGAGGTGCCCCAGCGACGCGTTGCCGGTGGAGGCGTAGCTGAGTTTGCCGGGATTGGCCTTGGCCCACGCCGCGAGGTCTTTCACGCTTTTTACGGGCAGCGAGGGATGCACGGTGAGAAAGTAAGGGCTGGCGGCAATCTGCGATATGGGATCGAAGTCACGATACAGGTCGTAGCGCGTCTTGTTGACGATGCCGTACACCACCAGGCTTGCCGAGAGCATCATCACGGTGTGGCCATCGGGCGGCGCCAGCGCGGTGATTTCCGCCGCGATGCTGCCGCTCGCACCCGCGCGGTTATCGACCACCACGCTTTGGCCGAGCGATTCCGTCATCGCGGTTGCCGCGAGGCGCGATACAAAATCCAGCCCACCGCCCGCGCCGGATGAAACGGTCATGCGGATGGGTTTGGCGGGGTAGTTGGCGGTCTGTGCGACCGAGAGCGGTATGGCGGCGACGAGTGCCAGTGCCATCAACAAGTTGGTGTATGGGGACGTTTTCAATTTGCTTTCTCCAGTGCAGTCAGCATTCCCGATGGTCGGCGAAGGTGCGATGCAGCCTTGCGATAGGGGATATGGTAACGTAACTCATGTTTTGATGAGGGTTCTTGCGCTGTAGCCTATGCGTTACATCCATCGCATTGCCCGTAATGTCGTTCCCGCCTGCGCAGGAGCGACAGTGATGCTGTTGAGTTTGTTTAGCCAGGGTTGAATGAAAAATGGAGAAAAATTCCGTGGTTCCCGTATTCACCGCGGGTCACTACCGCTATATCAAGGCGGTGTTTCAGTATTCCGCCGGCGTGGCGGCGGAACCGGGTTTTGAAATCGAACGCGCGCGTTTTTCGAAGCCCCTGCCTTTAGCAGAGGCGTTTGCCGCGGTCGAAGTGCATCTCAAAACAATCGGCCGGCCCGTTACCGCCTTTGCCGCGTGCGAACTGCGCTCGCCCGCACAATTCACCGAACAGGGCTTCATCGATTTTAACAAGGCGTATGTCACCACTCTGGAGCGATGGGGAATTTATCGCGGCGGCTCAGATGGCGATGCGCCCGTCAACCCGGTGGCGCGCACCAATGTGTGCCCGATGTATGACGCGCCAAAAGCGCCGGTGATGGCGGCGTTTTCATATACGGTGCCGGCGCAGCAGAACGCGGCGCGTGGCACTTTTATATTGTCGGGCGGCGGCGAGGCGCGCGCGCAAGGCGGCTCGTACCGCGAGCGCATTGTGCGGCTGGGCGACACCTCGCCCGAGGGCATGCGGGAGAAAGTGATGTTTGTGATTGCCGAGATGGAACGCCGCCTCGGGTTGCTGGGTTTTGGCTGGACCGATGCGATACACACACAGGCGTACACCGTACAGAATATCGGGCACCTGGTGGGAGAACTGTTGGCCTCGCGTGGCGGTGGTGGGGCGTGCGCGACAGGCCTGACATGGCACTACGCGCGGCCGCCGGTGATTGATCTGGAGTTCGAGATGGATGTGCGCGGCGCGGCGCGCGAGATCGTGCTTTGATTACGAACATGACCGCGAACCCGGCGCGCATACTGTGGGGCGTGGGCACCTCGCGCACGATGCGCGCGCACTGGATGCTGGCGGAGCTGGAGTTGCCCTACGAGCGGCGCGCGATCACGTCACGTTCCGGCGAAACGCATACACCGGAATACACGCAACTCAACCCCAGCCAGAAAATTCCCGCATTGCAGGAAGGCGATTTTGTGCTGACGGAAAGTGCGGCCATCGTGAACTATCTTGCGACCACCTACGGCGCGGCGCGCAACCTGTGCCCGCCGGTCGCGCAACGTGAGCGTGCGCGTTACGACCAGTGGTGCTTTTTTGCAATGATGGAACTCGACGCCAACACGCTGTATGTGATTCGCAAGCACGAAGACCTGCCACACCTCTACGGTGATGCGCCGAACGCGCTGCAAGCGGCGCGTGACGGATTCGTGCGTCAGGCCAAGGCCGCCGTAACGCGCCTGGACGGCGCGCCGTACGTGCTGGGCGAAACCTTCAGCGGCGCGGACATTCTGTTGACCACATGCTTGAATGGCGCGATACGCCGCAAGATCGCCTTGCCCGATGCGCTGCACGATTACCTGAGGCGCACCACCGCGCGCGACGCGTATCAGCGGGCATTGCGATTGAATCAGCCGGGCGTTGCATAAAATATTCAATAAAAACATATAGTTATGTTATAATGCTCGCTGTGCCGCAATGCCTGCGGCGCTTTATCCGTGTGGCTGCGTTGTGTTTCGTCTCATTGTCTTATCTCCCTCCTTGAAAGCCTGAGCGCCATGGCAATTGCATTGACGCTGTGGCTGGATTTTTTCAACTTCGTGGCCGCTGGCGCGGGGCGGGTGTTGTTCACCTTGTTCGCGCTGCA
This sequence comes from Betaproteobacteria bacterium UBA5216, assembly GCA_002412495.1. Taxonomy (GTDB): domain Bacteria; phylum Pseudomonadota; class Gammaproteobacteria; order Burkholderiales; family SG8-41; genus UBA5216. Next base: position 50,627 of record DHVE01000008.1, read on the forward strand.
CATCGGTGCATCGGCCTCTGAAGTGGGGTTACTGGGCGGACTGCTGTTTGTGTTCCCGCTGTTGCTGTCGTGGCCGGTGGGCGCGATGGCGGACCGGCTGGGCGCGCGCGGCTTGCTGGCGTTTGCCTCCGTGAGCGGCGCCGTGTCGCTGCTGCTGCCGTATTTTTTTCATACGCTGACCGTGCTGTATGTGGCCGCGGCGCTCAATGGTTTGGCGCAGGCGTTTTTTCATGTCACGCTGCAAAACAATATCGGCTCGCTGAGCAAGCCGGAACAACGCGCGCGCAATTTCACCAATTTCAGTTTGATTGGTGCGTTGACCAATTTTGTCGGTCCGCTGATCGCCGGGTTTTCAATCGATCATTGGGGGCACGCGGTAGCCTGCCTGATCGCGGCGTCATTTTCGGTGACTGCGCTGGTGCTGGTTCTGGTGTGGGGCGGCATTTTTCCGCCGGGCAAGCCGGCGGCCGCGCACGCCGCGGCGCCCCAGGGTGTATTGCTCGATCGCGGCGTGTGGCACATGCTGATCCTCAGCGCGCTGATACAGTTGGGCTACGATCTGTTTCAGTTTTACGTGCCGGTGTACGGGCATTCCATCGGCTTGTCGGCTTCCGCCATCGGCGCGGTGCTGGGGGCGGTCGCGGTCGCCGCCATCATCGTGCGCCTGTATTTGCCACGCATGATCAAGCGCGTGCCCGGCGAAACACTGCTGGGCTGGGTGTTCTGGTCCGGCGTGGCGGGCTTTGCGATGGTGCCGTTTGCGGGCAGCGCGCTGACGCTGGGCGCGATCAGTTTTATTTTTGGGCTGGGCATGGGCATCGGCATACCGCTGACGGTGATACTTATGTATGCCAGTTCCCCCGAAGGGCGCTCGGCGCAAACCCTCGGCCTGCGGCTCACCGGCAATAACTTTGTGCGCGTGGCGGGCCCCGTGGTTTTCGGCGCGGTGGGCACGGCGCTGGGATTATCGGCGGTGTTCTGGATCGTCGCCGCGATCATGGCCGCGGGCGGCGTGATGTCACGCATGCCGCCCGCGAAAAAACCGCCCGAGGGCTAGGGCTAGCGGTAAGGCCGCGCCTATTTCTTGTCGGGATGATCCGCGCTCATGATGCCGCGGAACGTCAGCACCGGAATCGACGAGCGGTGCAGCACGCGGCTGGCTTCGCTGCCCATGATCAACGCGCCCAGACCCTTGCGGTGGCGTGCGGTCATCACGATTAGATCACAGCCGCGCGCGTTCGCGGTATCGACAATCGCGTCATACGGATGATGGCCCTTGACCACCAGCGTTTCGCAAGGCACACCCGCGACATCCGCGGCTTTTTGCACAAACGCGAGAAAACTCGCCGCCTGATCGCGCGCCTGCTTGTCCATCTGCTCTTCCATGCCGGGCGGCACCATGCCTTCGGAAGCCATCATCATTTGATAATCCTGCATGACGTGCATTCCGGTGACTTTCGCACCGCACAGCTTTGCCAGCTCGATTCCGCGCTCTACGGCTCTTTCGGAATGGGCTGAGCCATCGGTAGGCATCAATATATGTTTAAACATGGAACCTCCTCCATGAGACTGCAATTCAACATACGATAGAACCCGCCTGCATTAACAGCAGCGCTACCTTACCAGCAATTGATGGACTCCGCATCAATACACTTCGACTGATTTTTCCGCGTCAGGTTCGCTGTCTCGCCACGGGCCGGCCTCAGTCGGCTTTTGCGCCTGCTGTTTTGACCACTTTGGCCCATTTGCCGATCTCCGCGCGCAAAAAAGCGCCGAATTCCTCGGGCGTATTGGCGGGTGCGGCTTCCAGCCCGAACGACGCCAGCGTCTGCACGACGTCCGGCTGCGCCATGACGCGCGACGTATCGACGTGTACGCGCGCAATAACCTCTTTGGGCACGCCGGTACGCGTTACCACACCGTACCAGCCGGTAACATCGTAGCCCGGCAGGCCGGCCTCGGCGAACGCGGGTATGTCCGGCATCAGCGCGGAACGTTTGGCGCTTGTGATGGCGAGTGCGCGCAATCGCTTGGCCTTGAGTTGCGGCACCACCGACGGCAAACTCAGAAACGCGAGATCGACATGTCCGCCCAAGAGATCGGTGACGGAAATCCCGGCGCCCTTGTACGGCACATGCGTGATCGAAACACCGGTGACGGTCTTGAACAACTCGCCGCTCAAGTGGCCGGTGGTGCCGTTGCCCGACGAGGCGTAATTGAGCTGCCCCGGTTTTGATTTTGCCAGCGCAATGAAATCCTTCAGCGTGTACGCGGGCACGGAAGGATGAATCACCAGCACATTGGCACTGGTGGCGGCGAGTGTGATCGCCGAAAAGTCGCGCAGGGGATCGTAAGCGAGTTTTTTGTAGAGACTCACGTTCACGGTGAACGCCGGCTGCGCCATCAGCAGCGTGTAGCCATCGGCGGGCGCAAGGGCCGCGACTTCAAAGCCCACGTTGCTGCCGCCGCCGGGCCGGTTGTCCACCAGCACCTGCTGTCCCCATGCGGCGGCCAGCCGTTGCGCGAGTGCGCGCGTGAGTATGTCGGTGGCGCCGCCGGGTGCGACCGGCACCACGAAGCGCACCGAGCGTGCGGGATAAACCTGTGCGTGCAGCGGCGCGCAGGGCGCAAACAGCACGCCGGCCAAGATAGTCATTCCTGCGCAGGAATGACGGATTGCGTGGTGATTCATGGTCGTTCCGCGGCAGCTTTTTTGAAGAGCCTGTAAATTACAACATGACATCAGTGTGCCATACTTGCCGAAAAATTTTCATAATTTTCCAGTGCCACGGAGTCTCTCATGAGTACATCGCAATCGAACTCGAATGCCCCCATTCCGGTCTATGCCAGCGTCGGCAAGACACTCACGCATTACGATTTACATCCTGAAACCGCGTCCCTGTCGCGGCGCGATTCGCTGGTGCTGCCGTACAAGGTGCAGTATGCGTGGTCGCATCCCACGACGCCGCTGCTGTATGTGGCATGCAGCAATGGATCGCCCGAGGCTGGCGGCGATGCGCACTGCATCGTGGTGTTGCGGCGCGATGCGGCTTCCGGGGTTTTGTCCGAACACGGCATCCCCGTGGCGCTGCCGTCGCGTCCGGTGCACATGACGGTCGATATCACCGGCCAACACGCCTTGATCGCCTACAACAAGCCCAGCCATTTGACCGTACATCGCATCGAGCGCGATGGCCGCATCGGCGCCATAGTGCAACAGCACGCAACGCTCGACACGGGCATCTACGCACATCAGGTGCGGGTGGCGCTGTCGAACAAGGCCGTGATTCTGGTGACGCGCGGCAACAAGGCCACCGACACGCGGCCCGAAGAGCCGGGCGCGCTGAAGGTTTATGCCTACGACAGCGACAGCGGGCAATTGACGCCCGGCATGTCCGTCGCGCCGAACGGGGGGTATGGCTTCGGTCCGCGGCATATTGATTTTCATCCGCGGCAACCCTGGATATACGCGTCGCTGGAGTTGCAAAACCTGATGCACCTGTACCGTGCAAGCGCCGATGGCACCAAGGTGGAAGCTACGCCCGCGCAGGTAACGCAATTGCTGGCGGATTTGAAAGGCGCCAAACGGCGGCAGCGTTGCGGCACCATCCATGTGCATCCGAACGGCGGGTTTGTGTACGTCGTCAATCGCGCCAGCGGCGTGGAGAATGAAAACGGCAAGGACGTTTACATCGGTGGCGAAAACAATATCGTTGTGTGCAAAATCGATCCGCAAAGTGGCGAGCCCGTGATCATCCAGCACGTTGATACGTGCGGCGTGGTGGCGCGCACCTTCGCGCTCGACGCCAGCGGACGGTTTTTGATCGCCGCCAATTCCCATCCGATCCTCGCGCGCAAAGGCGGCAAGCTTGTCACCATCCCGGCGAGTCTTGCGGTTTTCCGCGTGGGCGGCGACGGCAAGCTCACCTACGTGAGCAAGGTGGATGTGGATACCGGCAACGATACGCAGTTCTGGATGGGGATTGTGGGGTGAGGTTTTTTCGGGCGCGAGTGTCGCTAAACAGCCTGGTGCGAAAGCGGCCGATGTCTCCTATGCACATTGGCGGCGCCCGCAAATCCCGGCAACAGCTTTTCCGCGTATTATTGTTGGCGAACGACCGGGGTCTGGTTTTGTGGGAAGCGGGCGAAACCTTGACCATTTGACCGTGCTGCTTTTCGTGGATTTTTAGTGGGGCATGAAATCTGACGGGGTGGAGTCTAATGCATTGTTTCGGCATGTTTTTTCAATTCGTCGTCGAGTTGGGCGGACGGCGCTCGGAGTTAGGTTACGGTTCTGTCCCTCCATATAACAACAATATAGGTCCGCAATGAATGCAACCATTAGCAAGGTCGAGGTATTCTGCATAGGTATGCCGCTGGCCGGCACGTTCACGAGCGGCGGAACTTCCAAGAATGTCACCAAGGGCGTTGTGGTTCGAGTCACGGCGTCGGACGGCGCAATCGGCATCAGCAGCATCGACCCTTCGACCAGGGCTCAGTCGCCCAATACGGCGCCCGAGCTGGCCGTTGCCATTCGGGACCGTATCGTTCCCGCGTTGATTGGAAAGGACCCGGCTAACGTCAACCGGATCGCCGAGATCGCCTCCCAGCTGGCGCCCACGCAGCCCGGCGCCGCCGTGGGCGTTGAACTCGCATGCATAGAGCTGGTCTGCCGGCGGACAGGCATCGCGCTCCATGACTACCTTGGCGGCGCGCTCCTTGACCGTGTGTTATTCAATGGCTGGGTTGGGGAACTTCCACCCGGCGAGGCGGCGGCCGAAGCGAAGCGCTGGACGGACGCCGGGTTCAAGTCGCTGAAGATCAAGGTGGGCAACGATGTCGGCAAGGATGGCGCCCGGGTCATGGCGGTACGCGATGCGGTCGGCAAGGACGTGAAGCTGCGCATGGATGCCAATCAACAATGCACCGTGGATCAGGCGCTTGCGTTGTGCCGCGCCATCCAATCCTGCGACATTCAGTTGTTCGAGCAGCCGACGCCCAAGGACGATCTGGCTGGTTTGGCGCGGGTTCGTCGGGAAGGCGGCGTACCCATCATGGCCGACGAATCGATCAGCGATCACGCAAGCCTGATTCGGGTTATCAAGGCGGACTGCGCCGACTTCGTGAAGTTTGGCATCAAGCAAGCGGGTGGCCTGTTGCAGGCCGCGCGGATGCTGGCAACCGCGGAGGCGGCAGGTCTGCCGGTGGTTTTGGGACACGGGTTTGGCTTGGATCTCAGTACGACGGCGGAGATCATGCTCGCCGCCACGTCGCGCAATGTCTTGCCTGGATTGGAGTGCGTGGGGCCGCTGAAGGTGGTGGATACCGTGGCCACGACCCGGCTCGATATCAGCCGCGGCAACATCGCTCTGCCATCGGGGCCCGGGCTCGGAATCGTTCTCGATGACGAAAAGCTTGCACGCTATAGCGTGGTATAGCGTGATGGCGGCGCATTGAACCCATGTGTCTCGCATGGGCTGGATTTCCGCCTTCGTGGGAAAGACATCAACAAAAATATTGCAGCATGTCAGTCACAGAAAAGCCGCTGCTGAAACCGGGCCCTTGCCGCGTTGCCGTCAGTTGATCGGCACCTTGGCGGCGATTATCACCTTGCCGAGGGTCTCGTATTCTTTAAGGGCGTAGGCCTGCGCTTCGTCCGGCGTCATCGGACGCCCGACGGAACCCATGGTGTCCAGCGTGCGTTTGAAATCATTCAGGCCGAGTGCGCGCCGCACGTCGGATGAAAGTTTACCGACGATGGGTTTGGGCGTTTTGCCGGGCGCCGCGATCAGGAACCAGACTTCATAATCAAAGCCAGCCATGCCCGACTCGGCTACGGTGGGCACGTTGGGCAGGGCGGGCGACCGGTCTTTGCTGGTCACCGCGAGGGGGATCACTCTGCCGTCTTGAACAAACGGCGCGGCATGTCCCACCGCCGCGAAAAACAGAGACACCCGCATGGAGATGGCATCCGTCAGCGCCTCGGGGGCGCCCTTGAACGGGATGCCGGTATGCCGGAGTTTGGTTTCCAGCATGAATTTTTCGCCGACCAGGTGGGTGGAGCTGCCGATGCCGGCATGGCTCCAGTTCAGATCGCCCTTGCTCCTGGCGAAATCGAGAAATTCTTTCAGCGATTTCGGCCCCAATTGCGGCGATGTGACGAGCACGTGCGGCGTGGAAGCAACCAGGCTGATCGCCTGAAAGTCGCGCGCAATGTTTACGTTCATTTTCGGATACAGATGCGGCCCGATGGAGTAGGCAGAAGAATGAAACAGCAGCGTGTGCCCGTCGGGGTTCGCATTGGCCGCCATTTGCATGGCGAGCATGCCGCCGGCGCCGGCGCGATTGTCGATGACGACCTGCTCGCCCAGCGATTGCGTGAGCTTTTGCCCGAGCAGCCGTGACAGGGCGTCGGTCTGACTGCCAGCGCTGAACGGCACGATCAGTCGGATGGCGCGTGTGGGATATTTGTCGCCTTGCTTGTCACCCTGCGCAACGGCAAGCGGTACGACGCCGAGCAGGGCTGCCGACAGTAAGAGCGAGATTATTTTTTCCATGGTGTACTCAACTGTTACAGAACTTCGTGACGCCTACTTGCCGGCATTGCGGGTCTAAGGAATGTTCAGCGTAGGCACTTCGCCCGCGACTTCGAAGATGGCGCCCTCGCAGACGAAGGGTTCGGGCACCGGTGGCTGCGCCAGTACGGCATCGGGCACCTGCGCGAGCGTCGCGCCCACCGGCCGCACCTTTGCGGCGGCGCACGCGGCGGTGAGTTCGTCCAGCATGGTTCGCAGGCGCTGCGTCGTGGCGTCACTGGCATCACGGTATTCGTAGTGATTGTGCGTGATCATGGTGATAACCGGTACCGCGGGATTTCGCTCCAGCACTTGCGCCACGATGTTGGTGGCAATCGTTCTCCAGCCTACGCCGTATTGGCCAGGCCAATCGGTATCAGGGCGCAAGTCCGCGTGCATGCGGCGCCCGTTCCGACCGCTGAGCAACGCGGAGAAGTCCGCAGAGATCGGCATTTCCGCAAAATCCAGATCGCCGCGCACCTGACGGAATTGCCGGCTGGCGCGATGCGGATCGGGTTCCGCGCCCGTCCATATCGCCCGAAATTCCGGCAACATGCGGCCCGGCGCCGAACAGGAGCCGCCCCGAAAACCCAGATCCGCAAGCACTCTGAACAGGGCATCGTTGGCCGAAAATGTGCCGGGGCGGAAATACAGCGGACGCGTGCCGAGGCCTTCGTGCCACAGTGCGCTGGCTTCGGAGAGGAGCTGGTGCTGTTCAAGTTCCGAGAGGTCGCCATAGTGCGCCATGTAGCGGCGCCCCTGATGACGCCACACCGCATACTTCCACGGATGCATGTGCAGACCGAGGCACGCGCCTTGGGCTGCAAGACCATTCAGCATGGCGCTTTGCGCCAGCGCGGTCTCGGGGTGAACGAAATAAGTGACCGGCAACCCGTATGATTTCGCAATATCAAAGTAACCGGTGATGGCGCGCTCGCCATGCGCCCAGTCGCGCGGACCCGTCGCCGTGGGATGGCTGGTCGCCGTGGTCGGCTCGCAATCCATGGTCAGCACGATGCGTATTTCTTTCATGCGAAGTCTCCGTGGTATTTTTGATGCCGGTTAATACGCTCCGGCCTTGTTTGCGTTTTCGGGGGCGTGTTATACCTTCATCATTCCGTGCTTGCCGGGTGCTGTCAAGAATGGTTCGGTGCTGGCGTATTTCTTGTAAGGCATCGTACTGAATGAAACCAGCACGCGGTTTACGGGTGCTGAGCGTGACAGTTACCCGGCGCGTTTACATTAACCATGCCCGCCGGAAATATCGCTTAAAAACAAGTAGATGCCTAGCGCTTGTCTGTGCGCATGACAGTGTTGCCACATGCGGACTCAAGGCAAAAAATTCGAGCACGACGGGCAAGGTTGATTTTGCGTATCAGCCGTATCAACATGCAGCGCTTGTTTCACAACAGGGAGATATGGCGTGGCAAATAATGGCTTGAAGCCCATTCGGCGCGTGGTGACCGGAACCGACGCGAATGGCAAATCCAAAGTGGTGTGGGACGGCCCCGCGCCGGATCAGCATCCGGGCGCGATACCCGGCAGCGGCTGGATCGATTTTTGGGTGTGGAATGACACGCCCGCGCCGCTATCTGGAGCCACGGATGACGGCAGCCTGCACTATGATTTTCCTGGCCCCAAGGGTGGCGGCCATTGGCGCGTGGTGCAGGGCGTGGGCAAGCCTGCCGACTACGATGCCGCGAAAGACACGCATATCGTCAAACCACACGCGCCGATTGAAACGCCGGAGGGGCGCCGCTGGGATCGCGGCGGCATGGCCTACTATCAAGGCGGCATGCACAAAACCGAGACGGTGGATTACGCGATCATTATCGACGGCTCGCGCACGCTGGTGCTGGACGACTGCGAAGTCGAATGGAACGTCGGCGACGTGGTGATCGATGTCGGCGCGTGGCATCAGTGGTCGAGCCGTTTGCCGGAGGGCGGGCGCATTGCATTTGACATGATCGCGGCGACGTTCGTTGACAGGCCGGTGGGATTGGCGAAGGGCAACGACAAAATTCTCGTGGGCGACCCGAACCGCAAGTTGCCGCCGGGCGTGAAACCCGCGCGGCGCATTGTGTGTTTGGATCGTGAGCCGTATAAATCCACGCTGGTGAGCGACGGTCCGACGCCGGACGTTCGTATCGATCCGGCCCGGCCGGGTTATGCCTCGCAGCGCATGTGGGTCACCGATGGCTTCCCCGCGAAAATCGTACTGGAAACCCTGCACCTGCCGCACACCATCGAAGCGCCCCCCGGCGGCTCGGTGCTGAATCACGTGACGTTTCCGCCGGATTCCGCGTGGAAGGGCAAGGTGAGCGAAGCCGACGTGAAAGCGTTTTTCAGCATGATGGGTTCACCGGGCGCTTCGACGTACTCGCCCATGGCGCCGCATCCCTATATGCAGAAAACACGCACGCTGGAATTTGGCATTGTCACCGACGGCGAAATCGCGCTGGTGCTCGATACCCAGGAAGTCGCGTTAAAGAAAGGCGATTTCATCGTGCAGCGCGGTACCAATCACGCTTGGAGCAATCGCACGGATAAACCCGCGACGGTGATTATCGCCACGCATGACGGCAAGTACTAATACGCGCGGCTCTGAACTGGAACCCGTGGTGAATCGGAGGATGTTGCAGTGAAAATAACCAAGCTTGAAACTTTTGTGGTCGATGGCGGCTGGCGCGCGTGGACGTATGTCAAGGTCGAGACCGACGAAGGCATCACCGGCTGGGGCGAGTGCTCCGACTACCGGGTGACGAACGCAGTGGAAGGCATGGTGCGCGATCTCGCGCCGCTGCTCGTCGGCAAAGACCCCTGTGCGTATGAAATGCGCTTTATCGATATGATGCGCATCACACGCTCCAGTCCGGGCGGCATTACCGCGCGCGCGATCGCGGGCATCGAATGCGCGCTGGTGGATATCGCGGCGCGGGAGCGCAATATATCGGTGGTCGAACTGCTGGGCGGGCCGACGCGCGACAGGGTGCGGCTCTATTGGTCGCACTGCGGCACCACGCGCGTGCGTCATCACGATCTGGTGGGAAAGCCGCCCATCAATAGCTGGGCCGACGTGACCGCGCTGGGCAAGGAAGTGGTGGCGCGCGGCTTCACGGCGCTTAAAACCAATATCGTCATGCCGGGACAAAACGGCACGTGGATGAGCGGCTTCGGCGGATTTGGCGTGGCCATGGGGCCGAACGACGAATGGGCGCCGAACGGGCTGATCGAGCATACCGTCAAGCACATCGGCACGTTGCGCGACGCGGTGGGGCCGGACTTCGACATCAACCTCGATCTGAACTGGCATTTCAAACCCGAGGCCTGCGTGCGCATCGCCAAGGCACTGGAGCCGTTCAACCTGCATTGGCTGGAGATCGACACGCACGACGCCGAGGCGCTGTTGCAAGTCAAACAATCAACCAGCACGCGCATTTGCACCGGCGAAACGCTGATTCACATGAAGGAATACTTGCCGTTTTTCCAGAAACACGCGGCCGATATGTTCATGATCGACGTGCCGTGGAACGGCATCGTGCAGGGCAAAAAGGTGGGCGATCTGGCTGCGACGTTTGGCCACAACATCGGGCCGCACAATCATTACAGCCATTTGTCCACGCACATGAGTGCCGCGTTGTGTGCGACCCTGCACAACGTGCGCATCATGGAAATCGACATCGACGACGTGCCGTGGAAGGATGATCTGGTGACTCACGCGCCGGAAATCGTCGATGGCCACATGATCATTCCGAAGCGGCCGGGTTGGGGCACGGCGGTCAATGAGGAAGTCGCGCGCGCTCATCCATGGGACGCGCACAAGGCCGCGCACGCCAAGCATTTGGCGCAGCCGAAACCGCTGAAGGGTTAGCCCGGCATGGGGGCGGCGTTAATCAGGCAGGAAAGCCAGTTTATTGTCCGGTTCCGATACAACGCTGCTGACCCATTCCGTTTCAGGCACGCACCCGCCGGAGATGTCGAATACCACGTAGCCATCGACCGTCATGTAGATGTTGTCGATGCTGACCGGGCTTAACGCGCCGCCAAACAACTGATATTCGATGAAATTTTTTGCCACGCGCAGTTTGGCCATACCATTCTCCTGCTTGCCGCCCGAATTGAGCCCATGGAATTACCTGTAATCAAACGCCTCGGCACACGGTTTGTCAATGCAGGCTTGACGTGGATCGTCACCGGACGGTAGTTTTGCATTCGGTACTTGGCTGAATCAAATCAACACTGTTTTTTTCGGGAGGAATGCCCTGAAATGACACGTCGTGAAAAACCCTGGCTCCGCGCGGCGTTGCCCGCACAATGCTTGACGATGGCCGCGTGGATCGTTTTCTTTTCGTTCAGCGCGGGGCATCGCGCACACGCTCAGGAGTACCCGGCCAAGCCGGTACGCTTTATTCTTGCTTTTACCGCGGGCGGCGCTCTGGACATCATTGGACGGGTTATCACGCGCAAAATGAGCGAAAATCTTCGGGTGCAGATGGCGGTGGACAATCGTCCCGGCGCGGGCGGCATCATAGGCACTGAAGCAGCGGCAAAAGCCAGTCCGGATGGCTACACGATCTTTTTGTGCAACGTAACCAACGCGATTTATCCTGGGCTGTATCAAAAGCCCGTGTACGACGCGCTACGCGATTTTGTCGCGATCAGCCCCGGCGCAAGCTTTTCGTTCATTCTGGCGGTGAATCCGTCCATGCCGGTGCAGTCGGTGGCTCAACTGGTGGCGTTGGCAAAAAAACGGCCTGACGATATCGTCTATGGCTCGTCGGGTATCGGCAGTCCGCCGCATCTCGCGGGCGAGTTGATGAAAAACATGACGGGCATGCGTATGACGCATGTGCCCTTTGCGGGCAATCCGCAAGCACAGCAGAGTCTCGTCGGCGGCGATATCCAGGTGCTGTTCATTAACACCGCCAATGCCATGCCATTGATCGATGCGAAGCGGGTGCGGGGACTCGCCGTGTCCAGTTTGCAGCGAAGCCAGGTCGCACCCGGCTTTCCGACGGTGGCGGAGAGCGGATTGCCGGGATTCGACATAAGTTCGTGGGGCGCGTTCTGCGGACCGGCGCGCACGCCCGAGGCCATCGTCAACAAGCTCAACAGCGAAGTGACCAAGGCGCTGGAAGCGCCGGATGTCAAGAGCCGCTTGCTGCAGCAGGGCTTCGAGGTAACGCCGATGCCACCGGCGCGGTTTCAGGCTTATTACAAAGCTGAAATCGAAAAGTACAAAAAGATCATCCGCGACGCGAACATAGAAATGCAGTAGCGCGTGCTCGCTCTGGCCGCGCAATGTCCCGCGCTCTTGCGCGCAATCGTCAGTCGATACGCACGCCGGATGCTTTTGCCACCTTGCCCCATTTGGCGAGTTCCGCGCGCGCAAACGCATCGAGTTCGGCGGGGGTGGAGGTCGTGGCGTCGAAGCCGGAAGTGGCGAGATTCTGCCGCACGTCATCCGCGTGTACGGCTTTAGCGATGTGCAGGTGCAACTTCCGCACAATGGGCGCCGGCGTCTTGGCTGGGGCAAACAGCGCACGCCAGGATTCCACCTCGAATCCGGGATAGCCGGATTCAATCATGGTCGGCACATTGGGCAGGTAT
>DHVE01000035.1:0-30193 GCA_002412495.1 Betaproteobacteria bacterium UBA5216
GCGCCAGACCCAGCGCCACACGCGGCACGGGCTTGTCGAGCCGCCACGAAGCGTTTGCCAATTGCCGCGCGGTGAGGCGGATTTTTTTGTTGCGCGCCGCTACCGCCAGTGCCGCATCACCCAGTGTGCCGGACACCCACACCGCGTCACCCGCGCGCGCGCCATCGCGCCGCAACGCCTTGCCCACGGGTACTTCGCCCATGATCTGCACACACAAGTTCAGCGGTCCGCGCGTCGTGTCGCCACCGATGAGGTCGACGCCGTGCGCGCGCGCCAGCCGCATAAAGCCGCGCGAAAAGGCGGCCAGCCAGCGTGCATCGGACTTCGGCAATGAAAGCGCGAGCGTCGCCCAACGTGGCAACGCCCCCATGGCAGCCAGATCCGACAAATTTACGGCGAGTGTTTTGTGACCCAACGCCTCGGGATCGGCACCCCGGAAAAAATGCGTGCCCTCGACCAGCATGTCCGCCGAAATCGCCAGCGCCTGCCCGCGCCGCACGCGTAGCAACGCCGCGTCATCCCCCACGCCCAGCACCGTATGCCGCGTGCGATGGGTGAAATACTGGCGGATCAGGTCAAATTCGCCTGGCACGGAATCACGGGCGGATCAGCGTCAGTTTTTCGGCGGCTGTGATTGCGCCGATGGATCATTAGCGGCGCCCAGCGCCTTGCGCTGCGCGTCTAGCATGGCCTGATCCTGCGCAGCCTTCTTTTTAATCATCACCGGCATCCAGAAATCCAGCGCGGCAAAGCCGAGAAAAAACAAAATCAGCATGGTAATTTTGTCATCCGGCAAAAAGCTGCGGCCAAAAAACAACACGTAAGCACCGATCAGCAGGTTCACCACCCCGGCCGCGTAGAACATGTAAATACGCTTTTTCGTCTTGTCGTTCATGACAGGCTCCATCACTTGCATTCCATCAAAATAATCCCTTCACGGATCGCGCCAATACCGGTCAGCTCGCAGCGCGCGCCTCGCGCGCCGCACTCACTTCCGGCTCGCGCATTACCGCGGCCAGTTTGTCGAGAACGCCGTTCACATACTTGTGGCCGTCGGTGCCGCCGAAAGATTTGGCCAACTCCACCGCCTCGTTGATCACCACGCGATACGGCACTTCGGGGTGCCGCAAAAATTCGCAACCAGCGATCATCAGCACCGCGCGCTCGATGGGCGAGAGCCGGTCCACCGGACGATCCAGACATGGCGCGAGATCGCGCTCGATCGCTTCGGCGTCGCGGATCACGCCATCAAGCAAATCACGAAAATAAAGCGCGTCGCATTTATCGAAGCCGCGAAACTGCGTGATGTCCTGCGCGATTTCCCTGGCGGCATTGTGTGACAGCAGCCATTGATAAACCCCCTGCAAGGCGAATTCGCGCGAACGGTAACGGGATGACTTCACGGGTGGCATCCCTCACCCACGGAGACCCGTAAGTTCATGTTTTTATTCATTTTATTTTACGCAACAGATTTACCATTTCCACCACCGCCAAGGCGCAATCCGCGCCCTTTTGCGCCATGCGCGCGGTGGCCTGATCGTCGTCTTCGGTGGTCAAAATGCCATTGGCGATGGGTATGCCGGTGTCGAGTTGCACGCGCGTGATGCCCGCGCAGGATTCATTGGACACGATTTCAAAATGATAGGTTTCACCGCGAATCACGGCGCCCAGCGCAACCAGTGCATGGAATTTTCCGCTGCGTGCCATGGTCTGCAAAACCAGCGGAATTTCCAGCGCGCCGGGCACGGTGACAATGCGGATGTCTTTCGCGGCCACGCCGAATTTGACCAACTCGGCAGTGCAACTGGACAACAGCCCATCGCCGATATCCTGATTAAACCGGCCCACCACGATGCCGATGCGCAAGCCGTCGCCGCGATGATCGGGTTCGATTTCTTCCATGTTGTCGTATTGGGTCATTTAAGTTTCGTGAGGCGTTAGACTTTGGGCGTTAGACATTAGGCGCGAGACGTAAATAGTAAAGCGGGCACACCACCTGTACATCCCGCGCGAAGCCAAGCGGAACAAGCGTCCATCCTGACACCTCACGCCTCACGCCGGACGCCTGACGCCGACAAAGGTTGCAAATACCCGGTTACTTCCAGATCAAATCCCGCCATGCTCGGCATGCGACGCGGCAGGGACAGCAGGCGCATTTTCTTCACGCCCAGATCGCGCAGAATTTGCGCTCCGATGCCGTAATTGCGCAAGGTGATTTTCGCGGGCGCGCCGCCAGATTGCGACGGACGCGCACGTTCCAGCAGCGCGTCGGCGGTTTCCTGCCGATGCAGCAGCACGATCACGCCGCAGGCCGACTGGGCAATCGTCGCAAGCGCATCATTAAAATTCCACGAATGCGTGGTGCTGCCGGCATCGAGCAGATCGATCACCGATACCGGCTCATGCACGCGCACCAGGGCCTCGCGGGAAGCATCGATCTCACCCTTGACCAGTGCGAGATGCGTTTCGCGCCCGATGCGGTCGCTATAGGCAACCAGTTTGAATTCACCATGCACGGTTTGAATCACGCGCTCGGACGCGCGCACCACCAGCGATTCGGTGCGGCCGCGGTGCTGAATCAAATCGGTGATAGTGCCGATCTTCAGACCATGATGCGCCGCGAACGGTATCAAATCGGGCAGACGCGCCATTTCGCCGTCGTCTTTCAGAATTTCACAAATCACCGCGGCAGGCATCAAGCCGGCTAGCCGCGCGAGATCGCAGCCGGCCTCGGTGTGCCCGGCGCGCACCAGCACGCCGCCTTCCTGCGCCATCAGGGGAAATATGTGTCCCGGCTGAACGAGATCACGCGAACTGGCATCCGGGCGTATCGCGGCACGCACGGTGGTGGCGCGGTCTGCCGCAGATATCCCGGTGGTGACGCCCTCGGCGGCTTCGATGGACACGGTAAAATTGGTGCCCAGCGGCGAACGGTTATTCGACACCATCAGCGGCAGATTCAACTGGCGGCAGCGTTCTTCGGTGAGCGTGAGACAGATCAACCCGCGTCCGTAGCGCGCCATGAAATTGATGGCTTCGGCATTGGCGTGCTCCGCTGCGATCAGCAAATCGCCTTCGTTCTCTCGATCTTCTTCATCGACCAGCACCACCATGCGCCCGGCGCGAATTTCCGCGATGATTTCCGCCGGCGGACTGACAGCACCGGGATTCACCGCATTGGCTACATTCGGGGCATTCATGGCTGCACTCCAAATTGATTCAACCGTTCCACGTAACGCGCCACCGTGTCGGCCTCGAGATTCACGCGCACGCCCACCGCCAGCGTGCCGAGGTTGGTCGCCGCCAGCGTGTGCGGAATAATGTTGACTGAAAAATGCATGCCGTCCACGTTGTTCACCGTCAGACTCACTCCGTTGATCGCAATCGATCCCTTGACCGCGATATAACGCGCCACATCACGCGGCGCCGCAAACACAAAAACCCGGTTGTCACCGGCGGCCTGCACACTTACCACCGTGCCCACGCCATCCACGTGCCCACTGACCAAATGCCCGCCCAGCCGATCCGACAAGCGCAGCGCGCGCTCCAGATTAACGCGCGCGCCTTGCTCAAATCCCACCGTGCAGCGCAATGTTTCGCGCGACACATCCGCATCGAAACACGCGCCCTCGCCCGCCGCCGAAATCGCAATCGCGGTCAGGCATACGCCGTTGACCGCGATGCTCTCGCCCACCACGCCATCCGCAAGATTCAGCGCTGGCGCGGCGACCTGAATCCGCACGCCGCCGTCGGTCGGTTTAACCGAGGCTATCGCTCCTACCGCCATTACGATACCGGTGAACATTATACCGGCGCCCTCCGCGCAAGAATGCGTATATCCGGACCGATTTGACACACATCGGTGATGGTCAACGCATGCCGGTCCTTCAATGACTGCAAGGCCGGCAGATGAAACATGCCCTGTGCCGCGTCGCCCAGCAGACTCGGCGCCAGGTATATCAGCAATTCATCCACCAAGTCCTCGTTCAGCAAGGAACCATTCAGTTTAAAGCCCGCTTCCACGTGTAATTCGTTCATGCCGCGTCGTCCCAGCTCGAGCATCAGATCCGGCAACTCCACCTTGCCGGCCGCGTTGGGCAGCACGATGATTTCCGCGCCGCGCGCCTGCAACGCCTGCATGGGCCGCACATACCCCTCGGCCGCAGCTATCAGCGTGCCCGCGCCCGCCACGTGCGCATCCACCGGCGTTTCCAGGCGGCTATCCACCACCACCCGCACCGGCTGGCGGGGCGTCTCGATATCGCGCACCGTCAACCGCGGATTATCATCCTTCACCGTGCCGATGCCGGTGAGAATTGCGCAGGCCCGCGCCCGCCATGCGTGGCCGTCACGCCGCGCTTCGGGACTGGTAATCCACTGGCTTTGCCCGTTCAGCAACGCGGTCTTGCCGTCGAGACTCGCGGCCACTTTCAGTCGCAGCCACGGCCGGCCGCGCGTCATGCGCGAGACAAAGCCGATATTCAGTTCGCGCGCCGCCGCCTCCATGAGGCCGGTTTCCACTTCAACATTCGATGCGCGCAACATACCGAACCCCTTGCCGGAAACCAGTGGATTCGGATCCTGCATGGCCGCAACAACGCGTGACACGCCCGCCGCGATCAACGCCTCGCAGCACGGCGGCGTGCGCCCCTGATGCGAACAGGGTTCGAGCGTGACGTACGCGGTCGCGCCGCGCGCATGCCCGCCGGCCGCGCGCAGCGCATGAATTTCCGCGTGCGGCTCGCCCGCGCGCTCGTGCCAGCCTTCGCCGACCACCACGCCATCGCGTACCAGCACGCAACCGACGCGCGGATTCGGCGTGGTGGTGTAGAGACCACGCCGCGCCAATTCCAGCGCGCGCGCCATGTGCGGATCGGTTCGCTGCAAGCCGTGAACGGGTAGGGAGAGCGTCATGCCGATATCGCCGTGGGTGCCGTTGAAGCCATTGGTGCCATTGGTGCCGTGGGTGGCATGGGAACCGCTATCCGCAGTGCCCGCGCACGCTACTTCTTGGGGCTTCCCGGCTTCTGCACTTCCTTGATGGCGTCCTGGAAGTCATCCACGCCCTGAAAGCTGCGATAGACGGAAGCAAAACGAATATAAGCCACGTGGTCAAGCCGGTGCAGTTCACGCATCACCATTTCGCCGATACGGCGCGCCGGTACTTCGCGTTCGCCCAGCGCGAGTATGTTTTGCGTGATGGTGGCGATGGCTTCATCGACCAGCGGCGTGGGCACGGGGCGCTTGTGCAACGCACGCAGAAAGCCGGTACGCAGTTTTTCAAGATCGAACTCGGTGCGGCTGCCGTCCTGCTTGGCCACCTGCGGCATGCGCAGTTCGACCGTTTCATAGGTGGTAAAGCGCTTGCTGCACGACTCGCAGCGGCGGCGGCGGCGTATGCTGTCGCCGGCGTCGCTCACGCGGGAGTCAATCACCTGCGTGGATTCGTTTTTACAGAACGGACATTTCATGCCGCCAATCCCACTTAGGCCCCGTATACCGGAAATTGGTCACACAGCGTTTTGACTTCGGCCGCCACGCGCCGCAGCACGGCATCGTCATTGTGCGCCTCCAGCACATCGGCGATCAGATGCGCGACCTTCTCCGCCTCAAGCTCGCGGAATCCGCGCGTGGTCATGGCCGGCGAGCCGACGCGTATGCCGCTGGTGATCGTCGGACGCTGCGGATCCTTGGGTATGGCGTTTTTATTGATGGTCATGCAGGCCTTGCCCAGCGCAGTCTCGGCCTCGACACCGGTGACATGCTTGCTGCGCAGATCCACCAAAAACATATGGCATTCGGTGCGGCCCGAAACGATGCGCAACCCGCGCTCGTGCAGCACCTTTGCCATCACACGCGCATTGTCGAGCACCTGCTGCTGATAGCCCCGAAACTCCTTCGACATCGCTTCCTGAAATGCCACCGCCTTGGCCGCGATCACGTGCATCAGCGGCCCGCCTTGCGTGCCGGGGAACACCGCGCTGTTGAGAATTTTCTCGTGTTTAGCATCGGCCAGGATCAAACCGCCGCGCGGCCCGCGAAGGGTTTTGTGCGTGGTGCTGGTAACAAAATCCGCAATGCCCACGGGGCTCGGATACAAACCCGCCGCGATCAGGCCTGCGTAGTGCGCCACGTCCGCCATCAGCAGAGCCCCACATTTGTCGGCAATCGCGCGAAACCGTTTCCAGTCGAACCGCAGCGAATACGCCGACGCACCCGCGACGATCATCTTGGGCTTGCGCACGGTCGCGAGTTCTTCCACCTCGTCGTAATCAATTTCTTCCGTGTCGGGGTTTAATCCGTAGCTCACCGCGTCGAAGTAACGTCCGCTTACGTTGGCCGGCGACCCGTGTGTCAGATGCCCGCCGCTGTCGAGCGCCATGCCAAGAATGACATCGCCAGGATGCAGCACCGCCTTGAACACGGCAAAGTTCGCCTGCGCGCCGGAATGCGGCTGCACGTTGGCGTAACCGGCATGAAAAATCTTTTTGGCTCGATCAATCGCGAGTTGTTCGGCCACGTCAACATGCTCGCAACCGCCGTAATACCGTTTGCCGGGATATCCCTCGGCATACTTGTTGGTGAGTACCGACCCTTGCGCCGCCAGCACGCGCGGACTGGCGTAGTTTTCCGAAGCGATCAGCTCAATGTGATCGTGCTGGCGCTGGCGCTCGGCCTCGAGCGCCTGCCACAGTTCCGGATCCAATCCAGCGATAGTGTCTTTGGCGGTTGAGAACATGATGGTGTGTCTGTGCGATTGTGCGATGGACGATTGTGGAAGGTGTAATCCGCAGGGTTCAAGTTCAGAAGCGCGCCCGCCAATCGCCGAAATTTCCGCGCCGCGGCACAAGCTCTAAAGTGTTGATTTTACCACGAATTATCTAAACGCCCGGCAACAGAACCACCACCGGCGCGCTCACTCACGCACAGGGCGCGGACACCCAAAAACCGCTTCCGACTGCATGTGCTACGGTTTGCTTCAGCGCGCTACGAGCCGCTTCCGCTCGCTTTGATCCGCTAGGGTTTGCCGGCGGTTTTGGGCGCGGGACCGCCCAGGGCCTTGACGACCTGTTCGGTAATGTCCAGCGCCTTGCTCGCAAAAACCGCGTCCTGCACCACCAGATCGAATTTCTGCGAAACCGCCAATTGATTCACGATTTGCGTCACTTCCAGATAATACTTGCGGCGTTCTTCCGCCTTGCGGCGATCCAGATCATCGACGAATGCGCGTGCCTGCTGCTCATAGCGCTGCGCCTGCAACTGGAACTCGCGCTCCTTGAGTTCGCGTTCGCGCGGATCCTTGATGCCCGCCAATTGCGATTGCATTGCCTTGACACGCGTTTCCGCGCTTCGCACTTCCTGCTCGCGCGCGGAAAATTCACGCCGCAGCGATTCAGCCACATCGAACGCACGCTTGGTGTCATTCTCGATGCGCGGCCCGTCAATGTAGCCGACACGCACCTCTTGTGCCGCCGCCGGTACCAGCACGAGCACCATGGCACAGAACAGAACCGCTATCCCACTCAGATGTTTCATCTATATAACCGCCAACGCCCGATATTTTGATGATGTATTGCCAATTGCAAAATGCCCAATACCATTCATCATTCGCCGCCAACCGCGTGCCATGCGCCACGCACCCTTCACCGGTTCATTCACCGGCTCAATTCGCCGGTCCAACCCGATAGCCCCGGATACTGGCGTACGGTATCACATTCCCGGCACCCTGCGTAAGCGCGCCCTGATGCTACAGCCGCCCGGCGCGCGACAGCCAATCGGCGCCCAACGCGGATACCGCCAATCAACTGCCAGCAATCGTCATGTGATCAATCAGTATCGAGCCGCACTGGCGCGAGCCATGGCGCAGCACGTCGTTGCCGATCGCAACCATGCCGCGGAACATTTCCTTGAGGTTTCCGGCGATGGTGATCTCCTGCACCGGATAGGCGATTTCGCCATTTTCCACCCAGTAGCCCGCGGCGCCACGCGAATAATCGCCAGTAATCGCGTTGACGCCCTGCCCCATCAATTCCGTCACCAACAGGCCGCGATGCATTTTTTTCAACAGCGCGGCGAAATCGTCGCCGGTGTCGCGCAAGATCAGATTGTGATTGCCGCCGGCGTTGCCGGTGGACTGCATCCCCAGCTTGCGCGCCGAATAGCTGCCGAGAAAATACCCCTGCACCAAGCCGTCTTTCACCACTTCCCGCGCCTGCGTCGCCACACCCTCGCTGTCAAACGAACTGCTGCCCAACCCCTTCGGCAGGTGAGGCAAATCGCTGATCTGCACGATCGGCGCAAACACGCTTCTCCCAAGGCTGTCGAGCAAAAACGACGATTTCCGATACAGGCTGCCGCCGCTCACCGCCGAGACAAAATGGCCAAGCAGGCTCGACGCAATCGTCGCCTCGAACAATACCGGCGCCTGCGTGGTGGCGATCTTGCGCGCGTTCAGCCGGCGCACCGCGCGTTCCGCGGCGAGCTTGCCCACGGACTCCGGCGCCACGAGGTCCAGCGGCGAACGCGCCACATCGTACCAGTCATCGCGCTGCATGCCGTCATCTTCACCGGCGATCACCGAACAACTGATGCTGTGGCGAGAACCGGGATAACCGGCGAGAAAACCGTGTGAATTGCCATAGACAAAATGTGATTCCTGCGTCGAAACCGACGCGCCCTCCGAATTGCTGATGCGTTTGTCCACCGCAAACGCCGCAGACTCGCATGCTTGCGCGAGTTCAATGGCGCGCTCCACCGTCACGCCCCACGGATGCCACAGTTGCAGATCGGGAAAATCGCGCGCGAGCCGGTCCTCGTCCGCCAACCCCGCGCAATCATCCGCGGCGGTAAAACCCGCGATCGACAGAGCCGCATCCACCGAATCACGCAGCGCCTTGGGTGAGAAATCCGACGTGCTGGCGTGGCCCCGTTGCTTGCCAAGATAAACCGTGACGCCGATACCCTTGTCGCGGTTGTATTCGATGGTTTCAACTTCACCGTGGCGCACGGTGACGGTTTGGCCGTATCCTTCGCTGACTTCGGCCTCGGCGGCCGTCGCGCCTTTTTGACGCGCATAATCGAGCGCATCGCGCGCCAGCGATTGCAAACGGTCGCTGTCGTGGGAAAAACCGGAGTTGGGCATAATGGGGTCGGGGTAGTGATGCACAAACGACGCACCGAAAAGCACGCCTGTGAAATCCTGCAAAGCGCTATATCATAACAGGTTGAATCACAAGGCAGACACCGATGATTGTTGAAAACAAGGTATGGCCCGCGGGTAACGACGGCGCACCGGAATACGACGGCCCCAGCAAAACCCAGCGCAAGAACGAGGCGCACGCGCTGCAAGCGCTGGGCATCGCGTTGGTGGCGCTGAATCGCGAGCGGCTTGCGCAGGTTGATCTGCCCGAATCGCTGCGCGACGCGGTGCTCGCCGCGCAAAAAATCACCGCGCACGAGGGACGCCGCCGGCAAATGCAGTTCATCGGCAAACTGATGCGCCATATCGATCCCGCGCCGATACAGGCCCGGCTTGACGAATGGAATTCCGTATCGGCGGAACAAATCGCGCGCATGCACCAGATTGAACGCTGGCGCGACCGCTTGCTCGCCGAACCCGCCGCGCTCGGTGAACTGGCCACCTCGTTTCCGCAAGCGGATTTGCAACCGTTGCGCACCCTGATCCGTAACACCCTGCGCGAACGCGCGCAGAACAAACCACCGAAAAACTACCGCGCGATGTTCCAATTGCTGCGCGATATAATCACACCATGAATAATCCAGCGACGACTGACGAACTGTTGATCGGACTCGTGTCGATCAGCGACCGCGCCTCGCAAGGCGTATACGAAGACCTCGGCATCCCCGCATTAAAAGACTGGTTTACCCGGGCGCTCACGTCTCCCTGGCGCATGGTGACACGACTTATTCCCGACGAGCGCCCGTTGATCGAAGCCACACTCAAGGAACTGGTGGACACCAAAAAGTGCCATCTCGTGCTCACCACCGGCGGCACCGGCCCGGCGCTGCGTGATGTCACTCCCGAAGCGACGCTCGCGGTAGGCGATAAGGAAATGCCGGGTTTTGGCGAACAGATGCGGCAGGTAAGCCTGAAATTCGTGCCCACCGCGATACTGTCGAGGCAGGTCGCCGTGATCCGCTTTCGCGGCGCCGACCGCGAACCTAAAACCGGGGCGCTGATTATCAATTTGCCGGGCCAGCCCAAGGCCATCAAGGAAACTCTCGAAGGCCTGAAAGACGACGCGGGCAAACCGGTCGTCAACGGCATATTTGGCGCCGTACCGTACTGCATTGATCTGATTGGCGGCCCCTACATCGAAACCAATGACGTTGTGGTGAAGGCGTTTCGACCGAAGTCGGCGTTGAAAAAAACGTGAGGCGTGAGGCGTGAGGCGTAAAGCGTGAGGTGTAAAATCCCCGCAGCTTCGCGATGAACGCATTACACACACATCACTCCTGGCTCCACACACCCAACACCATGCTCGAAACCATAATACTCGAAACCGGCCCCAACCCCACTGCCGCCGTGATCTGGATGCACGGCCTTGGCGCCGACGGCAATGACTTCGTGCCCATTGTGAACGAACTGGATCTGTCGGGCGCCCCGGCGATCCGCTTTGTATTTCCGCACGCACCCGCGATCCCCGTCACCATCAACAATGGTTACGTTATGCGCGCCTGGTATGACGTTTCGCCTGGCGATCTTGAAGGCGGCACCAAGCGCGCCGACGAAAAGGGGGTACGGGCATCGCAGGCGAACATCGGGCAATTGATCGCGCATGAAGTCGAAAGAAATATTCCCTGCAAAAACATTGTGTTAGCAGGGTTTTCCCAAGGTGGCGCGATGGCATTACAAACCGGCTTGCGCTATCCGCAGCAACTCGCTGGTGTGATGGCGCTGTCGTGTTATCTGCCATGTGCCGACAGCTTCGCGGCGGAGGCCGCGCCCGCGAACGCGAAAACACCCGTGATGATCGCGCACGGCACGCAGGATCCGGTGGTGCCCTACGCGATGGGCAAAAAATCCAGCGACCTGTTGGTCAACGCGGGCTACACGGTCACTTGGCGCGAGTACCCGATGCCGCACTCGGTCTGCCTGGAAGAAGTGCGCGATATCGGCGCGTGGATAACTGCCGTACTCCGCGCGTGATTGATAAAAACCGCGCCGTGCCCGAGCGTTAATCGATTGCGGTCTTAAAACGCACGCGATCAAAATCGGGGCCGGATTCCACCAGGCCGGAGGGCATCAGGCTGAATGTTTTTCCATCGCTGATGCGCGTGGCTTCCAGCGTGTCGTTCAAGTTCAAGGAACCGGGCGCTAGCAATGCCAGCCAGTAGCCGCTTTGCGACGGTGCGGCATCCAGAAATATGGCTTTGCGTACGGCGTCGCCCGCGCCCACCGCGGACTGCGTTACGGTGGCCGGCACCACCGCGCGACTCAACACCTGAATCCCGGCACGGCGCTGGCCATGTTCATCGGACTCCACGCGCCTCACCACACCCGCGCCCCAAGTGGCCGATTCCCCCTCTGGCAACAAACCGATCAGCACGCCCACTTGCAGCCACTCGCCGCGGCGCGCCGGCACAATGACGCCATAACCTTCTTCGCTGACGTTATCGACTGTCCACGTTTCCTGAACCACGCGGTTACCCATCGCCAGCACGCCGCCGAATCCCTGCGTCACCTGTAATGTCGATGCGACTTTGCGACGCTCGGAATCGCGCAGCGGCAATTCTTTTTCCCAGTTAAAGGCCAGGTGCGTCAACGTGTCAGCCATTTGATCGATGTTTTCGCCGGGCCCCAGATTGATGTCCGGCGTCAGCGCGCCGGTGTTGCCGATGGCGTCGATAATGGCTTGCGCGCCATCGAGCGCGCCACCGGCGCCGAAATAAAACAACTGCGCGCCTTCGGGCGGCACGCCGAGCGCGCGCGCCGGAGAGTGCCGGCCATTGAGGTCGAAAACAAAATTGCACCCTTCGGCCGCTTGCCCGCCCGATACAAAATGCGCCGAAAAATGCGCGATCGCGCGATCGGCGATATCCTGTTTTACCGGCGACAATCCGCCGGTGGACGACACGCCCAGCATCAGCGCGCGCAGGAACTCCCGCCGCACCGTGCTGCGGTCGCCGGCGCCGCCGTAAATCTCCACCTCCTCATCGAGAAATCCGCCGCCGTGCGCGTGTTTATAAAGCCCCGCCATCTCGCGCCAATGGTTATCGCCCACGTAACCATACCGCATGAGTATCCATTTGATCTGCAACATCTGCGCGCGCATCGCGCGCGAAATCAACGCCGGTAGCGTCCCGCGAAACTCAACGGCGGCGAGCGGCGCTGCGACGGCTTGAGCGACACACACGCCATACGCGTCGCCCAAGGCCTTCCAGTAATCCGTCGCCGCCTTCCACAACAGCCCTTCCTGAAACTTTGACTGGGGTTTCAGCGCGAGATACTGCTCCAGCAACCGTTCGCCGTGCGGTTTGAGCGGCTCATCGATGCGCCCGATTAATTCATACCGCCGTGCCAGCGTGAATTCACCGGTGCCGCTGATCGACTGTAGCCAGTTAAACGCCTCTTGCGCGGCCTTGATGGGATCCTCTCCGGACCACGCGGCCGTGACCGCGCCAATTCGCGCCGGATCCGCCTTGTCGCCGCCCAACTGCTCCGCCAATTTGCCTCCCATCGCGGCCTGACACCGCGGGTTCATCTTCCCAAGCGATCACCCGGCGGCTGTACTTCGCGCGGCCTTTCGCTTGTTCCTTTGAAGTACCTTGCTTCGGCTACGCTATCGGTTCAGAAAGCTTGTAGCGCAACCAGTCAAAATCGTCACCTGCCTCGACCACGCCCATGGGTTCCATCAGCACGGTTTTCGGCGGGTTGCCATACATGGCTTCCATCGGATCCCGGCCGCTCAGCAGCGCGCTGCGCGTGATGATATGCAGACTGCCATTGGGCGACGGCTTCTGGCTTAACAAAATCGCGCTTTGTCGCTTGCCGCCGCGCTCCACAGCGCTCAGTGTGCGCAAATATACCAGCAAAGCCGTTTTGGAAATCAGCTGGATACCCGCGTGATATTGCCGGTGTTCGTCACTCTTCACACGGCGCACGATACCCATGCTCCACAAGGATTCGGTTTCGGAACGAACCCCCACCAGCACGCCGACTTTCAGCCACTCCCCCTTGCCCGCCGGCACGATCGCGCCGTAGCCGCCAGCGCTGACATCCTCCGCGACCCAAGTGTCATGCGACAGCGCTTCCGAAAAATCCAGACCGTCACTCAGTTCGGGCGCCACGGCCCCCTGCACGTTCTGATAACCATGCACCACATGCAGCGCCATCGCGGTTCGGCGCCGTTCAGAGGCGCGCGGCGGCATCTGCTTTGCCCAATTGAACAACAAATGCTTCAGCACCCGGATGACGGACGCCGCGTTGGCATCCGCGCCAAGGTCCAAGTCACCGGGTAATTCTCCCGAACTCCGAATCTTCGTCAACAGAGCCTGCGCGGCGGTACTCGCATCGCTGGCATCAAAAAAACGCGTACCGGCGCCCACCTGCGCGCCTTGCATCAGGCGCAGCGGCGGGCGCGATCCATCCAGTTCAAAACAATAGTCGCAGCCGGCCCACGGCTTGGCGCCGTAACGAAACGCAGGCGTCAGATGCGCGATCATGCGTTCGGCGACTTCCTGCTCGGGCGGCGACAGACCGCTCGGCGACGACGCCCACAGCATCATTAGACGCAAAAATTCGTGGTTCACCGAGCACGGACGCGCCACGGGATACAGGTCTACGTGCTTGTCCGCAACCCCCGTGGCCTCGGCAAAAGCCAGACAGCGCGCCGCCTCGGACCAGGTTTCGGGGCGCACCATGCCATAACGAAACAACACCCATTTCATCTGGTGTCGCAACGCGCGCAACCCGCGGGCCGCCGTCACCAGCACGACCTGGGCAGTCTGGTTATCCGGCGACTTGGCTTCCTTGGCCTGCGCGATACACAACAGGTACCCATCGGCGATCAAGCGCCAGAAATCGGTCATCGTCTTCCAGATGCGCCGTTCCTGTATCTTGTCGTTCTCTTTCAGGTGATGGTACGAATCCAGCAACGATTTCTGCGCGGCGCGCGTCGCTATATCGAGTGCATCCAGCAACCCAAAGCGGCGCTCCAGCTTGAATGCGGCGGTGGTATTGACCGAGTCCAGCCAGTAATTGACGTCTTCCAGCATTTGCCACGGATCATTGGCCGGAAACGCACTGATGATTTTCTGCGCGTTTTTTTCTTCCGCCAGAGGGTGGTCGATTGCCTTTTCGCCTTTAAACCAACTGAGCATTCTGTCTCCGACCAAACTGCATAATCGTATGCCGCTGTTTTCGCTAACCGTTTGTTATTATGACATTTTTCCCGCGCTCTGGACACCAACGCCCTCGCTCGACTAGCCTTGGCCTTTCGCCGGTTCCGCGCCCGGAGCCGGAGCGGACTCGCCCTCCGGCCAATTCTTGATGTACCGCTTCAACAGGCGATTCTCGAAGCTCGCTTCCTTGATCGCCGCCTTGGCAATGTCGTGAAATGAAATCACCCCGAGCAGTTTTCCGTCCTCCTGTACGGGCACGTAGCGCACGTGATGTCCGGTCATGAGTTCGCGCAAGATTTCGGAGGTGTCGTCTGCCTTGCAAGTCAGTGGGTCTTTCACCATCACCTCGGCGACCGGCAAATCGCCGAGATTGCCGTGCCGCGCATGCAGCCCTTTCAGCACTTCGCGAAAGGTCAGCATCCCCACCATCCGCCCCGACGCCATGACCACCAGCGACCCGATATCGTTTTGCACCATGATCGCCACGGCGTCCGCCACGCGGCCATCGGGCGCAACGCTGAATATGGTGCTGCCCTTGAGATTGAGTATGTCGCGGATAATCATCGGTCACCGCTCCGTTCCGGGTTAAGTCCGAAAGCCATCTTAGCGCACCCGCTATAAGGTGGAAAGAGTGAAAAGTTATAATACGAAATCACCCATGTCCCTGAAACCACTGGAAAACGCCATGACCCAACGCATACGCGGCATCACCGACGCCGAGGCCACCGGCCCGACCAAAGACCTGTTCGACGCCAGCAACATTCTGCTGGGCCGCACCGCCAATCTGCAACGCATTTTGTCGCACAGCCCGCTGGTCGCGCGCTGGTTTCTGCCGCTGGTAGCCGCGGTGCGCCAACCCACGGCGGGCGCGGTGTCGGATGTCAGGCTGCGCAACCTGTCGTGCCTGAAAACCTCCACCGTCAACAACTGTAATTACTGAACGCAGCACAATCGGGTGCTTGGTCAAGCACTGGGACTCACCGACGCGGAATTCGAAGCGCTGCAGGCAAAAGATTATCTCGCCAGCCCGCTCTTCACCGACAAGGAAAAAGCCGTGATGGCCTGGTCGGAAGCAATGACGTTGAACACCGCCAAACACGACGATGGCGTGTGGAACGAATTGCGCCGCCACTGCAGCGAGGCCGAAATCGTCGAGGTGTCGATGATGTGCGGCTTGTTCAACATGATCAACCGGCTGAATGACTCCTTCCGCACCGAGCTTGAACCGGAAGAATATAATCGCCGGCAGCACAAGGCCGTCGGTGTGACGGCGGATGCGTTGGTGGATTACGCCTGCCGCATTTGTCAGCAACGCAAGTAGTGTGGTCGACCGTTCCGCGAACCGAAATACAATCCGCAAGGTTCGCGGTTGACTTACTTCACCAGGCCCATGCGCTTGGCCGCTTCCATGTAATCCTTGCTGCGCTCGGCCATGAACGCGGCGCTCTTGTCGAACGGCACATCGACGACTTCAAACCCGCCGTCAGCCATCAGCTTGAGGATATCGGGGTCTTTATTTAACTCCGCCATCATGTCGGACACGCGTTTTTGAATATCGCGCGGCGTGGACTTCGGCACCGCCACGCCGCGATACGCGCCATCCACCCACTTGAAGCCGAGTTCCTTGAAGGTCGGCACGTCGGGAAACGCCGGATGGCGTTTGTCGAGCGCCACCGCCAGCATGCGCATGCGGCTTTTCTGCTGCATCGCCAACGGCACGTACGACATCGCGCCCGTGACGTGTTTGCCGATGATCGACTGAATCATCTCGCCGGTCCCCTTGAACGGCACATACGTGCTCTTGGTATCGGTGTATAGATTGAACTTCTCGTGCGCGACATGGTTGGCTGAAAACGTGGCCGATCCGGCAAAGGTCATTTTGCCCGGCGCGGCTTTCACCGCCTTGACCAGGTCGCCGAACGTTTTATACGGGCTGTCCGCTGCAACGATCAGCGCGTCGGCGGTGTAGTGAAACCAGTACGCCGGCGTGATGTCTTCGGTTTTGTATTGCACCTGCCCTTCGAGCGGCTGCAACACGATGTGCGGCAAATTGCAGCCCACGATGGAGTAACCGTCCGCCGATAGACCATTCAACAGCGACCACGCCAGTCCGCCGCCCGCGCCTGGCCGGTTCACCACGATCAGTTCGCTCTTGTATTTCTTGCGAAACACCGACTGCTGCCAGCGCGCCATGATGTCGGATTCGCCGCCGGCAACAAACGGGATGATGTATTGAATATTTTTTTCGGGATATGCGGCCTGTGTAAACGGCGCGAGCAGCGACAGAACCGCGGCCACCGCGAACGGTATGACTCCTGCTTTCATGGCGTATGCCTCATTATAAAATTTTCAATAAAAACATTGGGTTACAAAATTTTACAGGATTTTCTTTTGGCGCAGTTCCGTGATACGTGCCTCACTATAGCCCAACGCCGATAACACTTCGCTCGTGTGCTGACCCAGCGTCGGCCCCAGCCAGCGCGTACCGCCAGGGGTCTCGGTCAACTTCGGTGTCACCGCCGGTATACGCATCGGCTTGCCGTCGGGCAGCTTCCATTGCTCGATCATTTTGCGCGCCTTGTAATGCATGTCGTTGACGATATCTTCCGGGTCGTAGACGCGGCCCACAGGAATCTCGGCCGCCTCCAGCGCCTTTCACACCTCCGCCATGTCGTGCTGGCGTGTCCAGTCCTCGATGGCTTTATCGAGCTCCGCCGCGCGCGGCACGCGGCCGGAGTTAACGGCAAGCGCCGGATCGTTTGCGAGATCGGCGCGTCCTATCGCCAACATCATAAGTTTGAAAATGGCGTCGTTGTTCGCACCGATAATGGCATACTTGCCGTCGCGCGTGGCATAGGTGTTCGACGGCGTGATCCCCGGCAGCGCGTTGCCCGCGCGTTCGCGCTTGTAGCCCAGCACGTCAAACTCGGGGATGAAACTTTCCATCATGTTAAACACCGATTCGTACAACGCCACGTCCACGATTTGTCCCTTGCCACCATTGGCGGTGCGATGATGTAGCGCAATCATGGCGCCGATCACGCCGTGCAGCGCGGCGATGCCGTCGCCGATGGAAATGCCCATGCGCACCGGCGGCTGCTCCGGGTAACCCGTCACATACCGCATGCCGCTCATCGCCTCCGCCACCACGCCGAACCCGGGGCGATCACGATAGGGCCCGTCCTGCCCATAACCCGACAGGCGCACCATGATCAGTTTCGGATTGATCGCTGAGAGTTGCTCCCACCCGATGTTCCATTTTTCCAGTTGGCCCGGGCGAAAATTTTCCACCACGATGTCGACGTCGCGTGCGAGCGCGCGTACGATTTCCTGGCCTTCGGGCTCGCGCAGATTCACCGTCACCGATTTTTTATTGCGCGCCTGTACATACCACCACAGCGATGTGCCCTGATACATCTTGCGCCATTGTCGCAATTGATCGCCGCCTTCGGGCGCCTCGATTTTGATCACCTCCGCACCGAACTCCGCCAGCACACGCGCGCAAAACGGCCCCGCGATCAACGTGCCCAGTTCGATAACTTTGATGCCGGCCAATGGCCCGGTGTTTTGCCCGGTGTTTTTCTCAGTCACAGTCTCATCCTTCACGCCTCACGCAACCAAGTGTAAGGGACGGCTTACGGAATGGGAAGCGACCCACTACAATGGCGTTCCTCGCAACAAGGCACGCTCATGGCACAACCCCGAACTCTTTTTTCGCTGTTGCTCGAACAACCGTGGTGGATATCGGCGCTGGTTGGGCTGGGGCTGTTCGCCATCGCGCAAATCGCGTTCCCCCCGGTGGCGCCGTTTGTCGCACTGCCATTTTTTGCCATCGCGATATATGTGGCCTACCGCCAAATGCGCACCGTTTCGCCCGGCCAAGTCGAAGCGCGGCTCGCGGCCTTACGTGAATTATCCTGGGAGCCATTCAGTGCTCTCATCACCAACGCGTACCGGCGCGACGGCTACGACATTGAATCAGTGAATCAATCGGCGTGTGACTTTAAACTCACCAAGCAGGGCCGCGTTACCTTGTTGCAGTGCCGCCGCTGGAAAGTAAATCAGCTCGGCGCGGGGCCGCTGGAAGAACTCGCCAAAGCCATTGCCAGTCAGGACGCGCATAACGGCATTTGTATTTGCGCGGGAACGTTTTCGCCCAAGGCGCGCGAGTTCGCCACGGGCAAGCCGCTTCACCTCGTTCACGGCATCGAACTGGCTGCATTGGCGGGCAAGATCGCGACCCGGAAAAAGCAATAACCATTTGTTTTTAAACACTATTTAATGCCGCCCCTACAGCCAATTGCCCATCAAAATAAACGGCGCCCAGTAAAACGGGTGGGCGTGCGGGCCCGCCGCGCCCCGCGCGTTGTCTCGATTGACGGCCCCTTCCTTCAGCAACACCAATTGCGCCTGCCGTAACGCAGCGGACTTGCTGAGCTTTTTTTGCTCGCGCAGCTGATAGAAATTTCGCATCAGCAAACCCGTGCTCTCATCCGCCACCGGCCACAGTGTCGCGATAACGCCCTTCGCGCCCTGCTTCTGAACCAGGGCGCCGAGGCCTTCGATTTCCTCGCCCTGCGCATTGCGGCCGCCGCCGAGCGCCGTCTCGCAGGCGGAGAGCGTCATCAGATCCACGTGACTGAAATCCAGTTTGTCCTCGCGAATGCGATTGAGCGTCAGTTTATCGCCGTCACCCAGCAGCAAAAACGACGTGGATTCATTGCCGGGCCGAAACACAAAATGGCTCGCGATATGCACCAACGGATGTTTTTGCGCTAGCGCTTCGCGCAAGGTACGCGCGCTGAACTGCTGATCCAGCTTCAGTTCGCCGCGTATCAATCCCGTTGCGCCTTGCCGCACGATCGATTCCAGCTCTGACTTCACCGCCGGCAACGGCTCGAAATCCTCGATTTGTCGCGTAACACCAAGGCCCGCGATGGTAACGGCGCCGCCAGGCCGGAATTGAAGATTGTCGCGCGCCACATCCGTGTAAAGCGCGACGTCGTAGCGTTCAATCAGATATCTGCTGCCGTCGTGCAGCGCGGCGAACGGGATGTAACGCAGACTGCCGTCCAGCGCGAGCATGAGCGTGCGCGCTTGCGCCTGCTTCAAGTCCTCCGCCAGCGGCGCGATCAGCAGCTTATGCAATTCGCGCGCCATGGGTTCGGCGGAAATCGCCGGATTGCGCAACGCGACGCGAAAAAATTCCAGCTTCTGTTCGAGATCACGCCGATCCAGCGCGACACTGCGCGCGATCTGCGCGGCCGGCGTGGTCAGCAACAGGCTCAGTCGATGGTCCGCGACGGCGTAGTGGATCGCGACCACGCCTTCGCCCAGCGCAGCCAGCGTCTTTTGCATCGCGCGCACGTCGGCGTCGGCGCCCGCCGCGATGGAAGGCCGCGTGCCGGCAAAGGCGGCTTCCAGCTCGCGATAAAACGCGTCCAGTTGCGCGTTGGCCCCGGCGCGTTCGCGTGCCAGCGCGGCTATCCGCGTTTTGTCGCCCGCCGTAATGCTCAGCATGGCTTTGCGTTCCAGCGCCGACAGTTCCGCGCCGACGCGCGCGAGCCCCTCCATGTGCCGCTGCATGCGTTCATGCCACGGCTGCTCGAACGCCGTGAATTCGATGCCCTGCACGCGCCCACCCGGCGCTTCGTTCAGGCGGATAAAGTCGTTGAATTCTTCTTCCTTCAGCAGATTGAGCACCTGCTGCGCCTCCGCCAGCCGTCCCTGTTCGATGAGCAAATTCGCCAGACCACGATACACCTGTGACTTGTCCTGCAAGAAAGCGCCGCGCGTGCCGCGATCCAGCCCCGCGATACGCGCGCGCAGACCCTGTATCGTATTGACCGCCTGCTTGCCATAAAAAATCGCCAGATCGACCCTCCCCCTCTGTGCCTCACGGGCCTCACGTAAATCACGTGCATCGCTTGCATAAGCGGCGCGCAAGCCGTTCTGCGCGCGCCACAGTGAGTCAGGGTCGTTACGCAGCCTTGCGATACGTTGCGCGCGCAGACGCAGCGGCTTCACCGTATCGTGCCGTCCCAGCGCCGCGCTGGCATCGGCGATCGCGTTCAGGCTGCGCGCGATATCGGGGTGCTCTGGCCCCAATATTTTTTCGCGTACCGCCAGCGCGCGTTCGTATTCGGCCAGCGCGCGCGGATAATCGCGCAGCGACTCGTACAACCGGCCGAGGTTGTGGCGGCTGATGGTGGTTTCGGGATGCTCCGGGCCCAAACGCGCTTCGCGTATGGCGAGCGCGCGCTGATGCAGCGGCAATGCCTTCCCGGGATCACGCATCAAGTCATACAGACGTGCGATATTGTTCAGATTGGTGGCCACTTCCGGGTGCGAAACACCGCGCGCTTTTTCGTTGATCGCGAGGCCGCGTTGCGCCAACGACAACGCCTTTTTGAATTCATTCAACACTCCGTACAGCACCGCGAGGTTATTGAGCGTGCTCGCCACGTCCGGATGATCGCCACCAAACACTTTCTCGCGGATCGACAGCGCACGCTGATGCAACGCCAGCGCCTTGGCGTAATCGCCCATGTCTTCGTGCAGCGCGGCGAGATTATTCACCGCCAGCGCCACATCCGCGTGATCGGAACCATGCACTTTTTCGTAGATGGCCAGACTGCGCAGGGCCAACGGCAGCGCCTTTTCGAATTCACCCATGCTTTGGTACAGCCACACGCGATTATTCAGCGTAAGCGCCACCGACGGATGCTCCGGTCCGAGCGTCTTTTCGCGGATCGCCAGCACACGGGTGGACAGTTCGTGCGCCTTGGCATAATCGGCGACCGCGCCGTAGAGACTCGCCAGATTGCTCAGGCTCATGGTCACGTCGGGATGCGTCGCGCCCAGCGCTTTCTCGCGTATCGCCAGCGCGCGCAGGTGCAAGTCGAGCGCGCGCGCGAATTCGGCGTTGGCCGAATACAGGTTCGCCAGATTGCCGAGCGTGATGGCATACGACGGATGCGTGCCGCCCAGTGCTTTTTCCTCGATCGCCAATGCGCGGTGCGTGAGTTCGATGGCCTTCGGGTACTGCCCCAGTTCGCGCAGCACCTGCGCCTGATTGTTCAGGCTCGTGGCCACTGTCGGATGATCCGGGCCGAGCAGCTTTTCGAACATCGCCAGCGCACGCTCGTGCAGCGGCAACGCCTTGGCGTAAGCGCCCATGGGCTCGTGTATCGATGCGAGGTTGTTGTAGCCGACCGCCACCTCGATATGTTCCCGCCCGTATACCTGTTCGCGAATTTTCACGCTTTGCTCGAACAACGACAGCGCGCGCGCATACTGGCCAAGCGCCTTGTATACGCTCGCCAGATTATTGGTCAGCGCCGCCGCATTTGCATTTACCGGCCCTTGCGCTTTTTCGTTGATGGCGAGCGCGCGCTCGAAAACGGCGGCCGCCTTGGCGAATTGGCCCAGCGCTTCCAGCGTTCTGCCAAGATTGTTGAGGCTGACGGCCACGCCCAGGTGTTCGGCACCCAGCGCTTTCTCACGAATGGCGAGCGCACGCTCGTGCAACGGCAGGGCTTGCGCGTATTCGCCCAACGCCTGATGCGAAATGCCCATCGCGCCTAGCTCATAGGCAATATCGGCATGCGCGACGCCCAGCGTCTTTTCACGAATCACCAGACTGCGCTGAAAATACTCGATCGCGCGCCGGTATTCGCCAACCGCCTGATGGGCGTTCCCGAGCGCGAAATAAAACGTCTGAAGATTGTCGTGCTGGGCGCCGTAATGTTTTTCCGCCAGCACCAGCGCTTTTTCGTACAGCGGAATCGCTTCGCGCGGCGGGCTTTTCATCGCGCGTCCGATCAGCGCGCCCAGATCATTATCGGCGGCCGCGGCGTTTGCGGCGGGCGTATCCGCCGCCGGCTGTTGCGCGGCGGCCAACGGCGCCAGCAAGGCCGCCGCGATAACCATCGCAATGATCTTTACGAAGTAAACGCCGCGCCCCAATCGATACATGATTCGTACTCCGGGCCCCGCTGAAACGGTGCCGTCCGATGCCGCGAAATTTTCCCGCCAATCGATGCGGGTGACAAGCGGGCTCATGGCTTTGTGATACCCTTTCGCTCCCCGCGCGCGTCACGTGTCGCATGTGCTCCATTCACGCACATGAACCCCAGGTGATACACGCGGTTTCAATTTGTGAAACTTCCCGGAGGTCGCATGCCCCCCAGCGCAATACCCCGCAGCCGCACCGGCGCGCAATTGCTTGTTGACGCCTTGATCACGCACGGCGCGGACACCGGCTTCGGCGTGCCCGGTGAATCCTATCTGGCCGTGCTCGACGCGATGCACGATGTCGAAGATAAATTCAAATTCATCATCTGCCGTCAGGAAGGCGGCGCGGCAAACATGGCTGATGCCTACGGCAAACTCACCGGCCAGCCCGGCCTGTGTTTTGTCACGCGCGGCCCGGGCGCCAGCAACGCGGCGGTCGGCCTGCATACGGCGTTTCAGGATTCAACGCCGATGATCCTGTTCATCGGACAAATCAACAGCCAGTACACCGAACGCGAATCGTTTCAGGAAGTCGATTACCGCCGCATGTTCGGCCAGATGGCCAAATGGGTGGCCAGCATAGACCGCGCAGACCGTGTGCAGGAAATGATCAGCCACGCGTTTCACATTGCCACTTCGGGCCGCCCCGGCCCGGTGGTGCTGGCGCTGCCGGAGGACATGCAGGACGAAATCGCCGAGGAAAAACAACTCGCGTGTTATCAACGCGTGGCGGCACACCCCGGCGAAGCCGACATGCACCGGTTGCGCGATCTGCTCGCTAAAGCCAAAAAGCCGCTGGTCATTCTGGGCGGTGCGGGCTGGAGCAAAAAAGGCTGCGACGATTTTCTCGCCTTTGCCACGACGTTTGATCTGCCGGTGGCCTGCTCGTATCGCGCGCAGGACATGATCGACAATCGTGATCCGCACTACGTGGGTGACGTGGCGGTGGGTCTTAATCCGGCGCTCGCGAAGCGCATCGGTGAAAGCGACCTGCTAATCGCGATAGGCTCGCGGCTCGGCGAATGGACGACCGTCAACTACGGACTGATCGACATACCCCGTCCCAAGCAGCCGTTTGTACACATCTACCCCGGCGCGGACGAGTTGGGACGCGTATATCAGGGTGATCTGCTGATCAACGCGGGCATGCCGGAATTCGCCGCCGCCGCGCGGAAGCTCCCGCCGCTGAAACCTTCGTGGAGCGAATGGACCAAGGGCGCGCGCGCGGATCTTGAAGCATGGCAAAAGCCCGTGAAAGTGCCGGGCAAGGTCAACATGAGCGAGATCGTCGGCTGGCTTAATAAACGCTTGCCGCCGGAAACCATCGTCACCAACGGCGCGGGGAATTTTTCGCTGTGGGTGCATCGTTTCTATCGTTACGGTGGATTCAGGACACAACTCGCGCCCACCAGCGGCGCCATGGGTTATGGCGTACCCGCGGGCGTCGGCGCCAAGATTGTGTATCCCAAGCGTCCGGTGGTGACGTTTGCCGGCGACGGCGATTTTCTGATGACCGGACAGGAGCTCGCCACCGCCGCGCAATACGACGCCAAGGTAATTTTTATCGTGGTGAACAACGGCATGTACGGCACGATCCGCATGCATCAGGAGCGCCATTACCCCAAGCGCGTCAGCGGCACCATGCTGAAAAATCCGGACTTCGCCGCCCTCGCCCGTGCCTATGGCCTGCACGGTGAAATCGTCGAAGCCACGGCGGATTTCGAAGGCGCGTTCGAGCGTTGCTGGAACGCCAAGACAGCGTCACTGATCGAAGTGCGCATCGATCCGGATGCGATTTCGCCGCGTGCGTCACTGTCGTCAATCACGGCGGAAGCGCTTAAGAATCATCAGTCATGAAAAAACACCCCGAAGATCTTCACCGCAAAGGCGCAAAGGTCACGCAAAAAGACCCTTCGTTTTAGTATTTTCTTTGCGGCAGCTCTTTGCGTCTTTGCGCCTTTGCGGTAAATTTTTTTAAGCCTTGCGTAATCGACTAGACAATATGATTCATTACCTCACCGAAAAAGACGTTCAGCAAGTACTGAACATGGACATCCTGCTACAAACGACCGAGCAGTCGTTGAAAGACCGCGCGCTGCATCAGGCCATCGACATCCCGCGCCAGCGCATCTACACCCCCGAAGGCACACAGCACGTGTTGCAGGCGTCGTCCAAGGCCATCGGTTATACCGGTTTCAAGTTTTATTACACGCGCCCCACGGGCAAGAGTTTTTACGTCAACTTGATCAGCATCGAAACCGGCAAGCTGGTTGCCATGGTCGAAGCGATCTGGATGAGCATGGTGCGTACGGGTGCAGCCAGCGGCGCGGCCACCAAATATCTGGCCAATGACGACGCCAGCATCGTCGGACAGATCGGCAGCGGCTTTCAATCCATCGGTCAGCTTGAAGCGGTGTGCGCGGTACGCAAAATCAAGGAAGCGCGCGTGTTTTCACGCACGCGTGACAAACTCGAAGCCTATTGCAAAAAAATGACGGAAAAGCTGGGACTCCCCGTGATGCCTGCGGCTTCCGCCGAGGCTGCCGTGCGCGGCGCGCACATACTCAACGTGATCACCAAATCCGCCAAGCCCACCATCAACGGCGAATGGCTGACACCGGGCGTACATATCAACGCCGCTGGCTCCAATGCGCTGTCGCGCGCCGAGATTGACGATGCCACCGTGAAGCGCTGCAACCTCATCACCGTCGATTCACGCGGCACCGCGCAGAAGGAATGCGGCGATCTGGTGTCGTCGGCGGAAAAAGGCGTGATCCAGTGGGAATACCTCACTGAAATCGGCGACGTATTCGCGGGCAAGGCGAAAGGTCGCACGTCACGCGACCAAATCACGCTTTACGAATCGCACGGCATGGGCATCCAGGATTTATATGGCGCCGCAAAAGCGCTGGAACTGGCCAAGGCGCGCGGACTGGGTGTTGAATTGCCGGTTGGGTTGTAATTACAGTTCAAGTTCATTTTTTGACGCAGATTTACGCGGACTAAATACACCCTCCCTGTCATTCCCACGCAGGCGGGAACAACAGACAAGGTTAATTCGCGTTCATCTGCGTAAATCTGCGTCCAAGGTTTTTTGTTTCGTTAATTTAAGGAGTCAGTATGACCAACTCGCTAGGAAAAATCGGATTCGCCGGCATCGGCGCCATGGGTACGCCCATGTCCACCAATCTCATCAAGGCCGGCCACAAGCTGGTGTTGTTTGATATCGACCCCAAAAAGGCGCAGGCCGTCGCCGCAACCAATGAATGCGAAGTCGCCACCAGCCTTACCGATCTGGCGGGCAGGAGCAACACGGTCATTACCATGCTGCCCGACGGCAAGCTGGTGCGCAAAGCACTGCTGGGTGACAACGACAGCGGCAAGAACTGCATCACCGAAACGCTCAAGCCCGGCAGCCTCATTATCGACATGAGTTCCAGTTCGCCGATGGGCACGCGCGAACTCGGCGCGATTCTTGAGAAAAAAGGTTTTCAATTCATTGATGCCCCGGTATCGAACGGCGTGAAGGGCGCGATTGCCGCCACGCTGTCCATCATGGTCGGCGGCGATAAAACCGTTTTTGATCGCGTGAAACCGATGCTCGAAAAAATGGGCAATCAGATTTATTACGCCGGCCCGCTGGGCGCAGGCCACGCGATCAAGGCACTGAACAACTATGTGTCGGCCGCCGGCATGATCGCCGCGTGCGAGGCCATGCACGCGGGGGAGGCCTTCGGCATCGATCCGAATGTCGCTATCGACATCATCAACACCTCCAGCGGCTACAACGGCACCACGCAGCGCAAGTGCAAACAGTTCATGATTTCCGGCACTTATAACGCGGGATTTTCCACCGGGCTGATGGCAAAAGACGTGCGCACCGCGCTCGACATCGCGCAGGCGATGGGCACCTCGACCATCCTCGCCAAACCCACCGCCGACATCTGGGACGCCATGGAAAAGAAATTGGGCTTTCTCTCCGATCATACCGAGATGCACAAATTTACAAATAAAAACAAATAGTTACATTTACCCCCCTGCTGCATTTCTCCTTCCCTTTCAGGGGGAAGGCTGGGATGGGGGTGGGGCTCAACCACCCGGAGCCGTGCGAAAACCATGCAACCCTGGCAAGGCAAAGACGCTGACTTTGAGAGCGCACAAGAAGCGCTTGCGGCGCAATTTTTAACCGACGGTCTGCCCGTCATTCCGCCGACCGTTGATCGCGTGGCAGCGATGCTGGCCGCGAACCACTACGCCGCCGACGAAGAAATCAGCATGCTACCGCCCGGCTTTGAATCCGCCACTGCGGGCGACATCGCCATCTGCGCCGTGATGGCCGGTTGCAAGCCAGAGTATCTGCCGGTGTTGATAGCGGCGGTCGATGCGTTGTCGGACATGAGCTTCAACCTGGTGGGCGTCGGCACCACCACCGGTTCCGCCGCGCCGATCTATATCGTCAATGGCCCTATCGCTGAAAAACTCGGGATCAACGGCAAGAACAACGCGCTGGGCGCGGGCCACCGCGCCAACGCCACCATCGGCCGCGCGATGACGCTGATACTGCAAAACATCGGCGGCGCCAAACCCGGAGAAGTGGACATGGCCACCCTCGGCCAGCCCGCCAAATACGCCTGCTGCTTCGCCGAGAATGTCGCCGAAAGCCCGTGGGAACCGCTGCACGTGGAGCGCGGCTTCGCGCCGGACGCGAGTGTCGTCACCGCGGTCGGCATCTCCGGCACGGGCGAAGTCAACGACTCCGACAGTCAGGAAGCGGTTGGCCTCGCGCAAACGTTCGCGCAATCCATGCTGATGGCCGGCATCTCCGGCGGCGCGGGCTTGCTCGGCGGCGGCGAACCGCTGTGCCTGTTTCCGCCCGAATGGGCCGCGATGTTTCACCGCGACGGGTTCACCAAGCAACAAGCGAAGCAGGTGATCTGGGAACAGGCGGTGTTGCCGGTTAAAAAACTCGCCCCTGCCCAGCGCAAGCATCGCATGGCGGCAGCAATTGATCCCACGGCAAAGGTCATTCGTGTTGCCGAGAAAGCGGATGACCTGATGATCGTGGTTGCCGGTGGCGTTGGGCGCAAAGCCGCGTATTTGCCGACGTGGGGCGGCACCACCAAGGCGATCAGCCGCGAAATAAGGGTCAGAAAATAATCCCCACACACCACCACCGTCATACTGGCGAAAGCCAGAATCCATATCGTAGACCGATGCGAAGCATCTTATATTTGCGCCTGTGGCGAGAGCTACGCACTGGATTCCGGCTTTCGCCGGA
This sequence comes from Betaproteobacteria bacterium UBA5216, assembly GCA_002412495.1. Lineage (GTDB taxonomy): Bacteria > Pseudomonadota > Gammaproteobacteria > Burkholderiales > SG8-41 > UBA5216. The sequence continues at coordinate 27,659 of DHVE01000035.1, forward strand.
ATGACGACGTTGGTAAGTCCGCTTCATCGCGAAACCTTATGACTCACACCAAATCCCCCCTCACCGGCATCCGTGTCCTCGACATGAGCCGCATCCTCGCCGGCCCGTGGGTTGGCCAGTTGCTGGCCGACCTCGGCGCAGAAGTAATCAAGATTGAACGCCCCGGCAAGGGCGACGACACGCGCGCGTGGGGGCCGCCCTTCGTCAAAGACCGCGACGGCAACGATACCAGCGACGCGGCTTATTTCATGTGCGCCAACCGCGGCAAAAAGTCGCTCACGCTCGACATCGCCCAACCCGAAGGGCAACAAATCATCCGCGAACTTGCGCAGGTCTCCGACATCCTGCTGGAGAACTACAAAGTCGGTGATCTCAAACGCTACGGACTCGACTACGAATCACTGTCGAAACTCAACCCGAAACTCATTTATTGTTCAATCACCGGGTTCGGCCAGACCGGCCCCTACCGCGACCGCGCCGGCTACGATTATCTGGTGCAGGGCATGGGCGGCATCATGAGCATGACCGGCGAGCGCGAGGATCGTCCCGGCGGCGGGCCGCAGCGCGTGGGCGTGGCAATTGCCGACTTGATGACCGGCATGTATTCCACCGTGGGCATACTCGCCGCCGTGCATGAACGCACCACCAGCGGTCTCGGCCAATATATCGACATGGCGCTGCTCGACACGCAGGTGGCGTGGCTCGCCAACCAGAACGCCAATTACCTGATTGGCGGACAGGTGCCGCAATGCATCGGCAACGAACATCCAAACGTGATGCCGTATCAAACGTTCCGCACCCGCGATGGCAACATGATCATCGCCACCGGCAACGACGGGCAATATCAGCGCCTGTGCGAAGCCGCAGGCATCCCCGAGGCGGCAACCGAGCCGCGCTTTGCCACCAACGCATTACGCATCGCCAGCCGCGCCGAATGCACCGCCATTCTTGCCGAGGCGCTGAAGAAAAAAACCACCGCTGAATGGATCAAGCTGCTGGAAACCGTCGGCGTGCCCTGCGGCCCAATCAACCGGCTCGATGACGTTTACCGCGACCCGCAAGTGCAGCATCGCGGCCTGAAAATCGAGGTACCCCATCCCAAGGCCGGCACGGTGCCGCTGGCGGCAAACCCGATTAAGTTTTCACGCACACCGATAACGTATGACATGCCGCCGCCGCTGGTGGGCGAGCATGTGGAGGACGTGTTGCGCGGGGTGCTGGGCAAGAGTGATGCCGAGATCGCCGCGCTACGTGAGAAAAAAATACTGTAGGTCGCTACACCAGCGCTTTCATCGCCGCATACAACTGATTCTGCGCTTCAAAACCGATGCCCGCTCGATCCGGCAGCTTGAGATAGCCTTTCTCGACCTTGGCGTCGTCGGCAAAGCCGGCGAAGATACCGAACACGCCCGGATACGCTTCGCAGCCGCCGAGGCCAAAACCACCGACCAGATGTAGCGTCATCTGGTTGCCGCCGTGCGGAAATATCGATTGCCGCGACCAGCCGCGCCGTTCAAGCATTGCCACGGTGCGTGAGAACTGCACGATGCCGTACGACTGCGGAACGTCGGTCTGAATGTAATCAACACCCGCCCGCAGGCCGCCGAAGGTGACGAGGTTTTCCACATCCTGCGTGGAAAAAAGATTTTCGCCCGTGCCCACCGCCGCGCCGTACTGCTCGATGAATTCATCGAGCAGTTCAAACCCCGCCGGGTCCGTCGGCTCTTCAAACCACTTGAGTTTGTAGGGCGCGAGCGCCTTCGCATACGCCAGTGCGCGCTCGCGGTTGAAGCCCGCGTTGGCGTCCACCGCCAAATGCTGGCTGGATTGCATAAGCCTCAGCGAAGCCTCGACGCGCGCAACATCTTCGGGAATGGCAGCACCCCCGACCTTGATCTTCATCACTTCATAACCCTGATCGAGCTTCTCGCGAATCTCGTCGAGCAGTTCCGGGATGCCTTTCCCCGGCTCGTACCAGCCGCCGCCGACATAACAGGGGATTTTGTCGATCACGTTGCCGCCGTTGTAGTGCTCGGCCAGCACGCGATGCAATGGCTTGCCTTCAATTTTCGCCACCGCGTCCCAGCACGCGACCTCTATCGTGCCAATGGCCACTGAACGCTCCGTGTGTCCACCGGGCTTTTCGCGCTGCATCATCGCGGCGAGAATTTTTTCGGGATCGAAATTGTTGCCCGTGGCATCCAGCAGGGAATCGGGCTTCGCTTTCAAGATGCGCGGTATAAAACGGTCGCGCATCTGCGCGCCGCATGCATAGCGCCCGGTGGAGTTGAATGCGTAGCCCACCACCGGCTGGCCGTCGCGAACCACGTCGGTAATCACGGCGACGACCGAGGTGGTCATTTCACTGAAATCAAAAACCGCATTGCGCAGGGTGGATTTCAGCGGGATGGCGGTTTCACGGATGTCTACGATGCGCATGGGTTTTCCGGCGAGATGTCAGAGAGTGCGTTAATTTACAAGCCAACACTGTCGTTCCCGCGCAGGCGGGAACCCATAACACCGTGCCACTTGAGA
>DHVE01000035.1:30470-33051 GCA_002412495.1 Betaproteobacteria bacterium UBA5216
CCATAACACCGTGCCACTTGAGAATCACGCTCCCATCCTACCTTCCCCCAAGGGAGGGGGATACCCACCTGCGCGGGAACGACGGGTGAAGATTTTCGGTGTTACGCAGTACGGAAGAAAGCTACTGCACCTGCACGTTGGCGTTCTTCACCACGCGCTTCCACTTCTCCACTTCTACCCGCGTCTGCCGCATGAACTCGTCCGGCGTGGACAGCACGAAGTCGAACCCCAAGCCGGTGACGCGCTCGCGCACGTCTGGCATGTTGCCGATTTTCATCAAGTCGGCGTGGAATTTTTTCACGATGGCCACGGGCACGCCCGCCGGAAAATAAACCCCTTGCAGCGTTTCGGATTCCTGATCCTTGTAGCCCGCTTCAGCCATGGTGGGCACGTCGGGGAATGCCGCATGACGTTTGGCCGAGGCCATCGCCAGCCCGCGCAGCCGGCCCGCCTTCACGTGCGGCGCGGGCGTGGGCAGCGCGCTGCATGCAAGATTGACCTGCCCCGAAAGATGCGCGCCCACCGACTGGCCCGCGCCGTTGTACGGAATATTGTTCAAATCCATTTTCACCGCGTAGCGCAACATTTCCACCGCCAGATGCGGCGTGGTGCCGATGCCGGGCGTGGCAAACGCAAATTTTTTTGGATCGGCCTGAGCAAGTTTCAGCACGTCAGCGAGCGTCTTGGCCGTCACCGAGGTGTGCGCGGAAAACAGATTCGGCGACGCGGCAAAATTGGTGAGCGGTATAAAACTCGTGTAGGGATCGTACGGAATTGATTTGTACAAACCCGGATTCACCACGTACGCAGAACTGTTGACCAGCACGGTCTGACCGTCGGGCGCGGCATTGGCGACGATGCCGGTGCCGATGTTGCCGCCGGCGCCGGGCCGGTTATCAACGATCCATTGCTGACCGCTCAGTTCCGTCATTTTCGAGGCGATGATGCGCGCAATCACGTCCGTAGTGCCGCCCGGCGCGAACGGCACCATCACGCGCACCGGGCGCGTGGGCCATTGCGGCTCGGCAGCAACCACCGGCGCGGCAATACAACACACGCCGAGAAAAACATATAAATATTTGTTTTTAAATGATATTTTCACAATTCCCTCGCTTATTGAAACCTGCACGCCTACCGCGCCCCACACCTCACGCAAACAAACTACTCCGCCTTGATACCCGCGCTCTTGATGACTCTCGCGTAACGCGCGGTCTCCACCTGAATGAAGCTCGCGAATTCCTGCGGTGTATTCACCAGCGGCTCAACGCCGCCGGAGGTCAACCGCTGGCGCAAATCGGCTGACGCCATCGCCTTGTGCACTTCGCCGTTGAGGCGCGTGATGATCGGCGCGGGGGTGGCCGCGGGTGCGAGCACGCCGTACCACAGGCGCACGATGAAATTCTCGTGGCCGAGTTCCTTCACCGTGGGCACGTCGGGCAGTTGCGAAGCGCGGTCGGGCGCGAACACCGCAAGCGCGCGCGCCTTGCCGGCCTTCACCTGCTGATACGACGCCGCCACCGTCATGATGAGCGCGTCCACTTCACCGCTAATGAGGCTGATGAGCGCGACACCCGAACCTTTATACGGCACGTGATTCATTTTGGTGTTGGTGAGACTCATCAAGAGTTCGGGCGTGATGTGCGTGGTGGTACCCACGCCGCCGGAGCCGTAGTTCAGCTTGCCCGGATTACGGCGCATGATCTCCAGAAATTCCTTGAAATTTCTCGCCGGCACCGACGGATGCGCCAGCAGCACGTTGCGCATTTCAGCCACCAGCGAAACCGGCGCAAGATCCTCTTGTTTGTAATTCAACTTCGGATACAGCGACGGCGCGATGGCCAGCACCGAGGACACCAGCACCATGGTATGTCCGTCGGGCGGCGACTTTGCCGCCACCTCGATGCCGAGGTTGCCGCCGGCGCCGGGGCGGTTGTCGGCCACCATGGTCTGGCCCATCTGCTCGCCCAACTTTTGCGCGAGCGCGCGGCCCAGCAAGTCGGTGGGGCCGCCCGGCGGGAACGGCAGCACCAGTCTCATCGGCTTCGACGGAAACGGTTGTGCCTGCACAGCCGGCACAATGCCGGTCATTGCTGCAACAGTCGCCAAGATCCAAGCGGTCAGTTTGCGTGTCATGTGAATTTCTCCTCGTTGTGTTTGCACGCATTATGCCAGCACCGGCTCGACCAGACATCCACCGCTGCATCCACAGTCGCCTCCACCGCCACAATGGACGCGAACCACCGCTGTCCGTTACGATGCGCCTGTCAACTCTGGAGAATCGCATGACCGCACCCTTCCGCGTCTATAACCCCGCCGCCGCGCCCAGTGCCGGGGCGGCGCAACCCGGCCGCGCGCTCGACAATCTGAAAGGCAAAACCGTCGGATTCATAGACAACGCCAAACCGAACTTTCAGTTTCTGGTGGAAGACCTCGAAGCGCAACTCACCACCCGCTACGGTGTCAAGGCCGTACGCAAGCATCGCAAGCCGGGGCAAGTGCCGGTGAAGCCCGAAGTGCTCAAACAATTCGTCGAGGAGTGCGACGCCGTCATCACCGGCTCGGGCGACTGAGGCTCCTGCAC
>DHVE01000035.1:33365-72142 GCA_002412495.1 Betaproteobacteria bacterium UBA5216
TCGTGGAGTATCCACGACAGTGTTGAAGCCGCCAAAGCCGGTCTCGCCGCGCTCACCGTATGTTCTACCGCATTTACCGGCCTGGGCCGCGCGCAAGCCAAGGCGTTGGGTTATGCCGATTTGCCAATCGCGGTGATTCCGCATCCGTTCGGCATCCGCACGCGCGATGAAGTGCGCGCACTGGCCGCCGAATGCGTGGACAACATCGCAAACTTGTTGTGCCAGCCGCGCAAATCCACCGCCGGCACGGCCCGCGCACCGGATTCCACGCGCGCCGAACTGATTGAAGCCCCCGACGACCTGATGGAACTCAATCAGTTGTTCATCAACAATCGCTGGAGCGACGGCCTGCCGATCATCCCGCCCACCACCGAACGCGTTGAAGCCATGCTGCGCGGCACGACGCTCGCGCGCGATACCGTCGTTGCGTCCATCGCGCCCGCGTTTCGCCCCGCCACGGTCGAACGCATCGCCATCAACGCCGTCATGGCAGGGTGCCACGCCGATTATCTGCCGCTGCTGATCGCCGCCGCCAAAGCCGTGGCGGTGCCGAGTTTTAACTTGAGCGGATTGCAAGCCACCACCAATCCCGCCGCCGTGTGGCTGATCGTTAATGGCCCCATGGTGCAAAAACTCGGCATCAACGGTGCGGGCAATTGCCTCGGCCCCGGCAACTGGGCCAATGCCACTCTAGGCCGCGCGCTGCGCTTGATTCTGCAAAACATCGGCGGCGGCTTGCCCGGTGAACTCGATAAGGCCACCCACGGCCAGCCCGGAAAATATCAATTCTGCTGCGCCGAAAACGAAGCCGCGAATCCGTGGGAGCCGCTGCATGTGGAGCGCGGTTTCGCGCGCGACGCGAGCACTGTTACCGTGGCGGGTGTGCTCGGCACGTGGAACATGAACACGCATGCCAAGGACGCGGCCGATTTGCTGCGCGTGATTGGCGACACCATGGCGTTTCCGTGCAGCAGTGATTACGTGCACGGCGGCTCGCCGTGGCTGATGCTCTCGCCCGAGCATGCACATCTGCTCAAGCGCGAAGGTCTGTCCAAGCTCGATGTCAAACGCCGGCTGTGGGAAACCTCGAAGCTGTCGGCGCAACGCCTCGCGGCAAAGGATTTCGGTCGCGTGCAAAGCGGACGGCGCGATGAATTGGGCGAACTCAAGCCCGATACGATGCTGCCGATCACGGTAACGCCCGAAGACATCAATATCCTCGTGGCCGGTGGTGATGGCACGCATTCGGTGTATCTGCCGGTGTCGGGTAATTCGCATGCGGCGACGGTGGAAATTACCCCCTGATGCTGTCCGCACGCATTGCACTCATCGTACTCATTGCGCTGGCATGCACCGCACATGCCAGCCACGCACAACTACGCGCCGAGTTGCCGGGTAACTACCCCACCAAACCCGTGCGTATCATTGTCGGCTCCGTGCCCGGCGGCGGCGCCGACATTATGGCGCGCGCGGCGGCGCAGCGGCTGACCGAGCGTTTCGGACGTTCTTTTGTGGTCGACAACCGCGCAGGCGGCAACGGCATTGTCGGCATCGAGATGCTGGTGCAGGCGCCCGCCGATGGCTACACGCTGTTCGGCGGCGCAAGCCTGATTGTCACGGCAACACCAATGAAAAAAGTCGCCTTCGACACGCGCAAAGTCATCGCGCCGGTCGTGCAGATGACCACGGTGCCGGTGATGGTGATCGTGCCGCCCTCGCTGCCCGCCAACAACATCAAGGAGCTTATTGCCCTGGCGCGCGCCAAGCCCGGCACGCTGAGCTACGGCACATCGGGCGTGGGCTCTATCGCGCATCTCGGCACGGAGCTGCTCAAGTTCATGGCGGGCGGCATCGACATCGTGCATGTGCCCTACAAAGGCACCGGGCAGGCGTTCGTCGACGCCATGAGCGGGCAGATTCATTTGCTGTTCGCCAGCGGCCTTGGGGCGATTCCGCACGTGCGCACAGGCAAGCTTAAACTGCTGGCGGTCACCACGTTAAAACGTCTGCAAGGGTTTCCGGACGTGCCCACCGTCGCCGAAACGCTTCCCGGCTTTCAACTCGACAATATGCACGGCCTCTACGCGCCCGCCGGCACGCCGCCCGCCATCGTGCGCGCGATCAACCGCGAAGTCGTGCAGTTCATCAATTCACCCGAGATGAAGGAAAAACTCGCGTTGGAAGCCACCGAAGCCGCGCCGCCCAACACGCCTGAAGAATTTCGTGAGACCTTCGCGCGTCAGGTCGCTATGTGGGATCGATTTATCAAATCGTCCGGCGTGAAGCTGGGGGATTAATTTACCGCTTGGGCCACAACACCCCCTGGCTGCCACGCGCCACCGCGCCCACCCCCTTGTAGACAAACTTCTGCACGCGTTTGCCTTCGTAGGTTTCGGTGGTGTAGAGATTACCCTTGGAATCCGTGGCGATGCTGTGCACGCCGTAGAACTGTCCTGGCTGCCGACCGCCGTCGCCGAAGTTTGAAATTTCTTCCAGCGTTTCGCGCAGAATGATGCGCACCTTTTCATTCTGTCCGTCAGCGAGGAACATGAAGCGCTGCTGCGGATCTTTCGAAAACGCAATATCCCACGCCGAACCCGATGCCAGCGTGTCCTTGGCGTAAAACTGTTCTTTCACAAATTTTCCGTCCGGCTGAAATACCTGCACGCGATTCCCCTGACGGTCGCACACGTACACCAACCCGTCGTTAGAACGCTCGACGCAATGCACCGGGTTGCGAAACTGCTGGGCGGGCGGCGCCTTGGGATCATAGTTGCCCAAATCGGCATCATCGGGTTTGTTGCCGTAGGCGCCCCAATAGCGCTTCATCTTGCCGGTATCGGCATCAAGCACCGCCACGCGTTTATTTTTGTAACCGTCCGCGACATAGGCCTCGTTGGTTTTGGGATCGACCCAGATTTTTGCCACACGCCCGAACTGGTCAGGGCTGTTGCTGCCGGCGTTCTTGCCGTAATTGCCGATCTGCATCAGGAATTTGCCGTCCTTGGTGAACTTCAGGATGTGGGAATCCTTTGCGCCATTCCCGCCAATCCACACATTGCCCTTGTAATCGACATGCACGCCGTGCGCGCCGTCTGGCCACTCGTAACCCTGTCCAGGGCCGCCCCATGAACGCACCAGATTGCCCGCCGGATCGAACACCAACACATAGAGTGCCGTGCGGCAGCACTCGGAAATCGGTGGATTCAGTTCCAGCCCGCGCTCGTTGTTGTGCAGCCCGCCGGCGCCGCGATGCACCACCCACACGTGGTCCTGCTCATCCACCCACAGCCCGATGGTCCAGCCGAGCAACCAGTGATTCGGCAAGGGCTTGGGCCATAAGGGATCGACTTCAAACATCGGCGCCTGCACGGTGTCGCGCTGCGCCTCGGCCTTGTTTTGCAGCAGCGCCTGCCCGATGGCTAAACCGGCGACGCTCAGCGCCAGTACCGCGCCCACAACGTAGTTACGCTTTCATTCACGAAAGTTCATGATGATCTCCCTTGATTTACCGTATCGCCCGGCGCCGCGCGTTTAGTTTAATTATACGCACGGCCTCCGCGCCGTGTGAGCGGCCCGGATTAACACGCTAGAATCACTGCTGTTTATCCTGTGCATTCGGTCTATTCATGTTGAAACGGGTTATCGGTTTTGTGTTCGCGGCATGCGCCCTCGCGGCGGCACACGCGCACGACATACCCGCCGATGTGCGCCTGAATATTTTCTTCAAGCCCGCCGGAAACACGCTGGCGGTGCTGGTGCGCGCGCCGATGTCCGCGCTGCGCGAAGTGGATTATCCCAAGCGCGGCCCCGGTTACCTGGAGGTATCCAAGGCCGATGCCGCGCTGCGCCATGCGGCAAAACTGTGGCTGATCGACACGCTCGATATTTATGAAAATGACACGCGTCTGCCGGCGCCGCGCATTGTGCAAACGCGCGTGGCGCTGCCGTCCGACACTTCGTTCACCGCGTACGAATCCGCGCTGCAAACACTGCACAGCCCGCCGCTTGCCGACAGCCTTGATCTTTATTGGAATCAGCAATTTCTGGATGTGCTGCTCGAATACCCGATTCAATCGGATCGTTCGGACTTCGCCGTGCGTGCGCGGGTGGACCGTCTGGGATTGAAGGTCGCCACGGCGCTGCGTTTTCTGCCGCCGGGCGTCGAAACGCGTGCTTTTGAATTTCACGGCGACCCGGGGCTGGTGCGTCTTGATCCACGCTGGCATCAGGCGGCATGGCGTTTTGTGGTCTCCGGCTTCTGGCACATTCTCGAAGGCATGGATCACCTGCTGTTTTTGGCGTGCCTGATGATTCCGCTGGGCAAAAACCTGCGCTGGCGGCCACTGGTCGTGATCGTCACCTCGTTCACCGTGGCGCATTCCATCACACTGCTCGCATCGGCGTTCGGCTTTGTGCCGGATGCGCTGTGGTTTCCGCCGCTGATTGAATTCATGATCGCGCTCAGTATCATTTACATGGCGCTGGAGAATATCGCCGGCAGCAATATTCAGCGGCGGTGGATCATCACGTTTGCCTTCGGCCTGGTGCATGGCTTCGGATTTTCGTTTGCACTCAGCGAATCACTGCAATTTGCCGGCGATCATCTCATCACCTCGCTGCTCGCATTCAACGTGGGCGTGGAGATCGGCCAGCTTGTGGTGTTGATCGTTTTACTGCCGCTACTCGCGCTGCTGTTCCGGCACGCGCTCGCCGAAAAACTCGGCATCATCATCCTCTCCGCGTTGGTCGCGCACACCGGCTGGCACTGGATGCTTGAACGCCATGAGCAACTCGCGAAATTTCCGTTGCCAAAACTCGATGCGGCATTTGCCGCGAGCGCGATGCGCGGACTGATCGCTTTACTCGTGCTGGGCGTACTGGTGTGGCTCGTGCATGCCACGGTACAACGCTGACTGGATGAAAAAAATGAAAAATAAAACAAATACTTACATTAATTTCGCCGTGCATTTGGCAGGACTGATCATGAGCGCCCATGCCGCAACCGCGTGCGCCGCGGATGCGTATCCGGTCAAACCCGTGCGCTGGATTGCACCGGTGCTCGCGGGCGGCGGCGGCGATCTGATCGCGCGCGCGGTCGCGCCCAAACTCAGCGAAGCGTGGGGGCAGCAGGTCATCATCGATAACCGGGTGGGCGGCGGCGGCACGCTGGGCATGACCATCGCGATGAAAATGCCCGCCGATGGCTATACGATGGTGCTGGGCGTCATGTCGTTCGTGGGCGTCGCGCCGGCCCTGTATCCGAAACTCGCCTACGATCCGCGGCGCGATTTTGTCGCGGTGACGCAGATTCTGGATGCGCCGCTGATACTGGCGGCACATCCGTCGCTGCCAGCAAAAAATGTTCGCGAATTGATCGCGCTCGCCAAGGCCAAGCCCGGCTCGATCAGCTACGCCAGCCCCGGCAGCGGTACCGCCGCGCATATGGCCACCGAATTGATCCGCAGTATGTCCGGCACGCAAATGCTGCACGTGCCCTATCGTGGCGCGCCACCCGCGCTGACCGATGTGGTGTCCGGTCAGGTTACGATGTACATGACCACCGTGCCGGGTGGCATGGCCCTGATTAAATCAGGGCGCCTCAAGGTGCTAGGTTCCAGTAGCCTAAAACGCACGCGCGCCCTGCCCGACGTGCCGACCATCGCGGAATCAGGACTGCCAGGCTACGACGTCACCACCTGGTACGGCGTGCTGGCGCCGGTGGGTTTGCCCGCGCCCATACTTACGCGCATGAATACGGACATCGTGCGCGCCATCCGGCTGCCGGATGTGCAGGAACGGTTTGCCTCCGAGGGCGGCGATATCGTTGGAAATTCATCCGAAGAATTTGGCGCGTTCATCGCGCGCGAAATCGCGAAGTGGACGAAAGTGGCTAAAGATGCCGGCGTGAAGCCGGACTGAGCGCGCGTCAGTACGTCGCTACGTCCTTACGCCTTTATCTCGGCTCGTCGCTCAGCGCTCCATTTTGCGTTGTATCAAGCAAGCCAGCAGCGCGCGATCGGATGCCGTCAGCGCGCTGTCACTGTCAACGCCGAGAAAGTGGCGCTTAAACGCCGCGACCGCCGCATTAAAATTCACCACGTCGTAACCGAAAGCCGCCAGCAGAAACGCATCGCTCGTGCCGTTCGGCGCCGGGGGATAGGGCGCGTCGCACCACAAACCAAAGCCTCGTTCCGCCAAACGTTTCCACGGAAAAAAGCGGCTCGGATCGACTTTGCGTCCTGGAATAATGTCACCATGCCCCAGAAAATTCGCTGCGGGAATTTTATAGCGCGTCTTCAGATCGTCGAGCAATTGCAGCAAGGTTTCAATCATCGGCTCGGCAAACGGTTCAAAGCCGTTGTTGTCCAGCTCGATGCCGATAGATGCTGAATTCAAATCGCTCAATCCTCCCCAGTAAGCCTCACCCGCATGCCAGGCGCGCGCGAGTTCATCCACCAGGTAATACAGCTTGCCATCGCGGCCGATCAGATAATGCGAGCTGACTTCACGCGCCGGGTTGGTCAGCGTGCGCAGCGATTCTTCGGCGGTATCGTCGGTGGTGTGATGAATGATGACGTAGTTGGGGCGCCGCGCGCCGAAATTCACCGACGGACGTTCGATGACCGGCAAGTGGGTGTAGGACGGTAACGCCGTGCGCGGCGTTACCGTGGTGCACCCTGCCAGCAGCGACCCAGCGCCGACTACGATAAGCCTTAATAAATAATTTAAAAACATAGACTTACAATCAAAAAACACCCAACGCCAAACCCGCCGCCAGCGCAGCGCCAGTTTCCGCGCAGCGCTGTAAATCATTGGCCGAAATAACTTTCGCCGCGAGTATTTTCTCCGGCGTTTGCGCGTGCGTGCAAACGATCAGCGGCTCGGCGGCCTTGCGCAAGCGCCAGCCGGTGCAGATGCGATCAATCTGCCGCACCGCGTTTTCGCCATCGCTGCCGGCGCAGATCAAGGTCGCGTACGCGCGACCAACAATGCGATCCAGCGCGGCGTAGAACGTGCGGTCAAAAAAGTCTTTCATGATGCCGGACATCGACGCGAGATTTTCCGGCGTGACGAAGATATAGCCCTGCGCCTGCAACACATCATCCGGCCCGGCGTCCCGCGCGGGCAACAGGCGCACGCGCACTTGTGGTTCAGTGGCCGCCCCCCGCGCCGCCGCCTCCGCCATTTGCCGCGCGCCATCGGTCATCGTATGAAACACGATCAGCAGCGTTTTCATGCGCGGCGGTTTTCGTTAATCACTCGACAGCTTCGCGGCCTTCACGACTTTCGTCCACTTCGCCACGTCGGCGCGAAAGTAGCGGCTGAACTCGGCGGGCGTGGTACCTTCGGAATCCGCGCCCAGTCCCGCGAAGCGCTCGCGCATCTCGGGCGTTTTCACGATACGGCTCACGTCCGCGGAAATTTTTTCGATGATCTTTGGCGGCGTACCGCGCGGCACGAACAGCCCGTACCAGACATTGACTTCAAATCCGGGCACGCCCGCCTCGGCAATGGTCGGCACATCGGGCAATTGTGAAATGCGCTTAAGACTGCTGACGCCCAGCGGCCTTAACTTGCCCGACTTGATCATCGGAAGATTCACCGGCACGCCGCCCATGTAAATGACCAACTGCCCGCCGATCAAATCGGTCATCGCCTGCGGGCCGCTCTTGTACGGCACGTGCAGCAATTGCGTACCCGTCATCAGCGCAAAAAGTTCGCCGGCGAGATGGTCCGAACTGCCGGTGCCGCCGCCGGAGCCGTAACTCACATGACCCGGCTTGGACTTGGCGAGCGCGATGACGTCCTTCACCGAATTGAGCGGCGAACTGACCGGCACCACCAGCGCGTTATACCGCGAGGTGATTTGCGTGACCGGATCAAAATCGCGCAAGGTGTCGAACGGCAATTTTTTATAAAACGACGGCGCGATGGCCATGCTGCCCGAACCGAACAAAATCGTGTGACCATCCGGCGGCGCCTTCGCCACCACGTCCATGCCGATGGTGCCGCCGGCGCCCGCGCGGTTATCGACGATCAGCGATTGGCCCCAGGCATCGCTCATCTTTTGCCCGAGCACGCGCCCGATGATGTCCATGCTGCTGCCCGGCCCGATATGGATCACCATGCGCACCGGACGTGATGGAAACGCCGCGGCGTCCTGCGCCGATGCAAATCCGGAAACGACCATCGCCGAAGCGCACAACACAACGCGAAGCCACTGAATCATATCGGCACTCCCTTAATCATAAAACGTCGCATATTCGTCCATCGCGATGCGGGGCGGCTGAAAGGTATTCACCACCGCATCCGGGTCGGCGTACCCCATCGCCATGCCGCACATGATCGTCCAATCGCGCGAAATGCCCAGTTCGCGCCGCACGATGTCCGGGTAACTCGCAATCGAGGCTTCCGCGCAAGTATGTAGCCCGCGCGCCCGTGCCGCCAGCATCAGCGTTTGCGCGAACATGCCGTAATCGAACCAACTGCCGACCTGCAACGTGCGGTCGATGGTCAACACCAACCCCGCGGGCGCGCCAAAAAATACATAATTGCTGGCGCGGTAGGCTTTGGATTTTTCGTGATCGCCCCGTCCGATGCCGAGCGTGCCGTACAAGCCCCATCCGCATTGCCGCTTGCGCGCAAGATACGGCTCCTCCATCGGATCGGTGTAGTAGTTGTAGTCGCGCTTGTGCCCCGGCTCGCCGGTGAGAAACGCCTGCTGGATCGCGCTTCCGACGCGCATTAATGTAGCGCCGGTCAACACATGCACGCGCCACGGCTGAATATTGGATCCGCTGGGCGCCCAGCGCCCGAGTTCAACAATTTCACGCAGAGTTTGCGGCGCAATGGCATCCGGCTTGTAGGCGCGGATCGAACGCCGTGTGCGCGCGGCTTCAAATACATCAACCGCGGGCAGGCTTGAATCTGAATTCATGGTTTCCTCCAGCGCGGATGTTAACACCCGGCGCGTGTCGGTTAAAATTGCGGCAACATCCATCAAGGCAACTTATGACTGACCCCGTACGCGTCAATAGAATTACCCTGGGCGGCTATGGGCCGCCCAATACCACGTGCAGCCGCGGCATGAAGGTGTTGGGCGACACAGTGGCGGCGCAATTGGGCGAGGCCGTGGCCGTGCATTACGTGTGGAACGTGATGGATCTCGGATACAAGGCCGCCGATTTGTTGTGGATGGCGGAAGACGGCGTGCTGTCGATGTCGTATCAATCGACCAGTTATCTCGCCGACCGCGTGCCGGAAATGGATTTTGCCGACTTGCCGTTTTTGTTCGACAACCTCGAACAGGCGCGCGCGGCGATGGACGGCGCGTTTGGCGCATGGATGACGCGCAAAATCGAAGAGCGCATACCGGCGTACCGCGTGCTGGGTTTCTTTGAAAACGGCTACCGCCACATTTCCAACCGGCTGCGTCCGGTGCGCACGCTCGACGATCTCAAGGGCATGAAGGTGCGCCTGATGCCGGGCGAAATTCACCGCCGCAGCTTTGAATTGATGGGCGCCGTTCCGTGCCCACTGGATCTCAAACCCGGGTTGGAGGCCGTGGTGTCCGGCACGGTGGACGCACAGGAAAATCCGCTGGCGAATACCGTCGATTACGGCGCGCACAAGGTACATCGCTACCACACGCTGTCGGCGCACTGCTATTTGTCGCGCGGACTCTATTTCAACCGCGCGCAGTTCGACCGCTGGCCGAAATCGCTACAGGACGCGACGCGCGCCGCCGCGCGCGACGCCATACTCGCGCAACGCGAACTGGCGATTGAAGAAGAACACAACGCGCGAAAAAATATTGAAGCGGCGGGCGACGAAGTGCTGGAGCTTTCGCCGGATGCGCGCGCCGCGTTCAAGCAGGCAGTGAAGCCCCTGCACGATGAAGCGCGCAGGCGGTTTGGCGATGACGTGTTCGGGTTGATTCCGCGGGCTTGATGCCGTCGTTGGGCAATCTTGCATTTTGATGGGTTTCACTCATCCTACGGATGCTTCCGCAGGATGGGTGCAGCTCAGCTCAACCCGTCACAAGCACAAGGCTATTGGAACC
Source organism: Betaproteobacteria bacterium UBA5216 (assembly GCA_002412495.1). Lineage (GTDB taxonomy): Bacteria > Pseudomonadota > Gammaproteobacteria > Burkholderiales > SG8-41 > UBA5216. The sequence continues at coordinate 43,432 of DHVE01000035.1, forward strand.
TACTCCTGCCCGACCTTGCGTCGTTCGATGTGCTTCTTGACGCCTTTTTTGCCGATCGTGGTCTTCGGCTTCCAGATGTTCTTGTGCTTGAGCAGGTCGCTCTTTTCCCATTTGTGCGCGGCGTCACCCATATAGACGATGAACACTTCGCAGCCGTCCGGGTACTCGTACGGCCCGTGCGGAATGTCCCAGCCGAACACGTAGTCGCCGGGGCGCAGGTCCTTGCCGGCGACACACATGCGGCCCTTGGTCACCAGGATCGAATGCCAGCTCTTGTGCGTGTGTTTCGGCTCGACATAGCCCGCGGGGAAGCGTTGTTTCATGTCGATGCGGCCCATCACCGGATCATGATTGAGCACTTTCACTTTCACGCCCTTGGGTAGTGTCAGAATGCCGCGCACGTCATCGGACTCCCACGGAATATCCTTGTCGTAGATAGCCTTGAAGGTGTGGCTCTCGCCTTTTTTGCCGGCGGATTTTTTCGCTGCTTTTTTTGCTGCCATGGTTAACCCCTCCTGGGTTGATTTCAAAAATATATCAATAATAACAATTACTTAAGCATCACCCGCTCGCCACTGCGCGCGGATGCGATGATGGCTTCAAGCGCAGAAATGTTGGCCAGCATTTGATCCTGCGGCATTGGATACACCGCGCGGCCTTCCACTGCGTCGGCAAACGCTTCGACGTTCGCAAGCACGCTCGAGGATGGCGGATACTCTTTCGTTTCACGCTGGTCGCCGGTAACGACCTTGGTCAACGTCCAGCCCATCGGCGTCGATGGATGCGCCTTGTCGCGCACTTCGATCCAGCCCTTGCTGCAATACACCGCGAAGCGGCCGTCGAACGGCGTGGCGAGTATCGCCGTGAGCAACGCATGCCCGCCCTTCTTGAATTTCACCATCGCCGCCAGTGTATCGCCGTTGGTCAGTGGGCTGCCGAGCTGTTTGACGCTGCACCACACGGACTCCGCCGCGCCGAATACCGACACCGACAAATCAAGAATATGGATGCCCGTGGCGGTAATGGGGCCGGCGGGCGCTTCCTCGGGCGTCAGGCGCCAATTGTCGGCGGGCAGCGCGAGGAATTTGTCCTGGCTGAAATTGGCCTCGATCTGCAACGGCACACCGAGTTCGCCCGACTGGATCATGCGCATCATGTCCATCACCGGCGGCTCGAAGCGGCGCTCGTGCCCAATGGCGATGTGCAGCTTGTTGGCGTTGATCGCGGCGAGCGAGCGCTCGGCATCGGCGCGTGTCAGGGCCAGCGGCTTTTCGCAAAACACGTGTTTGCCGGCCTTGGCGGCGGCAATCACTTGCTCGGTATGCGTGGTGTGCGGCGTACACAGGATTACCGCCTTAACCTTCGGATCTTTCAGCACATCAGCGTAATCCGACACCATTTCAAAGCCGTGCTCGCGCGCGAAATCCATTTCGCTTGCGGGATTGCGTTTCATACCCTTGACCACCCGGAGCTTGGAACTCTTGCTGATCAGGTTGACCAGCGTCTTGCCCCACCAGCCCATACCCACGACTGCCACATCCAGCATTGGTGTCTCCTTACTTTTTCTTCGCCGGTGAAATCATACGCGAGCCGGCCGCGATCAACGCAAGCTTTTCCTGTCGCGTCAGTTGTTTGATGCGGTATTCGCGCTTGCACGCGGCCGAGCGATTGGCCGCCGCTTCGTAATATACCAATTTTACCGGCCGCCGAGACCGCGTGTAGCGCGCACCCGGCTTGCCGGCGCCGTTGTGTTCGGCCACGCGGCGTTCGACATCCACGGCAACGCCGGTATACAAGGTGCCATCGGCGCAACGCACCAGGTATACCTGCCACCGCTTCGCGACACGCGCCGGAGATGGCAAAACAGTAGCCAGACTTACCGATGGAGCCCGCGTTCGCGCAGGTAACGCTGCCCCTTGGGTGTCAGGGAAAATTTTGCTTTTTTGCCGCGCGCGGGCTTGCCACCGCCCTCTGCTGGTTCTACATAACCGCACTTCAGCAGGAACACCAGGCTGGTTTCCGCGATCTGGATATTCATCGCGATGACCGCGGCTATTTCCGCGGCATGGCCCTGCTGTTGGCTTGCCAGATACTGCAACACATTCACCTGCGGGCCATCGAGCGTTTCCCACTGATTGATGTATTGCGCAAGGTCTTCCTGCAACCGGGCATTTTCGGCGCGCAGCCGCGTCACCTCGGCTTCCAGCGCCTCCAGTTTCGAACGGAATTTCGCCGCCGCCGGCACCTGTTTTAATAACGTCGCCACCAAGCCCACTGCCGCACCTCTTTCAAGGTTGAAGTCGAGCGCGCGATTCTACCGCAATGGCGGTCAAGGCCGCGCGCATGGTCCGGCGGGCTCGCGCCGGCCATCCCACGACCGCGCAAAAAAAACGCGCCCGGCAGGCGCGTTTTTGGCAAGCGAGAATGCTTACTGGCTATATGTTACTTCTTGTCGCCCTTGTCACCCTTGTTGGTCATGACCTTCCACATGAACCAGCCGCCAATGCCAAACGCCAGCACAAAGAACACAATAATTCCGACATAGTTGGGCTCGGGAATCGGGTCATCCTTGATTTCAGCGGCGAACGCGAAACCCATAATGCAAAACGTGTACAACGAAAAAAGTATGCTGGAAAGTTTAGCCACCGTTGACTCCAAAAGAATTGATAAACCGCGCACAATCAAACGAGATTGCCGCAGAACACTCGTACGCAACACAATGAAGGCATGCCCATCAACATACTTTTATAAACGTAACATCAAGAAACGCCGCAGCCGCATTGTACAGTGGTACCGGATTTCAGTTTGTCAAACGTTCCTTACGTCAGACTTACATCAACCCTGCAGCTTGCAAAAAGTTCACATATCGAAAATCGCCGGCACTGAATATCGCCGCACAACGATCCCGCCGATCCACCGTTTCCGGGATAATGCCGAGTCGTTTTGACAAACCCCTCATCACCCCCACAAGGAATCGCCATGGCAATCACCACATCCAGCGGACTTATTATCGATGACGTCACGGTCGGCAGCGGCGCCGAAGCCAGCGCCGGACAAGATGTCACCGTGCATTACACCGGCTGGCTCACCAACGGCGAAAAATTCGATTCCAGCAAGGATCGCGATGATCCCTTCGTGTTTCCGCTCGGCGGCGGACGCGTGATTCGCGGCTGGGACGAAGGCGTGCAAGGCATGAAAGTCGGCGGCACGCGCAAACTCACGATTCCGCCCGAACTCGGCTACGGCGCGCGCGGGGCGGGCGGCGTCATTCCGCCCAACGCGACACTGGTGTTTGAAGTGGAACTGCTGGCCACCGAGTAAGCGCGCGCAAGGATAGGCGCGCCATGACACACCGCTCAAACGCCCCGCGCCGCACGGCTTCACGCCTTGCCCTGCGTATCGCGGGCGCCGCCATCAGCGCCGGTTGCGCGCTGATGGCGTGGAGCAGCCTGGCGGAAGAAAATGCGATCACGGCTGCCGCCAAATCCGCAACATCCATTTTCACGGAAAGCGAAATCCGGCGCATTCTGTCGCACGGCCCCTGGCCCGCGCCCGCGCCCGCCGATCCGACGAATCGCGTATCGGGCAAACGCGAAGCCATTGAACTGGGGACACATCTCTTTTTTGACCAACGCCTGTCCGGCAGCGGCACGCTATCGTGTGCAAGCTGCCATGTGCCCGAACGTAACTGGACCGACAACCGCCGGCGCGGTGCGGGCATGGCCGAGCTGGAACGCAATACGCCGACGCTGTCGAATCTCGCCGCCGGGCGCTGGTACGGCTGGGACGGCGCCGCCGACAGCCTGTGGTCGCAAAGCCTGCGTCCGATCGTGGACAGCCGCGAGCTTGCCTCGTCGCCCCGCCAGATTGCGCAGTTGATTCGCGGTGATGACCAGTTGTCGTGCCGCTATCGCAAGGCATTTGGCGCCCAGCCCGCCACCGACGACGAAACGGTGTTTGTGAACGTGGGCAAGGCGCTCGCCGCCTTTCAGGAAACGCTGACCAGCGGCCGCACGTCGTTTGATCATTTCCGCGACGCCTTGTCGCGGGGCGCGCCGCCGACATCCTGGCGTTATTCCGAAACGGCGCAACGCGGACTTAAACTTTTTATCGGCAAGGGCGGCTGCACAAACTGCCATGCCGGCCCAAATTTCACCAACGGGGAATTCTTTAATACCGGATTGACGAAAAACACATCCGATCCCGGACGTCAGGCGGGCATCCAGCGTTTGGCAAAGAGCCACCTTAACCTGTTGGGCGCCTTCAACGACGATACCACCGGCACCAGCGCCGCACGCACCCGCGCGTTATCGCCCGCCAAAGAAAATTTCGGCGAAGTTAAAGTGCCGTCCTTGCGTAACCTGATGTTGACCACGCCGTATGGGCGCGACGGCAGCATCGACACGCTGGCGGACGTGGTAAAGCACTACGCCACGATCGATCCCGTGCGCCTGCACGCGAAAGACGGCCAACCCGCCATGCCGCTGAACCTCAGCGCGCGTGAACAGAGTGATCTGGTGGTGTTCCTGGAATCGCTGAGTACCTTTTCCAACCCGTGGCGCCCCGAGGAAGACGGGCCGTGCCGCTAATCTGCCGCCGGTCGCGCGCGGTGGGTTAATCCGCCAAGCCCGCAAACAAGGGCGTGCTCAAGTACCGCTCGCCGAACGAAGGGATAATCACCACCAGCAGTTTGCCCTTGCTCGATTCGCGCTTCGCCACTTCAATTGCCGCCCACATGGCAGCGCCCGACGAAATGCCGACGAGAATACCTTCTTCCTTGGCCATGCGTCGCGCCATCGCCATCGCTTCGTCGTTTTTCACGCGCACGATTTCATCGTAAATTTTGGTGTTAAGCACTTTCGGCACGAAGCCCGCGCCAATGCCCTGAATGGGATGCGGCCCCGCCTGCCCGCCCGACAACACCGCCGACGCATCGGGCTCCACCGCCACGCACTGAAACGAAGGCTTGCGTGCTTTCAGCACCTCGCCAACGCCGGTAATCGTACCGCCGGTACCGATGCCCGAAATCAGAATATCCGCCTTGCCGTCGGTATCACGCCAGATTTCCTCGGCCGTGGTCGCGCGATGCACGGCCGGATTCGCCGGGTTCTCAAACTGCTGCGGTATCAGGTACCGCTTGTCGGCGGCCGCCATCTCTTCCGCCTTTTTGATCGCGCCGGGCATGCGCTCCGCACCCGGTGTCAACACCAGCTCCGCGCCATACGCGCGCAGCAGCATGCGCCGCTCTTTACTCATGGTATCCGGCATGATGATCGTGCACTTGTAACCGCGCGCCGCGCATACCATCGCCAACCCAATGCCGGTGTTGCCGCTCGTGGGTTCCAGAAAAATGGTATCGGGTTTCACCAGCCCGGCTTTCTCGGCGGCTTCGACCATCGACAAGCCGATACGGTCTTTAACGCTGTGCGCCGGATTCTGAAACTCCAGCTTGGCGAGCACCTCGCCGGCGCAGCCCTGCGTAAGGCGGTTGATACGCACCAGCGGCGTGTTTCCAATGAGATCGGTGACGTTATTGGCGATTTTCATGAGGGTTCTCCGAGGCTGAAAGAGTCAACTCTTGATGATACCCCACTTGAACCGACGTTGATTATGTTGGCGCCCAATCATTCACGGCGCGCGTAGTCCAGCGACCCGCACTACTTTGGAAAACGTTTCGATCTGGGCACGCAGAATGCGGTCGTGTTCTTCCGGCGTGGTGGGTGCGGGAACAAAGCCAAATGTTTGCAGCTTCTGCTTGACCGCCATATCGTCAAGCGCGCGTGCGGTGTCTTTACTAATCTTGCCGAGTATGGCGCGCGGCGTTTTGGCGGGCGCCAGCAGCGCGTACGACCCGTCTTTTTCATACCCGGGCAGGACTTCCGCCAGCGCGGGCACGTCAGGCAAAATCGGTGAGCGCCGCGGTATCCCCACCGCCAGTGCCAGCAACCTGCCATCCTTGATAAACGGTAGCGCGGGTCCAAGACCGGCGAACGCAAAGTGAACGCGTCCAGCGAGAATTTCAATAATGAATTCGGGTTGCCCCTTAAAACCCACGTGCGTGATCTTGATGTCCGAAGCCATACGAAATAACTCGCCGTTCATGTAGGTACTGGCGCCCACTCCGGTAGATCCCCAAAGAATCTTGCCGGGCCGCTCGCGGGCAAGCGCGACAAGCTCTTTGACTATTTTGATGCCAAGCGAAGGCGCCACCACCAGTACACCGGTGGTATAGCCAATCTGCGTTACACCTGCAAAATCCCGGAGCGGCGCATACGGAAGGTTTGTATGCATGGCCGCCCCGATCACGAACGACGACGAGGTCAAAAGGAGCGTATGGCCGTCGGGCGTGGCTTTCGCGACCACGTCCGCGCCGATCACGCCGCTCGCCCCCGGCCTATTTTCGATCACCACCGGCTGGCCCCATGTTTCCGCCAGCTTGGGACCAACGGTTCTCGACACGATATCGGTCTGGCTACCAGCCGAAAATGGCACGACCAATCGCACTGGCTTCGCCGGGAACGCCTCAAGCTGCGCAAAAGCATGGGTAACCACCAAGGAAAAACCTGCTGCGGTTGCAAATGCAATCGTTGTGCCATTCGGGATACGCATGACAACTCCTTGGGGTGAATTCGTCATCGATACTGGCAATAATGCTGACACTCCCTTACTATTTCCGCAATCATCTAATTATTCATTGTGATATAAAAAAAAGTTATGAAATATCGGTTTCGTGATATTGAATACTTCACCGAAGTGGCCGAACGCGGCAACGTCGGACGCGCGGCCGAAGCACTCGGACTGAGTCAGCCCGCGCTGAGCAAAAGTTTGCGGCGGCTGGAAACCTCGTTGCAGTCCAAACTGGTCAAGCGCGTATCCCGGGGTGTAGAACTGACTGCCGCCGGCAGAGAACTCTTTGCGCATGCGCACCGGCTGCGCCTGTCGCTGGATGACATCACGCGGTCGGTCATGGATATCAGCCAGGGCCGCTCAGGGCACCTTCGCATCGGATCGGGCACTGGCTTCGCCCTGTATGTGATAGCCGCAGCCTGCGCCGATGTCGTTACAAACGCGCCCGGCGCGACGTTCAAAGTGTCCCCCATGGCCCGGAACGCGGCGGAGGCCGCGCTACTCAACGGCGAAATCGACCTCTCGGTAATGACACTTCTGGCCTCCGCACACAAAGATCTGGTTACCGAACACCTGTATGACGAAGTGTTCGCCATTTGCGCCTCCGCAAACCACCCGCTGGCGAGGAAGAAACGTCTTGCGCTAACCGATCTGGTGAACGAGAAATGGATCGTGTCAACGGAATGGGCAAGCGCGCCCCGACAATTGAAGCAGGCTTTCGCCGATGCGGGATTGCCCGCGCCCCGCATCACGGCGCAATCGGAGTCACAGACGCTGCGCAACACGCTGCTGGCCTCCACCCGCCTCCTGAGCATCGCCAACACGCGCATCGTGCGCCATGCGGCACAACAATCTGCGCTGGTGATATTGCCCGTCAGCGGATTCAAGTACTCCCGCAGCTTCGGCATTTACCGCCGCAAGGACGCCTACCTTCCGCCCATCGCACAGCGTTTTATCGTGATGCTGAAGAACGCGGCGCGAGAAACCACGGACGATGGACGCTAAAGCGGCAAGACGATCAAAGCAGGTGCAGCGCCTTCGCCAGATAATCGAAAAACACGCAGTAAAACGCAATCGGCAACGGCAAACCCAGCAACGTGCCCAACAGATATTGCCGGAACTTGATGCCCGACATTGCCAGCGCATAGTTCATCGTGGGCATGGTTTGAAACAGCACGCGCAACAAGAAAATGCTCTTGACCGGGTGCGCATCGAGCTGCCCCAGTATACGCACCGCGATTCTATTTTTCAGTTGCCGCAACGCGTCGCCGCCGGCCAGCCGGATCAGCAAAAACGTCACCACGCATGAAATACTCGCGGCCAGGTAGGTTGCAAGCCCGCCCCACAGCTCGCCCATTGTCAGCACGGCCGCGACCAGAAAAATCCAGCCGGGAATTTGTATCAAATTGGCCAAACAAAACAGCGCAATAAAAATCAGCAACCCGGTGATGCGGTTTTGCTGGATCTGCTGTTGCACAAAGGCAAGGCTGAAGTGCCCGCGCAGGCCGGAAAATTCAAACACCGCCCACAGCAGGGCGAGAAACAGGATGACGGCGGCGAGGCGTTTGCAGGGGTGCAATGCGGATTTCGTTTGCGGTGTAGTCAAATACGAGCATCAATGCGAGATCCGTTCCGCCACCGGCTTCATCGCCGCGCGTCATCAAGAACCGCGCGGCAAAATGATTCCCTATGATGCGAGAACACTACTTGCCCTTGATCTGCTTCGGCGCGCGCACCCCAACAACGCGATTGAGTTGCATCGCGGTATCCCATTGCGCCTCAAGGCGCGTGATGCGCCTATCTTGGTCACGCAATTCACTGGACAAGGATTTCAAGGTGTCGCCAACGCGCTTCACTTCGTCCGTGAGCTTCATTGCGTCGCGGATGACGCCCATCACATCGGATATGGCGCTCATGCGGCTTTCTTCTCGGATTTACGAAGCTGGCGCAGCACGCCGCCGGCGGCGGCCAAACCTTCCTCCAGCGCCTGGCGCGCTTCAGCAGTGGACTTACGCAACTCATCGGCTAATGCCAGCAACGCGCGCTCATCCTCGGTCGGCGCACGCTCGCAGCGCCGGCGCACCAACTCGGATACGCTGATACCTTCCTTGCGCGACTCTTTCGCCAGAAATGTCTTGAACTCCTGGCTGCCCAGCAGGGTAATTCTTTCACTCTTGGTAGTCACTCTACCCTCCATATGTGCATGCACATGATAATACTCATACCCTCCAGGCGTCAACATACGCCCACTGCAAGACACATACCGAAGTTCTCAATAACGCATTGTTATTACGAGAAATTCACGGCGCCGCCGTCACCACCACCTCGCGCGAATCCGCGCGCCCGTGCTCATCCACCACGCGCAATAAATACCGCCCCGGCTGCGCGGGCTTCCACGGCAGCGCGATGCCTGGCCGGCCCGCCGTGACAAAGCTGTCGTTGGCAAACCAGTAGAGCGTGTTGACACCGCCCTCGGCGGTGGCCGCGAGCGGCACCACGTTGCGGTCGGGCTGTGCGGCGCGCATGACATACGCCGCCCCGCGTACCGGCGCGCTGATCGCGGGTGGCGCGCCCCCCACGCTGGCATTGCCGCAATCACCCGTGGGCGGCGCGCGGCGTGGCACGCCCGCTTGCGCATAAAGGCGCATCAGGTCTGACGGCCAGTATTCATACACGACTTGCTGGACGCGGCCTTGTTCGTACGGCGGGCACGCCACGCGCCCAGTGCGTGTGTCGATCATCACCGCGCGATGCACATCACTCACGCGTATCGGCGATTTGCCTGGCACGAACCAGGTCGTCGCCTTCATCGGGCAATGCACATTCGGTAAATCGCCCGATGCCGCGCACACTTCCACGCGCGTGAGATTCGGTGGATTACGGAACACCGGTTCGGTCAAACCGCGATCCTCTGCGGCAATTGCATCGACGATCTGAAAGAACAGCGGTGCCGCCATCTGCACGCCCACATACGCCGGATTGCCTTCGCCATCGAAGCGGCCGATCCACACGGCCAGCACATAGGGGCCAAAGATGCCCGCTGACCACGCATCGCGAAATCCCCACGAAGTGCCGGTTTTCCACGCCACGGGGATCGACGCGCGCGTACCGGCTATCGTGCCTTCGGGGCGCGGATTATTGCGCAGGATGTCGAGGGTCATGAAGCTGGCTTCTTCGGAAAGCAGGCGCACGCCATCGGTAGTGCCTCCGCGCTCGGTCGCACTCTTGCGATACCGCAGCGGCTGCTGCACCCCGCGATTGGCCAGCACGCCATACATCGTGACCAATTCCTCCATCGTCACGTCGCCACCGCCGAGCGCCAGCGCCAGCCCGTAATGTTTTTCGCTGGCCATGCGCGAAACGCCGGCGCTTTTCAAAAAATCGTAGAGCGACGGCTGCGACAATTTCGCCGCCAGCCCCACCGCCGGCACGTTGCGGCTGCGGATCAGCGCATCGCGCGCGGTAACCGGCCCGATAAAGGTGCCGTCAAAATTTTCCGGGCTGAACGGACCGAACGCCGCCGGCGCGTCTTTCAGTACCGACAGCGGATGAATCAACCCCTGATCCATCGCCAGCGCATAAATGAACGGTTTCAGCGTTGATCCCGGCGAACGTTTCGCCAGCGTGCCGTTAACCTGCCCGTTGATCGTCGTATTGTGAAACGCGGCGGAACCGACCACCGCCTTGACTTCCATGGTGCGGTAGTCGATCAGCATGGCCGTGGCGTTTTCAATGCCGATACGGCGCTGCCGTTCGACATAACGATGTACCTGCCGCTCCAACGTTTTTTGCAGCCGCAGATCGAGTGTTGAATGAATTTCGGACGACAGTCCCCCATCGTTGCCACGGCGCGCCACCAGTTGATTCACTGTGTGCGGCGCGTAAAAGGGCAGCTGGCTGGCCGTGCGCAGATTCAGTGCCAGCTTCATCAACCCTGCCTGCGACGCTGCGCCGGGATGCCGGGCGAACCAGCGGTCAAACAGCCGCAGCCGAGCACCCGTCAGCGAAGCGCCATCGGCTTGCTCCTGTGCACGAATCAGGGTGCGTTTGGATGGAGCCTGCGGGATCACCGCCAGTGTCAGTGTTTCGGGCAGCGACAACGCCTTGGTGGATTTGCCAAAGTGAATCAGGCTCGCCGCACCCACGCCCTCGATGTTGGCGCCGTAGGGGACCAGATTCAAATACGCCTCAAGTATGTCGCGCTTGGAATACATCGCCTCCAATTGCAGCGCGCGCGCAATTTGTTTAACCTTGCCTTTCACACTGCGCGACGAGTTGCGGTCGAGCATGCGCGCCAACTGCATGGTAATGGTGGAGCCGCCCTGGCGCGGCTCGCGCGTCACATAAGTGCGCCAGCCGCCGCGCGCCAGGGCAAACGGGTTCACGCCCAGATGCCGGTAAAACCAGCGGTCTTCCTGCAACAAAAAGGCTTCGACGATTTCCTGCGAGATGGATTCCAGTGGCAACCACAGACGATAGCGGTCGTCTTTCGCGAGCGTGAGACGCAGCAATTGGCCGCGGGTGTCGTAGACGGCGACAGACGAGGTGTAGCGCGCGGAGAGCGGGGGTTTGGGGAAGATGCGAAGTACCGCCAAGATCACGACCAAAACCACGGCAATCAGAAAGATATATCGCCATGAACGAAGGGATATTCCCCCACCCCCATCCCAACCTTTCCTCTGCAAGGGAAGGTGCCTTCTCAGTGTCGCCCTCTTGTTCACTCGTTCACTCGTTCACCCGTTCATGTGTCCAGGTGTTCACGCCTTGAGTTCAATCACCGCTTCTCCACCACAATCTTCCCGCCCAACGACCGTGCCTGCACGCTGCGGTCATACATCGACTCACCGTAGGCGGGCGGCACCACGAACGTGCCGGTGTTGGTGGCCTTGATGCGATAGGCAAACTCCTTGATGCCCTTGCCCACTTCGCCATACAGCACCACGCGGTCTTCACGCAGATCGGCATAGTCCGGCTGCCAGGTCGAGCGCTGGGTTCCGATGGGCGCGCGCCACTTGCGGTTTTCATTCTCGCCACCGCGTTCACCTTCGTTGCGCCCCTCGCCCTCGCCTTCCTGGCGTTGCGCGGGCGCGGGGTTCAAGACCAGATCAAACCCACCCGGCAGCAAATCCACCAGCGCAGCATTGTCCACGGTTTCGCGGCCGATGGCGCGGAACTTGAGCCGCACTTCGATTTCATCGCCAACCTTCACCGATTTCACCGGGTTGCCCTTGGCGTCCACGTACTCGCGCAGGATTTCAAAGCCGTTTTTGATCTCGGTTTCCGGCAGCGTGCGGTCAAAGCCGGATTGCTCGACTACGTAGTACGCGGGCAGATCGGCCTTGTTGGAGAACTGCAATTTCACGGCATCCACCGAGAAGCTGCCGCGCGGGATCAACCCTGGCGGCATTGCCACCGGGCGCGTGGCATTGTTTCGTAGCACTTCGCTGACGGACAGCGTGCCGGCGGGCAATTTCTCGGCAGCGGTCGCGAACGCGTCGAATGCCAGTATTGTGCGGCCCGACGAATAGGTGTTGTAACCGCCGCCGGCGATGTGTTTCACCATGCCGTTGAGCGCCTCCGGTTTGAGGTTCGGCAAGCGTTCCGGGAAATGCCGCGCGAGCAAATACAGCAACTGCGCGTCACGCGACAACGCATCCGAGTACACGTCCGCCATGGACACCGGCGCGCCGAACCCGGCGCCCGCGATCAATTGGTCCGCCAGCCGTTGCTGCTTCATCAACTGATAACTCGCGGCGAGGTACGCGGTGGCGATGTCCTGCGCGTAGGTCTTCGCATGATTCGCTTCCAGCCGTTTTTGCAACGCCGCCGCAAAGTTGGTGGTGACTATGCCCTGACGCGTGAGCAAATAAATCGCATAGGCGCGCGTGCGCTCGTCTGCGAGCGTGCCGCCGTCGTTACTCGCGATAGACCGTAAGTGATTGTTTCCATTGACTATTATATCCTGCGGTACGATGCGACCCCGTTCGCGCGCCTCGATCAAAAAGTGCATCGCATACACCGACACGGTATCCACCACGTGCGCGTTCGCGGCCCACAGGCCGAAAGCACCCTCGCCGTTTTGACGGCCACGCAGCACGTTGATCAGACTATCGAGCGTCCGGTATTCCTTGGATTTCACGTAGCCGAACTCCGGCCGGTTGCCGAGTATCAGCGCGGGCATGCCCATGCTCACCAGTTGCTCGGTGCAGGAGTATTCAAACCCGCGCAGGTAAGCCGTCAGCCCGTGCGCCAGGCCGAGCGGCACATGCGAAATGCTCGTCTCCAGCTTGCGATAGTGCGGATACAGATTGCGCGTCACCAACGCTTCGGCACTGCCGCCGTTTTGACCTGCGCGCACGGTGCCCGCCGTGAGTAGCGTGATATAAGGCTGCGCCGGACGCACACTGATACTTGTGCCGAGCTTCGCGCTCTTGTTCATGCCGCTCGCGCTGAACGAGAGCGTGCCCGCGCCGAGTTCATCCTTCACGCGCACCTTGAAGCTGGTGACGCCCTCTCGCAATTCGCCCACCTTGATGGTGTTGCTCGCGGCGCCCACGATTTCCAGATGCGGCGAAGCGGCCATCGTCACCGCGATCTGCGCCTCCGCGCCCGAACCCGATACATTGTTCGCCACGCCGACGCTGACATCAAATTCATCCCCCGGCGTCACCGTGAGCGGCGCATTCGGCGACAACACAAAATCGCCACGTGACAGCGTTTTCTTTTCAAACACGCCGATGGAATCTTCATTCACCGCCACGGCCATGACCCGCAACGTGCCGTTGAAGGTCTCCGGCACCTGCCAGGTGACTTCGCGCTCCTGCGGACCGCTTTCAATAATGCCCGACCAGTACGCCACCGGCTTGTCGGTTTTGCGCTTGAACGGATTCAGATGTTTGCCCAGCGCGCCATCGCCATCACCGCCTGGCGCGGCAGCCGCCATGAAGCGCTTGAACTCCGGCAGAATCAAATCCAGTATCTGGAAGGTTTTGACTTCCAGCGCGCGCTTCTGGAAAAAGAAGCCCAGCGGATCGGGCGTTTTGTATCGCGCCACTTGCAGGATGCCTTCATCCACCGCGAACACCACAATGCGCGACGGCTGACTGGTCGAATGTTTGAACTTGATGGTGTCGCCCGGCTTCACCATATCGGGCGCGCTCACCGTAGTCTTCAGTTTGCGGCGATCGAGATTCACCGAGAACGGCTGCACGCCGTAGGCCAGGGGGCTCGCGTAAATTTCGTCTGACCCCGCATCGCGGATAAACGTCACCGTGACATAGCCGTTGCCTTCAAAATCCTTGGGCAGCGTAATTTTCTGCGTCGAGGCGGTGGTCTTGGTGGTGAACCACACATGCGAGTACACCCGCTCACGCTCGATGGTGATCAGCCCTGAACCCACATAGGGCGCCTGTATCGACAGCTCGATTTCCTCGCCGGCGCTGAAATCTTTTTTGCTGAGTTTCACTTGCAACTCGGCGTTTTTCTCCAGCGAACGCGTGAGGTTCGCCGCACCGGCCACCTCGTACGACACACGCGCCAGATCCTGTCCTGCCGCGTCGCGCACCACGTAGGCGTAGCTGCCCGGCGCGTCGGTTGCCAGCGCCACGCGGGAACCCGCCGCCGCAATGGCGAAGGGTTTTTCTTCCAGCGGGATACGCTTTTCGCGCGATTCATATTTGTAGGTGTTGTTCGGTTGCTTGGTCAGCACCGACACAAATTTGCGTTCAAAATGGATCAGCCTCAAATCCCTGGCATCGATTTTTTTTGCCGCGGGATCGATGGCAATGAGTTCCACGCTGCGTTTACTCGCGCGCGACACGTAATTCAAATCGCCATCCGCCTTGTAGCCCACGAGGAACGGCATGTTCGACACCAGCGTCGCGGCTTCCGCGGAAACGCCGCGTCCGCCATCGGCCTCGAACCCCTGCGTGATCAAATGCAAACGGTAGGTCGCCTTGGCGAAGCGCGCAAGGTTCAGATCCAGTTCGACTTCCCCCTTGTCGTTGGTTTTGCCTTCGGACAACGGCTCGGTAAAGCCTTCCTTGGCGTACTGCGGATCGTGAAACTGATAGTCGCGGTATTTCGGAAACGACGGCAGCGCCGGTTGCAAGGTAATCGACGCCGTCACGCGCCGCGCCTCGGCGGGCGTGCCGAACAGGTTTTGCAGTGATACATTCGCCTTCAAGTCCTGCGGCGTTACCCAGCCCTCGATGGATTCCCGCGTGAAGCGCGCGCTCATCTTCAAACGATCCGGCATGAACTCCTGCACCTTTACGGTAACCGATCCCAACTGGCTGTCACGCTGGCCGTCCTTCACGATATACAGCGACACCGTGTAATCGCCTGTGGGCGAGGTGTCCTGCGTGGCGTGGCGCACTTCTTCGAAACCGCTGGGCGAAAGTTTAATTTTGTCCTTGCGCAGCACCAGGCCGCGCGAGTCGGTCACTTCATATTCCAGCGGTGCGCCCGCGATGCGTCCCGACCAGTCCGCGGCTTTCACGATCATGCCGACGCGAATTTCCTCACCCGGCCGGTAGATGCCCCGGTCCGAGAACAGGTAGGCCGAGAGCTTGCCCGCGTCCGCGCTGCTGCTGACACCGCCCGTATCAAAGCGCGAGAAATCAATCACGCGGTCGCTGCGGTCGTACGGTAAAAACGAAGTGTCATTCGCCTTGCGCGCCACATACACCGCAGGCGCTTTTTCGCGCTCGAAACCCTTGAAATCCGGCAGGCGCGCGCGCCCCGCCGCATCGGTGATTTGTGACGCGATGACCTGACCATTGCGGCCCATCACCTCAATCGCCGCGCCCGCCACCGGCTGGCCTGTCACGATCGATTGCACAAACACATCCTGCGATCCATCGATGGCGCGCTTCACCACCATGCCCAGATCGGTAATGACAATCAGCCGCTTGTCGACCGCGCCGGTGGTGCGTTTGTTTTTTTGATCGTAACTTTCAACCTTGACGAAAAATATGCCGCGCTTGCCACCATCACTTTCAAGATACTTGCCGAGGTCCAGTGCCAGATAGTTCGGCTTGCCCGGTTCCGAGGGCGGCGCATCCTCGAACTGCGTGGAGCGGTCCACCAGATTGTCTTCGTCGAAGTTGTTATTGAAATTGGGCTTGGCAAATCCGCCTTCCGACATGGTGACCAGATGTTGGAGTTGCTGCGGCAGCAATCTGCCAATTTCGTAACGAATGCCTTCCACATCCCGCACCAGCACAGCGAGCTTTTTCTCGCCCGACAACGCCAGCAGCGCCCCCTGCGAGGCGATGCGCAACTGCCGCGGATAACGCTGCACGCGCATGATGCCGTCGCGTTCTTTTTCCATCATGTAGCCGCCAAAGGATTTCATGCCTTTCTCGAGCTTCACATAGACATAGCGGCCGGCTTCGGCATTGAATTTGAATCCGTGCTGCTGCACATGCTCGCGCTCGGCGGCCACCGCCTCCAGCTTGAGCGCCTCCGATTGCGACAGAATTTCAGGACCGATTTTTTGTGCCTGCCCTGCCCAGTTATACGGCGCCTTGCGGTCTTCCGGCTTGGTACCCGGATGATGCACGGGTAATACCCACGCGCGCACCTTGCCTGCGACTTCCTTTTCGTGCGTGTCCGCGGAAACATTCACCATCAGAATGCGATCCGGCTCCAAACGCTCATTCTCCGCAAGCGTAAGCTCGAACTTTTGCAGCGCAAGGCTGTAGATCCCCGGCACGGTTACCGACTGTTTGACCTCGGTTGTCGTGCCGTTGCCGCCGCGCGACGAACGCGCGCCGGCCTCGACGGTGACGGCGATTTTCAACGACTGCGACGGAATCGGCATCGGCTCCGAATGGATATACGCATTCACCTTGAACTTGTCATAGGTGACTTTGAATTTTTTGTCGTCCGCACCGAGGCCAAGAATCACGCCTTCCTTGCCTTCTTCGCGCAACACAACGCGTTTTTCAAAATCCGCCGTATCGACCGGATGCGAAAAATTGACCGTCGCCACGATTTTCTTCAATGCCGGATCGGCCGGATCCTGATAAAACTGCGCCTCGGTAATCTTCGCGACAAACGGCGCGGTGCGGAATTTCGCCTGATAGTTTTTCAGCCGCACCTGCTCGGCGACCAGCCCTTTTTTCGCCAGGGTCACGGCCACTTCCATGCCCACCGGCCAATCGGCCTTGGGATTCAAACTCAGCGTGCGGTCATCTTCCCACTTCCACACGCCCTCTATCTTGGGTTCGACGGTGATATCCGCCGTGACTTCCCTGCCCACGCCCGCAAGCGTGGCCGCCGAATCGCTGAACTTGATCACCAACGGATCCGGTTTGGCATTGGGCTGATCCACCGGGGTCGGTTCCGGCACCACCACCTCATAACTCACCAGTAGCGGCTGGGGTAATTTGTCGTACCAGATTTTTCCAGCCACGCCACCCGTGATGACCGCCAAGCCCACCGCGCCGGCAATCGCCGCGCGCCTCAAATCCGCACGCATCCAGCTTGCTGTTGCGACGGCGAAAAATCCAACGGCGTTGCCGATGCCGCGCAGCCATCCTGGCGCCTGCCATCGCACATCACCGATGACAGGGCGCAGCATGCGACGTAAAAATCCAGCGGGCTGATTGGATGCCGGGGCGGGGTTGTTCATGATGACACCTATATAACTATATGTTTTTATTGATTATTTTATGACGTGACCGAGGCGGACGATACCGCCCGGCGGTCACCAAATACCGCATTCCAATTCACCCGGGCGGTTACCTGCATCAGCACGAACAACGTTGCTATCGCGCCGACAGTGATCGCCAAGCCGGTCAGACCCTTGAAGAAAAACGCGTATGAGAACAATACCAGATACACAAACTGCGCGGTACCGGCGGCAAAGAAGGCAAACGCCGTGCCGAACACAATGCGCAGGTAGCTGAGGGTCAACAGCAACGACACCACGGCTGCAATCGCGAAAGCCGCATGTATCGACGCCTGATCGGCCAGGTACGCAAACAGCAGGTGAAACGAGAAGAATGACGCCGCGACAAAGAAAAAATGCATCGGATGGATATCGACGTTGCGCACGATGCCGATGGTCAGCAACACCACGATAAAGAAAAACAGCGACACCGGCGCAAAGGCGGCTATCTGGCTGGCGAGCGGGCCCGGCTGCAGCTTCTCGGGCATCGCCATGGCGATGTTCACGCCCGACACCAGGTGACGGTATTCCCACTTCAGCGCCCAGCCTTCGGCGGTGCGCTCCTTCGATACCGGCGAAATCGCGTCATCGGGAAAATCTATCGCGTCAAAGTTGGTACTCATGGCCAGTTTGAAATTGCGCACCTCCGCCACGCCATTGCCGAAGTGGTAGCTCCAGCGATCCAGACCCTGGCTGCGGTAGCCCACGCGCAGAATGGCGCTTTCGCCCGCGCCGAGCCGCGTGTTTCCGACGAACTTGTCTTCGCCCGGCGCGGGTTTGGTGACCCACTGGGCGCCGTCCAGTTCAAATCGCAGATCGTCAAATACCGCGCGCTTGGCGGGGAACGGCAACGAAATTTCGATGTTGCGCGCCACCCGGGAAGGGTTCGTCACCACATAGGTCGCGGCAAAATCCACGCCATAAGTGGCATACCAAAGCAGGCCTTTCTGGCGATGATCCAGCTTGAGCGCGACTTTGATGTCGCTGCTGTCCAGCGTCAGCTTTTCAGTGGCTCTCTCGTCAACGATCTTGGTGATCTTCTTGCCGTCCTCGACGCTTTCTACTTTCCTGGTCACCATCTCCCACGCCACCACCGACGGCGGCGACTGCGTTTGAGGCGCGCCCCACAATTGCGCCACGCGTGACTTCAAACTGGAATCGGCACTGTGGGTGCGGGTAGACGTGGCGCCAGCCAACACGAACCAAGCCGCGGATACACAGACAAATATGAAACCTATGGCGAATAGACGTTTAATCATGGGTTGCTCCCTGGGTTTGATTCGTTACACGAGATGCTCCGGGCCAGTGACTGAGGACCGGCGCCGCCTTCGTTCGACGCCACGTCAGCACCGTGTCCAACCGCTTTTATCCCAATGCCCCAGCCACCGGCCCGCAGCACCCCGCTCTTAGAGTGCCTAACATAACGAAACACATGCGTTTCATTATGTTAGGCACTCTTGGAGACGCAGCCACGATCAGGTCATCAGGCTGACCGCCGCCGCGATCAGTATTCCCGACAACATCGCTGCCGCCGCACCGACGATCAGTGCCTGTACTGCCAGCATCAGCATGTCGCCGGTCACCTTCTGCGCCTCGAATACCGCTGGCTTCGTCCGAATTTTCATGTTCCGCTCCTGTGTGTGGTGGTCCCGGCGTCGTGCCGGGCCTGTGCGGTATTAAACGGCGCAACCAGGGCACGGCGCGGGCGGGGTTATGGCAGGCTGCTGATCAATTGTGGCAACAAAATGGCGGATGCCCGGTGGCGCGGGAACCGCGCGCGGATTGCGGTATATTGACGCTGACTTTTTTCAGGAGCAAACATGCCGCGCCGTATTGCCATCGTCGAAGATGATCCGGTCATTCGAGCCAACTATTCGGACGTACTGCAAAAGCATGGCTACGAGGTCATCCAGCACGCCAACCGCCCCGACGCGCTGGCGGCGATGCGTACACGGCTGCCCGATCTGGTGCTGCTCGATATCGGCCTGGGCGATGAAATCGACGGCGGCTTCGCGCTGTGCCGCGACCTGCGGGCGATGTCGAACACGCTACCGATTATTTTTCTCACCGCGCGCGACAGCGATTTCGACACCGTGTCGGGCCTGCGCATGGGCGCCGATGATTACGTCACCAAGAACATGAGCCTGCCGCATCTGCTGGCACGCGTCTCCGCGTTATTCCGCCGCGCCGACATCGCGCGCGAAGCCGCGCCCGCCGAAGACCTGCTCGCGCGCGGGCCGCTGCAACTGGATCTGCAACGCTTCAGCGTGCGCTGGAACCAGCACGACGTTGATCTCACGCTCACGGAGTTCTGGATGGTGCATGCGCTCGCCAAGTATCCGGGGCACGTCAAGAACCGCGAGCAGCTGATGGGCGAGGTGCACATCGTGGTGGACGACAGCACGATTACCTCGCACATCAAGCGCATACGCCGAAAGTTTGCGGCGGTTGATCCCGCGTTTGATTGCATCGATACGGTGTACGGGTTGGGATACCGGTGGCGCGCCGAATCCTGATGAGCGGGCCTTCCCGGCCAAAACGCCTGCCGCGCCTGTTTGGGTTGCACGGCCAGGTGGCGTTGGTCGCCCTGGTGCTGCTGGTCATTCCATGGGTGGGCTATACCTATGTGAAGGCGATGGAAAAACTGCTGCGCGAGAATCAGGAGCAACAGGTGATCGCCGCCGCGCGCGGTATTGCCACCGCCTTGCAGGATCGTCCGCGGCTGCTCGAACTGCGCGGCACCGCACCAAAAATCACCGAGATCAAACGGGAACCGGAACCACAGCCCGCGCCGCCGGAAGCCGCCGCCGATCCCGATGCCCCCAAGCCCCTGCCCCCGCCAGCCGCCCCGGCCTCGCAGATAGCGCCGGTCGCGCACGCCCCAAGTGCATCCGACGAGGTGCGACTTATCGTCACGGGTCTGGCGCGCGCGGGCCTGCGTATCTGGGTCGTCGATACCCAGTTGCAACTGGTCGCCACCGCGGGCGATCTGAACTTCAAGCACAAGTACGAGGGCGACACCTCCAGCTTCGGCCCGCTGGAAACGCTCGTAAACGCGGCGCTGCAACCGGTGTTCCGGCGTATGTTCCCGCCGCCCGCGAATCCTCACGAGGAATTCATTCCCAACGACGTGGTGTTCGGCGGCCGCGAACTCGAGCGCGCGCTCGACGGCACGCCCAGCCTCAAACGGCGGCCGGGCGCGCAAGGCCGCAGCGCCATTCTGTCGGCGGCACACCCGGTCTGGGTAGGCGAGAAAGTCGTGGGCGCAGTCATCGTCGAAGAAAACACCGATGCCATCGTTTCGCTCGGTAATCGGGCATTTCAGCAGCTTGCCGCAGTGACCCTGATCGCGTTCGGCGCAGTGGCGCTGGTACTGCTGTTGTTCGCCTCGCGTTTAAGCTGGCGGCTGCGGCGGCTGCGCGACGAAGCCGAAAACGCCATCGACTCCAAGGGCCACGTGCGCGGATTGGCGACCGCGGAATACGCCAACGACGAAATCGGCGACCTGTCCCGCGCTTTTTCCACCATGCTCGACCGGCTGGCGCAATACAACGCCCACCTCGAGAAGCTCGCGCAGCGCCTGAGTCATGAATTGCGCACACCTATTGCTGTGGTGCGCTCGTCGCTCGACAATTTAAAATTGCAGGCAATGCCGCAGGATACCGGCGTGTACGTCACGCGCGCCGAAGGCGGCCTTAGCCGGCTGGAAACCATACTCACGCGTATGGCCGAAGCCAACCGGCTCGAACAGGCAGTGCGCAACGAAGAACGCGTGCCCTTTGACGCCAAGGCCGTGCTCGCCGGCTGCGTCAGCGGCTACACCAGCGCCTATAAGAGCTGCACGTTTGAAGTCAGCATGACTGAAGAACCCGTCACGCTCACCGGCGCACCCGACTTGTTCGCGCAGATGCTCGACAAACTCGCCGCCAATGCCGCCGATTTCGCCACGCCAGGCACGGCGGTATCGGTCATCCTGCAACGCGTCGGTAACGAAGCCGTGATGCAATTCAGCAATAGCGGCCCGCCGCTGCCGCCGGAAATTGCGGATCGAATCTTTGACTCCATGATCTCGGTGCGCAAGGAAGCCAGCGGCGATAACCCGCACCTCGGGCTGGGGCTTTATATCGTGCGCCTGATCGCGGCATTTCACGGCGGCAGGGCAACGGCACGCAATTGGGACGATGGGCGTGGCGTGACTTTTGAAATTCGGTGCGGCTGCTGAAGGATCTTCCTGTTAAAATTAAAAATTCCAGGGCAGATTACCAGTGACCACTTCACCTTCCGAACCCACACGCAAATCCAAGATTGACGCCATCCTGCTCAAACTGCCGGGCGTCAGCGCGCGCAAGATCAACGGCCTCGATGCGTATTTCGTTAGCGACAAAATGTTTGCCTGCATCAGCGGCAACGGGGTCGGCATACGACTGCCCGCCGCCACCGCCACGGAGTTGCAGTTCTCGCGCGACAACGTGTTTCCGTTTACCCCCGGCGGCGTGGTCAGCACGCGGGAATGGATACAGATTGATCGTGCCGACGCGACTGACTACGAAAAAGACCTTGAGCTTTTTCAGGCGTCGCTGGCGTTCGTGAAGGCGGGACGCCGCTGATCGTTGAGCGCCGGCCATCGGACTTCAATGGGACGTCAATCCGTTTTTAGCCCGATGCTCTGCACCAGCTTGCTCCATTTGACGAGATCGTTCTTGATGTAGTCGGCGAGATAGTCGGGCGTGCTGCCCAGCGATTCGAGCCCCAGCGCGACGAACCGTTCCCGTATGTCGCGCATCGCGACAATTTTCACCAGCTCGCCATTCAGCCGCCCGACGAGCGCGGGTGGCAAGCCCGCCGGCCCCAACATCGAATACACCGCGCCGATTTCGAAGCCGGGATAGCCTGATTCCGCGACCGTGGGCACGTCAGGCAGTGCAACCGTGCGTCTGGCGGTTGACACCGCAATGATACGCAGCCGGCCAGAGCGTATATGCGGCATGCTTGCCGGCGCGCCAACGAACGTCATCTCGACCTGACCGCCGATGACATCGTTCAATGCCGGCCCGCCGCCCTTGTACGGCACATGAACAATGTTGATATTCGCCATGGTCTTGAGCAGTTCGCCCGAAAGATGCATGGGACCGCCGGTACCCGACGAGGCAAAATTAATCTGCCCCGGCTTCGCTTTCGCCAGTGCCACCAGATCCTTGACCGTGCGCACGGGCAGCGACGGATTGACCACCAGCGTCTGCGGGCCGGTGGCCACCATCGAAATCGGTGAGAAATCGCGCAACGGGTGATACGGCAACGACTTCGGATACAACGCCGGATTCATGGTGTGCCCCGCGCTCACATACACCAGCGCGTAACCATCGGGCGGCGATTTTGCCACCAGGTCACTCGCCACATTGCCGTCCGCGCCGGGGCGGTTTTCAACGATCACCGATTGCCCCATCGATTCGGTCATGCGTTGCGCGAGCAGTCGCGCCGATACGTCCACCGCGCCGCCCGGCGTATAACCGACCAGCACGCGCACCACGCGCGACGGGTATTTCGTGGCGTCAGCCGGTGCCGCGCGTGTCTGCGCTGTCACGCCGCTGGCAAACAGCGCGCAGCCGACTGTGACCGGCCCCATTACCGCCCATCGCAATCGGTCATATCGGTCATGCATGCGGCTCTCCCGTGCTTTCGGATGAATCATCGTAGCAGATCAGTCCGCCGTGCGCCGCCATTCCGCAAGCTGGAAACTGGATTGACACACGCACACCATTGCCGCTAAATGCGGAGCAACGTCGCCCCATTCTCGCGCGGCGGCAATTAAAAACTGGAAAACCCGAAATCCCATGGCCATACAAATCAAACCCAGCGGCGCGGCACTGGGCGCTGAAGTCGTCGGCGCCGATCTGACCAAGCCACTCGATGACGCGGCGTTTGCACAAATACGCGATGCCTTTTATCAACACGAGGTTCTATATTTTCGCGGACAGGCACTTTCCGACGAAGATCAGATCCGCTTTTCCGCGCGCTTCGGCACGCTGCGCAAACTAAAACTGACCAATGTGCTGCACGTGCAGCATCCGGAAATCATGGTCATTTCCAACATCAAGCAGGAAGGCAAATACATCGGCGCCTACGACGCGGGCGTGTTCTGGCACACCGACGGCGCATACCTCGCGAATCCGCACGCCATCTCCGCGTTGCGCGCGCTGCAAGTGCCCGTGGTCAACGGACGCGTGCTGGGCGACACGCAGTACGCCAGCGTTTCCGCCGCGTACAACGCGTTGCCAGAGGCCATGAAAAAGCGCCTTGAGGGTCTGCAAGCCGTGCAAAGCATCATGCACCGGCTCAAGCAAACACTCGATTCCGGCATCAAAAAAGATTACGGCGCGGCGGTAAAGGCCGACCCGGAAGCCATACACCCCGTGGTGCGCGTGCACCCGGTGAACGGCCGCAAGTGTCTGTTCGTCACCGAAGGCTACACCGCGAAAATCCTCGGTCTGCCCGAAGACGAAAGCCGCGATCTGATCAAAGAGCTCACCGCGCATTGCATAAAGCCGGAGTTCATTTATGTGCATCACTGGCAGCAGCATGATCTGGTGATGTGGGACGACTGCGCCACGCAACACAAGGCCACCTTCGACTACCCCGAAACCACGCCGCGCCTGATGCATCGCACGACTGTCGTGGCCGATGGCGTTGCGGCATAACCGAATTCGAACGCACTCAAACAGCACCTATAACCCTCTGTTTTTAAAGGATAATAAAACATGGCACTGATCGAACAAAATGTAATGGTCACCACCAAATACGGCAAATGCCCGTCGTTCGCGGCGTGCCCGGACGCGCCGGGGCAATTCCCCGGCATCATTCTTTACATGGATGCGCCCGGCTTCCGCGAAGAACTCTGCAACATGGCGCGGCGCATCGCGAAGCACGGCTACTTCTGTTTGCTGCCCGACATGTATTACCGCCTCGGCACCTGCCGCTTCGACATTCCGCGCCGCAACGATCAAATGTCCGCCGTGATCAAGGCCTCGATGAACAGCCTGACCAACGCCGACGTGGTGGATGACACCGGCGGCTTCATCGCGTGGCTGGACGCACAAGACAAAGTGAAGCCGGGCCCTATGGGCTGCGTCGGCCACTGCATGAGCGGCTGCTACATCACCAGCGCGTCGGCACGTTTCCCCACGCGCATGATGGCGGCCGCGTCGCTGTACGGCGTGAACATCGTCACTGACAAACCCGATTCGCCGCATCTGATCGTGGATAAAATCAAGGGGGAGTTGTATTACGGCTTCGCAGAGACCGACGGCTCGGTGCCTGCCAATGTGATCCCCACGCTCACCGAAGCGCTCAAGAAAGCGGGTACCAAACACACGCTTGAAGTGCTGCCCGGCACGCTGCACGGCTACTGCTTCGCGGAACGCCCGTCATACAATCCGGTGGCTTCCGAGCATTCGTGGTCGAAAATATTCGACCTGTGGGATCGTAATCTCAAGAAGGCGTAGAACACCGGGCGTTCGCATTCGTCAACGCGTGTAATCAGACAGTCATCATGACCACCTACATCGATCCCATCGCAGATTATGCACACGCCCTGCACTACGAAGATTTGTCCGCCGATGCGATACGTCACGCCAAGCGCTGCCTGATCGATACCTTCGGCGTGGCGCTCGGGGCCTTCGACGAAGAACCCTGCCAAATTGCGCGCGCACTGGCGCAACGCGTGAGCTTGCCGGCCGGCGCGCGCATTCTCGGCACGCCGCATCGCACGTTGCCCGAACTGGCGGCCTTCGCCAACAGCACCATGGCACGTTACTTCGACGGCAATGACGTGTATCCCGGCGGTGGCGGGCACCCGAGCGATATGATGGGCGGCATCCTCGCCGTTGCCGATCAAAACAAGGTGGATGGCAAAACACTGATCACCGCCATCGTGCTCGGCTACGAGGTGTACTACAGCCTCTGGCAGGCGACGCACATGCGCTTGAAGGGCATGGACAATGTCTTTTACACCACGGTCGGTAGCGCGGTCGGCGCGGCCAAGGTGCTGGGCCTCGACCGCGGGCGGCTGGCCGAAACCATCGCGCTCGCGGTGGCGCCCAACGTGGCGATGGATGCCACGCGCTACGGGCGGCTGTCGATGTGGAAAGGCACCGCCGGCGGCAATGCCGCGCGCAACGGCGTGTTTGCCGCACTGCTCGCCGAAGCTGGCATGACCGGGCCGGAACTCGCGCTGCAAGGCAAGCATGGCCTGGAAAATCTCACCGGCGCTTTCCAATTGGCGCCGCTGGCCACCAGCGGCAAGCCGTTCCGCATCACCGAAATATCCATCAAGGTATTTTTGTCCGAAGGCCACTCGCTGTCGCCGATCACGGCGGCGTTGCAACTCTGCAACGAGGTCGCCGCCGATGACATCGCATCGGTCACCATCGACACCTACAAATTCGCGAAAGACATCATCGGCACCGGCCCCGAAAAATGGCGTCCGGTAACACGCGAGGATGCCGATCACAGCATGCCGTATATCGTGGCTGCGGTATTGATCGACCGCGCCTTCGACGACGCGATTTTTTCCAGCGAGCGCCGTCGCGATCCGCAGGTGCTGCAACTCGCCGACAAGATCGTGATCAACGAAGACCCAGCACTAACGCAACAAGCCTCCGAAAAGCTGCCCTGCCGTATCACCATTAAAACCAAAAGCGGCGCAACCAAAGTAGCCTCGGTGGATTACCCACGCGGCCACACGCTCAACCCGATGAGCGACGACGAAATGAGCGAAAAATTCCGTGGCCTCGCACGGCGCGTGCTGCCGGAAGCGCGCGTCAACACGGCGCTGGACGCGTTATGGAAACTGGATACCGCCGCAAATCTGGATGCGATTTACGATGCTGTGCAACTGGATCGTTAGAATAGTTATTTAGCAATAAAAACAATTACTTACTTTGCGTATGCGGCTGCATCCTCCAGAATCATCGCAGCCCCCTTCTCGGCAATCATCACGATAGTCGCGTTGGGATTGCCGCCGACAATAGCCGGCATGATCGACGCATCCACCACACGCAGCCGCGCGACACCGCGCACGCGCAGGCGCGCATCCACCACCGCCTGATCGTCGATGCCCATCTTGCAGGTACCGACCGAGTGATGGTTGGTGGTGCCGTTGCGACGGCAGAAATCCAGCAGATCGGCATCGCTTTCACACTTTGGCCCGGGCGACATTTCCTCGGCGACGTACGAGGCGATAGCCGGCATGGCCATGATCTTGCGGATGGCGCGCAGCGACACCAGCGACGCCTTGCGATCCCGCGCCGACTGAAAGTAGTTAAAGCGGATTTCCGGCTGCACGCCGCTGTCGGCGCTGTTGATACTTACCGTGCCGCGATTATCGGGATGCAGCAGCATGACCGATACCAGAAAGCTCGAAAACGGATGCAGCCCCATGCGTTCGCGCGTCCGCCCTGTGATGGAACGGCCCCACAGCCGCAATTGCAGCTTGGCATCGGGCGCGGGCAATGACGGATCGGTGCGGATACAACCACCCACCAGGGTGGCGTTGGTCGCCATCAGACCCTTGCGAAACAGCAAGTATTGCGCGCCCATCGCCATGCGCCGCAGCGGATTGTTGACGTAATCGTTCACCGTAACCGGGCGCGAGCATCGGTAACTCACCGACAACTGAAAATGATCCTGCAGGTTCGCGCCGACACCCGGAAGATCGGCGACCACCGCGATGCCGTGCTTTTTAAGCAAATCCGCCGGGCCAACACCGGACACTTGCAACAACTGCGGCGAGTTGAACGAACCGCCGGCGACGATCACTTCGCGGCGCGCTGAAATGTGTCGCAACACGCCGTCGCGGAGAAATTCCACGCCGCTCGCCTGCCCGTCCTTGAACAGAACGCGCGTCGCCAGCGCGTGTGTGTAAACCGTCAGATTGCCACGGCGGCGCGCGGGTCGCAGAAAATCAATGCTTGTGCTGCCGCGGCGGCCGTTGCGGATCGTCGCCTGGTTGTAACCGAAGCCGTCCTGCGACGGCCCGTTAAAATCATCGTTGCACGGATAACCCGCCTCAATACCGGCCGCGACAAATGCGTCAGTGAGTTCGTAGCGCGCCATGTCCGACACCCGCATCGGCCCGCCCACCGCGTGATAGTCATCGGCGCCGCGTTCGTTGTCCTCGGATTTCTTGAAAAACGGCAACACGTCGTCGTAGCCCCAGCCCGCGTTGCCCCAGCGCCGCCAATTATCAAAATCCTCGCGCTGGCCGCGTACGTAGATCATCGCGTTGATGGTGCCCGTACCCCCCAACACCTTGCCGCGCGGCAGATAACTCTTGCCGCCGGACAACTCCGGTTCAGGCTCGCTTTCATAACGCCAGTTGAATTTCGGGTCGTCCCATAACCGCCCGAAACCAATCGGCGTATCGATCCAGAAACTGTTGTCCTCGCCACCGGCCTCGATCAAGGCGACGCGATGCGAGCCGGATTCGCTTAGCCGCGCGGCAACGACGCAGCCCGCGGTTCCCGCGCCTACGACGATGTAGTCGAATTCATTGGCCTCCACTTCAAGCCCGCCTCGTGATTTCAATTCTTGATGTTCTTGATCACCCGCGCCCACCGATCAAAGTCGGTGCGAACCAGCCGTGCCAGTTCGTCGGGCGAGCCGCCCTCGACGGAGTTGCCCTGCTTCTCCAGCGTCACCCGCACTTCAGGCGAACGAATCGCCTTGACGAAGTCCGTGTTCAGCTTTTGAATAATGTCCTTCGGCGTCTGCGCCGGCGCGAACGCCGCGAACCACACCTTGGTGTCAAACCCCGGCAGGCCGCTTTCGATCAGCGTCGGCACCTCGGGATAAATGGCAAGCCGCTTCGGCGCCGTCACCGCGATGGGCCGCAACTTGCCCGCCACCACATGCGTGCGCAGCGGCGCGGTGGAGTTAAACAGCAATTGCGTTTCGCCGCTGAGGATGCCGATCACCGCCGGGCCGCCACCCTTGTACGGAATGTGCGTCATGCGCAAGCCCGTTTCCTGCACAAACATTTCCGTCGCGAGGTACGGCACGGTGCCCGCGCCCGCAGAGCCAAAGTTGATCGTACCGGGCCTGGCTTTTGCCAGCGCGATCAGCTCCTTGATGTTTTTCACTGGCATCGACGGATGCACCACCACAAGGCTGGGTGACGAACCGATCAGCGTGATGGGCTCGAAGCTGGTGTACGGATCATATTCCTGCTTTTGTTGCACTGGCGTGATCACGATCGAGGTGGTGGTCACCAGCAGGTTGTAGCCATCGGGCCGCGCGCGGGAGATTGGACCCGCACCGCGATTAACGCGGTTGAACAAGTGATATTGATCCGCGACGACTTCGACGCCGGTGTTGAACAGTTTTTCCGTGATGTCCGGCGCGCGCAGCACT
>DHVE01000033.1:0-845 GCA_002412495.1 Betaproteobacteria bacterium UBA5216
CGTGGTGGTGTCCAGCGTAGCAAACAACTGATCGGCGGCATACACGCCAGCCCTCGTCAGCGTGTTGAACAGCGTGGATTTTCCCGCATTGGTGTAACCCACCAGCGACACCGACAACACGTGCGCCCGATTGCGCGAGCGGCGCTGCACCGCGCGCTGCGCCTCGACCTTCACCAGTTTGTCTTTCAGCACTTTGACGCGCTTGCCGAGCAGGCGCCGGTCGGTTTCCAATTGGGTTTCGCCCGGGCCGCGCATGCCGAAACCACCCTTTTGTCGCTCCAGGTGCGTCCAGCCACGCACCAGCCGCGTGGCAAGATGATCGAGCTGCGCGAGTTCCACCTGCAATTTTCCTTCATGGCTGCGCGCCCGCTGTGCAAAAATATCCAGTATAAGACTGGTGCGATCTACAACCCGGCAGTTCAGGCGCTTTTCCAGATTGCGTTCCTGTACCGGCGACAACTCGTGGTTGAAAATAACCAATTGCGATTTCGTCGCCGAGACCGCCTCGGCGATCTGATCCACCTTGCCTTTGCCCGCATAAAAAGCGGGATCGGGCCGGTCGCGCTTGCCACGCACGACCTCGCGCGCGGCTACACCCGCGCTGGACGCGAGCAGTTGAATTTCAGCGAGGGTTTCGGCGTAATCGTCATCGCCAAAATCGAGCGCCACCAGCACGGCATCAATGCCACGGGCAGCGCCACTGCCGACGGAACCGCTGGCGCCGTGGCCTGGGCGGTCAAACATTCGCGGGTAAAGCGGGGAACCGCATCAAGCGACTATTCGCCCTCTTCCGTGGGAATGGTAACTGCGCGCGCAGGGACCACCGTGGAGATGGCGTGCTTGTA
>DHVE01000033.1:1127-16575 GCA_002412495.1 Betaproteobacteria bacterium UBA5216
ATGGCGTGCTTGTAGACCATTTGAGTAACGGTATTCTTGAGCAAAACCACATACTGATCGAAAGATTCCACCTGCCCCTGCAACTTGATGCCATTAACCAGATAAATCGAGACAGGAATATGCTCCTTGCGCAGCGTATTCAGGAACGGGTCTTGTAACAACTGGCCCTTGTTGCTCATGATGCCCTCGCTTGTTGTAGTTTTATTCGGCTTTACTCTACTGCAAAAACCCATGTTGCGCCAGTGAGTTACGCGCGAAATTTGCACGCAAAGCGCTGGAAATCAAGCCAGCGGCCGGCGCTATTCTTATCGCAAAAATCGCTGGGGCCCCCGAACGTCTACCTTGCTCTGAAAAGGTATATGGTGATTCGATTCCGGTTTATCAAGCGTTTCCACGGCGCGCGAGGCTTTACCGTTCGGTGCGCGGCGGCAGCATCTGAAACACACTAAAATTATTATTAATATTCAATTGCTTACGATCTATCGTTCATGCCACCACCCGCCCAGTTCGCGTTGGGGCGCCGCTTGCGCTCAAACGGATTCGTGCTGGCGGATTTGAACTCCACCTTGAGCGGCGTGCCTTCCAACTTGAAGATGTCACGAAAGAAGTGCTCCAGAAAACGCCGGTAGCTGTCGGGTACTTTTTCCAGCGCGTTGCCATGAATCACAATGCGCGGCGGATTGGAGCCTCCCTGATGCGCGTAACGCAGTTTGGGGCGATTCATACCCACGCGCGGCGGCTGCTGACGCGCCACTGCGGCAATCAAGGCTCGTGAGAGCCTTGGCGTGGACAACTTGGCCATCGCTGCGTTGAACGCGCGATCCACGGATTTCATGACACCACCGACGCCCTGCCCCTTGAGCGCAGAGATAAAGTGCAATTTAGCGAAGCTCAAAAAATCCAGTTTGCGCAGCAATTCGATCTTGATCCGGTCGCGCTCGTACTCCGGCAAGCCGTCCCACTTGTTGACCACCACCACCAGAGCGCGCCCGGCCTCAAGAATGTAGCCGGCAATGTGCGCGTCCTGATCCGAAACCTCTTGCTGCGCATCCAGCACCAGCACGGCCACATTGGCGTCCGAAATGGATTGCAAAGTCTTGATCACGCTGAATTTTTCAACGGCCTCCGTAACGCGCCCCTTGCGCCGCACGCCAGCAGTGTCGATCAGCGTATAGCGCTTGCCCTCGCGTTCGAAATCGATGGAAACCGAATCACGCGTGGTTCCGGGCTCGTCAAAAACCACTACGCGCTGTTCGCCCAGAATGGCGTTCACCAGAGTGGATTTCCCGACATTCGGCCGGCCCACCACGGCGATACGCGGCACTTTTTCGTCGTCATCGGCGTCCTTGGCGGCATGCGGATAATCCGCCAGCACGATGTCCATCAGATCGGAAACATTTTCGCCGTGCACCGCTGAAATGGGCAACGGGTCACCGAGGCCCAGTTCGTGAAACTCGGCGGTTGCCGCACTGTGCGGCCGCCCTTCGGATTTATTGACCACCAGCCAGATGCGCCGCCCGCGCTTGCGCAGTTCGCTCGCAATTGCGATATCCTGTGGCGCAACGCCGTTGCGGCCATCAACCACAAACAGCACGCTGTCGGCCTCGTCCACCGCCTGCCGTGTTTGTGTCGCCATTTCGCGGTAAACGCCCTCGGCATCCGTCGGTTCAAGTCCTCCGGTATCCACGACCAGGTAAGGTTTCAGCCCGACTTTGCCTTCACCGTAGTGACGATCACGGGTCAGCCCGGGCATGTCGGCCACAATGGCGTCGCGCGTGCGCGTCAGCCGGTTGAACAGCGTTGATTTTCCGACGTTCGGCCGGCCAACGATCACAATAGTGGGTTTCATTTTGCTGATCACTGGACAAGCACGCGCGCACCGGCGGCCCGCCGCCCCGTGCCTGGTTGCAAGGGTCCCGCTACGTTGCGCCTTTCATTGAACCGCGATGGCGAAAACGCCGCCATTGCGCGTTTGCACCAGAAATGTAGAAATATCGAGCACGACCGGCGCAGCCGCGATCTGGCTGCCGTCGGTGGCAATGCGGCCGGCAAACGAACCATCTTCACGCGACAGCAAATGCACATAGCCCTGATAATCGCCCACGATGACATAACGCCCCAGCGCCAGCGGACGGCTCACGCCGCGTCCGAACAATTTATCCTGCTTCCACACGCTGCTGCCGTTGGATTTGTCGAGCGCCACCACCGCATTCTTGTCGTCAGTGATATACAGATTGCGGTTGTCCGCCGCCATGCCGCTGAAGCTGGAAATATCGCGCCCCCAAAGGGCGGTGCCGCGCGTCACATCAAAACACACCACGCGCCCCTGGTAAGCCACCGCGCAGGCGCGGGCCTCGTCCACCACGGGCACGCTCGTCACGTCCGCCACACGCTCCAATTCGGTTGCTCCCTTGGGCAACGCTACGATACCGTCCCAAGCCGCACCGCCATTTTTGGTTGAAACCGCGACCAAGCGACCGCCGGGAAACCCCGCGATGACTAGATCTCGGCTGACCACCACGCCAGCATGGCTGCGCACCGACAGGGCTGGCGCCGCACGCTGATACACCCAGCGCCGCTTGCCGCTCGCGGCATCGTAACCATAAAGCGTGCCGTCCCCCGTACGCGCGACGACCAAATCACCCTCGACCACGGGCGGCGCCAAAACATCTCCAGGGAGCTGTGCCTTCCACAAATTCTTGCCGGTCGCGTCGAACGCCAGAATCTCGCCGCGCGCGCTACCCACGGCTACCAGCGTGGCACTTGCGCCGACCCCGGCACCTATGCGCTGTCCCGAGTCGAACCGAGCGCCAGCGGCGCCCGTGTTGGCGGAAAACGACGCCACTTGCCCATTGGTGCCCGTTACCCACACCGTATTGCCTGTCACGGCGGGGAAAAACACGGTCTTTTCCGCCGCGCCGATGGTGCTTTGCCAGGCAATGCGCGGCGAAACCGCGGGCCGTATCTGCACCAGTTCCGCCGGTTTAGCCGCGGGCACAGACGCGCCGAACCAACTGTCGTAGGTACTCTTGAGGGTATCGCATCCGCTCAGCAACACGAGCATCAACGGCGCCACCAGCGCCCAGCCGTGACGCTTCATCACCGAACCTCGCCCACCGCGTCAAGTTTTACCTGAAGCAACTGACGATAAGAACTGCGCTGGTCGAGTTTTTCCAGCGCAATCTGGTAGGCGGCGCGTGCCTCCGCGCGCTTGCCCTGCGCCGTCAGTATGTCGCCCTTCATATCGGCGTATATCCCATCGAACGCGGCATTGTGTTTAGTCTCGGCCAGTTTTAACGCTTCATCCAGTTTCTTTTCATCCAGCAGCACGCCGGCCAGCCGCACCCGCGCCACATCGCGCATTTCTTCTTCCTTGGTATTGTCGATCACCCACTGCAAGCGTAACTTGGCGCCCGCCAGATCATTGTCCGACGCCAACGATTTGGCGGCGCGTAATTGTGCCATCGAGGCATACGCGGTCGAGGCGTGACTGGAAGCAATGGCCGCCGCAATATCCTGCACTTTTTTCGGCTCCTTCGACTGGTCGGCGGTATCGAGTTGGCTATAGAGCGTGGCTGCCGCCGTGGACTGCTGCGCGCGGTAGTAATTCCACGCCTGCATCCCCGCGACAAGAACCAGCACGACCAGCACGGCGGTGGTCACGAGATTGCCATAACGCCGCCACCAATCTTTCATGGCGGCTATCTGTTCTTGTTCCTCTAAATCGTAAGCCATTGTTTGTTATCCATTTTTTACAATTTGTATCGCCTCGGCCAGTGCGACTGTGCGCTGTTCCGCAGTGGCACGCAGCGACTTGACACTGACCGTGCCCGCCGCCGCTTCATTGTCGCCGATGATAACCGCGAATCGTGCGCCACTGGCATCCGCTTTTTTCATCTGCGCCTTGAAACCGCCGCCGCCACAGTGCAGCACCACATGGAGTCCCGCGTCGCGTAATTGTTCCGCGACCGTCGGCGCGGCATGGTCTGCGGCGTCACCTTGA
The DNA here is from genome assembly GCA_002412495.1 of Betaproteobacteria bacterium UBA5216. Classification (GTDB taxonomy): domain Bacteria; phylum Pseudomonadota; class Gammaproteobacteria; order Burkholderiales; family SG8-41; genus UBA5216. The sequence continues at coordinate 5,131 of DHVE01000033.1, forward strand.
TGCACCAGCCAAACGTCTGGTACCAGCTTGGGCAGGTTGGCAGCCTGACTTTCCAGCAACAGCAGCAGTCGCTCCACGCCTATACCGAAACCACAACCTGGCGTCGCCTTGCCGCCCAATTGCTCGAACAATCCATCATAGCGTCCACCCGAACACACCGCGCTTTGCGCGCCCAGCGCGCCGCTCACCCATTCAAAGACCGTGAGGTTGTAATAATCCAGACCGCGCACCAACCGCGGGTTGATCACGTAGGGAATGTTGGCCGCCTTCAACCCATTCAACACGGCATCAAAATTCGCGCGCGATGCTTCCCACAGATGATCCATCAACTTCGGCGCGGCTTCGATTATGCCTTGCATGGCCGGATTCTTGGAATCCAGAATACGCAACGGATTGGTCAGCAACCGACGTTGCGCGTCTTCATCCAGCACATCCCGGTGCTGCTCGAAATACGCGATTAGCTTGCCGCGAAACGCGCGACGCTCGTCGTTGCTGCCGATGGTGTTGATTTGCAGTTCGACGTTATCGATGCCGAGGCGCGTCCACAACCGGCGCGCCAGCACCAGCATTTCAATGTCGATATCCGGACCGGGGAATCCCAGTGCCTCGACACCGAACGTATGATATTGCCGATAGCGGCCTTTCTGCGGGCGCTCGTGGCGGAACAGCGGACCGCCGTACCATAACCGTTGCGGGCCGTTGTACAGCAAATTGTGCTGCAGCGCCGCGCGCACCGTGGGCGCGGTGCCTTCGGGACGCAACGACAACTTGTCGCCATTCATCGAATCTTCGAAGGAATACATCTCTTTTTCGACGATATCGGTAACTTCGCCGACACCGCGCACAAACAGGCTGGTGTATTCGACAATCGGAGTGCGTATGTTCCGATAGCCGTACTGTCGAAACACATCGCGCACGGTGTCTTCAAGGTATTGCCAGAGATACGCATCGTCCGGCAATACATCGTTCATGCCGCGTATGGCGCGGATTTGATCACTCATGCCGAAACTCGCTCAACTCGCCCACTTCGCTCGATGGCAGGGTACTTGTCCCGCACGTATTGATCGACGACAGCCTGAAATTCTTCGGCGATATGATCGCCTTTTAACGTCACCGTTTTCACGCCATCCACAAATACCGGCGCCACCGGATTTTCACCCGAGCCCGGCAGACTGATACCGATATTGGCGTGCTTACTCTCGCCGGGGCCGTTCACCACGCAGCCCATTACCGCGACGTTCATGGTTTCAACGCCCGGATGCCTGCCACGCCAATCCGGCATCTGCGCGCGCAAATAACTTTGGATGCGATCGGCTAGAGTTTGGAAAAACGTGCTGGTGGTGCGCCCGCAACCGGGACAGGCTATCACCATTGGCGTAAACGACCGCAGGCCCATGGTTTGCAAAATCTCCTGCGCCACGACCACTTCGCGCGTTCTGTCGCCGCCCGGCTCGGGTGTGAGCGACACGCGTATGGTGTCGCCGATACCTTCCTGCAACAGCACGCCCATTGCCGCCGTGGACGCCACGATGCCCTTGGATCCCATGCCGGCTTCCGTCAGCCCGAGATGCAACGCGTAATCGCAGCGCGCCGCGAGATCACGGTACACCGCGATCAAATCCTGAACGCCACTGACCTTGCAAGACAACACGATCTTGTCGTGTGCCAGCCCGAGCTTTTCTGCCAGCACCGCGCTGTCGATGGCCGACGCCACCAGCGCCCGCCGCGTAATAACCGCCACCGCTTCCGGCACGGGTTGCCTGGCGTTTTCATCCATCATGCGCGCGATCAGTTCCGGATCGAGACTACCCCAGTTGACCCCGATGCGCACTGGCTTGTCGTAGCGGCACGCGAATTCGACCATGGTGGCGAATTGCTCGTCGCGCTTCGAACCGCGCCCGACGTTGCCCGGATTGATGCGCAGCTTGGCCAGCGCCTCCGCACACGCGGGATGCTGCGTCAGCAAACGGTGGCCGTTGAAATGGAAATCCCCCACCAGCGGCGCGTTAACGCCCATCCGATCGAGTTGTTCGCGTATGCGTGGGACCGCCGCAGCCGCTTCTGCGGTGTTGACCGTTACGCGCACGATCTCGGAACCCGCGCGCGCGAGCGCGGCCACTTGTCCAACGGTACCGGCGACATCCGCAGTATCGGTGTTCGTCATGGACTGCACCAGGATAGGCGCATCGCCGCCGATATCCACGTGCCCCACGCGCACCCGCGCACAGGCGCGGCGCGGCGCCGGGCCGTATTGAGGTAAACAGGTCATCTGTACTGAATAATTATCAAAAAGGAACGTGCTGCAATTACTGGAACGATCCCGCCTACCCTGCCGGCAAACGGGTTTTGCTCCCAGAAAAAATCGTCATGCGTATCACTCAAGCCGCAACCGGGCAACATCTTCGGTCGCATAGGCCGCAAGATTCACGGGACTGCCGTTGTAATCGAGCTGCACGCCCCCCACGCCGCCGACAATCAGTTTGAATGGGGGATTACCTTCGACCACCTGCTCGGTCCCGGCGGAATTTACTCTTGAAAACAATATGTTACCTACGCCGTCCCGCACTTCCACCCAGGATTCCCGGTTAAACATGAAGTGCAAACCGCGCTTGACGGACGCGCTATTCGCAGTCGTTTCACCCGCAGGCTTTCCGACTTCCGGCCTCGCATCGACATATTGCTGGTCGTTCCGTGCCAGCGACTCGCTTGATGCGCCGGTATCCGGCGCTGAGCGTACGGCAATGCTCGTTTGCGGCGCATTGGCCAACTGCGGTGTTCCGCCCGGCGTTTCTTTCAGCACAAATTCATACAAGGCGAGCGCCCCCATCACGCCGACGCATGCAAGCACCGCCAGCGACAGGCCGCGCCTGCGCGGCGGATTCATGACCACGCCCGTTGCATCACGCATTAAACGCGCGTCGGCCCACGTGCTGACCGAGGTTGCCGTCTGCGTCATTACCGCCAATAACGGCGCCGCATCGATGCCGACCAGACGCGCGTAGTTGGTCACGTAACCACGGGAAAAAACAGCGCCCGGAAAAACGCCGAAATCATCAGCTTCGATCGCATTGATCTGAGCTTGTGTCAGGCGCAACCGGCTTGCCACTTGCTCCACGGTTAGCCCTTGCGAAACACGGGCAGCAGACAACGTCGCACCGGCGGAAGCGCCCCCTAGCACAGGCGCGGGCTGTAATTCGACATTCATGATGTTAGTCGAACTGCCCCGCCGCCAGTGCCTGCGCTTCCCTGGAATTCGGGAAGTTGGTGCGCAACTGGTGTGCCAGACTTTCCATGGTATTGCCGCTGCCTCCCAAACGCCGTTCCGTGCGCAACATCAGCCAGAGAATTTCAGGGCTACCCGACGACATTTGATTTAACCGCAACAAATACGCGCGAGCCTCCGGATAGTTTGCGCGCGCGTAGGCAATGTCCGCCAATTGATACAAGGCCTGAATCTGATTCGGCTGCTGCTGCAACGCCGTTCTGAAGTATCCATCCGCTTCCGCCAGATCGCCCCTCCGGCGCGCGCACAGTCCCGCGCTCACATAGGAAATCTCGGGCTGCTGATTAAAGGGGTCGCTGGCCGCCACCATGAAATAACGGATACCATCAGCCTCGCGTTTGCGATCACACAAGAACCTGCCATAGTTATTGTTGGCATCGATATCGCGCCGATTGAGGCGCAACGCCTGCTGAAAATTCTGTTCCGCCAATGCATCATTGCGCAATTCCGCGTAAATCATGCCGGCCACGGTATAGGCCGGGGCGTAGGTGGAATCGGCCCGCTGCGCAATGCCCGCCTCCTCCAATGCTATTGCCAGGCTTTTCAGTTCCAGATACCCGGCGGCGAGCTCCGTGTGTATGCGTGCCCGTCCGCGGGCGTCCGTATCGGAATCGGACGTCGTCGATTGTGACGGCTGCGACGTGGTTGTATCCTGAATCGGTCCGCCGGCACACCCGGCAAGCATCAAACCTGCAATTGCGATCCACCTCGTCAGCGCGGGACTATTCATTGCACGGCCTCGGATCCGGTTGATAACAATGTCAATGGCGAAAGCGGTAATTCGTCAGACGCCTCCCGTTTCTGGCGGCGCTCGGCGCGGCGCGTTTTGTCTTTGACCTGCCCGGCCAGTTGCCCGCAGGCAGCGGCGATATCGTCACCGCGCGTCTTGCGCGTGGTCGCGACCAGATCGGCGCGCAACAGCACGTCACGAAAACGCGACACCGCCTCGGGCCTGGAACGGCCATACCCCGAATCCGGAAATGGATTAAACGGAATCAGATTAATTTTGCACGGTACCGGCTTCACCGTTTCGACCAACTCTCGCGCATGCGCCACGCTGTCGTTTACACCATCGAGCAGCACGTATTCAAACGTCACGAAGTCACGCGGCGCTTTTTCAATATACCGCACGCAGGCCGCCAGCAACTCGCAAATGGGATATTTCTTGTTGATCGGCACCAGTTCATTGCGCAGCACGTCGTTCGGCGCGTGCAAGGACACCGCCAGCGCCACCGGACAGGTCTCCCGCAAACGATCCATCGCGGGCACCAGGCCGGACGTGGACAAGGTAACGCGACGACGCGACAAGCCGTAGGCATCATCGTCCAGCATGAGTTGCATCGCGCCCACGACATTGTCAAAATTCGCCAGCGGTTCGCCCATGCCCATCATCACCACATTGCTGACGATGCGTGCCTCGTTGTTGTGGCCGGATTTGTTATTGCCTGCATAGGCGCCGAGGCACTTGTTCGCCCACCACAACTGCCCGATGATTTCCGCGACAGTGAGGTTGCGGTTAAATCCCTGCCGCCCCGTGGCGCAAAACGAACACTCGAGCGCGCAGCCTGCCTGCGAAGAAATACACAGGGTGCCGCGATGGGTTTCCGGGATAAACACCGTCTCGATAGCGTTCCCGGTGCCCACATCCATCAGCCACTTGCGGGTACCGTCACTGGCCACCGTGTCTTGCACGACCGTTGGCCCGGTGATCGCGGCTTCCACGCTCAGCCGTTCACGCAGGACTTTGGAGATATCCGTCATCCCGCTGAAATCGGCGACGCCAGACTGATGCATCCAATGCAACAACTGCTTGGCCCGAAACGGTTTTTCACCCAGCGTCGCGCAGTACGACGTGAGGTCATTGCGACCGAGTCCAAGCAAATTAAACGTCATGGCACGGAGATAGACCGCCTAGCGCGGACAAATTTCCAGCTTGGCGAAAAAATAGGCGATTTCGTTGGCGGCATTCTCGGCAGAATCAGAACCATGTACAGCATTGGCGTCGATGCTATCCGCAAAGTCAGCTCGGATGGTGCCTTTTTCGGCCTTTTTCGGATCGGTGGCGCCCATCAGATCGCGATTTTTCTGAATCGCGCTCTCGCCTTCCAGCACCTGAATCATCACCGGACCAGACACCATGAAATCGACCAAGTCCTTGAAAAAAGGGCGGCTTTTATGCACGGCATAGAAGCCTTCGGCATCGGCCCGGGACAACTGCGCCATGCGGGCAGCGATAACCTTCAACCCCGCGCCTTCAAATCGCGAATAAATCTGGCCAATGACATTTTTGGCCACGGCATCCGGTTTAATAATCGACAAAGTTCGCTCAACGCCCATGATTCACAGTCCCTTGGCTACGGTTTAAACAACCATTAAGGATAGCACGATAAGGTATTGAAATAAAGAGACTTCGGGGAAAGCTGCGATGCAACAAACGCCACTCGAAATGGCTGAGCGGTAACGGATACAGGCCGACAGAAATCCAGTTGCCGCGTGGCGCCCTCTACTGCACCGGCGCCACAATCCCGAACGAAGAATTCACGCACCGTCCAGTCGAATCCGCGATGCAAGGCGGTACCGCAAAACGCTGCGCTGACGAGTATGGCCCGACAAAGCCGTCGGGGTCGATGGCCCGAAAACGCATGAAATACGTGCCAGGCCCCGGACGCGGCAAATCCAGCGCGGACTTATCCAGATTGCGCGACACCAGGGGCTTCGCAAACTGCGCATTATCCGCCATTTGAAACTCGAACTTCTGGCCGGGTTCTCCTGCCCAACGGAATTGCACGGCGTCGCTCCCTACGCCCGGCGGCTCCGGCTGCGCCGGTGGCGCCAGCAACGAAAAACTCGATACATCACCGTACGGCCCGCGATCGCCATCCTTGCGCAAACTGGCGACACGCCAGAAATAGTCCCCGAGGGGCAAGTCCGCCACCGTCGCCATCGCGCCCTTGACCGCCTTGTTTTCGTGCACCAGCGACTTGAATCCGGCATCGCGAGCCACCTGCAAATGGTACGCAGCGGCTTCAATATTCTCGGACCATCTGAATTCGACATCCTTGCTACGGACCTTGCCTTTGGACAGCGGCGCCGAAATCAACGGTGGTTCCGGCCGTGCCTTCAGGAGAAACGCATGCGTGGCATCCTTGCCTTCGAGGCCCCGCGCATCCACCGCGCGCACGCGCAAGTAATAACTGCCGTCGACGACATCCGTAAAGCGCAATTCCGGCGACGTCGTCAACGCTTCCGCCACCACATTGTTGAATTCCGGATCACGGGCCAGTTGCGCGCGATACGCACGAGCGCCCTCCATCGCGGTCAACGAAAACCGCAGCAAGGGGCGTTCCATCAACGCCGGCAAACGCGCGGTTTGCGGCGCCGGCAACAATGCGATTGGATCCAACACCGCCCCGCTGGCTTCCACCACGGTGCCGAATCCCGCATTGACGCGCTTGCCGTCCGCTGCATCGCCTGCTGCTGCAACCGCCACCACACCCGTCAGCACCTCACTTCGCGCCTGCCCGGCCTTGTCGTCCATGGTCACGCGAAACGCCGTGCCTCGCAGGCCCATCGAGCCAAGGCGGGTTTGTATGGTGTGCCGCGGCGGGGAAGCGGTGCCGCCCAATTTTTCAATCAGCGATTCCACTCGTCCCGCGACAACATTAAAGAGCGACTCCAGGATGCCGGTATCCGGATAGCTGCGCAGCCGGCTAACCTGAACCCGGCTGTCCGCCTGCACGCGCACGGTGGATCCATCCGCCAGCTTCAGCGTGGCATAACCGTTCTTGCCGGTGACCACTTCAGCACCCTCGGCAAGCGTAGCGCCTAATGTCGCCACTGCGGCCACGGTCGCCGACGACGGCGCGCTGCCGGAAACATTGACATCGCCCACTGTGCTCGTAACTGTTGCGGTGCCCGGTGCCATCCGCAACAAATCCAGAGGTATGCGAATTTGCTGGGCAGGACTGACCCGATTCGGATTTGACATACGATTATGTTCCGCCACGCGCCGCCACTGCGCCGGTTCCCTCAGCAGGCGCTGACTGAGCCCGATCACGGTATCGCCAGGTTGCGCCACGTAGACATAGTCGTCCGCAGGACTCGCGGCAACCGCGCAGCCTATCGCAGCACACCATGCCGTAAGCGTCAACAGCACCGCAATGGGGAATCGGCGCAATGCTAACCACATCATGAGGTCATCCAGTCAGTAAAGAAGCGGTGCGCGAAGGGCAATTTCAGCAACAAACGCGCGGCAAATTTAGCAATCCGCTATCGAGGAATTAACAAAGCGTTAACGATTTCAAGACAAACCGTTACTTCATTCTACACATATTTTACAACTACCCGCGCCATGTAATCCGCGAGGGTTCCCGCCAGCTTCGTCAGATCATCAACATTGCGAGCGCGCGCCGCGCGCTCCATCGCTTCACCGATATCCGTAATCTCGGAAAAACCGTAACTGCGTCCGCCGCCATTCATCCCATGGCCGATGGCACGCAATGCATCCATGTCATTGTCTTTCAGCGCCGTCGCGATGGCGCCCAAGTCTTTCCGGCGTTGCGCCATGAACATCGGCACCAGGTCTTCGAGATCGCGATCAACTTCGACGGTAATCGGTTCATGCGGCACGAATAGTTGCTCCCGTAGCCGACTCTGACCTATTTGCCGGATTGGCGGCCATGGCCGCTTCCAGTGCGACTTGCAAACTCCCGCGTGTCAAGGGCTTGTCCAATACCGCATTACAGCCCGCCGCGAGCGCCGAGCGGCGTTCGTCATCGCTCTTATGCGCCGTCAGCGCCAGTATGGGTGCGCTAAAGCCGCACAAGCGCAATGTGCGTGTGGCCTCCCCCCCCGGAATCTCCGGCATGTCCATGTCCATCAGCACCGCATCGGGTCGCTTGGCCAGTGCCATTTCCACGGCCTGCTCGCCATTTTCACATTGCAATACGTTTAGCCCCATCCGCTCAAGATAACGAACCACCAGGGCACGAATGTCGGGCATGTCCTCGGCCAACAGCACAGTTCCACGCAATGCCGCTGGCGGCAATGACGCCGCAGATTGCACAGTAGGCCCGGACTGCGCGGACTGCCCGGATGCAATTGACGCGGGCAAGTCGCTATGATCCGGGGCCGCCAGCGGTGCGGCAAGCGTGACCGTGAACGTGGAACCGGTTCCGATCCGGCTGCTTACCACAATATCACCGCCCATCAATCGCGCGAGATTACGGCTGATCGTCAGCCCGAGCCCCGTGCCCCCATGCGTCGCCGCGACTTTCGCGTCGGCCTGCTGAAAGGCACCGAACAATTTCTGCACCACCGCCTCCGGCATGCCTGGTCCGGTGTCGGTAACCGCCACCGTGAGCATGTCATCCTGCCACCTAGCAACCGCGCTGATTTCGCCATGCGCCGTGAATTTGATGGCATTGCTCAGCAAATTCAAAATGATCTGCCGCAACCGGAACGCATCAAGACTAAGCCACTCCGGCACACCTGCCACATCCACGCGCAGCGTTACCGGCTTGCCGGACACTAGTGGTTGAACGGTAGCCGCCGCGTCGGCGATCACTTCGCGCACGCGCTCTGCATGGGCCTGAATGGCCATCTGCCCGGCTTCGATCTTGGCCTGATCCAGCAAATTGTTCACCAGCGACAGCATGTTTTGGCAATTGCGATCAACAATTTCGCCGTTTTTCATGCGCTGTTCGCGGCCCAGATCATCCTGATGCAGATTGATGTTGTTGAATCCCATGATCGCGGTCAACGGCGTGCGCAATTCATGGGTGATGTGCGACAGGAATTGGCTCTTCAACCGGTCTGCTTCACGCGCCGCCTGCGTTTCCATTTCAAGGCGCTGGTTGTTTACGTACAAGCGGTACTGCCGGTAAAAGACCATCTGCAATTGCATCAGCAAGCCCGCGAGAATGGCAAACAGCATGCCGATGGACTGCCCGCGAGAGGTCGACACCGTGGCATACACCGGCACAAACACCAGGATGGCGGGAAATACCGACCACTGGAGCATTTTTCTGGCAGACCACAGCGGATATCCCAGCACCATCACCAGCGCGAACGTCGCCAGCACCAGTGCCAAATCGACTACCCACGAACGCGGCTTCAGAACTTCGCCGCGTGCCAACAGCTCGGTTACCATGGCCTGCACGCGCAAACCCGGCAGCACCCCCAACGGGGTATAAACCAGATCCCCCAGTACCGCGGTGGAACTTCCCACGATCACCCGCCGTCCCTTGACGGCTTGCGCCACCGCGTCCAGCCCACGCACACCCGACGCCGCCAGCGCCACCTGATAAAACGGCAGCGTGGGGATACCGTCGATATTGGCCGGATACCGCATCAACACTTCGGCCCGCTCCGTCACCGGCCACGATAGCCCCCCCAGCGTAATTTCGCCGGCGCCCGCCGTCACGGAATCCGGCTTGCCGGTTCCGTTGAGCAACGCGAAGGGCAAACTCGGCACCCATTTGCCGTAAACTGAAAACGCCAGCGGCACCCGCCGCACGATGCCGTCGCCGTCCGCCTGCACGCTGATCACGCCCACGCCCGCGCGCGACGTCAGCGCCGGCAACGGCAGCGTCAAATCGCCGACCGCCCACGCCGGCCGTTCTCCCGACGCGCCCCACGACTTTGCATCCAGTTGTATACGATACGCCGTGTCGCGCCCAAAGGTGTACGGCAACGCCGCCGCCGCCAGCGTCACCCGCTCATCCAACATCGCTGCAAAGGCATCGTCGCCTTTGCGCGATTCGGCAAACAGCACATCGTACGCCACGCCTTTTGCGCCCGCGCGCAGCAGATACTCCGTCACCAATGCAAAAATTTCGCGATCGTACGGCCAAGAGCCGATCTTCGGACGCAATTGCGTCATCGACTCTTCGTCCACGTCAACCACCACCACATGCTCGAATGACAGTTTCCGCGCAAGCACGCGGCTGTGCATGTCGGTGATGTCATAGTCGATGCGCCGGAATACATCGCTGGTTTCCAGGAACGCCGTGAGTAAAAATGCCACCAGGGCGAACATTGCACAGCGCGCGAAATACGGCAGCCCGCGCAGCGCCTTCATCGCGTTTTCGATGCGATTAATCATGGCGTACCCCGCGGCTGCCAAGCGGTCGCCCCGCGTCGCACAACCATTGCGGCATGACCGACGGCGCGCCCGCGCGCGCCTGAAATCGCAGGTCGATGCCGATCCCGGGCACCCAGACCAGATGCCGTCCCGACCACAGAAACGGCAACCGGTCGCGCACCCACGGCGGGACTTTGTGCTCCTGAAACAAGTCTTTGATCCAGCGGCGCGGGCGTCCGGCCTCCGGGCGCAAACGCTCGCCGCCCCGCCGCAGGCGTACATACACTGGCGCGGCATTCAAACAGGCGAGATCGATGCCCGCGTTATTATCTTTACCGTTGTTACGTGACATCTTCAACGACGCGCCCAGCGTGGCGATGCGCAACACGCGCTCGCCGCGCCAGCGCACCGGTATGCCGGACACCGGCTCGTTCCATCGAGGCGTCAGGTAAAGCGCACCGTCAAAACGGCGCAGCACATGGGTGCCGAAATCAATATGTACATGCGCATCGCCTCTTGCGTGCAGCGCCTGACGCAAGGCTTCATCGAGCATCCGTTTGTCGGGCATCGCGATGCCCACGCGCGCCAGAAAATGCCGCAGCAGATTGCCCGCGCGCGCGCGGGACAAACAACGCACGCCTTCCAGCGAGAGCGCATCATCGCGAATACACTGTGCCGCGTCCAGCTGCGCCAGTTCATCCAGCAGTACGGCGGCTTCCGCCAGGTGTCCCGCGGCGCGCGTCAGCGTGCCGCGATAACCGGGCACGCGCGCCGCGATACGCGGCAACACGTCGGCGCGCAGAAAATTGCGCAGGTAATGCGTGTCCGAGTTGCTTTCATCTTCCACCCATTGCAAGCCGCGCCCCACCGCGTAACGTTCGATCTCGTGACGCGGTGCGTCCAGCAACGGCCGCACCACGCGCAACGCACCTTCCATACGTGTGTGGGGCATACCTGCCAATCCCTTGACGCCCGCGCCACGCAGCAAGCGCAGCAACAGCGTTTCTACCTGATCATCCTGATTGTGCGCGAGGGCGATAACATCCGCGCGGCAGGCACGGTAGGCCGCATAGCGCGC
>DHVE01000073.1 GCA_002412495.1 Betaproteobacteria bacterium UBA5216
TACCTGGATTGGAAAATACTCCCGAGCAGCACGGCTACTCGATTTTGATGCCGGCCGCTTTGATGATCTTGCCGAACTTTAACTGATCCGCTTTCATGGCCGCGGTCAGTTGTGCCGGCGAACTGCCGACGATTTCCAGGCCCGCCGCGAACAGGCGCGTTTTCGAATCCGCGCGTTGCAGAATATCCAGAATGTCGCGATGCAAGTCGTTTACCAGCGCGGCCGGTATGCGCGCCGGACCGTATATGCCGTACGGTGACACCGCTTCGTAGCCCGCGAGTCCGGCCGCCGCCACCGTGGGCAACTCCGGTGCCAGCGCGGAAGGTTTCAGACTGGTCACCGCCAGTGCGCGCAGTTTGCCCGCGCGCGCCTGCGTCAGTCCCGCCGTTGCCGTGGCAAACATCACCTGCACCTGGCCTGCCATCAGGTCACTGATCGCCTGCCCTGGCCCCTTGTAATTGATGCGCACCATGTTCACGCCCGCCATCACCTTGAACAACTCGCCAGCCAGATGATTCGCCGACCCCGTGCCCGAGGTGGCATAGTTGAACGTGCCCGGCTTTGCTTTCATCAACGCAATCAATTCGCCCATTGAGGTAGCCGCCAACGCGGGATGTATCACCACCACGTTGGGAGTAAACGCGGCCAGTGTCACCGGCGTGAAATCGCGTATCGGATCAAAGGGGGTTTCCTGTAACAGGGGTGCCGTCCAGAAGCTGCTGCCATACACCACCAGCGTATGGCCATCGGGCGCGCTACGCATCACGATCTCGCCCGGTATCACGCCACTTGGCCGGTTATCGACGATTACTTGCTGCCCGCGCAACGACGTCAGGCCCTGCGCCAGGATGCGCGACAGAAAATCATTGCCGCCGCCGGTGCCGCCGGTCACGATGCGCATCGGGCGCGAGTTGTTGGCCGGCGCGGGCGGCACTGTTTGTGCGGGCGCCTCCAGTGCCAACAGGCCAGCCACTCCAGCGAAAATTATTTTTCTCTTTAAAAACATAGTATTACTGAACCCTCTCGATGGAAATCCCATGGTGCTGTTGGCGACACGCTTGCGCATGATTATGCCCTGTCACGCGACGCAATTTTGTAACATTGGGGATTCGCCGTGGCCGCTGTCCATTCGTTTATCCCTTCATGAAACATCTCGCACCGTTTGAAGTCCTTGCGCGTTATGCCCCGCACCAGCACACGCTGAACAGTCTGTTTGAGACCCGCGCGCGCGACGATCCGGCGCGGCCGTTTCTGATCTTTGAAGGCACCACGTGGTCGTGGGGCGATTTCGCGGCGAGGGCGCATCGCCTCGCGGGCGCGCTGTCGGCGCGCGGCGTACATCCCGGCGACCGCGTGGCCATCATGGCGGCAAACAGCCCCGCGCATTTGCTGTTGATGTTTGCGCTGGCGCGGCTGCGCGCTATTTTCGTGCCGGTCAATCCCGAGTTTGGCATTTCCGAAGCGGGTTATATGTTCCGTCACGCGGATGTGTCAGCCGTTATTTGTTCCGATGAATCGCTCACCGTCGTGCGCGAGGCCACGAAAAATCTCGCGCCGCAGCCCTGGCTGGCATTAACCAGTGGCACCGCGCCGGATGTGCTGGACTTTGACGCGCTGTGGCGCAACGAATCGGGCGCCCCGCTGCCGCAAGACCCTGACGCCCGCGCCGACGACACGTTTATCATTCTCTACACCTCCGGCACCACGGGTTTTCCCAAGGGCGTGATGCACAGCCAGAAAAACTTCGTGCTGGCGGGCGAGCGCCACATCGAGCGCGTGCATTTGCAGCCAAACGACCGCGCGCTCTGCGTGCTGCCCATGTTTCACAACAATGCGCTGTTCAATATCACCGCCAGCACCGTCGCCGCCGGTGCGTGCATGGTGCTGGCGCGGCGCTTCAGCGCCTCGCAATTCTGGCGCGTCGTCGCCGATGAAAGTGTTACGCAGGTCAACGTGATGGCGGCGGTGAGCACCATCCTCGCGCGCCGTCCGCGCAGCGAATACGTGCCGGGCCATCGGCTGCGGGTGGTGAACGGATCGGGCTTTACGCAGGAAACGCTCGACGTGTTCAAGAACGAATTTCATGTCCCCACCATCATTGAAGGGTTGGGCATGACGGAAATTCCCGGCGCGTTCAGCATCCCGTTCGGCAGCCCGTACAAACTCGCCTGCATGGGCAAGCTGGGGCGTCACCCCGACCATTCAAGGCCTTGGACCGAAGCGCGCATTGTCGATGATGCGGGCCACGATGTGCCTGCGGGTGAAATTGGCGAGCTGCTGGTGCGCATCCCCACCCTGATGCAGGGCTACTGGCGCGATGCCGAACAAACCGAAGCCGCATTTCGCGACGGCTGGTTTGTCACCGGCGATCTGGTGCGGTGCGATGCGGAAGGCTACTACTATCATGTGGGCCGCAAGAAAGACATTATCCGCCGCCGTGGCGAAAACATTTCTGCCGCGGAAGTGGAGCGCGTGCTGTGCGAGCACCCCGCCGTGGCGCAGGCCGCCGCGCTGCCAGTGGCGGATGACATCGGCGAAGAAGAAATCATGGCGGTGTGCGTCTCCCGGCCCGGCATGCCGCTAACCGCCAGCAACCTGCACAATTGGTGCGCCGCCCGCTTGGCCGCGTTCAAGGTGCCGCGCTACGTGGTGTTTGTCGAACGCCTGCCGCACACGCCCACGCACAAGGTTGCCAAACACGCGCTAAAGCAAGACACTGCTGCCTTGCGTAAAAGAGCTGTTGATTTACAAAGCACTCAAACAGCAACCCTCTCCCCTACCCCTCTCCCGCTCGCGGGAGAGGGTGGCCGATAGGCCTGGAGAGGGCGACTTAAAAGCCGCCAGTTTCTAAACACTCGACCACGATTACCTACGGAGCACCGCATGCAGGAAATCATCGAACGCCACCTTTCCGCCGAACAACGCATGATGCGCGACACCATTCGTTCGTTCGTGGACAAGGATGTCATTCCCTTTGTGCGCAAGAACTGGAAAAAAGAGTGGGACATGGTGCCGGAAAACCGGCCCACGCTGGAGTTGCTGCAAGGCGCCCACAACATCGGCGTGCGCGGGCTGTGCATCCCCGAGGAATTCGGCGGTACGCCCCTCGACCCGGCGACCGAGGTGCAAACCATCGCCATGGTGTCCGAAGAAATCTCGCGCGGCGATTCCGGTCTGGCCGATAAACTGGCGCAAATCTGGAAGGTGTCGATGCTGCTCGCCAACGTGGCGCCACGCCACTTGCAGGAGTACTGGTTTCCAAAAATCGCCGAGGACCCTTCGTTCCTGCTGTCGCACGCGCTGACCGAACCGCGCGGCGCGTCCGACCGCTGGCTGCCCTATGACGTGCCCGAAGCCATGATGCACACCAAGGCAGTGAAAAAAGGCGACCGTTGGGTGATCAACGGTCGCAAGCAGTTCATCACCAACGGCTACGACGCCAAGCTCTACGTGGTCTACGCCACCACCCTGCCCGGTGCAGGCATTACCAAGGGCACGTCAAGCTTTCTGGTGCCACGCGGCACCAAAGGCATGACCATCGCGCGCTGCAACGAAACGCTGGGCGGGCGCTTCATGAACAACGGCGAAATTGTGTTCGAGGATTGCGAGGTGCCGGAAGATCACTGTCTGGTGCAGGATATAGCCATGACGCGCGCGGGCATCTACTTCCGTCCCGGCAAAATCGTGGTCGCCGCCAAGAACCTGGGCGTGGGCATGGGCGCGTTCGAAGCCACCGCGCGCTACGTGCAGGAATACGTGCAAGGCGGCCGCATCCTCATCAAGCATCAGGCGGTGGCGGTACGCCTGGGCGAAATGATCACCAAGTTGAACGCCGTGCGCGCGTTGCTTAACGAAGCCATCCGTGCCGTCGAAGCCAAGACCCACGATGCCGAGGGCTTGTGCAATCAGGCCAAGCTCTTTGCTTCCGAAGAAATTTTCAAAGTCTGCATGCACGCGGTGGAACTGCATGGCGGCAATGGCATCATGCTCGACTTCGGTGTGGAGAAATTCATGCGCGACGCGTCGCTGTTCCTGCATCGCGACGCAACGGTGGATATCTCCAAATTCAAAATCGTGAAAGCCATGTTCCCACATACCGCCGGCAAATACGCCGGGCCTGAAAATTAATTAAAAAAAACAAATACTTACAACAACCCACTCAAGGAAGCAACATGCCCTCCCCCCGCAAAGTCGTCAAAGTCAAAAACAAACACAAAGCCATCTCGGTCGATCTGCATTGCCACGTTCACACCGATGCGGCCGACGTTATCGCCAAACAATCCGCGACCAACGCCTCACCCATTGCACGCTACGGCAATCCGCGCACCGAAGCGCAACAGAAAAAGCTGCATCAGGATTTGCACAAGAAGCTGACAGACATCGATCAGCGCATCGCCGACATGGACAAGATGGACATCGACGTGCAGGCGATTTCCACCTCGCCGTTGCAGTATTACTACGGTGTCGAGCCGGAGCTGGGCAAAAAAGTCGCGCGCACCATCAACGAGCGTCTGGCAGAAGTGACCGCTACGCACCCGGATCGCTTTGCGCCGCTGGGCACGCTGCCGATGCAGTCCCCCAAGGATGCGGTCAACGAACTTGTTTACTGCATGAAGAAGCTGAATTTCAAAGGCATCGAGATCGGCACCAACGTCGCCGGCGCCGAAATCGCCGATCCGCAATACGAAAAAATGTGGGCCAAGTGCGAGGAACTCGGCGCGGTGGTGTTCCTGCACCCCATCGGCTTCACCTCGCCGCAGCGGCTGACCAAACACTTTCTCACCAACGTGATCGGCAACCCGCTCGACACCACGGTGGCGCTGGCGCATATCGTCTTTGGCGGCGTGCTGCAGCGTTACCCCAAGCTCAAAATCGTCACCGCTCACGGCGGCGGCTTTTTAGGCCATTACCCCGCGCGCATGGATCACGCCTACAACGTGCGTCCCGAATGCCACGACCACATCAGCCGCCCGCCGTCGTATTACATGAAAAAGATGTACTACGACACCATGGTGTTTGGTGAACCGCAGTTGGATCACCTGGTTAATTTGTACGGCGCGGAGCATGTGGTGATCGGCACCGACTACCCCTACGACATGGGCTACTACAAACCCGTGGATTTTGTGGAAAAAGCCAAGCACCTCTCGCGCAAGCAGAAGGATTTGATTATCAGTGGTAATGCAGAGAAGTTGCTGGGCTTGAAGAAGCGGTAAACGTCAAAGTCTTTCGTCGCAGATTTACGCAGATGAACGCCGATTTTTTTGGTAATGCGGTGCGCTTTGAAAATCGGAAAAATAGTGGCACGTAATTTCCCGACGATTCATCTGCGAAAATCCGCGTTAATCTGCGTCAAAAAAAGGTTTTGAAGTGTCCACAACCACCCACGACTACATCATCATCGGCGCGGGCAGCGCGGGCTGCGTGCTGGCGAACCGCCTGTCCGCCGATCCAAATGTATCGGTGCTGCTGCTCGAAGCAGGCGGCAAGGATAACTGGCACTGGTTTCACATCCCCGTCGGCTACCTCTATTGCATCGGCAATCCACGCGCGGACTGGTGTTTTAAAACCGAGCCGGAGCCGGGCTTGAACGGCCGTGCAATCAACTACCCGCGCGGCAAGGTACTGGGGGGCAGTTCGTCGATCAATGCCATGCTCTACCTGCGTGGCCAGGCGCGGGATTACGACGAGTGGGCGATGCTCACCGGCGACTCGGGCTGGTCGTGGCAAAACGTGCTGCCGACGTTCATGGACATGGAAGACCATTGGCGCGGCGGCGATGAAAAACACGGCGCGGGCAACGATTTGCACGTGGACACCCCGCGCGTCAGTTGGGAAATCATCGACGCGTTTCGCGATGCCGCGGTGGAACACGGCATTCCGCGTGTGGACGATTTTAATCGCGGCGACAACGAAGGCGTGTCGCGCTTTGACGTCACGCAAAAAGATGGCATGCGCTGGAGCGGCACCAAGGCGTTTTTGCGGCCCGCCATGGAGCGGCCCAACCTCACGGTGATTACCGGCGCGCTAACACACAAGCTGCGGTTTGAAGGGCGCCGTGTGACCGGCGTGGAATACGCGTGTGGCGGAAACCTGCATTATGCTGAAGCGCGGCGCGAAACCCTGTTGTCTGCGGGCGCCATCGGCAGTCCGCAGATTTTGCAGCTCTCGGGCATCGGCCCCGCGCCACTGCTGAAAAAACTCGGCATCCCGCTGGTGCATGAGCTGCCCGTCGGGGAGAACCTGCAAGACCATCTGCAACTACGTCTCGCCTTCAAAATTCAGGGCGCCATGACACTCAACACGATGCTCGGCTCATGGTGGTACAAGGCAAAAATCGCGCTCGAATACGCGCTGCACCGCACCGGCCCGCTAACCATGCCGCCGTCGCAAACCGGCGCGTTCGTGAAATCCGATCCATCGCAGCGCACCGCTAACCTCGAATACCATGTGCAGCCGATTTCGCTGGATCGCTTTGGGGAGCCGCCGCACAAATTCCCCGCGTTCACCACCAGCGTGTGCAATTTGCGGCCGACCTCGCGTGGGCATGTCAGCATCACCAGCACCGATCCGCGCGTGCAGCCGGCGATTGCACCGAATTATTTGTCCACCGATGAAGACCGCAAGGTCGCCATTGACGCCATTCGGGTCACGCGCCGCATCGTGCTGGAAAGCGAGGCGCTGAAAAAATATCAGCCCGAAGAATTCATGCCCGGCCCGGCGTTTCAAACCGACGACGAACTCATCAAGGCCGCCGGCAACATCGGCACGACGATCTTTCACCCAGTCGGCACGTGCAAAATGGGGCGCGCGAACGACCCTTCGGCCGTCGTCGATACCGATTTCAAGGTGCGTGGCATCGACGGGTTGCGCGTGATTGATGCGTCGATCATGCCGACCATCACCTCCGGCAACACCAACGCGCCGACTTACATGATCGCGGAGCGCGGCGCGGCAGCCGTCAAACGCGGACGCTAATAACCATTTGTTTTTATTGACTATTTTTCGCTAGAATCAAATAACCTAATTACCCGATGGCCGACCACACCCCCACCCGCCGACGCACCGCCCTCGTCACCGGCGCCTCGTACGGCATGGGCGCGGCGATTGCCGAAGCACTGGCGCGCGACGGCTACGATGTCGCGGTCACGGAACTAAGCACCGAAGCACTCGGCGACACGCTCGCCAAAATAAGATCTCATGGCGTGATGGGCCTGCCCGTCGCACTCGATGTGCGCGATCAATCGAGCGTCGAAGCCTCCATGCAAACCATGATTGGCGCATTCGGCGCACTCGACTTGCTGGTCAACAACGCGGGCATCCTGCTGCGCAAACCGGTCGTGGACATCACGCGCGATGAATGGAACGCGGTGATCGACGTCAATCTCACCGGTACGTTTTTCATGAGCCAGCAGATGGGTCGCCATCTCATCGGCACAAAACGCAAAGGCGGCATCATCAGCATCGCCTCCACGCATGGCATTGTCGGCATCGGCGGTATTTCCGCCTATGGCATCAGCAAGGCAGGCATCACGCAAATGACCCGCATGCTCGCCATCGAATGGGCGGAACACGGCATACGCGTGAACGCCATCGCGCCCGGCACCACCGAAACGCCCACGCGCAAAAAATCGCTGGGCGCGGATCCGGCTCGGCGGCAGATGATGATTGACCGCATTCCGTTCAAACGCTTTTGTACCGAAGCCGACGTGGCCGGGCTGGCCAGTTATCTCGCGAGCCCTGCGGCGGAATACATCACCGGTCAGACCATGCTGGTGGATGGCGGATTGACTTCTTATTGAAGACTGGCGCTCGCCTAAGCTTTAGTCAGGCGTCAAGTCAAAGACCGCGGCAAACGAACACGCCAGCTCCATGATGCCGATCAACGCAACGATTTCCACCACTTCGGCCTCGGAAAACAACGCAGTGAGCCCGGCAAATGCGGCATTGCTGACCCCATTTGCCGAACCTGTCATCGCCTCGGCGAACTGCAGCGCCGCGCGCTCGCGTTCAGGAAGGCCCTGGTAATCGCCGAGGTCAATGGCCTCCAGTTCCGCCGGCGAGACGCCATGCTTTAGCGCGTAGCTTTTGTGCGATCCCGTGCAGTAGGGCGTCTTGCGCAGACGCGCGACCTTGAACGCGACTTTCTCCTTGAAGGCGCGCGGCAGCACTCCGGAATCCAGCGCCGCGTGAAAATACGCGCGATGCGCGGCGAGCACCGCGGGCTGATGCGCCAGCGTGCGATACATGCCGGGCACGCGCCCGCGAGTCGCGCGCAGTTGATCGAAAACCGCCTTGAGTGCAGCGGGTTCGTTGTGTGGCTCCATCATGGGAAGGCGAGTCATCAATACTCCTCAAAATAGCCCGCCCCTGTAAACGGGACGGACATGTCAATCTCGTTGCCAATCTTGGGGGTAGCCCGGCTGCGTGTTATTACAATGCCGCCTTTTCCTGCACGGGCGCGCCGGCCGTGCCACATTGCTGATAGCCGTCCCAAGCGGTCCGAATATTGTAATGTCTTCCTTGTTACAGCGCCCGCGCAATTGCCCGCGGGCCACTTCCAACAGCGCATGCACGGAATCCCAGCCAACTCGCCCGCGCGCGCCACATCACCTGCCAAGATCACAGCCATGCGCAAAGGTTGCGCCGATAGTGTTGCGATGGCGTTGATGCGCGGGCCGCGACCCTCTCTTCCGCACCTGACGACAGGTTGCACCATGATGAATGTTTCTCTCGCTGGGAGCGCTATGGTTTATCATTCGCGCCACTCAGTTTTGTTAAGGATAGCCATGCGATTTTCCCGTCTCGTCAGCACCATTACGGCCCTGCTGGCATGCAGTACCGTCTACGCACAGTCCGCACAATCGCCCTACCCCACCAAAACCGTGCGCATCGTAATTCCGTTCGGCACCGGCGGCACCAACCTGATGGCGCGCTGGCTCGCACCCAAATTTTCCGAGGCGTTTGGCCAAACCTTCGTGGTCGATCCGCGACTGGGCGCGGGCGGCAATATCGGCAACGAACTGGTGGCGAAGTCGCCGCCCGACGGCTACACGCTATCGATCGCACCACCAGGCATTGTGTTCAGCCCGTTTCTCTACAAGCGAACCGGCTATGACCCGCTACGCGATTTCACCACCATCGCGCTGCTCGGCAGCGTGCCCAACGTGATGTCCATACATCCGTCGGTTCCCGCGCAGACACTGCAACAGGTCATCGATATCGCGAAGAAACAACCCAAGCGCCTGTCGTATGGCTCCGGCGGCATCGGCTCCACCAATCATCTGGCGATGGAGGCCTTGAAGTCGCTCACCAAAACCGACATCGTGCATGTACCGTACAAAGGCGCGACCGTGGCGCTGGTCGATCTGATCAGCGGGCAAGTGGATATCGTGGTGGTGGCGGTGTCGAGCGTGTCGCAATACATCAACCAGGGAAAATTGCGTGGCATCGCGACGCTGAGCACGAAACGGGCCGCGTCGTTGCCGAATCTGCCAACCGCGGCCGAGGCCGGGCAACCGCAGTTCGTGATGGAAAACTGGTACGGCTTTTTTGGCCCCGCCGGCCTGCCGCAATCCATCGTGGAGCGGCTGAACGCCGAAGCCGTCAAGGCGATCAAAATGCCGGATTCTCGCGAACGGCTCGGCAGTCAGGGCTTTGATTTATTCCCCAGCAGCCCGCAGGAACTCGCCGCGCTGATGAAAAGCGAATATGCGCGCTTTGGGAAGATTGTGAAGGATGCGGGGATTACGCCTGAATAGGCTCCGGAGTCATCATCCCTCTCCCACTTGCGGGAGAGGGCAAGCAATTCCACGCCGTATTCGATCAGGCTTCGGCCACCTTCGGCTCCGGCACCACCCGCAGGGTCGGACGCATATTCGCCGGCCGCAACGTCTGATCAGCAAACTTCAAATACTGCGGCCCCAACTGCGACAGGTCGTTGACGCCCAATAGCGCGATATTGCGATGAATCTCGTCGCGGAAAATTTCCAGCGCGCGCGCCGCACCCGCCTCGCCACCTGCCGCCACGCCATAGAGCGTGGAGCGGCCTATCATCACCGCGTCGGCGCCCAGGCACAGCGCCTTCACTACGTCGCTGCCGCGTCGAAAACCGCTGTCGCAGAACACCGTGGCGCGGCTGCCCACCGCATCGACGATTTCCGGCAGCACTTCAATCGGCGAAATAATTCCGTCGAGATTGCGTCCGCCGTGGTTCGACACATCGACACCGTCCGCGCCATGGTTCACCGCCTCCGCCGCATCTTCGGCATTCAGGATACCTTTGACAATCAGCTTGTGCGGCCAGATTTTGCGCAGCGCGTCGAGGTCGTCCCACTTGATTGCATCAGTGCGCAGGCTTGAGCGGCCCATCGGGCCCGCCGTCATCTTGGCCTTGGCACGCTCGGGGTAGTTTTGATACATCGGCATGCCCGTGGTCACCATGTATTTGAACAACACGCCGAACAACCAGCGCGGGTGCATGATCATGTCCGCCAGCGCCACTGGCGAATAGGTGAACGGCAGCGTGAATCCGTTACGGATGTTGTATTCGCGATTGCCCGCCGACACGCCATCCACCGTCACCACCAGAGCCTTGTAGCCTGCCGCCTTGGCACGCTCGACGAGTTCGTGCGACATGGTACGATCGGGCCACAGATAAAGCTGAAACCACAGTTCGCCGCCCGCCTCGTCGGCCACGCGCTCCATCGCCGTCATCGAGCCGGTGGCGAGCGTGAACGGAATGCCCGCCGCGCGCGCGGCCTTTGCCAGCGCGATCTCGCCTTCGTACCACATCAGTCCGGCGGTGCCCGTCGGCGCTATCACCAGAGGCATCTTGTGTTTGACGCCGAAAATTTCTTTTTCCTGCGTGCGCTTGGATACGTCAACAAATGTGCGCGTTTTAAATCGGATGCGGTCAAACACCTCACGGTTATTGCGCAAGGAGACTTCTTCTTCGGTTCCGCGATCGACGAATTCAAACGGGCCGCGCGGCACGCGTTTTTTCGCCAATTCGCGCAGGTCAAAAATGCTGTAACAGTTCAGGTCATTGCTCATAGTGGTCTCTCTGGGATATTAAACTGTTAATCACGTTGTCCCTATTGTATCGGCTTTGCCGCGGGTCACACCCGCGTCCATGACTGATGCGAAAGGCGGCGCAGAGTTCAAATAACGGACCACGCCACGCCTCGTTGTAGCCATCATCGGGGCAGCATGTCTTCTGGCAATGACACGAAACACCAGCCCACGCCTCGACTCGTCTCATCACAATAGATCTCACATACCGATGCCATGGCGTTGAATTCGGAACGGATCAGCGTCCCGAAGACTTCACGGCTAGCCAGCAGGATCCGTGAAGTACATGGCGAACCGATGCCCGCTAAACCATCACGCTGCCCGGCAATCCTGTTCGCACAACGCGCGGTTCAGCTCTTCCGCTTGGTGGCCGTGATCACGGATACGCGCCTGACTGATCAATCGCGTTAAATGGTTGTTGGTGCGGGCCAGCGCCTGCAATAACTCCTGATTGACCGCCTGTTGAAACTTGGGCGCGCCGAGGGCGGCGCCGTCGTAATAGCGCACGAACACGGTCTTCGGGATTTCCATCAACGTCACGTGCTCGCGCGCGGTGGCGGACATGCTGTGCGCCTCGCCCTCGATCATCGCAAGAATGCCGCACAGTCGTCCAGGCCCTAGGATGCCGATGCGCCGGTGTTCGCCGTTTTGTTCGCGGCTGATTTCCAGTGCACCACGGATAACGATGTAACATGCATCACTCGCCTCGCCCGCGTTGAACAGCGGCGCGCCTCGCGGCAGATCAAACACGGCCGTGGCGCCCGTGAGCTCATTCAGTTCCTCGGCGTTAAACTGGCGCAGGGCGGGCAATAGCGTGAGAAATGCCCGGCAGTCGAAGGCGCACGGCACCCGCTTGCCGGGTTGCTGGTGCAGCACGAGCGCAAGATGCCGCGGAGCACTGTGCGCGAGAATTTTGCCATTCAACTCGCGCAGCCGCTGGCACAATCCCAGCGTGATTCGATGATTGATCGCCAGTACCGCACGGTTGCCTTGCGCAATCAGCATGCGGAAGGCGTCGCGCTCCATGGATAGACACGCCGTGGGTTCGCGCGCGATCACATTGGCGGAACGCACGCCACTGTCGAGCAAGGCCATTTCGCCGAGCACGCTGCCGGGGCCCAACTCCGCCATCACCGCTTCGCCGCCGCCGGGCAACACACTCACCACGCTGGCACTGCCGGACTCCATCACCAGCGCACTGTCGGCAATCTGCCCTTGCCGCACCATCAGTGCGCCCTTGGCGAATTCCAGCCGTCTCGCCACGCGCAGCACGAATCGCAGATCGTCCGGATCCAAATCGGCGAACAGCGGCACACGGCGTGTTATTTCGTCGATATCAATCATAGCGATCAGGGTAATGCGCGGCGCATGGGACACATGCGGCACATTTTACGTGCTTCCGCGCCGTTGACAACCGCGATTGATTCGGTAAAAGTGCGCAGCATCCATCGGAGGAAATCATGTTACTGCGTCTGTCTGTCACCCCGCTTGTGCTCTGTGCCGCGGCGTTGCCGTCGGTCGCAAACGCGCAAAGTTATCCCAGCAAACCCATCCGCATGATCGTTACCTTCCCCGCTGGCGGCGGCGTCGACTTCATGGGCCGCATCATTGCGCAAAAGCTGTCGGAACGCATTGGTCAGCAAGTCGTGATCGATAATCGCGGCGGCTCCAACGGCATTATCGGCTTGCAAGCCCTGATGGCCGCGCCCGCCGACGGCTATACCATTGCCAGTTCGTCGGCCGGGCCACTCGCCGTGAATCCGCACGTCTACGCCAAGCTGCCATACGACACGCTACGCGACTTTACGATCATCGCGCGCGGCGTGGATTTTCCGCTGCTGCTGCTGACACACCCGTCGCTGCCGGTTAAAAACGTCAAGGACCTGATCGCGCTCGCCAAGTCGCGTCCTGGCGAACTGACCTGTGCGTCGTCAGGCGCGGGCAATGCCGATCATCTGGCTTCGGAGTTGTTCAAGTCGATGGCCAAAATCACCATGATCCACGTACCCTACAAAGGCAGCGGCCCCAGCTCCATTGCGCTGCTCTCGGGCGAAGTGCAACTGATGTTTTCCAGCATACCGCCTACGCTGTCGCACATACGCGCCGGCAAGATGCGTGCGCTGGGCGTAGGCAACCTGACGCGCATACCCTCGCAACCGGAGTTCCCGACCATCGCCGAATCCGGCTTGCCGGGCTTTGAAGCGTATTCATGGGGCGGCATTATCGGCCCAGCCAAGATGCCCGCCGAGGCCGTGCGCAAGTTGAATCAGGAAATCAACGAAGCACTTAATACCAAGGACACCGCAGATCGATTGTTGGCGGGCGGAACCGTGCCCATGCCCGCGACGCCCGAAGAATTCACCAGCCTGATCCGTTCGGAACTGAAAAAATGGGGCGATGTGGCGCGCGGCGCAAACATTCGCGCAGATTGAAATACTATTTACAATCAAATACTTAAAGAAACGCGTCGGTTGGGTTGCAAAGCCCAACACAAACTTGCTTTGCATTGCGCCGATGATGTTGGGCTCTGCAGCCCAACCTACCAATAACCTGCAGCAAGCCCTACTCCGCCTTCACCCCATACTGTCTGATCTGTGCGCTCCAGCGCTCGATTTCGCTTTTCAGAAACGCCTGTTGCTGTTGCGGCGGAATGCTCATGATGCGTCCGCCGCCAGCCTCGATGCGCGCGGCGAAATCCGCGTCGCGCGTGACGTTGACGAAAATAGTGCGCAGGGCATCCACCGTGGCGCGCGGCGTGGCCGCGGGCGCGAACATGCCCATCCAGCTTTCGCCGTCAAATTTGACGACGCCGCTTTCATTGACCGTCGGCACGTTGGGCATTTCCTTCGAGCGCATGACGGGCGACACCACCAGCGCCTTGGCGCGGCCTGACTCGACGTATCGCTTGGCGGCCGTCATGTTGTCGAACATCAGGTCGATGCGCCCGCCCATCAATTCCTGCGCGGCCATCGCGCCGCCCTTGTAGGGCACATGCAGCAGATCAAGACCCATGCTGCGAAACAAGATCGTACCCCACACATGCTGCACCGACCCCACGCCTGCCGAGCCATAGGTTAATTTTCCCGGACGTTCCTTCGCATATTTTTGCAACTCGGCAAGATTGCCCACTGGCAAATCCGCGCGCGCGATCAGCAAAAACGGATACGCCGCGATAAAACCCACCGCAACAAAATCGCGCAGCGAATCGTACGGCAGATTCTTGTAAAGCAAACCGTTCATCACCATCGAGCTGCCGCTCGACACCAGCAACGTATGGCCGTCGGGCGTTGCCTTGGCGCCGTATTCGGTGCCGGTGGTCGATCCCGCGCCTGGGCGGTTTTCCACCACCACCGTATGGCGCATCAAGTCACCCATGGTGCGCGCCACAAGTCGGCCCGTGATATCCGTGCCGCCACCAGGACCAGACGCGACAACAATGCGAATAGGCCGTGACCGCAAACTTTGCTCGGCGGCGCTTTGCCCCTGCGCACCGGCTGGCCACGCCACGGCCAACAGCAATAAAAGGCTTCCCCACCCTGCCCACCGCGCCCGTCGTGCCAATGCTTTCATGCGGCCTCCCTGAAATTTGCAACCAGCGGTATGATACAGGTCTCGATTCCAGCCCCACAGTACATAAGGAAGCTAACATGGCCACCGGATTCTCCCTCGCGCTCAGTCACGTAGGCTACTTCGTCAAAGATGTTGACAAAATGGTCGATTTTTACACGCGCGTACTGAAATTCGTGGTGTCGGATCGAGGTGATCGCGAGCACAATGGCTCCATCGTATTCATGACGCGCGATCCTCGCGAGCATCATCAACTGGTGTTCGCATCCGGCCGGCCCGACAAACTCGATTTCAGTATCGTGAATCAAATCTCGTTTCGGGTGGACAGCCTGGCAACCCTGCGCGAGTTATTTCACGCGGTGCAAAAAGAGCCGATCCAGAAAATGCTCGGCCCGGTGACGCACGGCAACGCGCTGTCGGTCTATTTTCTCGATCCCGAAGGCAACCGTGTCGAACTGCTGATCGACACACCGTGGTACGTGCCGCAACCGCACCGGCTGGTGGTGGATATCGAACAGCCCGACGATCAATTATGGGCCGGCATTGAAAAACACTGCCGCGCGACACCGGGATTCCGTCCCGTCGAGGAATGGCGCGCGGATATTACGAAAAAAATTGCGGCGGCGGTGCGGTAACCGAATTCGCCGCATTCGTACGGCGGGAGCCATCCCGCCTTCCGTGACTACCTCCGAAGGCGGGATGGCTCCCGCCCTACTCCCTGCTTTTTGGTGCGCGGCTTTTTCTCCGCATCCATCGCCGCGAACACTTCCAGCATGATGCGCCGCGCCGCTGTTGCGCGCGGGATGCCGCAATACACCGCGGTATGCAAAATAGCCTCTGAGATTTCCTTGCGGGTGATGCCGTTGCGTTGCGCGGCGCGGATGTGCAGGCGTAATTCTTCCGGCTGCGCCAGCGCGATCAGCATGCCGAGATTGATAAAGCTGCGGCTGCGCCGCGACAATCCCGGACGCGACCACACCAGCCCCCACGCGGCCTTGATATTGAATTCCTCGAACGCTTCGGTGTACTGGTTGGCGGCGGCGATACGCCGGTTGACATGCGCGGCCCCCAGCACGGACTTGCGCACGCGCGCGCCTTTCTTGAACAGCGGGTCTTCGGTAATGGATTTTTTCATCAGTGATTGCCTTGTCAGCACATCTCATTAACTGTTTTTTTAAAAAAATTCATACCGCTGCCGCCACCGCATCCCCCATCTGCGTGGTGCTGGCCTTGCCGCCCAGATCGGGCGTGAGCTGCTTCTGTTCCGCGATGACTTTCGCCATCGCGCGGTCGATCAATGCAGCCGCCTCGACCGCCTTGGCATCATTGCGCTTGCGGCCCAGCCACTCGAGCAACATTTGTCCCGACATGATCAGCGCGTACGGATTCGCAATATTTTTACCCGCTATATCCGGCGCGGAGCCGTGCGTGGCCTGCGCCATCGCCTGGGTTTCGCCGCACACCAGGCCCGGCGCGAGGCCCAAGCCGCCGACGATGCCCGCGCCCAAATCGGTCAGGATGTCGCCGAATTGATTGGTGGTTACCACCACATCGAATTGCAGCGGATTCATCGTGACCTTCATCGCGAAGCCATCCACCAGCACTTCATTGAATTTCACATCCGGAAATTCCTTCGCCACCTTGCGGCATTCCTCGGCGAACATGCCGCACACCAGACGGTACGTCGGTTCTTTATGCACCGCGGTCACGAGCTTTTTCGCGCGTGTGCGTGCAATCTCGAACGCAGCGCGCGCCACGCGGTTGGCGCCCTTGCGCGTGACCACGCGAGAGCCGATGGAAATGTCGTTATTGGGCCGGAACTCGCCCGCACCCGCCACCACCGTGTCGGATGACTGCATGCCCTCGGTTACTTCGCGCAGGAAAACGATATCCACGTTTTTGTGTACCGACGGAATATTCGGGTACGACTTCACCGGCTTGATGTTGGCGTAGAGTTCAAAACGTTTGCGCACCGGCGGCATGATCCATGTCGGGTCATTGCGCGGATAGGCATTGTGACCGATGGGGCCGCACAGCCAGCCATCGAGTTTTTCGAGTTCCTGCTGGGTCTGCAATGGAAACGTGTGGCCATGCAACTGGTGGCCGCGCAAACCGATGGCGTGATCGCTCCATTCGACGGCGAGTCCGGTTTTCGCGGCCGCCGCCTTCATTACCTTGACGGCCTCGGGCACTACTTCGAGCCCGATGTCGTCGCCCAATAAGATTCCGATTTTCAGCACGTACGCTCCCCCGTTTCAATAGCCCACGCAGTATAGCAGCGCGGTTGACAACGCCGCGAAATCCGGCAGACTGTCGCGCGGATCACCCGTGAGGATAGCGCCATGCGTCACACACTGCCTTTGATCGCCGCCGCAGCCACGGCTCTGCTTATGCCCATGCTTATGCCGGTGGCGCTGCATGCCCAATCGTACCCCAACAAACCGATCCGCCTGATCGTGCCGTTTCCGCCCGGCGGCGGCGTGGATTTTGTTGGACGCGTGGTGGGCCAGGAACTCGGCAAACGTCTGGGCCAGCAAGTCGCCGTCGATAATCGCGCTGGCGCCAACGGCATCGTCGGCTTGCAGGCACTGATGGCCGCAGCGCCGGACGGCTACACAATTGCCGCGGTCTCGGCCGGACCGCTGGCGTGCAACCCGCATTTGTATTCCAAACTGCCGTACGACACGCTGCGAGATTTCACGCCCATCGCCAACATGATCAACTTTCCGTTGATGCTGGTGGCACATCCGTCGCTGCCGGTGAAAAACGTCAAGGAACTAATCGCGCTCGCCAAGGCGAAGCCCGGCGAAATCACTTACTCGCATCCCGGCGTCGGCAACACCGGCCATATCGCGGGCGAGTTGCTGAATGCCGTGGGCAAGGTGCATACCGCGGGCATTCCGTACAAGGGCACGGCGCCCTCGGTGATCGCGGTGCTCTCCGGCGAGGCACACCTCACCTACAGCAGCATACCCACCGCGCTGCCTTACATACGCGCTGGCCGGTTGCGCGCATTGGGCGTGGGCAACGCCAAGCGCATGCCGTCGCTGCCGGAATTTCCCACCGTGGCCGAGGCCGGCCTGCCCGGTTATGAAGCTTATGCCTGGGGCGGCATGCTGGGGCCGGCGAAAATGCCGAATGACATCGTGCAGCGTCTGTCACGCGACATTGTGGCGTCGATCAATACGAAGGACGTGACCGACCGCATGCTCAATGAAGGCACGGTGCCGACGCCCTCCACGCCCGAAGAATTCACCGCCTACATCACGTCCGAACTGAAAAAATGGGGCGACGTAATCCGATCTGCCAAAATCAAAATCGAGTAATCATTATCATGTGGGTTCGCACCGTAATCATCGCCGCTGTTATCTCCACCGCTTCGACGCTGCTCGCACCGCCTTCGGCGCAGGCGCAATCCTGGAAGCCGGACAAAGTCATCGAGATCATCACCTCCAGCGCCGCTGGCGGCAGCAACGATCAGATCGCGCGCGTGGCGCAAAACATTTTGCAAGGCAACAAGCTGGTGCCCACGCCGCTGAATATCGCCAACAAACCTGGCGGCAACCAGACGCTGGCAGTGGTGTATCTGATGCAGCACCCGGCGGACGCCCACTTTCATCTGCTCGCGAATCCCACGCTGTTTACCAATTACGTTTCGGGCGTCACTGCGCTCAGCCACAACGACCTCACGCCGATTGCGCTGCTGCTCGAAGAACACACGGTGGTTTCGGTGCCCGCGAATTCGCCCATCAAGAGCATGCAGGATCTGATGGCACGGCTGCGCGCCGATCCGGAATCGGTGGCGGTGGGCATCGTCAGCCGCGGCGGACCGAATCATCTGGCGCTGTCGCAAGCCATCAAGGCCGGTGGCGCCGATCCGCGCCGCGTGCGCGCCGCCGTGTTCAAAACCAATACCGAATCGATGACCGCCATGGCGGGCGGGCATCTGCAACTGGTGGCGTCGTCGGTCAGCTCGGCCATGGCGCAGGTGCAGGCTGGCAACGCGCGCATACTCGCCATCGCGTCGCAACGGCGTCTAGGCGGCGCACTGGCCAACGTGCCGACGTTCAAGGAACAAGGCATCGACTCGTGGGTCGCGAACTGGCGTGCGGTGTTCGGCGCCAAGGGTATTACGCCGGCGCAAGTTGCCTATTGGGAAGAGACGCTCGCCAAAATGGCCGCCACCGATGAATGGAAAAAACAACTTGAACTGCACAACTGGAGTGGACAATTCCTGCGCAGCCGCGAATTCAACAAATATCTGCAAGCCGAATTCGCCACCACGCGCGCGATCATGGCCGATCTGGGATTGGATAAAACCAAGTAAAAACATATAGTTACGATATACCGACCAACGACATCACTGGATTCCCTCCCCCTCGAAGGGGGAGGGCCAGGGTGGGGGTGAATAATTGGGTAGCACGCAAAATTTTCACCCCCATCCCAACCTTCCCCCCTCAAGGGGGAAGGGGATTCTCTGACGTTTTCGTTACGCGCGCAGGGAAACATCAAGCGTCATTCGGACTCACGCTGGCTCGCCAATTGCCCATCTGCTATTCTCGATTCACAAGCTTGAAACCATCGTTATCAATACAACCTGGAGAAACCCATGAAATACAAGAAGAATGAAGCCAAGGAAGCCGCCAAGGAAATGCTGCGCGGCGTGTGGACCGCGCTGCCCACCAGCTTCATCGACGCGGAACAGCTCGACGAAAAAGGCATTGCTTCGAATCTTGAGCACAGCATCACCGGCCTCAAGATCGACGGCCACTATTGCATCGGCAACGTCGGCGAATTCTGGGCGATGACCAACGAAGAACGCATGCGCGTCGCCGAGATCAACGTCGAAGTCAACAAAGGCCGCATACCGCTGATCGCCGGCTGCCATCATCAAAACCCGCTCGAAGCCGCCAAGCTCGCCCGGCACGCGCAGGATATCGGCATTGATTTCGTGATCATACTCACGCCTTACATGGCGGCGCGCGGCGACGATGCGGTGTTCGACTATTACAAATTCGTCGCTGATCGCGTCGATATCGGCATCTGTCTCTTCAACACCAATCAGGGCCATCCGCTGTCGGCCAAGCTGGCGCAGCGCCTTGCCACCATTCCCAATATCTGCGGCTACAAGCAAGGTGTGTCAGGCATGGCTGCGGCAACCGCGTTGCGTAACAGCGTGGGCCAACAAATCGAAGTCAGCGTGGCGGAAGAAGCGCCGTGGCTCTACAACATCGCGGTGTGCGGCGACCACTGGCTGCTCAACTACTGCCCGCATCTGTATCAGGTGCCTGGCTACCTGCCTATTCGCGACTACACGCACGCCGCGCAAAAGGGCGACATGAACAAAGCCGTCGAAATCTGCAAGAGCATCGAACCCCTGCGCTCCGTGCTCGGTCGCTGGATTCCCGGCTACGGAAGCAGCAACCGCATGGCCATCGCGGAGCAAAAATACTGGATGGAACTCGTCGGCATGGTTGGTGGCCCGGTGCGCGCGCCGTGCGCCGAAATGACCGCAGAAGACAAAAAGGCCATGAAGGCCGACCTGGAAGCCACTGGCTTGCTGGCGAAGGCCAAGGCCGGCATGGCGGCGCTGAAACAAGCAGCGTAAACAGCCTCACCGTAGGGCGGGTGAGCGTAGCATTACCCGCCCCATTGTTGTGTAGTCCATCCATGGCGGGTAACGCTACGCTCAACCGCCCTGCGCCGCCATCCGTCATTTTTCATTGAAGGGCCACCGTGAAATCCATTCTGCGCCACCTCGTCGCCGCATCCTTGCTCGCCGCCGCGCTTCCTGTCCAAACCGGCTTGGCCCAGCAACCCGCCGCCAAACGCGACTTTGAAAAAGAAATCACCGCTGCGCTGGCCTCGGCCAAAACGGCGGCGCAATTCGATTTTCTCGGCACGCTGGTAAGAACCTGCCTTGTGCCGCAAAGCGAAGGTGAAAACACCACCGACGTGCCGTATCCGTATGTAACCGATCCTTCCAAGGTGCCGTCACGCGACACGTGGTACACCGAGCCGGCGAAGGTATTTGACAACCTTTATTTTGTCGGCGGCAAAGTGCATTCGGCGTGGGCAATGACCACGAAGGAAGGCATCATCCTCTTTGACACGATTTACCCGTACAACTCCGAAGAACTAATCATCGGTGGCATGAAAAAAGTCGGCTTGGATCCGGCCCACATCAAATACCTGATGATCTCGCACGCGCATGGCGATCACATCGGCGGCGCGGAGATGCTGCAAAACCGCTATGGCAAGTCCGGCATGAAAGTGGTGATGACCGATCCCGACTGGACGCTGGTGGAAAAATATCCGAACCGCTACAAGACCATGGCGCCCAAGCGCGACATCACCGCCACCGACGGCATGAAAATCACGCTGGGCGAATCCACCGTGGCCATCACCCACACGCCCGGCCACACGCCCGGCACCATGTCCTACATTTTTCAGGTATTCGACAAGGGCCGCCCCGTGACCGTGGCTTATTCCGGCGGCACCGCGTTCAACTTCAATAATCGCACGCCCGATCCGGGCATCAAGAATTTCCAGATTTATATCGACTCACAACGCAAGTTCGCCGCCAACGCAGCCGCCGCGGGCGCCACGGTGTTGATGTCCAACCATTCCGAATTTGACATCGCCGACACCAAAAACAAAATGCTCGCCTCGCGTGGCAACGGCCCACACCCGTATGAGCAAGGCACGGATGCGGTGCAGCGCTATTTCAGGGTAATGCAGGGCTGTGCGCGCGCCGCGCAACTGAAACTGGAGCAACGGCAGGCCGAGGGCCGGTAACGCACGATCCCAATTCGACAGGGGCACGCCATGCACTATCAACGAATTTCCGCCGATAGCCACATCGACTTGCCCTGGCTGCCGCCGGATCTGTTTACCGCGAACGCCAGCGCCGCGTTCAAGGATCGCATGCCGCACGTGGCCGACGGACCGGACGGGCCACACTGGACTTCCAAAAGCGGTTATTCCTACGGACTGGTGTGCGGGGTCGGGCCTTCGGGCGCGAAGCTGGTGCCGGGGCAGAACCATCGCGTGGATCGCATGGACGAAGCCGGGCTGTTCAACGACTATAAACAACACGGCAAGCGCCGCCCCACCGACCCGGCGTTACGGTTGAAGGATGCCGAGACGGACGGCGTGGATGCCGAGGTGATCTTTGGCATACTTGGCGCCGCAACTCGTCTGGGCGATCCGGAAGCCGCCACCGAAATGTTCCGCATTTACAACGACTGGCTGAAGGATTTTTGCAGCCATGCACCCGACCGTTTGATCGGGCTGGCGTGCCTGCCATACGG
This sequence comes from Betaproteobacteria bacterium UBA5216, assembly GCA_002412495.1. GTDB lineage: Bacteria > Pseudomonadota > Gammaproteobacteria > Burkholderiales > SG8-41 > UBA5216. The sequence continues at coordinate 21,951 of DHVE01000073.1, forward strand.
CAACATCAATGATGCGGTCCGCGAAGTGCACCGCGCCGCGAAAATCGGCCTGCGCGGACTGGAACTGTCGTGCTCGTGGGACATGGAGCCGATGTGGCACCCGATGTGGGAGCCGCTATGGCAGGCCGTGAGTGATGTCGATCTGCCGCTGCACTTTCACACCTTCCCGTCGATTTCGCCGCAAGAGCGCTTGCGCACGCCCAAGGAACGCCAGCGCGCGGCGCAGTTCACGCGCGTTACGGGCTTTCAGTTGAATCTGTCGCAAATCATCGCCGGAGTAATCGGCGCGGGTGTGTTGGAGCGTTATCCAAAGGTGCGCATCGCGTTCGGTGAATCCGGCATTGGGTGGATACCCTACGTGCTGGACCGCATGGATTTCGAGTGGGAAGACCGCTTTCGCGATCTGGGTCTGAAAATGAAACCCAGCGGTTATTGGCGGCGCCAGTGCAAGGCCACCTTCCAGTTCGACCGTATCGGCGCAAAGTTGATCGATGAACTCGGCGCGGAAACCCTGATGTGGGGTTCGGATTATCCGCACACCGACGGCGTGTGGCCTGAATCGTCGAAATTCATAGCCGAGCAATTCACCGAAGTCGCGCCCGATGTGGTGCGCAAGATCACCTGTGAAAATGCGGGCCGGTTTTACGGGTTGATGCGGTAGTTGTTCCGCGCCAGATCGCGTATCAAGCGGGTGATCGGCAGCCCGCTACACTATCCCCATCGTTCCCCCAACGCGTAACCCGCCTCTTACATCTTCGGCATTTTGGCGTCGTCGGCGACCTTCGCCCATTTCACCAAATCGTCTTTTATCATCGCGCGGATTTCGGGAACCGAGCGTATTTCCACTTCGGCGCCTTCCGCCGCCATGCGCTTGGCCGTCTCGGGCAACTTCAGTATGGCCGAGACTTCGGTATTGAGTTTGGTGAGCACCGCGATCGGCGTGCCGCCGGCCGACGCCCATCCCCACCAGATCGATGCGTCATAACTCGGCAACCCGGCTTCGATCATGGTTGGCAGCTCAGGCATGACGGCCAAACGCTTGGGCGCGCTGATCGCCAACGCCTTGATCTTGCCAGTGCGCAGATGCGGCGCCGCCGTGACGATGGTGGGCGCGGCCATATGCGCATGTCCGCCCATCACGTCGATCAACGCCGGGCCGCCCCCCTTGTAAAGCGCGATGGTCGCTTCGAATCCCGCATGGCTGCGAAACATCGCGGACACAAAATGATTGAATCCGCCCGCCGAAGCGATGGTGATGAAATTGGGCTTGGACTTGCCCACCGCGATCAATTCCTTGAGCGAATTGACCGCGAGCGACGGGCCAGCCACGATCATGACCGGACCACGCCCCAGTAGCGCTGCAAAATCAAAATCCTTGATCGGATCATAGGGCAGCTTTTTCACTACCGCCGGATTCATGGTGAACGCGGTTGATGCCATCAGCAGCGTGTAGCCATCGGGCGCGGCGCGCGCGACCAACTCGCTGCCGATGATGCCCTCGGCGCCAGGCCGGTTGTCCACTACCACCTGCTTTTGCAGGCGCTCCGCCAACTGCCCGCCGACGAAGCGCGCCATGATGTCATTGCTGCCGCCGGGTGCCTGCGGCACGATCAGGCGTATGGGTTTACTCGGGTAATTTGCGTCCGCGACGCGCTGTTGTGCCGCCACGATTCCAGACTGGGACGCACATACCGCAGCGGTTATGGCGGTAATAGCTGTCATGGCCGCAATGCTCTTTTTCATGGTCAACTCCCTTTTATTACCCGATGAAACCCTCGCACAGTATGCCGTCAAACCTGCGCCTCTGACAAATAGGCGCATCACCGGACGGGAGACTGACGGGAGGTTATGATTATGCATTGTGGCGGGCGCCCGTCCCGCGATTTATCGGAGATTATGGCATGGCTTACGATTTGCTTATCAAAAACGGCACCGTGATAGACGGCAACGGCACCCCGCGATTTCAGGCCGACGTGGCATCGCGCGACGGCAAGATTGTCGCCATCGGCAAGGTTGAGGGCGCCGCCACGAACACCATTGATGCCGCCGGCAAAATTGTTTGCCCCGGTTTTGTTGATCCGCACACGCATTACGACGCGCAGATCACCTGGGATCAACTGCTGTCGAGTTCCAGCGAACACGGCATCACCACCGTAATGATGGGCAACTGCGGCGTCGGCATCGCACCGTGCCGGCCCGCCGCGCGCACCTTGCTCGCCGAGGATTTGGTCACCGTCGAAGGCATCGACCAGGAAGTGCTCGCCGAAGGCATACGTTGGGATTGGGAAACCTTTCCGCAGTTCATGGATGCCGCCGCCCAACGCGGCAGCGCGATCAATCTGGGATTTATCGCGCCGCTGTCGCCGTTTCGCACTTATGTCCTGGGGCCTGAAGCCAACGACCGCGCTGCTACGCCCGTCGAGACACAAACCATCGCCGGCCATTTGCGTGACGCAATGAATGCCGGCGCGTGGGGTTTCAGCACCACCGCCAGCCGCCAGCATATTGGCCACGGCGGCAAACCACTGGCGGCGCGGCTTGCCAGCCGCGAAGAACTCACCGCGTATTGCGGCGTGCTCAAATCGTTAAAACGCGGCGTCATTGAAATGGCGCTGACCAAACGGTATTCCGAGCTGGCGCCGGACGAAGAGGAATTTCTCACCTTCATGCTCGACGCCAGCGAGCGCCCGATCACCTGGCTGTCGCTGCATAACCTGGTCGAAAAACCCAATGCCATCGCGGACATTTTGAAGCGCGTCGCGCCGCTGATTGCGCGCGGCGCCATTCCGCAAATTCTCACGCGCCCCCTGCTCTACGACTTCAATCTGCGGCGGCCATTCATGTTCACTGAAATGACGTCAGCCAAGGAGGTGTTCGATGCCTCGTTTGAAACGCAGATGGCGATTTACGCCGACCCGGCGTTCAGAAAAGCGTTCAAGGATGAATTGAAGCTGGGACGCAAATGGGCCGGCCTGGCACGCAACATCACCATCATCGCCGTTGAGAATCCCGCGCTGAAGCAATATGAAGGCATGACTATCGGCGAAGTTGCCCAGGCGCAAGGCAAAGACCCTGACGATGTATTCTTCGACATCGCAGTGGAAGACCAGTTGCAGGTGAAATACGTCGTGCCGCGCGCCAACACCGACAAGGCCGCGCTGGCGGACGCGCTGCGCGATTCACGCACCTTGATCGGCTTGTCCGACGCCGGCGCGCATCTGGATATGCTGTGTGAAGCGGGCTACACCACCTATCTGCTGGGCCACTGGGTGCGCGAAGAAAAAGCGCTCACGCTGGAGCGCGCGATTCAACGTATCACTTCGGAACCGGCGGATTTCTTCGGCATCAAAGGCCGCGGCCGGCTGCAAACCGGCGCCGCCGCCGACATCGTCGTGTTCGATGAGAACACCATCAACTCCCCGCAGCGACCAACCCCCGTGAAAGATCTACCGGCGGGCGGCATGCGCCTGTACGCCAAGGCAGAGGGCATATCGCAGGTGGTAGTGAACGGAAAAATTCTGTACCAGAACGGCAAGTCCACCGGGGCGGTCGCGGGAGAGGTGTTGCGCTCGTGTTGATCGATGCAGGCTGCGCCTGTAGGTTGGCGCTGAGCTTGCGAAGCCCAACGCCGCGATTATTACGATTACCCGCTGAACGTCACGTGTGTTTGTGTTGGGCTTCGCAAGCTCAGCGCCAACCTACCCTATCAACCGCCGTTGATGCCACGCTGCCAGGTTGAAGACACGATACCAATCTTGTTCGCCGCGCGCTTCTCCAGCCAGTAGCCGTATGCCCGCGACACGCCCTTGAACGGCGCTTCAATGCCGAGCTTTTGCGCGGCATCAATCGGCCAGTTCGGGTTGTGCAAGAACTCGCGGCCCAGCGCCGCCAGATCCGCGCCGTCCGAACGGATGATTTCTTCGGCCTGATCGGCATGAATAATCATGCCCACGGCCATGGTTTTGATGTCCGCGCCGGCCTTGATACGCCGTGCGTAATCCACCTGGTAGCCGTAGTTGGGCGTGATCTCGGAGGCATTGGCTTCGGACATGCCGCCCGCGCTGCAGTCGATGACATCAATGCCGTGGGTTTTTAACACGCGCGCGACCGCGACGCTGTCTTCGATACTCCAGCCCGCCTCGTCCACAGCCGACGCGCGCAGGAACAGCGGCTTCTCGTCCGGCCAGAATTTGCGCACTTCACGCACCACTTCAATCGCGAAGCGCATGCGTTTTTCGGGTGTGCCGCCGTATTCGTCGGTGCGTTGATTCGCCACCGGCGACAAAAACTGGTGTATCAAATAGCCGTGCGCGCCGTGTAATTCCAGCACGTCAAATCCGGCTTCGTGCGCGCGCCGCGCGGCCTGCCCCCAGTTGGCCATTGCTTCCTGAATGTCGTCGTGCGTCATCGCGCGCGGCACGGCATAGCGCTCCGAGAACGCCACCGCGCTGGGCGCGATGAGTTCCCACTCCTCGCCATGATCGACGCCGGGACAATTCGCCATCGGCACGCGCCCTTCCCACGGCACGCTGCGCCGGGCCTTCCGGCCGGAGTGGCCTAGCTGTATGCCCGCCACCGCGCCGTTGCGCTTGATGAGATCGGTGATGCGCTTTAAGGGTGCTACGAATTCATCTTTCCACAAACCCAAATCGCGCGGCGTCGAACAACCGCGCGGATCCACCTTGGTCGATTCAACGAACACCAACCCCGCGCCGCCCGCCGCGAACTTGCCGTAATGCATCAGATGCCAATCATTGACGTGACCGTTGTCCGCGCAGTACTGCAACATCGGCGACAGCACGATACGGTTTTTGAGCGTGACGCCACGAATTTGCAGCGGGGAAAACAACTTCGATTCCATTAAATAATTCCCTTTAAAAACATATAGTTATAATAAATCCGTAATATTCAAATTGCGATTGCCGGTTCACCGGCAGCCGACGCGTACCCCAACGCAGGCGCGCCCGCCGTCAGTGTCGTACGGCGCATATCGCGCGGATACGTCAAATCCTCATAAGGCCGTGCGCGGTGCATGGTGGCCTGGTTGTCCCACATCACCAAATCACCGACGCGCCACTGATGACGGTACACAAACTCGCGCTGCGTGGCGTGCTCGGTCAGTTCGCGCAGCAGCATCAGCGCTTCCACCTGCGGCATGCCGACGATACGCCCCGCGTGCGACGACAAAAACAATGAATGCCGTCCGGTGCGCGGATGCGTGCGCACCAGCGGCTGACGCACCGGCGCGAAATCAATCAATTCCTGTTCAGTGAACTGAAAGCCGAGCGTGCCCTTGGAAAAAATGCGGCTGTGTTCCGCCACCAGATCCTTGATCTGATCCTTGATGCCGGCATCGAGCATGTCCCACGCCGCGCGCATGTCGGCGAATTCGGTTTCGCCGCCGCGTGGCGGGATCACATGCGCGCACAGTGCCGAATACTTGGCGGGAATTTTTTTATAACTGCTGTCGCTGTGCCACAAACGGTTGCCGAGGTTGAACAGGCGCTTGCGGTCATCTGGCGGAAGCAATTTGTCCGATGGATCGAGATTCGAAATATCCGAAAGCAGCGGATTGGCGAGCCGCACGCCCTTCTCCGCCTGAATCTTCCGGTAAAGCCCCTCGGTCTCGCCGAGGCTCTTGGTAAAACGTATCTGCTGCTCGGTGGTGAGCGCCGTACCGCGCCGGAACACCAGCACGGCATAACGATCCATACCCTCGTGTATGGCTTCCGCGATTTCCGGCGAGAACGGCTCGCCGATGTCCACCCCAAGGCATTCGGCGCCGATTACCGGGTGCAGCGGCGCAAAGCGCAGACCCACATTGTTACGCATGATGTTCACCCATTTTATTGACGCTTCATGGAACCCTTACGATACGTCACGCCCGGCGTTTATTCAACTCCGCATCAACCGTGCGTCCAGAGCCAAACGCGCTACACTTTGCGCCAATTCGTTCACCCTGATTTCCTATTCCACCATACGCACAGGAGTTCTTCCCCATGACCATCGCCGCAACGCTGGCCCAATTGATTACGCGCACTACGTACAATGACTTGCCGCCGCTCGCCGTGGATCACGCCGCAATGATGATTTCGAGCACCATCGCCAGCGCCGCGATGGGATTCAACATCCGTTCGTCGCGCATCATTCGCGAACTCGCGCGCGAGCAAGGCGGCACGCCGGAAGCCACCGTGTGGTTCGACAGCGGCGCCAAGCTACCCGCCGTCAATGCGTGCCGCGTAAACGCGGTTACCAGCGACGCGGCCGCCTCCGACGACAGCGATTTGCGCACCATTGTGCATTTCGGCACGCAACTGACGTCCGCTGCATTGGCGTTGGGCGAACGCAACAATGCGAGCGGCAAAGACGTACTCACGGCAATGGTGCTCGGCTACGAAGCCGGCGGACGCATACTTGATGCGGCGGCGCCCGCGCATCGCGACCGCGGCTTTCACGGCTCGGTTGTGGCCGCCTTTGGTGCTGCGGTGGCAGCGGGCTGCATGTTGAAGCTCGACGCGCAGCAAATGGCACAGTCCATCGCCATGATCTCGGTTTCCGTTGGCAGCCTCGCCACCGCCGCCGACAGCAGTGAAGCGCGCGAGTATTTCGCGGGCAACGCGGCGTTAATGGGCATGAACGCGGCGCTCGCTGCGCAGAAAGGCTATATCGCCGAAGAGCGCATTCTGGAAGCCAAGAAAGGATTTTTCGATGTCTATGGCGGTGAAGACCTCGACTGCATAACGCGCGACTGGGGCCGCGAGTGGGATGTCATCACCGACATGGCGATCAAGCTAGTACCCGGCGGTCATCCGCACCACACCACCGGCGAAGCCGCCGCCATCGCCGCGCGCGAAGGCAATGTCACGCCTGATCAGGTCGAAAGCATTATCATCGCGCGCCCCATCAACCGGAAATTGCGCACCGGTCCGCCGGGCCCGGGAAAGCATCCCAAGAATCTGGTGGACGTGGCGCATACGCCCGCCTACTTTGCGGCCGCCGCGGTCGCCGACCGCGATTTTTCGTGGGTGCATGCTTCGGAGAAAAAATTTCTCGACCCGGTAATTCATCAACTCATCGACAAGGTGCAAGCCGGCGAGCCCATCACGCTGGACGCGGAGAAATATTATCAGGGCGCGCAAGTCACCATTAAAACCAAGGATGGCCGCAGCCACACTGGCACCGTGTACGCTCCGCGCGGCTCGGGCGTGCGCGGCATCGATTGGGTAGACGTGGATGCCAAGTATCGTACGCTGGTGGCAATGAGCAATCTCGGCGCGCAGAAACTGGAAAACAGTTTGAAAGTTATCCGCGAGTTTCGCGAAGTGTCGAACGTGTCGACGCTGACCAGCCTGCTACGCTAATGAAACCACTCAGGCGCGCGCTTGATAATTCAAGCGGCGCTTGCAATGCGCCTCGACTCCTTTACAAATACTGTTTAAACCAGGCAATCGTTTCTCGATAGGTAATCTGGCTCATTTCCGGATTGCGAAACTCGTAACTGTCGTAGTGCCCGCAGTTCGGCAGCTTCACCAGTTTTTTCGGTTCGCCGCATTTGGCGTAGCAATTCAGTTGCTGTTCCGGGGGCACCAGATTGTCGAACTCGGCATAAATAAACAGCGCCGGGCGCGGACTGATTTTGTCCACCACCCAATCCGGGCGATAACGCATCGTCGCCTCGGCGCTCTCGAGATCGCGCTCTTCGCTTTGAAACGCGTGCCCCGCTTCCTTGTGCATCTCGCGCTGGCGCGCGGAATCCGGATCACGCAGCATGATGTCGCCGTGAAACACAATCTTGGGCGTGCCTTCGCGCACGCGGCGGCGCGCATCCATCACCACGTTTTTCTTCAGCTCCAGCCATTCCCAAGGCCGCCGGATTTGTTTCATCCATGTCTCGCCGTTCATCACGCCCACACTGGTAACCAGTACTTTCACGCGCTCGTCGAATGCCGTCACCCACACACCGTTTGCGCCACCGAAGCTGGTGCCGTATAAACCAATACGCTCCGGATCAACGCCCGCCACGCCCTGCATGTAAGAAATCGCGTCATAACAATTCTGCGCCTGCTCCAGCGCGCGATGGCGGTTGCGCTTTCCTTCGCTTTTGCCGAATCCCTGATAGTCGAAGCCGAATACAAACCACCCCTCTGCGCACAAACGCTTCATCATGTGCGTGCAATCGGCTTGCGTGTTGCCGCTGTAGCCAGCCAGCACGAGTATGCCGGGACGCGGCGCGTCGCCTTCCCTCCAATCGGCAGGCTTAAACAGATAGCCGGTTATTTTGAGGCCGTCGCTGTAGAACGTGACTTCGGTCCCATTCATTGATATTCCACCCAAGCTCGCAACATATCTTGCATCTCTTACCCTTCCGCCTTTATCCCTGGCTCGTTAATCCGCCTTTATCCCCGCCGCCTTGATCACCTTCGCCCACTGCGCGACTTCTTCGCTGATCACCTTTTTGAACTGCTCCGGGGAACTCGCCACGACTTCCGCGCCATCCTTGGTCAGCCGGTC
>DHVE01000136.1 GCA_002412495.1 Betaproteobacteria bacterium UBA5216
TGTTTCTACTTTGCTTTGCGGCGTGGATTTGCCGCCGGCGATTTCGCGCGCTGGTTGGCCAAGCAATTAGTCTACTACCATTAATCCGGTGTGATTCAGGATTCAGGCACTACGGCCAATTCGCAGTACCTGAAATATTTTGTAGCGTCCGGCTCTTGTTCATGCAGTTGCGATTTGGCAGAGAGTTTCTTTTTGATGGCGGGAGAATTACCATAGTTGCGAGTTTATTGCGGGGCTGCCGGGTTATTCATTGCGAGGTTCAACATGGCCATTGTTGAGAGAGGAAAAGGCAAGCGAAAGCAGGTTTTCGAGATCGTTCTGAACGGTGCGGTGTTGCGCTCGCAGGAGACCAGCGCTGGCGACAAGCGCCTGCCGGGGTATCGACGGTTTCATAGTGAAGCCGCTGCCGCATCCGCGCTGGAAGCCGAGGTGCGTGCGCACTTGAGTGATCACATGCAGCCTGCTGATGATGAAGCGCGCGCCATCGCGGCTCGCGTGGTGTCTGTGAAAAGTGGCGCTCCGGCGTTGCCGTTGCGGCACGACTTGGGCATTTACAACGAGGCCACGGGTTTTGTGATCACGTCGCGCAAGATGGCCGGCAAACATTTGGAAGAAGGGTCGCCAGCATGGAATAAGGCCGTGCAACGCGGCGACATGTTGCCGCTCACGCTGATGCAGGATGATCCTTTTGTGATCCGCATAGTAGCGGGCGAGCCGCTCAGCGCAAGTGAAAATGAAGAATGGGTGGCGCGCGTTGACTGGCATCTCAATATATCCGATGGCAAGCTTTGTGTTACGGGCGGTGCCATTTTCACCAATGAGGACTACGATCCTGACGACGACTACTACGAGCAATACGTCGGCGAAGTCGCTGTACCGAAGGGCCGTTACAAGGCCTCGTTGTACACCCATCTGCATGGCGTAAACGGCGGCGGCGTCATGGATCATCTGGCGGGTGGCTATGATAAGGGCGAGGCCATCGAAAAATGGTTCCCGCGCACGCAGCCTGGCGAGCCGTTCCCTGATTGGGAGGGCCGCGAGAGTGTGGAGTTTCTGTTGCATCTTGAACCGGTGGACACCGTTCCGCAAGAAGGCCTTTCCGAATTGCCTGAAGACGGCTGGTTTGGCGGTGCCGAAAACGCCCGCAAGCCCGCACGATGTCCGCTGGGCATCGAGGCCAAGGATGTGCAGCGCCGCATGGACGCCGAATCAGGCGAGTGGACTTACGTGTATGAGGTCTTCGGAATGCTGGAAGCCAAATGGGGCAAAGCCGAGCCGGTTCCTTTGACCGAAGGCGCCACGGTGGCATTGCCACTCGGCGCGCTGGAATGCGCGGCACGCATTGCCTGGTTTGCTTCGCGGCAGACCGTGTTGGAGTTGCGTTTGAGGCTGCCGCCCGGTGCAGCCGTAGATTTGGGTGGCGTCTGGCCGCAAGGCGTTATAGGCGTGCAGGAAGGCAGTGTCGTGCGCATCCTGTTTTCGTCTGATCTTGAAGCAAAGGCGGTGTGGGCGAGCCTGCGCGACCTCGCGCCGAAACTCGAAAATCTGCCGGCCGGCACGGTGCTGGATCTATGCGCGGCACCGCTCGAATTGATGCCCGGAGAGCCAGAAGTTGCCGGCTGGTTGTGGCTGCGTGGCCCGGTCAGTCAGGGCAAGTGGACTATCGCGCGCGCACTGCCATCGGTTACGAAAGCCGCGCTGGAGAGCGCACTGGCTTTGTCGGCTGAGGTGGCGGCTGGCCATTCCATTGCCATGCACGACGAGGCAGAGGGCAAGGCCATCATGGATTGGGCGCGACGCAACTTTCGGGTTCATCTTGAAGACAACCCGCCCCGGCTGGATAAGGACGCCATCACGTTTCAGCAGCCGGGCCACGAGTTGATGCTGGTGGGCATCGGCGTGTTTGAGCGCCGCTTTGCCGATGCATGGCCTGTACGCAGACTCAGCGCACTGGACGATGACGACGACGATGATGACGATGACGATGCCGATGACGGCATGTTCCCAACTTCCCCCATCAAGGGGGCACTCATTTACACCGCATCCGGCGGCCGTGCCTATCATCAAACGATGGCGCTGTTGCTGTCGATGAAAATCGATGCTGGTGTGAAAGCGCAGGAAAAGGGGCTGCGGCAGGCCGGCTTCAAGGAAGTGGGTGATCTTATGTGCGATCAGTTCGAGAACATCGCGTTTCATGCGTATGCACGAGGCGATGGCGCGGCCTTTGCCTGGTTTCGCGTTGGATATCCTGATTCGGTTATCTGCGAAATTTTGTCGTTCTTCGCCAACGGCGCCGCGTTGATTACGTCACAGAATGCCGGCATTCAGGACGATACGGCAGCGAATGTCTACCGGCAGGGATACCCCGGTGCCTCGACAAACGAGCTGGTGGCGTATCACGACCGGCGCGTGGCCGAATTGAGTTCGTCGCTGGGTTCGCCGACGCCGGTCACGGCCAGTCAAAAGGGATTTGCCGAAGCGCTCGATAAAGTGATTCTCCGGCTATAGCGCGCCTGAACTTTGTCCTGCATGCCGCCACCGTTTGGGTGGGTGAGTGATTTTTCTCCGTCGCGTTTTATTCCGCCTGCAAGCCCGCCAGCTTTACCAGCTCTGCTGAACGCCGGATCGATGTCTCGACAAACTGGCGAAACGCCGCCGGCGTGTTGCCGACGGGTTCCATGCCGATGGCCGCGAGGCCATCACGCACGGCGGCGACGCCGAGCGCCTTGCGGATTTCGGCGTGCAGTTTCGACACAATCGCCGTGGATGTTTTTGCCGGCGCGAATACACCATACCAGCTTGAATCCATTTCCATGCCTTTGACGCCGGCTTCGATCATGGTGGGCACGTTGGGCAGCAGCGGGGAACGCGCGGGCGCGTTGTAGGCGAGCGCGCGGATGCGATCGGCCTTCACCGCGCCGATCAGTGTGCCGGGGTTGGCGATGGCGATTTGTATTTCGCCGCTGATCAGCGCGACCGTTACCGGGCCGCCGCCCTTGTAAGGTACATGCGCCAGTTCGGTGCCGGTACGTGCGGCAAACAGCGCGCCGGCCAGATGCGTGACATTGCCCACGCCCGACGAGCCATAAGCGAGCTTCGCGCCGGGGCGCTTCGCCGCGGTGATCAGTTCCTGCACGGTGTTGGCGGCAACCGTGGGTGACACGGTGAGCAGCAGCGCTTCCGACGACGCCAGGTTGGTGACGGGCTCAAAACTCTTGATCGCATCAAACGGCAGCTTGCGCGCGATGCTGGGATTGATCGCGAATGCCGCCGAGGTGATCAGCAGCGTGTAGCCATCGGGGCTGGATTTCGCCACGATGTCCGCCGCCAATATGCCGTTCGCGCCGGGACGATTGTCGAGCACCACCGACTGCCCCATCTGCGCGGTGAGTTGCGGCGTGATTACCCGTGCAACGGCATCCGGCGAGCCGCCCGGCGCAAAGCCGAGTACCCAGCGCACTGGTCGCGTTGGATAATCCGGTCCCGCGCCTGTCGTGGCGGCATGCACGGGTGTGAGCAAAGGCGGCGCCAGCACGAGCAGCGCGATGATTTTTTGCATAATCGGTGGAGTCGAAAATTAGGCAATAAAAACAAATGGTTACGAATTGAATGCCGGTTGGAAATACAAGCGTCCATTGCTGGTTTGCATTGTAAAGTGAATTCGCGATGGCGAGACCGCGAGAATTGAAGATAATGGTGCGCTGTAAGCGGAGCGGCTGTACACAACCGCACGAGAGTACGTCAATCAATCGAAGGGAAAACCCATGATTCGAAAATCAGGCTGGGCAGCAGCGCTCTGCGCGATGCTGCTGATCGCTGTATGTCAAACATCGGCGCAAACCCCCGCGGGCGCGGGCAGTGATTTGCGCGGCACGGTCACCGGCCCCTCCGGGCCCGAGGCCGGCGTCTGGGTGATCGCGGAGACCACCAGTTTGCCGACCAAGTTCGCCAAAATCGTGGTGACCGATGATCAGGGCCGTTACCTGATTCCTGATTTGCCCAAGGGCAATTACAGCGTGTGGGTGCGTGGTTACGGGCTGGTGGATTCGGCGAAGGTTACAGCCACGCCGGGTGTCACGCTCGATCTGCGCGCGACGGTTGCACCCAGCGCCGCCGCAGCCGCGGAATATTATCCGTCGATCTATTGGTACTCGCTGCTGAAAATTCCCGAGAAGAAAGAATTTCCCGGCACCGGCGATGCGCCCAAGGGCAATGGCATTGATCCCGCGATGCTGACGCAATATCACTGGCTTAATACCGTGAAGACCAACGGTTGCGTGGCGTGCCACGCGCTGGGCACCAAGGGCACGCGCACCATACCCAAGGATTTCGCGCACTACGCCAATGGTGTTGATGCATGGACGCGGCGCATTGTGTCCGGTCAGGCGATGACCAACATGGTCAGCGTGGCGAGCCGCATGGGCGCGCTGCGCGCGGTGACCCAGTTCGCCGACTGGACGGACCGCATCGCCAAGGGCGAGTTGCCGTTCGACAAGCCGCAGCGGCCGCAGGGCGTCGAGCGCAACGTGGTGTTGACGCTGTGGGACTGGTCGCGCAACACGGCGTATCTGCACGATATCACCGGTACCGACAAGCGCAAACCCACCGTCAACGCCAACGGAAAATTTTACGGTTCGACGGAATTTTCCACCGATTGGGTGCCGAATCTTGATCCGCAAACGCACACCGCGGCGGAAGTTTTTCACCCGGTGCGCGATCCGAAAACACCGTCGCACGCCAATGACCCGCTGTCGCCCTCGCCGTACTGGGGTGAAAAAGTGATCTGGGATGCAAAGACCAGCAATCACAATCCGATGATGGATCATCTGGGCCGCGTGTGGTACACCGCGCGCGTGCGCGGGCCGGAGAATCCCGCATTTTGCCGCAAGGGTTCCGAGCATCCGTCGGCGAAAGTGTTTCCGATGGAGCGTTCGACGCGGCATACCTCGTTCTACGATCCGAAGTCGGGCAAGTTTTCGCTGATCAGCACTTGCTTTCCGACGCATCACCTGAGTTTTGGCGAAGACGCCAACCACACACTGTGGTTCTCCAGTGGCAGCGGCGGCAATGGCGTGCTGGGCTGGGTCAACAGCGCGGTGTACGACAAAACCGGCAACGAAGAACTCGCGCAGGGCTGGACGCCGTTTATCATTGATGCCAACGGCAACGGCAAACGCGATGAATGGGTGGAGCCCAATCAACCGGTTGATCCGAAAAAAGACAAGCGCGTCAACGTCAATGTTTACTCGGTGGCCTACAGCCCGGTTGACGGATCGATCTGGGGCACGGCGCCCGCCACCACGCCCGGCTACATCGTGCGCGTGGCACCCGGCAGCGATCCCACCAACACTGCGCTCGCGGAAATTTATGAACCGCCCATGCCCGGCTATGGCCCGCGCGGCGGCGACATCGACCGCAATGGCGTGTTCTGGGTTTCACTGGCGAGCGGACATCTGGGTGAATTTGATCGCCGCAAGTGCAAAGGCCCGCTCAATGGGCCTGCGGCCGTGACCGGTAAACACTGCCCCGAAGGCTGGACGCTGCACGTGATGCCCGGCCCGAATTTCAAGGGCATTACTGAACCCGGCAGCGCGGAAGCGAGCTACTACACCTGGGTGGATCAGTTCGATATCTTCGGCCTCGGCAAGGACGTTCCCATTGCCACCGGCAATCTGAATGATTCGATCATGGCGCTGGTGAACGGCAAGTGGGTCAATCTGCGCGTGCCGTATCCGGTCGGCTATTACACCAAGTGGGTTGATGGCCGTATCGATGATCCGAACGCCGGATGGAAAGGCAAATCGCTGTGGACCACCACCTCAACGCGTACCATGTTCCATCTCGAGGGTGGCACGTCGAACAAGCCGAAAGTGGTGCGTTTCCAGTTGCGCCCCAATCCGCTGGCGAATTGATGAGGGCGCCTTTTACGCGGCTGGTATTCGCTTGGATGGTGGCCGTGGCGCCGTTGTGCGCCACGGCGCAGGACTATCCCGCGCGCCCGGTGCGCTTTATCGTCGGCTTCGTGCCGGGCGGCATCGCCGATTTGCTCGCGCGCGCGCTGGCGCAAAAACTCACCGACGCGTGGGGCCAGCAAGTCATCGTCGATAACCGCGCGGGCGGCGGCGGTGTGATCAGCATGCAACTCGTGGGCAAGGCCGCGCCCGACGGTTACACGCTGCTGATGGGATCTTCGACGCAGTTCTCGATCAATCCCGCGTTGCGATCGAATCTGCCGTACGACCCGGTGCGCGACTACACGCCAATCTCCAACGCCGCGATCACGCCGGTGATACTGACCGTGCAGTCCGCGTATGCCGCGCGTTCGTTGCAGGATTTGATTCAATTGGCCAAGAAGGGCGAGGTCAAGAGCTACGGCTCCACGGGCTATGGCGGCGCGCCGCACATCGCGGGCGAGTTGTTGAAACGCGCGGCTGGCATACAGATGACGCATGTGCCGTTCAAGGGCGGCGGTGATTCCATCGTTGCCATCATGGGCGGCCATGTGCAGGCTTCGTTTGGCGCGGTATCCACCGCGCAGCCACATCTGCGCGGCGGCCGTCTGCGCGCGCTGGGTGTTACCACCCTGAAGCGCATGTCGGCGATTCCCGAGGTGCCGACCTTCGCGGAGCAGGGTCTGCCCGGTTTTGAAGTGGTGCAATGGTACGGCGTGTTTGGGCCCGCCGGTATGCCCGCGCCGGTGCTGCGCAAAATCAACGAAGGACTGGTGCGCGCATTGGCCACGCCGGAGTTTCGCGAGCAGTTCAATGCGCAGGGCGTGGAGTTGATGCAATCCACGCCGCCGGCACTCGGCAACTACGTGCGTAATGAGTTGGCGCGCTGGACCAAAATTTTGAAGGAAATGGGGATTAACGAAGCGCCGTAATCGTTGTATTGCCGCGCGCGGCCTTGCAGCCGCGCCGGTGTAAAGGAATCAAATGAATCAAACGAATCAAACCATCCGGCTGGTCATTCCAGCCGCGCCGTCGCCGTCGCAATCGCTGGACGCCAAAGTTGCGGCGCGACAGGTGAGCGCGAAGGGTATACGCCTCGGCGTGCTCGACAACAGCAAGGGAAATGCCGATCATCTGCTGAAAATGATCGTCGAGGGTGTGCGTGCACAAGTGCCGCTGGCATCGGTTGCGTTCGCGCGCAAGCCGTATGTGTCGATGGCCGCGCCGCCGGAAACTTTGGATCAACTCGCGCGCGATGCCGATGTTGTTATCAGCGCGATGGCCGATTGAGGGGCCTGCACGTCGTGGAGTGTCCACGACATGACAGAGTTGGCGAAGCGCGGTTTGACCACGGCGGTGATTTGTTCCGAGCCGTTCCAGGCGCTCGGCAAAAATCAGGCGCGTGTATTCGGCGCGCCCGATTTACCGCTGGTGATGATCGCGCATCCGCTCGGCGGCTTGTCGATCGAGCAAGTGCAGGGGCGCGCGCTGGTGGCGATTCCGCAGGTGATTTCATTACTGCAAGGCATAAAAAATAGTGTTTAAAATCATAAATTTACGTTTTTCTCTCGCCGGGCGTTCGCGTTGCGCCGGCGCGTTATGGCTGGGCGCTTCGGCGTGTGCTGTGTGCGTTGCGGCGGGTGTGGCAAAGGCTGCCGAACCGTGGCCCGTAAAGCCCGTGCGCGTGGTGAATCCGTTTACCGCCGGCGGCGGTGTTGACGCGGTAGGCCGATCGATCACGCAGCAACTCACCGAGCTGTGGGGGCAGCCGGTGATCATCGACAACCGGCCCGGCGCGGGCACCACCATCGGCATGGAAATCGTCGCGCATGCGGTGCCCGACGGTTACACGCTGCTGGTCAACAACGGTTCGGTGGCTACCGCCCCCGCGCTCTATCGCAAACTGAGTTACAGCGTGGTGAAGGATCTCGCGCCGATTGCGCTGGCGGTGCAATCGCCGTATGTGTTGACCGTGCATCCCGGCGTCAAAGCCAACTCGGTGCAGGAACTCATCAACCTTGCGCGGGCGCAGCCGGGCAAGCTCACGTACGGAACCGTAGGCGTGGGTTCCCCCGCGCACCTGATGACGGAGCTGATGAAGTCGTTGACCAAAACCGACATGGTGCATGTGCCGTACAAAGGCGGTGCGCCGTCGACCACTGGGCTGCTCTCTGGCGAAATTCAAGTGTTGTTCAGTCCGATATCGACCATACTGCCGCACGCCAAGGCGGGAAGGGCGCGCGTGCTGGCCGTCAGCAGCGCCAAGCGCGTGGAACTCGCGCCCGATCTGCCCTCGGTGGCCGAAGCGGGCGTGCCGGGTTTTGACGGCACCAGTTGGTATCCCTTCTTTGCGCCCGCGCGCACGCCGGCTGCGCTGATTCAAAAAATCAACGGCGACATCAACCGTATCCTGCAAAAGCCCGACGTGCGCAGCCGCTTTCTGGCGATGGGCATGGTGCCGGTGGGCGGCACGCCGGAAGCGCTGCGCGATTATCTGGATGCGGAGATCAAGCGCTGGGGCAAGGTGATCCTGGAGGCGGGTGTTAAGGCTGAATAACGCCCGGCACTCTGGCGTTGACAAGACATTCCCTCGCCTTCAAGGGCACACTTGAAGCGGAGCAGAAGGCGAGGGTGGGGATGGAGTTCCGTTCGCCCGCAATTATCCCTTCGCCCTCCCAATCCCCCAATTGAAGGGAGATGGATACCGCTGGCGTCGCGCCGACTTATAGGGATCGAGTAGGGTGCGGCATTACGCTAAGCTGATTTAGATGCCCGCCCCTGCATCACATACCAGAGCACGGCGGCACCGGTGATGCCGACCGGGATCAGCGAAATGATGTTTAGCAGCGTCCAGCCGCCGGTCGTGACCAACGCACCGGACGAAAAGGACGTCACCATCATCACGGTGAACACGCAGAAATTGATGGCTCCCTGCGCCTTGTCTTTTTCTTCGGGCTGGTAGGCCTGAAGCGAAAGCGCGGTGCCCGCGGTGAACAGGAAATTCCAGCCCACGCCCACCAGAAACATCGAGATCAGGAAATGCATCACCTCGACGCCCGACAGCGCAATGGCGATGCACAGCAGATTGAGCAGTACACCAACGGCCAGTATCGAGACGGCGCCGAAACGCTTGATCAGGTGTCCGGTGAAAAAGCCGGGCGCAAACATGCCGATGACGTGCCATTCCAGGACCAGGGCCGCGTCGCTGAAGGGGTGGCCGCATACCTGCATGGCGATGGGAGACGCCGACATGGTGATGTTCATCACGCCATAACCCAGCGCCGCCGCCGCCGTGCTGACGATGAACACCGGCTGGCGCAAACATGCCGATGACGTGCCATTCCAGGACCAGGGCCGCGTCGCTGAAGGGGTGGCCGCATACCTGCATGGCGATGGGAGACGCCGACATGGTGATGGTC
>DHVE01000075.1 GCA_002412495.1 Betaproteobacteria bacterium UBA5216
CATCGACATCCACGCCGCCGGCACGTGGATAAAAATAATGCGATAAGACTCGCCCTGCTGTGCGTCGGTGGGCGCGACAAAAAATCCGATGTAAAGTCCCGCCACACACAACACCACCGCGATGCCCGCAAACCACGGCGCAAGCGCACCCGCCAGCGGGAAAAATGTTTGCGGCGAGGAGTACTTGAACCAGTTGATTCCGTGGGACGTGGTTTGCGGCGTGGCGCTCGGCATGGCGCGAGGTTAGAGTCAGTGATGGGCGCTAAGTTTAATGTAAATCAACAGCGCGCGAATTATATCGTAAGTATTTGTTTATTCGTAAGAAATTCTAAGTGCCGCGGCAACCGCCCACGGCGCCAGTGACAACGCCGCCAGCGACAGCGCGGCCAGCAATAACAAGTACGGTTGTGCCGCCAGTCCGGCGGTGGTCGCCTCGACGGCAAGCGAACCCAGAATCAGCACCGGTGCATACAACGGCAACACCAGTAGCGCCAGCAACACGCCGCCGCCGCGCAACCCGAGCGTGAGTGCCGCGCCGATCGCGCCGATCAAGCTCAAACTCGGCGTGCCCAGTGCGAGTGCCAGCGCCAGCACCGCCAGCGCGTCGGACGGCAAACCAAACTGCAAACCCAACAGCGGCGCAATCAGCACCAGCGGCAGATTGGCCGCGATCCAGTGCGCGATTACCTTGGCGATCACAATGACCGACAGCGGCGTGGCGGAGAGCAGCATTTGTTCCAGCGTGCCGTCGGCGTAGTCACTCGCAAACAAACGCGACAGCGCCAGCATCGACGCCAGTAGCGCCGCCACCCAGACGATGCCGGGGCCGATGGCGAGCAACAGCTTGGGCTCGGGGCCGATGCCCAGTGGAAACAGGCTGGCGACTATGACAAAAAAAATCACCGACGTGAACACATCGGTGCGGCGCCGCCACGCCAGCGTAAGATCGCGCGCGATCACGCTGCGCATTACGGCCGTCATGGGCATCACGTAGCGACCTCCGCCGTGGCGGAGAGGGCATCGAGGTCCACTCGCTGCGTAACGCGCGTGCTGATCGCGGCATCCTGATGCGTGGTGAAAACAACACTGCCACCGCCGTCGATGTAAGCGCCGATCAATTGTTCGAGGTGTTTCACCGCCGCCGCGTCGAGCGCGTTAAACGGCTCGTCGAGCACCCACAGCGGCGCCTCCGTGCTCAAGGACAAGCGCGCGAGCGCGGAGCGACGCTTTTGTCCTTGCGACAACGCGCGCACCGGTAATCCGCAACACGCCGCGAGACCAAATGCCGCCAACGCATCACGCGCGGACGCGGTAGTCGTCCAACGGCCCGAAATCGCGCAGGCCATGCATAAATTTTCGGTGGCCGAAAGATCATCCTTCAGGGCGTTGGCGTGACCCAAGTAAACAATCTCGCGCCAATACGCTTCTCGTAACACGCCAATTGGCTCACCTCGCCAACTCACCTCGCCGGCATCCGCCGCGCCGAGTCCGCACAGGATGCGCAGCAAACTCGTCTTGCCGCTGCCGTTTTCTCCGGCGACGTGCAGCAAACTGCGCGCCTCAAGCCGGAACGACACGTTGCGAAACAGCGTGCGGTTCCCACGCGCGCAGGCGAGTTGATGGACTTCGAGCATGCCCTATTTTAACTACCCACGCTCAAAGCGGCGATACTGAATTGCTTCCGCCACTTGCGCCGCACCGACAGTCGCCACGCCCGCCAGATCCGCAATCGTGCGCGCCACTTTAAGTATGCGGTGATATGCGCGCGCCGACAGCCCCATGCGGCTGATCGCCTGCTTTAACAACGTTTCACCCTTGTCGTCGGGCACGCAGTGTTTGTCGATGTCGCGCGTGGTGAGCAGGTGGTTGGGTTTTTCCTGCCGCGCGAGCGCGCGTTCGCGCGCGGCCGTGACGCGCTCGCGCACCGTGGCCGAGGCATCGCCCTGCGATTGGCGCGTCATGTCTTCCTGCGGTAGCGCGGGCACTTCGATTTGCAGATCGATGCGGTCGAGCAGCGGGCCGGAAATGCGCGAACGGTAACGCGCTACTTGATCCGGCGTGCAGCGGCATTTGCCGCTGTGATGCCCCAAGTAGCCGCACGGACACGGGTTCATCGCGGCAACCAGTTGGAAACGCGCGGGAAACTCCGCCTGCCGCGCCGCGCGCGATACGATGATGCGGCCGGATTCCAGCGGCTCGCGCAACACTTCCAGTACTTTACGTTCGAACTCCGGCAGTTCGTCGAGAAATAACACGCCGTGCATCGCCATCGAAATTTCACCGGGGCGCGGATTGCTGCCACCGCCCACGAGCGCTACGCCCGATGCGGTGTGATGCGGCGCACGATAGGGGCGCTGCTTCCATCGCGATACCTCAAACCCCGCGCTGCCGAGCGATTGCATGGCCGCCGATTCGAGCGCCTCCTGCTGCGTCATCGGCGGCAGAATGCCCGGCAGGCGCGAGGCGAGCATGGTTTTGCCAGTGCCCGGCGGGCCAACCATCAACAGGCTGTGTCCACCCGCCGCCGCGATTTCGAGCGCGCGCTTGGCATGCGCCTGGCCTTTGACATCCAGCAAATCGGCGTAGGTAATCTCGGTCGTGACAGGCTGGCTTTGATACGGCGTGAGCTTTTCCTGTCCATGCAGATGTGCGCACACCGCGAGCAATGACGGCGCGGGATACACCGTGGCATTTTCAACCAGCGCGGCTTCGGCGGCATTTTCCACCGGCAGCATAAAGGCGCGGCCATCGTTTAGCGCGCCGAGCGTCATCGCCAGCGCGCCGCGCACCGGACGCAACGCGCCGGTCAACGCGAGTTCGCCCGCGAATTCGTATTCGTTGAGTTTGTCGGCGGGCAATTGCCCCGATGCCGCCAGAATACCCAGCGCGATCGGCAAATCAAGGCGGCCGGATTCCTTCGGCAAATCAGCCGGCGCGAGATTCACCGTGATGCGGCGCATCGGGAATTCAAAGCGCGCATTCTGCAACGCGGCGCGCACGCGGTCTTTGGATTCCTTCACCTCGGCTTCGGGCAAACCAACAATCGTGAAGCTTGGCAAGCCGTTCGCCAGATGCACCTCGACATCCACCGGCGGCGCGGCAACGCCCGCGAGGGCGCGGCTGTGGAGTACGGCTAGGGACATGGCGTTTGGGTTGGCGCGCGGAAGGAGTCGCTGAGTCTAACGCACTGGTACGGCTCGCGGTGCACAACGCCATGGGATCACGCGGCGGCGCCGACCACTGCCGGCCAATTACCGATCAAAAAGCCGCTCAGGATGCCGTCATTCCACGGCGCGGCGCGCGGCAGGCCCGGCTACAACGACGGACGGTTGTTCTGCGTAGCTCTCTGCGCGATCACCGCTGGGCGGCGCGACACATCGCGCGGGTCGATGGCGACGCGCTGGGCCGGACGCAGCAACTGCACGGCGCGATCCACGGCGCCGGCTTGCTGACTGGCCAATCGCGCCCATGCGTCATCAAACGACAACGCCGACAAGCCCGAGGCGTCACCGGTCAGAAACGCGCGTAAATGCAGGATCAGCGCCGCATAGAGCGCAACCGGATCGCCATGGCGGTCGTCAAGCAACTGGGTCAGCGCCGAACGAATCCATCCGGCGCTGTGCGTAACATGGCCTTGATGAACATGTTCGGCTTCGTGCGCGAGATAAACCGCGGTGGCGTGATTTCGTTGCATTGGCAATTGGGCCTCGGCCTGCGCAAAAGCCGCCGCGTCGTTGATCAGATGCGCGCGCCCCTTGCCGCGCGGATGCCACTGATTGGCAAAAACACTGCACAGCGGAAAACGAATCGGCGTGCCGCCGCAATCCATTTCAGACTTGATGCTGATATCCACCGCGCCCACGCCTTCCACCAGCAACCAATTGTGGGGACGCTGTGTGTAGCTGATGCTCTCGGAACCGGCGGTCGGGCCACGCACATACAACGCTTCGCCATGCACGAGCATGCATTTGTGTCCAAACGATTCCAGCAGAATGCCGGTAACGAGCGCGTGATCGCGGCAATTCCATCCCGCATCCATCGTATGCCCGATCAATTGTGGAGGGGTCCACAATAGATGATGCACCTCGTGCAAAAAGCGCGCGCCGTTGAAGGTTCGTAGCTGGACTCGGGACTTCATTTGGGGAAACTTGATTTTTCTTAGCCAGGAACAAAACCAACAAAACAAGAAACCCGTTGCCGGCCCTGTCACACGCGCTTCGAGTACAGGTCGCGGCCCAAACGGAGCCGGTAATTCGCGTAACAACCGGGTATGCCGCCCGCAACGCCCAAGCGCCCCCACTGCGGCTGGTGCGCCGTGACGATATGCGGACATGCGAATACGTATTGTTACCTATGATGATTATCATACGTGTAATTACCTAAGTAGGCCAATAAATTAACGGGGCGCGGAACAAACGGCGCCCGTCCGCTGCGCAAAATTCCGCAACGGATAACACATAACAAATTGATTATATTGGATTTATATTTTTTCTTGAGGCCAAGCCCAGACGCTGCTTAAGTTGTGCAGCGCGTGCCCGGCACTCGGAGCGTACCGGGGGTACGGTGTAACACTAATCCGTCAGGCGGCGCCGGATTCGACAGCGCCTTCGATCAGGCGCATCAGATCGACCACGCTGCGCACGCCCAATTTTTCCATGATGCGCGCCTTGTGAACCTCAACGGTGCGATGGCTGATGCCCATCAGCGCGCCGACTTCCTTGGCGTGCAAGCCCTTGATCACATGCGCGACGACTTCACGTTCACGGGGTGTTAAAGAAGACAGTACCGCCGAGTGCCGCGCGATACGCGCCTGCCGGCCCATGCGCCCCCGCTCGATTTCAAACGCTTTATCGATGGCCCGCGTCAGCTGCTCGTTATCAAACGGCTTTTCGAGAAAATCGATGGCTTTGCCGAGAAACGCTGCGCGCGCCGAGGTTACGTCACCATGACCCGTGATGATCACCACCGGCAATTCCGAGTTGCGCTCCGCCAGCGCCGACTGCAACTGCAAGCCCGACATGCCGGGCATGCGGATATCCGCCACCACGCAGCCCGACCACGCCGGCTCATAGGCCGTCAGAAAATCCTCGGCATTGGCAAACTGCGCGATCTGATATCCACCCAGGCTCAGCGAGAGTGAAAGCGCATCGCGGATCGTGGGGTCGTCATCCACCAGATACACGGTAAGCGGAAACGGCAGTTGTTCCAATGGATGTTTATGGGTAGATACATTCATCATCACGCAGACACTCCTTCGTCCAAGGGCGCCGATACCGGCAAGGTGAAGCATAACAAACCCGTATTGCCCGGAACAGCCCAAATCCGCCCGCCATGCGCCTTCACGATCTCACGGCTGATCGTCAGCCCCATGCCCATGCCGGATTTCTTGGTCGTCGTGAACGACTCAAACAATCGCTCCACGTCGCCCTCACGAAAGCCCGGCCCGCTATCGCGAACCGCCACCAGGACCGATCCCGCCCGCTCCATTCCGATTTCCACCGTGACGCTTCCGCCCGCGGTCCCCGCTGATTTCCCGGACACCGCCGCTTGCGTAATGCTATCGATGGCGTTGATCAACACGTTGCGCAACACCACCTCCATTTGCAACACGTCTGCCTGCACCAGGGGCAGCGTATCTGCGGCCCGGCAGACCAGCGCCACATTCGCCTGCAGCGCGCGCGGGCGCACGGAATCGAGCACTTGATCGGCAAGCCGCTTGATCGAAACGGTTTCCAGTTGCGTCGCGCCCGAGCGAAAAAAATCTCGCAACCGGCGCACCACCGCCGCGGTTCGTTTTGATTCATCCGTCAATTTGCGCACGGTGTCGCTTAACCGGCCACGATCCAATTGCGGCGCGGCGGCGATCATTTGCACCGCATCCGCGTAATTCGCCAGCGCGGTCAGGGGCTGATTCACTTCGTGCGTGATCGCGGCCGCCATTTCTCCGGCGGCGGCGAGCTTCAGCGAGTCGCGAAAATCCTCGACCGCACGCCGTTGTTCGTCTATGGAAACGCCGAGCAATAATCCGGTCACCGCCAGTGCAATCAACAACAACTGCAATTCGAAAGCCGGCACCGGCTGGTATCGCGTCAACACCAGGGCTATCAACACCCCTGCCTGAATCAGCACCAGCACGCCCGAGGCGCCGACCATCCCGAACCGCGTCGCGCCCCAGATCAGGGGCAGAAACAACAGGTAAAAATTCCGGATGTGGTCTTTCGGATCCTGCAAAAAAAACAGCCACCACACGCAAGCGGCAACCGTCACTGCCTGCATCCATGACTCCGGCGAACGCAAGTAGGCCGCGAACTGCTCCCGCCGCGGCTTGCCGAACAACATCAGCAACAGCGGACCGGCCACCAAAACACCCACGCTGTAGCCGATAAAAAACCGGCGCGCCCCGTTGAAATACCGGTCCGAGGCGCCAATACCGAACAACACCAGCACGCCGACGTACACCACGCCGCAGATCAACATGGTGGCCAGCGTAACACCCATCAGCCGCAACACATCCTGCCGTGTATCAAGTTCAACACGCACGCGAAACGGGCGGGTCAGCAAAATCGCCATCACCGCAAACGCCATGAGCAACAGGGTGCTGTTAATCAACACAACCGCAAGCGGACGGGACGCCGCCGGCAACGCCACCTCCCCCCACAAAATCGCCGCAAACAGGAACGGCATATACCGTAGTCCGAAAAACATCAGCATCGCCACTGCAACCGCCGCTTCGGGGTTAAACGGCGTCACGCCGAAACGCGCGGGAAACACATACGTCAGCCAATCCAGCGCCACATATAAAACGCAAAGACCCGCCACCAGCCATGCCCTGCGCGGCGAATCCAGCACCAGACTCGCGCCGGTGGCGGCGGGGGGCTGAATCAGGGGTGGTCCGTTTGCAACTTCCGGAACGCGCGGATCGATCATGCGATTACGACGCCTGGGCTAACTCAGCCGAGCGGCCTTCTTCCTTTGCCACCCGATCCAGCACGCGCACCACCTGCACCGTGGTGGGCATGCCCACGTACGCGGTTGAATTGACGATGACTTCCAGCACTTCGCGCGGCGTGGCGCCCAGCAGCATCGCGCCGCGAATATGGTTCTCAAGCTGCACCGGTTCGTTGAGCGCGAGGCAGATGCCCACCATCATCAGCAGACGGGTGCGATCGTCGATGATGCCGCGCGGATACAGCTCACCATAAATGAAATCAAACCACAAGCCGAGATAATGCGAATCAATGCGGTCATAGTTGTTGATGGTTTCGCTACTCTGGTGATTCTGCGTGCGAATGCGCGTGCTCACACCCTTCCAGCCGTATTTTTCGATGAGTTGTTCGCGCCGCGCGGTTTCTTCGGGCGATTTCGCGGCGGGCCAATGCAGCCGTTCCGCCGCGAGCGAACGCTCCGGCAGGCGGCCTTCGAGCGGAAGCTGGGTGCTGGTGATTTCATCCATGCGGCCCAGCCGCGTCAGTACTTTTTCGCAGAGGCGCGCACCGCGCGAGGCCTTGACGTAGCCGATGTACACCGTCGACTGAAGAATAATCTCCAGCACTTCGCGCGGCGACGCACCGGCGGACAACGCACTGGGAATCTGCCGCTCGAATTCCTCCAGCTCGCCCATCGCGAGAAACTGCGCCACCGATACCAGCAGGCGGGTTTTGTCGTCCAGCCCCTTGCGGGTAAACAAGCCGCCGTAGGTGAATTCGAGCCACGCGCGCGTGTAATGCTGGTCGAGCCGGTCGCGCCACGCGACTTCATCGATAAAATCATCGGGCCGCAAACGCAAGCCGTTGTCGATGAGGGCGGCGCCATATTTCTTTTTGAAGTATTCAATACGATCTTGTGGGTTCATAGCGTTTGCCATTGGTTTGATGTCCCTGTTAATCCATGCGCACCTGGGCGACGGTTGCGACCTTCTTCCATTTGTCGATTTCGCTTTGCACGAAACGCTCAAAGTCTTCGACACTGCCTGCGCCGATATCAAAGCCCGCGCCCACCAGCGCCGAGCGTACCTCGTCAGCATTGATGATGCGCGCCATCTCGGCGTTCAGCCGCGTGATTATCGGCCGCGGCACGCCCGCGCGCGTCACCACGCCGTGCCACGTCGATGCCTCAAAGCCGCGATAACCGGATTCCGTCATGGTGGGAATATCCGCGAAATCTTTCGCGCGCGCATTCGCGGCAATGGCCAGTGCGCGCAAGCGTCTGGACTTGATGTGTGGCCCGGTAGTGGCAAAGGTGGTGATCACCAGCGAGAGATTTCCAGCGAAGATGTCCACCAGCAGCGGCGCGCTGCCCTTGTACGGCACGTGTACCAACTTCACGCCCGCGACACTGCTGAAATATTCGGTGGTGAGATGCACGCCCGTGGCGATGCCCGGCGTGCCGTAAGTCAATTGTCCGGGCCGCGACTTGGCGAGTTTCACCAGTTCAACAACGCTGCGCGCCGGAATGGACGGGTGCACGTGCAGCACGTACGGAACCACGGTGACCAGCATGATCGGCGCGATGTCTTTCACCGGATCGTAAGGCACTTGGGTCTTGGTCACTGGCAGCACCGCCAGCGAACTGATCGTTCCCATCGCCAACGTGTAACCGTCGGCGGGCGCGCGCAGCATGGCTTCGGTGCCGATCAGACTGCCCGCGCCCGGACGATTGTCGACGATCACCTGCTGCTTGAGCGTCTCGGAAAGTTTAGGCGCGAGGTGGCGCGCGACGATATCGGTGTCGCCGCCTGGCACGTACGGCACGATGAGGCGCAGGGGCTTCGCGGGATAGGTCTGTGCATCCGCACAGACCATGACCCCGAAAACAGCGGCAAACAGCAGCACCGAAGTGAAATAGCCGCTACCGTTCATAAAACTATTTCCCGCGCTCCAGTTCCGCCAGCCGCGCTTCCAACTGGGTGATTTTCTCGCGGGCGCGTAACAGCACCGCGCGCTGCACATCGAATTCCTCGCGCGTCACCAGATCGAGTTTGGCAAAATTCGCCTGGAGCAGCGCGCGCAGATTCT
This sequence comes from Betaproteobacteria bacterium UBA5216, assembly GCA_002412495.1. Lineage (GTDB taxonomy): Bacteria > Pseudomonadota > Gammaproteobacteria > Burkholderiales > SG8-41 > UBA5216. Next base: position 9,015 of record DHVE01000075.1, read on the forward strand.
TTTGTATATCCGCCGCTGGTGTGTTGGCCAGTAACTCATTGATTTTTTTGCTTATTTCATCCAGAACGCGATTGTCCATAAAGATCTCGTAAGGCAGTGGTTCGGGTAGTCTAGCAAACTGCGGTGCCACCGAGCGCGCCGCACTTGGCTATCATGTCCGGCAACCACACCAAGGAGTAGCCACACATGCCGATGGCCCCCGTGACAAACGGACAACTGTTTTACGAAGAACTCGGTAGCGGTGAACTCATCATTTTGCTGCCGGGCCTCGGCCACGATCACACGTATTTCGCGAAGACGCTGCCGCTGATCGCCACCGCCGGGCGCGTGGTGACGCCCGATCCGCGCGGGCTGGGGCAATCATCGCCGGCGGACAGTTACAGTGTCGAACAATGGGCGAGCGACGTGCTGGAGCTGATCACCTGTCTCGGGGCCTCGCGCGCGCATCTCGTCGGCTCGTCGCTTGGCGCGTGCGTGTGCATGCAGGCCGCGCTCGACGCGCCCGCGCGCGTGGCATCGCTCACGCTGGTGGCCGGATTTTCGGAAGTCGACCCGCTGCTGGAAATGAATTTCCGCACGCGGCTGAAAATCCTCGACGAAGTGGGGCTGGGTGATTTGATGGCGAGCCATGTATCGATGTGGACACTGGGACGCACGTTTCTCGCCACGGCCGAGGGCCGCGCACAGATGGAAAAACTGTTCGCGTCGGTGCGCAAAAATTTGCCGGAGCGCTATCGCGCGTTTATTCAAACGATTTTGCGCTTCGGCCGCTGCGAGCCGGATCAGGCCGGCCTGCCGAAACTCACCGCGCGTTTGGGTGAGATACGCGCGCCCACGCGTGTGATTTGCGGCGCGGAAGACATCATGACGCCCCCCACATTGTCGGAGCAAATGGCGCAGCGCATTCCCGGTGCACGGTTGCGCGTAATACCGTCGTGCGGGCATATTACATTTACGGAACAGCCGGATGCATCCGCGCGGTTGGTGTTGGAATTTTTGGACGAGGTGAGGAAACCATGAACAACATAAAGGTCTTGTGCCGCCGATGAACACCGATAAACACGGATTCACTGCCAACGCTTTACCAACCATCTTGGCGGGTGTGTGGATAGCAGCGGTCACGAACTTCTGCGTAACCGCCGCCCACGCGCAGAGGCCCGACGAGGCCGCGGCCTTCCCCAGTCGCCCGATTCGTATCGTCATCGGATTCACGCCCGGCGGTCAGCCGGATATTTCCGCGCGCCTGATCGGGCCAAAAGCCTCCGAATCGCTAGGCCAGCAAATCGTGGTGGATAACCGTCCCGGCGCGGGCGGCGTGCTGGGCGCGCGCATCGTCGCGGGATCGAACCCCGACGGCCATACGCTGCTGTCGATTTCGTCGGCGCACGTGGTGGCGCCCGCCGTGCATGCACGGCTTGGTTACGATCCGCTGAAGGATTTCGCCGGCATCACGCAAACCACCAGCGCAGCTTACCTGCTGGTGGTGCCGCCGTCGTTCGAGGCAAAAACGCTGAAGGAATTGATTGCACTCGCCAAGGCGAAGCCGGGGCAGATCAATTTTTCGTCCGGTAGCACCGGCAGCGGAACGCATTTCGCCGCCGAAATGCTGAAGGTTGCCGCGGGCATCGACGTCGTGCACATTCCCTACAAAGGCATCCCGGAGGCGCTCACCGATACCGTGTCGGGCCGCGTGCAGTTTTTCATGTCGCCGCTGGCGAGCGCGATCAACCTCGTGCGCGACGGCAAGTTGCGCGCGCTCGGCGTTTCGTCGGCCAAACGTGTGCGCGCCTATGCCGATGTGCCGACCATCGCCGAGGCGGGTCTAACGGGTTTCGAGTGGGATTCGTGGGGTGGCTTGCTCGCGCCTGCCAAAACACCCCGCGCCATCGTCAACAAATTGAATCGCGAAGTGTCGCGCGTGCTCAATCTGCCGGAGGTGCAGCAGCGTCTCACGTCGCTCGGCGCGGAGCCTATGCCCGGCACACCGGAGCAATTTGATAAGCTGGTGGCAGATCAACTGGCGATCACGGCCAATCTCGCGCGCAAGGCGGGCATCAAAGCGGAATAGCCTTCAAGAGTGAGTTGTGCCGCCAATAAAAAAGCCGCCCGAGGGCGGCTTTTTTGTCACGGCAAAATTTTTAGAACGTTTTGAGGAAGGACAGCACGAAAGTGCCTTTACTCACGTCCTTGAATCCCGCGATCGGGCCGCGAACGCCGGAAATGGCGCCGGTGTTGCCCCAGCAGTAGGCATTCGTGCCGCCCGCCGCGCCGCAGGTGCCCGACGTATTGGTATCGGTATAAGCGGCGGTAATGGTTCCAAAGCCGATATCCTTGCTCACGCCCAGTTTCCAATCGGTATACGACGCGTCGGTTACTGCGGCAGTCGCTACGGAATGCTTCACCTTCTGATGCCCAACGTGACCAATCAAGGTCCAGCCATTGCCCGCATCGTAGTTAGCGTTTAATTCAAGATAGTCTGATCCGCGTGTTTTCTGATCAAAAGCCGGGCCGCCATACCAGCCGATGAAGTGGCTGGAAGTCGCATAGGAATATTTTGCGGTCAGCCACTTATAACCGATCGATGCGTAGAGTTCCTGCGTGTTCGGGTTAGCCAGCACGGTAGGGGTAGCACCGTTCTTGCCGGGATAGTTGTAGGTGATATACCCCACATCATAGTTCCAGTCCCCGCCACCGAACGTGTTCTTGTAGCCACCGTAAACATCGACTTCCACCGAACCGCTGCCGAGAAAATCCTTGACCCAGGTTATCGAAGACGCCCAGGCGCCGATGTAAAAGCCGCTCGGATGCGCATAGTCGATGCCGCCCTGAATGGCGGGCTTGCCGTGGGTTTGGCTGACACCACGAAAAATATAGTTGGACGTAACGCCCACGTTAAAGCTCAGGGGTGATGCCGGCGCGGCGGGTGCGGCGGGCGCCGGCGTTTGTGCAAACGCGGTGGAAACGGCGAAAGCGCCCGCGACGGCTGCACTGGTAATTAGTTTACACATGATGATCCTTTAGAAAAGTAAGCAATGAAACGTAATTAAAAATAGACCGCCTCTACCTCTAAGCAAAACCTGCGCCCACTTAGGAGAGCCGCTAATTTGATGCGAAGTTTAAGTCACGCAGCCCTGTAATCTCTCACTATCGCCTTAATTTATTGGGCTTTTTCGGTTCTGTGTTGCATAAAGAACAACGCTGCAAAATGGTGCGCGAGCACACGAGTGGCGCACGCTCCCGTAGCACCCGCGAAAAACGCACTGACTGAGTGCATCACAAAAGTGCAACGCACCTATTCGGTGCGGTCCGTTATTGACGAAATTCAATAGGATGATGATTTTATTGAATTAATTACAACTGGTACGGTATGTGCAATAGCTAGAGTGAACACAGTTGAAGTTGATTTCAGGACATTTATTAACGGCACACTTTTCGGGCACTCAAGGGGAACTTATGAAACTCGTTACTGCAATTATCAAACCATTCAAGCTCGATGAAGTGCGTGAGGCGCTGTCGGCTATCGGCGTTTCGGGCATCACGGTTACAGAAGTGAAGGGCTTCGGACGGCAGAAAGGCCACACCGAGCTGTATCGCGGCGCGGAGTACGTGGTGGATTTTCTGCCCAAGGTAAAAATCGATGCCGCGATCAAGACCGAAATGCTCGAACAAGTCATTGAGGCCATCGAAAAAGCCGCCAATACCGGCAAGATCGGCGACGGAAAAATTTTTGTTTCTGAACTCGAACAAGTCATCCGCATCCGTACCGGCGAAACCGGCGCGGAAGCGCTGTAACCAAGGGGAACTCTCATGAAACGACTCACACTTTTCTTTTCGATGCTGGCCATGCTGTTGTGTACGGGACTCGCTTCGTACGCACAGGACAAACCTGCTGAAAAGGCAGCGGAACCCGCCGCTGCGGCGCCGGCCACTGCACCCGCTGCTCCAGCGGCCACACCCGCCGCCGCTCCGGCGGCCACTGCCGCTGCTCCAGCGGCCACACCCACCGCCGCTCCGGCGGCCACTGCCGCTGCTCCGGCAGCCAAACCCACCGCCAACAAAGGCGACATCGCATGGATGCTCACGTCCACCGCGCTGGTGCTGATGATGAGCATTCCCGCGCTGGCGCTTTTCTACGGCGGCATGGTCCGCGCGAAGAACATGCTGTCGGTGCTGATGCAGGTGTTCGTGGTGTTTTCGCTGATCACCGTGCTGTGGTGCATTTATGGCTACAGTCTGACGTTCACCGAAGGCAACGCGTTCATCGGCGGATTTGACCGATTATTCCTGACAGGAACCTTTGACGCGGCCAAGGCGGAGTTTTCTACTGCCGCGACATTCAGCAAGGGCGTGGTACTGCCGGAACTGGTGTTCGTCGCGTTCCAGGCCACCTTTGCCGCCATCACCTGCTGCCTGATCCTCGGCGCCGTGGCCGAGCGCATCAAGTTCTCGGCAGTGCTGGTCTTCACTGTCATCTGGTTCACCTTTGCCTACCTGCCGATCGCGCACATGGTGTGGTTCTGGCCGGGTCCGGATATGTATACCGATGCCAAGCTGGTCGATAAGCTGAACTCGACCGCGGGTCTGTTGTGGCAGTGGGGCGCGCTGGATTTCGCCGGCGGCACGGTGGTGCATATCAACGCGGGCGTCGCCGGTTTGATCGGTGCTTACCTCGTGGGCAAGCGTACCGGCTTTGGCAAAGAAGCGATGAAGCCGCACAACCTGACCATGACCATGGTGGGCGCCGCGCTGCTGTGGGTGGGCTGGTTCGGCTTCAACGCAGGTTCCGCGCTGGAAGCCAATAACACCGCCGCGCTGGCGTTTATCAACACCTTCCTCGCCACGGCGTGTGCGGTGCTGACCTGGACGTTCGCCGAGTGGATGTTCAAAGGCAAGCCGTCAATGCTGGGTGCAGCTTCAGGCGCGGTGGCGGGTTTGGTAGCCATCACACCGGCGGCGGGTAACGTTGGCATTCCGGGGGCATTCATTATCGGCTCGGTCGCTGGCATCGTGTGCCTGTGGGGCGTAAACGGCCTGAAAAAGTTGCTCAAGGTGGATGACTCGCTGGACGTCTTCGGTGTGCATGCGGTGGGCGGGATCCTCGGCGCATTGCTCACCGGCGTGTTCTGCTCACCGTCGCTGGGCGGTCCCGGCTTCGTGTCGGACTGGGTGACCGGCAAGGTCACCTCTGCCGCCGACTACAAGATACTGGATCAGGTCATCACGCAGGCGCAAGCCGTCGGTGTAACGGTGTTGTGGACAGCGGTGGTTGCCGCCGTCGCCTTCAAGATCGCGGACATCATAGTCGGTCTGCGTGTGACGGAAGAAGAAGAGCGCGAAGGTCTCGATATCAACTCGCACGGCGAGACCGCGTATCACGTGTAAGTGTTGGTGCAGTAAGAAAGCGTAGCCCTCCTCCCACTACGCTTTCTCGTTTGGTCGGGCGCCCGTTCGAAAGAGCGGGCGCCCTTTTTATTGTGGCTTCGTGGACACTCGCGCGGCCCAAGCCTCGATCCATGTGCGATTCACACGCCCGCTTTTCGCTTCAATCTTATGCGCTGCGTCAAAAAAATAACTCTTTGGCAATTCGCCGCGCCAGGATTTATCCACCGCGTAACGTACGCGCTCGGTAAACGCATCGGCAAAAACCCATTTCTGCACGGCCCCAGGCGGATACTTTGCAAAGAACGTTTCTATCATCCTGCCATCGGACGGCGTATCGGTGGATACCAGAATGACGGGCAGCGACGGATGTCGGCGCTTCACCGCATTCCACTCGGCCATTTCATCGCGGCAAGGCTCGCAATGCAGCGACCAGAAGGCGAGCACGAAAGGTCTGCCCGCGTGCGTCTTGCGCAATGACGCAAGACTGTTGGCGTCGAACGGCAGCAACTCGGCGGCGTGTGACGGAACGCCAAGCGCGCGCTTCGCGCCGGGAACCGGGTGAGTACCGTGGCTATCTTGCGCACCCTGGGCACCCTGCACACGCAGCGCCGCCAAGGGGGCAAGTATGTAACCCAATGTTTTTAGTATAAAATTTCTGCGGCTCATGGCATCACCGCTGCAGTGGTAAAGCCTTCACGCTGGGTATTCCAGAACGCATAAAAGCGTCCGCCGTGTTCCAGCACGCGCGGCTGATCCGATGCGCCCGCAGTTGCCGACAACTCACGCTCGCGCCAACTGTCGCCGGCATTGTCGGAAATCATTGCGCGCAGACGCGAACGCATGCCGTCAAATTCTTTCCATACCACCACCACGCGCGTGCCGCTTGCCGCAAGATCCGCATGCTCGGCTGAGTCACCGCCCACCCGCCGCGGCGTATCCACGCCGCCTTCACCATTGGCGCTCAACCGCCCGTAATACACACCCGCTCGCTTGTTGCCCTGCGTAAACCACACCGCATGTAAACGTCCGTCCCCGCCAGCCGCCAGCGAAGGCCCGTGATGCGGGCAAACATCCAACGCCCACTCGTCGAAAGTCGCGCGGCGCACAGCACCCGCGCTGCCATCCGCGCGCATCAGCGCCATTGCATGATCTCGCACATTGGGCTCGAACACGTGACGCCATAGCGCCAGCACGTTGCCGTCGTCGCGCGGCAGCATTGCAATGCGGCAACACTCGCAACTGTAATCCGCCAGTTTGAAGTCGCCGCGAAAGCTCGCGCCCTGATTGTCGGACACGGCAAAATACACCGCGGCGCCGCGATAGTGGGCGTTCTTGCCGTTCTTGTTCTTTACTGCCGCGAGTCCGTCACGCTTGTCGATCCATGCAATAAACAACTTGCCGTCGCGCGTGACGGTCAATGCATCAAAGCGATGGGTGATTTCCTGACGGTCGGCATGCACCGTGACCGGCGCGCTAAACGATTTGCCGCCATCCAGCGAACGCGCAAAACGAATCTCGCCGGTGTAGGGTTTCGACAGCGGTTTGGTCCAGGTGACATACAACTCCCCCTTCACGCCCAAGGCGATTTTCGGCCGGGCATCGCCCTCTGCCCCGATGCCCTCCGGCACGGCGTTAACCGGTTGCGGTGCGGACCAGCTTTTGCCTGCATCCGCCGAACGGCGCAGCATCACCTGTCCGCCGCTTTTGCTCACGGCCCACAACACGCCCTGCGCATCGAAGGCTGCCGACGCGGCGAGTTCAACGCGACCGCGCGTCGCATCCTTTCGGTGGTCCGCGTGATCCGCGTGCTGCGCTTGTGCGCACGCGCACGCCAGCAGCAACGCGGCAACGGCAGCGCCCTGCGTGCATAAGGCCTTTAATAACTTCAATACCATTTCGCCTCCAATCCCACGGTCAATGTGCGCGGTAGCCCGGGTGACAACACCGGCTGATTGTTCGATACCTGCGCGCTGTCGGCGTAACGACGGTTGGTCAGATTGTTCAGGCTGCCGTTAAGCGCCATGTCCTTGCCCATCGGCCAATTCACCCGCAGATTATAAACATCGTGTCCACCGTATTTTTGAGTGTTCGCGGCGTCGAGCCAATAGCTCCCGAGCCGCACCCATTCAAATTGCACACGCGCGTCTTTTTGCGGCTGCCACGTCAGACGCGTGTTGGTCATCACCCGCGGCGCGGATTCGATTTCCTTGCCGGTAAATGTCCCCGCGCTGGTCACCCAGTCTTCATAGGTGTGCCTGGCATACGACACCGCCGCGTCCGCGCGCCAGTTTCCGGCGACCGGAACGCCCGCGCCGAGTTCAACACCGCGATGCCGTGTTTTGCCCGCATTCACCGTGGTGGTGAGCGTGGTCACCGGATCGCGCTGCGATACGATGTCATCGCGCTTGATGAGTTCGTACACCACCACGTCGTACGCGAGGCTTCCGGCGTTGCCACGCAAGCCTGCTTCAATTTGATTCGCCTTGATCGGCTTTAGCGCCGCAGATGCCGCTGCCGCTGCATTGGCCGCCACTGCGCTGGCGCCCACCGCCGGACGGAACAAATTACCCTCGGACGGCGCGCGAAACCCGTGCGTATAACCCGCGAACGCGTGCAGTTGGCTCGTCAATGCATACGTCGCGCCAAGCTTGGGGCTGACGTGGCGATAAGACACGTCGGTACTGTTCACTTGCCCATAAAAACGCGCGGCGGGAAACACGACGCCGGCGGGCACCAGCAAAGGCGCGCCCGCCAAACGATTTTCAAACGAATAAGACAAATGATCGAAGCGCACGCCGCCGGTGACGCGCAGCCGTTCACTGGGTGAAATTTCACCGTGAACGTACGGCGAAATACCCTTGAAGGTCACGTCATAGTCGTAAACGCGGCGCGCGATCGTGTACGAATTGAACACCCGCGCGGGCGCGGCGCCAGTAACGCCGACATTCAGACTGTCTTCGGTGCGCCGCCCGGGACTTACATCCACGTCCGCGCCCACGATCAGCCGCGCGCGCATGAATTGCGGAAAATCGCGCCGCCATTTGGCCATCACGCCATAAGAACGATTCTCCGACAACGAGACGGTGGGGTCGGAGTTCAACGTAAACGATGCCAGCAGTTCCATGCTGTTGTCTCGAATGTAAGGCGTAATCGACAGCAGTGTGTGGTCCCATTCTTTTTCATAGGTGGTGGACAACCGCAGCGCGCTCACCTTCCGATAGGCAATCGGCAAATAGTTGCGCGTGGGATTGTTCGTGTAATCCGCGAGCGTCAGCGGCGAATTGGCGCCGGTCTGCTGATCGATATTGGAAAACGACAGCACGGTTTTCAGCATTGCATCGTTGCCAAGCGCGCGATCCCACCGAAACGAGCCGCTTTGCCGGTCGTATTTCGTCGCGTTGCGCCAGCCATCGGTGTGCGTGAGATTCAGATCCGCGCGCATCGCGTTGTCACCGATGGTGTTGCCACCGCCCAGCAGCAAGCGCCGCCAGCCGTGCCCGCCGATGTCGGCGCCGAGCGTGAACTCCCCCTGTTTCGGCGGCATGCGCGTCAGCACGTTGATAACGCCACCGATGGCGTCCGAACCGTAGAGCGCCGTGCCCGGGCCGCGCGTCACCTCAACGCCGCCCGACTGGGGAATGTTGATTTCGTATAGCGCGTTGTGATTAAAAAATCCGGTGGAGCGGATGGGTATGCCGTCTTCCAGAAACAGGTACACGGGATTGGTAGTGAACGGATGCCGGATCGACGTGGTGTGGCCTTCACCGTTGGTCACGGCCACTGCCACGCCCGGAATCTGGCTCATGATCTGCGCAGGGTGGTTCGGACGATCCTGCCGCACGGTGTCGCCACTGATGGCGCCGACGGCGGCGGGGGTTTCGTTCAAAAGTGATTTTTCGCGTGTGCCGGTAACAGTCACTTGAGGCAACGCGGTGGTTTGTGCACAAACAACATTGGAAACGAACAATCCCGGCAGACTAGCGCCTGCCACGGCAAAAATTGCCAGACGATTCATGGTGACTCCTTGATTGAATTAAATGTAGAACCGGGGCGGCGCATCCACCGCCAGTCCGCTGTTAAAGCGCTTTAATTCAAATCAGTGGGAGGCCCGCGTGCGAGATGGGTGGAAAGAAAAACCGCAGGCCCGCGTAGCGCGAGCGGCGCGGGAATCACTGCAGAGGGAACATCCAGATTGATCGCCAGCGCGCCGCCCGGCGACAGCAACGCCACCCCGGCGCTGGCGGGCAAACAGAACGAACACAACACACCATGCGCCGCGTGTTCGGAATCTTGCGTCGTAACCGGGCTTGCCGATGACGCCGAAACGGCATCCGGGGTATGACAAATTTCGCCGGGCAGCGCGTTGGCCGCAGACACAACCGGCAATGCCAGCAACCGTGCCAGCACGAGCGGCCGATCCGCGAACAACACGCTCGCCATCGCCGGCGACAGCGCGCTGAACAGCATCGCTGCCAGCGCAATGCGTACGGCCCACAGTCGGCGAAATCGGCTCATGTACTCATGTGCTCACGTAAATATTTGCGGCGCGCCTAGTGTGCGTGGCCGCGCGCGCCGGTTATGTCGCGCACTTCCACTGACAGCTCCACCGACTCGCGCTTTTTGTCCACAAGCTCAAACGTCAGCTTCAGCGGCACGCGCTCGCCTGCCTTCATTTGCTGTTTGAGGCCCATCATCATCACGTGATACCCCCCCGAGGCGAGCTTGACGGTTTTGCCGGCGGGAATATCGATGCCCTCGACCGGGAACATTTTCATCACGCCGTTCTGCATGGTCATGTTGTGAATTTCCACCGTGGCCGCGGCCGGACTTTCGGCGCTGATCAGGCGCGCGGCGGTTTTGCCGGTGATTTCCATGAAAGCGCCGGTTACCTTCTGCGAGGGCACGGTGCCCCGCACCCAGGCGTCCTTAACCTCGACCGATTGCGCGTGTGCCGACAGGGCACCCACCGACAGCGCGAGAGCAAGCGCCAACCTCAAAATAGAGATCACAAATTATCCTTTAAAAACAAATGTTTATAACAATTCACGCCTGCCACGTAGCCCATCATGGTACATGCCTAATGTAACGCGCGCCGTGCAGCGCCGCCTACAAATCCGCCAGCAGTGGTTCCAGATCCTTGGGGCGATCCCAGACGATTTCCCGTTTTACGCGTCCATCGGCATCGAACAGCACAATGCGAAAGTCGTGCATCACGTGTTCATCGTAATTCCAGAAATCAAGATCCAGAAAACGCGCGATACGCTTGGTGTTTTGCGCCGTGCCGGTGAGAAAATGCCAGTTTGAATAATTCAGGCCGCGCGCATTGCGATAGTCCGTCCATGCCCGCGGAGAATCCCGCGCCGGATCATACGATATGATGACAAACCGCGCGCGGCGGCCCTTGCGCTCCAGAATCGCCTGCATTTCCTTCAGCACGAGCATGGTGCTGGAACACGTGCGACGGCAGGCCGTGTAGGCCATGGTCATGATCACCGGCGTGCCGCGAAAATCCGCCAGCTTGACTTCTGCGCCATTGCTGTCGGTCCACTTCAATTGGCCGGCAGGTGAATCCAGACGCACGTTCGCCATTGCGCCGTGCCCCGCCAGCATCAGCAGGCTCGCCAACGCGCAGATTCGCAAAAATCCGAAACCGGATTTCATGGCGCTGGAGATCACAATCATCACGATGCGCCGTTCACCGTTACAACACGTAGCGCGCCAAATCCTCGCTTTGCGCGAGGTCTTTCAGCCGCGTGTCGACGTAAGCACCATCAATGACCACCGTTTCGCCGCTGTGCTTGCCGGCGTTGAATGATACTTCCTCGAGCAGTTTTTCCATCACGGTGTAGAGCCGGCGCGCGCCGATGTTTTCAGTTTTCTCGTTGACCTGCCATGCGATCTCGGCGAGGCGCTTGATGGCGTCCGCACCGAACACGAGTTTAACTTCTTCGGTGGCGAGCAGGGCTTCGTATTGCTTGGTAAGGCTGGCGTGGGTGTTGGTGAGTATCTGCTCGAAATCGGCGACCGACAGGCTGTTAAGTTCGACGCGAATCGGGAAGCGCCCCTGCAACTCGGGGATCAAATCCGACGGCTTGGACAAATGAAACGCGCCGCTGGCGATAAATAAAATGTGATCGGTCTTGATCATGCCGTACTTGGTGGTAACCGTGGTGCCTTCCACCAGCGGCAACAGATCACGCTGCACGCCCTGACGCGACACGTCGGCGCCGGAGGTCTCTTGCCTCGCGGCGATTTTGTCGATCTCGTCGAGGAACACGATGCCGTTTTGCTCGACGTTGTTGACCGCCTGCGTTTTTAAATCTTCGTCGTTGATCAGCTTGACGGCTTCTTCGTCGGTCAGCAGTTTCATCGCATCGCGCACCTTCATTTTGCGCATGCGTTTTTTGTTCGTGCCAAAATTCTGGAACATGCCCTGAATCTGCTGGGTGAGGTCTTCCATGCCCGGCGGCGCCATGATTTCCATGTGCGCCTGCACGCCCGCGACTTCGACTTCTATTTCCTTGTCGTCGAACTCGCCTTCGCGCAGCTTCTTGCAGAACTTCTGCCGCGTGGGATTTTCGGTGTCACTGGATTCCGCGCCAAAATCCGGTGGCGGTGGCAGCAGTACATCTAGCACGCGTTCTTCCGCCATGTCCTCGGCCTGGCGCCGCACCTTGCGCGTGGCGTGCTCGCGCATGTCCTTGATCGCGGTTTCCACTAGATCACGAATAATGGTATCGACGTCGCGCCCGACGTAACCGACCTCGGTGAACTTCGTCGCTTCGACTTTGATAAACGGCGCATCCGCGAGCCGCGCGAGCCGTCGCGCGATCTCGGTTTTTCCCACGCCGGTGGGCCCGATCATCAGAATGTTCTTCGGCGTGATTTCCTGACGCAGTGGCTCGGGCACCTGCTGGCGCCGCCAGCGATTGCGCAACGCGATCGCAACCGCGCGCTTGGCGTCATCCTGACCGATGATATGGCGGTCAAGTTCGTGAACGATTTCCTGGGGGGTCATGGTTGTCATTGCGTGAGGGGTGAGGCGTGGGGCATCCGCGGCAAGGATTGAAAATCCTCACGCCCCGCGCTTCACGTCAGTTCCTCGATCGTGTGCTGCTGATTCGTATAAATACAAAGATCGCCGGCGATCTCCAGGGATTTTTTCACGATGTCTCGTGGCGCGAGGTCGGTGTTTTCCAGCAGCGCGCGCGCCGCCGACTGCGCGAACGAACCGCCGCTGCCGATGGCAACGATGCCGTGTTCCGGCTCAAGCACGTCGCCCACCCCTGTGATGATCAGAGAGTGGTCGCGGTCGGCTACGGCGAGCATGGCTTCGAGACGGCGCAGCATGCGATCGGTGCGCCAGTCTTTGGCAAGTTCCACCGCCGAGCGCATCAGGTGGCCCTGATATTTTTCGAGCTTGGCTTCGAAGCGCTCGAACAGCGTAAACGCATCCGAGGTGCTGCCGGCAAAACCGGCTAGAATTTTTTCATGATACAGACGGCGGATTTTGCGCGCGGTGGATTTCACCACCACATTGCCGAGCGTGACTTGCCCGTCGCCGCCAAGGGCAACCACGTTGCCGCGCCGCACCGACAGAATGGTGGTGCCGTGGAATACTTCGGGATTCATGGACAGGCCGTGATGAAAATGGCGGAAATAGGGGAAATTGCGAACATGGCGGGAGGGTTTCCCGTAGGTGGGGTACAACGCGCGTTATTCAAGGCGCGATTATAGCCGCGATATCAACCATCAATCGAGCTTGAACACCACCGGCACCACGTAAGGCGACTCAATCGCCTGCGTGCCCTGCCGCGCGGGCACAAATCGCCACGACTTCACGGCGGCCAGCGCAGCGTCGTCAAGCGACGGGTGACCGCTGGTCTTCTCAAGACTCACTTCCCGCGCGGCGCCGTCGGCGGTGACCAGCACGCGTATCAGCACCGTGCCCTGATCGCCGCGCCGCCGCGCGGCCAGCGGATAGGCGGGCCGCGGATTGTTCAGATAAGCCGCATCGGAACGCGGTGGTGTAATCGATGCGGTTGTGGGCGCGGCGGGCGTGGCCGTCGCGGGCGGCGGACGCGGCGCTTCGGGTGGCGGCACGGGACGCTGCTCGGGCACCACCGCGGCCGCGGGCGACGAAGGCGCCTCGGGCGGCGCCGTCAGTATCGGCTCCAGCGCGGTGCGCGGTTCGCGAGGTTGCGCGACGGCGGGCTTTTGCGGCTGGGGCGCAGGGCGCACCGGCGGGGCATCCATCGGCAGGGGCTTGGGCGGATCAATCCGCGGCGGCGTTTCCGGCGTCAACTCCACCGTCAGCACGCGCGGCAACGCGTCGCGTTGTGCGCGCCAGCCGGGCAATAGCATCAGCACCAGAACGTGCGTTGCCACGCTGCCCGCGATACACAGGTTCAGCAGAGTATGATTTCGCGTCCGCAGGTTTGAAATTAACTCGGCAGCCATTAAAAATTCTGTTAAAACAGTCGCTTACGGGATATTGGACGCACTGGGACTACGGCGCGAGGCGTGATTATCGTCCGCTTTATACGGTACGACAAACCGGCCTCGCGACCCGATGTATTAAACGATGAATCAAAACTGCGCACGCAATCCCACTTGCCCGCTGCGTTTGCCGAGGGGCGCGATGTCCTTCAGGAACGATACGTGATTGCGCGCATCCTCATTCAGCAAATTCACGCCGCGCAGAAAAAACTCCACGCTGCCTTGTGGTGTCGGCAGTTTCATGCGGTAAGTCAACGCCGCGTTGAGCAGGGTGTAACCGTCGGTGGGCAACTCATTCGCCGACACGCGATGTTGCGCGGACACCCACGTGGCATCCATGCGCGCGCCCCATGCGCCCCAGCGATAATCCAGGCCCGCGCCAAACCGCCGCGGCGCGATCCTTGGCAACGGCAGACCCGTGCTGCGATCATCAGCGCGCACAAAATCAAATTTCAGCAGCAGATCGAGTGTGTCTGCGCGATCCAGCAATCTGAATTTGCCTTCGGCCTCCATGCCGCGAAAACGCGCGGGCACCGCGCGATAAACGAGCTCCGGCAACACTTCCTCGCCGGTGTTATCCGAAATGCCCGCCACGGTTTCCGGTGGGTTCAATTCGCCATCGGCGCCGCGCCGGTTACCGCTGTTGAACACGCCGATGTAATTCTTGAAGCGCGTGTGGAACACACTGAGACTGCCTGAATGCGCACCGGAACGCATGCGCAATGCCGCGTCAAACGCCCGTGATTTCTCCTTGGCAAAAGTGGCGTCACCCACCTCGTAAGAACCCGTCGCGGCATGCGGGCCGTTGGCGAACAACTCGTAGTACGTTGGCGCACGCTCGGTCACGGCGCTGTTGAGCGCCAGCGCGAGTCCCGGCGTAAAACTATAGACGCCGCCGATGGCGCCGCTGTTGCCACCAAAGGTACGCGTCCGCGCCGGATCGAAGCGCGGACCGGCGCCGCCAAACGGTACCAGACCGCCGCCTTGGGAACTGACTTCCGTGCGTTCATGACGCCCGCCGAACGTGAGCTTCAAATTGCCCATGGGCAGTTCTTCAAAGATAAAAACCGCCTTGCTATCGGTTTTTGTCGTCGGCACAAACGCTTCCGCGCCCAGCGCCGAGAAGTCGAGACTATTAAACTGCACGCCAACCGCACCCTTTAGCGGCCCCGCACTGCCGTGCATGAGCTCCAATCGGCCTTCGTGACCTTTATTCCTGAATTCGGTGGCGGGTACACCGGCATCCAATTCGGTATGTTTGTAGTTGGTCTTGCCGAACTTGAATTTGACATCGCTGATGAACGAACCCGTGTCACGCACTTCACCGGCGAGATCCCAGCGTTTGCTTTCCATGTCGATGCTCGCTCGCGGTTCCGCGACCGTGCCGTATCGGCTGTCGAACGAAGTAAAAGACAGGCCTACGTAACCTTTGTCCCACGTTGCCGATCCCCCTAACGACCCGCCGTTGGATCGCGAGGCGCTGTTGGGCAACGTGCCATAGGTTACGGCTCTCGCGGGATCGGCCGCTTGCAGTCGCGGCGAAATATTCGGTCCTTTGATTTTCAAGTCGTCGGTATCGCGCGTGTACACGTCGGCATGCAACGCAAATCGCCCATTGCCGGCTTCCAGCATCGCGCCGAACGACTTCTCGGATTCAGCGCCACCGAGTCGCGTCTCGGCCCGGCCGTGCACGCCCGCGATGGCTTCCTGCGGAATACGATTATCGATCACGTTGACCACGCCGCCCACCGCGTTGCCGCCGTAAAACAGTGCCGCGGGTCCGCGCACCACTTCCACGCGCTCGACCACGAGCGGATCCATTGGCACGGCGTGATCGTTACTCAATGACGATGCATCCAGTACGCCAGTGCCGTTGCTGAGTATGCGTATGCGATCGCCTTCCAGGCCGCGGATCACGGGACGGCTGGCATTGGGACCGAAATAGGTCGAACTCACGCCGGGCATTTCGCTCAGCGTTTCGCCCAACGTCGAACGGCGCAGCAAAAAGAGGTTGGTTCCTTCCAGCACGGAAGCAGGTGACACCAGACTGAACAGCTCGCTGCCCAGCGGATTGCCGGTGACAATCACCGGCGATAATTGCGTCGGTGTCTCCGCAGTAGCAGGGGGCTTGATGGCGGGGGTTTGCGCGTGCGCGGAAACCGCCCATGCCGCGGCGGCGGCAAATGCGATGCGACTGAACATGAATTTCTCCTGTGGTGCGCATGAATGCGCGAATACACGAATGCACGACGCGCGAGCCCGATCCCAGATCTAGCCGCGGGTGGATTCAGAACCATGCGGCCGGGACATTACCCGGGCCGCTGCACTTCACAGGAAAATAGGTGGGCCGCGCGACTGCGCGGGAACGGCATCGGAACCGAGCCGCGGGTTGAACTTGTAAATTGCAATAGCCGCCGGAAGCGCATTGGCGACTGACGGCGCGCACGAGCCATGCACACCGCCCAACACTTGCCCGAGTGCAAGATCCAGCGCGCACAGGCTGCGTTGTCCCGACGGGGATTCGCGCTGCTCCGTACCGTGACCATGAATATCACTCTCGTGGGCACGCGTACCGCCGCCGGCATGCCAAGTGGCATGCACAATGGCGCCCTGCTGCGCGACCAGCAGCAGAAAAACGCAGAGATAATGAATTAAGGGGCGGAACATCACACTACGCTGCGCGGCCCGTGCATCCTGACGAACGAGGATGGGTTACTTCGCGACCGTGATCACCGCGTCGGTCAGCCGATAGTAGAGGCCCATCGGGTCGTCTTTCAGTACCGCGAGTTTGCCGGTGAGCAGTATCGGCTCGAAGCCGTATTTCACCGGCGACTTGGCCTGCACTTCAACCATTTGCTCCGGCCCGCCGGGCAAACAGAAAGAACACGACGGCGGCGTCGCGGTAAGAATAAACCGCTGCTGCTTTTCGCCCATATCGAGCGGCATCATGAAGCCCTGCAGCTTCACTTCTTTTTTATCCAGCGATGAAACCGCCTTGGCGAACTCGGGCACGAACTTGTCTTTTTGTTTCACCGGCTTGACTTCACCCAGCGTTTTCCACGACAGCACGCCTTTGATTTCCGGCAGCGGTTTGTCGTACATCTGCTGTTGCGCATCAGCTGATGGATCTTTTGCAAACACATCCTTGCCGGCAGCGGGACCTTTTTGCTGCGCCCACGCAACGGTGCAAATACCCACCAGCAACGCCACGGTGACCGACATCATTTTTTTCATCATGCGCTCCTTCCAATAAACCCGGTAATGCTAAAGTTTACTCGCAACTACCCAAAAATACGCAAGTATATGTTTTTATTATCTATTTTAATGCTTGTGCCGCATGCCGCACAGCTTGCCGATGCCCAGCCCCTTGCAATCCTTGGCCAACTGCTCATGGCAGACTTTTTCGCCTTTGCCGCTTTGTAAACACTTGGCGGCGGCGGTATGCGCATCCGCCATCGCCAGGTGATCCTGAATATCTTTCTGAACTTCTGTGGCGCTGTGCGGGGTTTCGCCCTTTTTCGCCTTGTCTTGCGCGAGCGCGATCGGCGCCGCCAGCAGCATCACCGCTACCAGCAGGGGCGTTAAACGCCTTTGAAATGCATTGAACATGGTGCCTAACCTCTCATGTCAGTACTGGACATCAAACATTATCCGCGAGCCAAAGTGCCCGCGATATCGGTACGATACGCACGCCAGGCAGGGATCAGCGCGGCGATGATACCCACCCCAGCCGCCAGCGCCAACACCCACCATTCCGCCCGCACCCAGATCCAGCCCGTCACCGATATCTGTTGCGCCGCGCGCAAGGCGTGCCCTAAAAACTCGGTCAGTGCGTGGCCAAGCGCCAGTCCCAGCACGCCGCCGATCAACGCCAGCAGCAGCCCTTCAAACAGCAACAACAGCAGCAGGGTGAGCGGACGCGCGCCGAGCGTGCGCATGACGGCGAGATCGTAGCGCCGCTCGTTCAACGCATTGTAAAGCGCGATGAACACCGAGAGTCCGGCGCTGAATACCAGCACCAGCGCAAAGCCGCGCAGCACATCCACCCCCACGCCGATGATGCTGAAAAGCCGCGCCGTTTCATAAGCCGGCGAGGCCGCCTGCATGGCGGAGTTGTTGTTGACGTAACGCGGCAGTATCGCCGCCGCGATGGGAGAGGCATATTGAATCAGGAGCGCGGTGTACTCTTTCTCTTCATCTTTCATCGCGTTGGCGATGTCGCTGATGTCCTTGATTTCCAGATGCTCGGCATGCATCGCCCACACGCTTTCCACGCTGCAAATCACCAGCCGGTCGAGCACGGTGCCGCCGCGCTCCAGGATGCCCGCCACCACGTAGGGATGTGCTTCGTGCGCGTCGCCCGCGTCACCCAGTCCGTGCGACCCGTGAAACTTGTCACCGAGTTTCAGACCCGTACGCGCGGCGGTTTCCGCGCCGATCACCACTTCCAGCGGCTTCTCCCAGCGCTTGCCCGCGGCAAACTTGGCATCGTAATGCGCCAGGTAATCGTGCGTGGTGCCGACGATCCGCGCGCCCTTGTAGGCATCGCCCAGCGCCATCGGGATCGCTTTCTTGACGGCACGGTGCTTCGCAATCTCCAGTGCCTGTTTATATGGAATGTTTCCGGTCGGCACATCCAGATGATAAATGCTCGACAAAATCACCTGCATCGGACTACCCTTGGCGCCGATCACCAGATCGATGCCCTGCGCGTCGCGCCGCATGCGCTGATCAATCTGCGTGGTGGCCAGCAGCAGCAACACGATGGTCGCCACGCCCAGCGCCAGCAGAAGGATATTCAGCAGCGTGTTCAGACTGCGTGCCTTCAGATAGGCAAGACTGATGGTGGCGAGGTTCATGTTACCGCCCGCGATTCGTGGCGCTGCGCCGTCAGTTCGTAATGATTCGGCACCCGGGACTTGATACGCTGATCATGCGTGGCAATCACCAGCGTCGCACCGCACGTACGCGCTTGCGCCAGCAGCAAATCCAACACTTGCATGCAGCGGGTATCGTCAAGATTCGACGTCGGCTCGTCGGCCAGCAGCAGTTTCGGCCGGTTCACCACCGCGCGCGCCACCGCCACGCGCTGCGCCTGCCCGTGCGACAGCGCGTGCGGATAGGCATTGGTCTTGTCGCCTAAATCGAGACTCGCCAGCACGTCACGCACCCGTGTCGCGTCTTGCGGCTCGCCCGCCAGATATTGCGCCAGCAACAGGTTGTTCAGCACCGTCAGACTGTCGATGAGATGCAGGCGCTGCAGCACGATGCCGATATGCTTACCGCGAAAACGATCCAGCGCCGACGGGGGCAATGCCATCAAATCCTGATCGGCCACCGACACTTGCCCCGCCGTGGGCCGCAGAATGCCCGCCAGCACGTGCAGCAGCGTGGTTTTGCCGCTGCCGGATGGCCCCAGCATCAGCCACTGCGCGCCCTGGTCGGCGAGCCATTCGTCGACGCGCAACACGTCTTTTCCCGCATAGGCATGCACTAGTTGTCGAACCGCAAACATGGCGTGGGATTCCCAGTATGAACTTACATTTTAGCGCGACCGGCACGGAATTGCGCGAACTCGCGTTGCCTTTACGGGACGCGAAACACGCGAAAACCAGCCACCCGGTCAAGGCATTTGTTCACAATGCATCTCCAGACGGCATTCCCACAATTGATTGTAAAAAATGCGTAAAAAGTTGCTTGTGGCATTTTTTGCGGTCACCACCCCTGTTACAGTGCCGCGCTGTTTAAGCCCCCCCGGGATCCGGAAATTCAATCCGGAATACCTCAGACCACAATACAAAAACTTCCATGAACCGCACTTTACGCCTGCTGGCGACTTACGGTTTTACTGCGTTCATGTCGGCCATCGCACAGGCCGCGCCCGATGAAATCGTTGTATTTACCGATGAACTCGAGAAAAAAGGGGAAGTCGGTTATGTGCTGCACCTGAACTACGCGGCGCGCGCGCGCAAAACGCCGGATTATCCCGGAGAGCAGGCGCCGTACCATGTTTTTCGCTTCATGCCGGAAGTCGCATGGGGCTTTGCCGAGAACTGGAATTTGGGCGTGCATGTTCCCTTTTCGTACAGCCCCAACACAAAATCGACGACCGTCGATGGCGGAAAAGTGCGTCTGCATTACCTGAAGGTCAACGAGAGCAGCCCGGACAATACTTTTTTTACGGCGCGAATTATGAAGTAGCCGTGTATAACAAGCGTATTACCGAATCACGCTACAACGGCGAAATCCGCGGCATCCTCGGCACGCGCCAGGGCGACTGGAAGTTCACGTTCAATCCCATCATCAGTCTGGCGCTCAGCCGCAACCCGAACGGCAGGCCGGTGGAACTGGAGGTTTTTGGCCAAGCCATGCGATCCTTTGGCAATGATTTCGCGGTGGGCGTGGAACACTATTCTTCACTGGGCCGCCTGCGCAATCCGGCCTTCGGTTCGCAATCCGAACAAACGTCCTACCTGGTGATGGATTTCAAAACCAGGAACCATTTCGACATCCATATCGGTATCGGTCACGGCTGGACAAACACGGCGGATAAACGGGTATTCAAGGCGCTGATCGGGCTGCCGTTTTGATGGCGGGCTAACAAACAGCAAGAAAACAGCGGCGCGGAGGCGCTAGTCATGAAAATCAAAACGCAACTAATCGTGCTGGTTATCACGGGGATCGCCCTCGTTTTGATCACGGGCGCCTTGAGCGTTTATTCCAAGCGCAAAGTCGATGTGGCGCTGGCAGCCAACGCCATGCTCACCTCTGCGCTGCGCAATCACAGCGAAGCCGACATGATGCACGATTCACTGCGCGGCGACGTCTACGAAGCCGTGCTCGCCGGACAACGCCATGACACGGCACACATCAAGGAAGTGCAAAAAGAGTTCGCCGAGCACGCCGCCAACTTCAAGAAAAGCATCGAAGCCAACGGCAATCTCGCGATCGATGCGGACATCGGCACGCGCCTGAAATCGCTGCAAACGCCACTGGAAGCGTACATCCGCGCTTCCGAGGAACTCATTGCCATCGCGTCGGACAGCGAAAAAGCCCTGCCCAAACTGGAAGGCTTTCAACAATCGTTCGAGGCGCTCGAAAAACCCATGGCGGCCATGAGCGACCAGATCGAAGCCCTGGTCAAACAGCGCAAACAGGAGGTTGACGACGCCACGCGTTTGTCCGAACGGATCATGATCGCCGTCACCGCGTTGGGCGTTGGGCTGATGTCGATACTCGGTTATCTGGTGCTTGGCGGCGTCACGGGTTCGCTGCGGCGTGTGCAAGGCGCGGTGGACGATCTGCGCGCGGGCTCGGGCGACCTCACCTACCGGCTGCCGCCGTTGCAGGGCGAGTTCGGCGGCCTGAGCACGTCACTCAATCAGTTTATCGGCGGCCTGCACGATATCGTATCGCGCGTGCGCGACAGCGCCGCCGCCATCCGTGAGACCGCCGGGCAGGTCGAACAGGGCAACCGCAGTCTGTCGGCGCGTACGGA
Source organism: Betaproteobacteria bacterium UBA5216 (assembly GCA_002412495.1). Taxonomy (GTDB): domain Bacteria; phylum Pseudomonadota; class Gammaproteobacteria; order Burkholderiales; family SG8-41; genus UBA5216. Next base: position 30,394 of record DHVE01000075.1, read on the forward strand.
AGCGCAGGCCGCCGGCCTGGAGGAAACCGCGTCCAGCATGGAACAGTTGACTTCCACCGTGAAGCGTAATGCCGATAGCGCCGGGCGCGCCAACGAATTGGCCCAGAGCGCTTCACAGGTCGCGACACGCGGTGGTGAAACGGTGCGCGGCGTGGTAACCACCATGGAAGGAATCTCCGAGTCGTCACGCCGTATTGCCGACATCATCGGCGTGATCGACAGCATCGCGTTCCAGACCAACATACTGGCGCTCAATGCGGCCGTCGAGGCCGCGCGGGCGGGCGAGCAGGGCAGAGGATTTGCCGTGGTCGCCACCGAAGTGCGCGCACTGGCGCAGCGCTCCGCACAGGCGGCCAAGGAAATCAAGGCGTTAATCCAGGCTTCCGTCGATCAAGTGGACAGCGGCACGCGCGCGGTTGGCGATGCCGGAAAAACCATGGAAGATATTGTCGCCTCGGTAAGGCAGGTCACCGACATCATTTCCGACATATCCGTGGCCAGCCGCGAGCAGCTTGGCGGCATCGAGCAAGTCAATCGCGCGGTAACCGATATGGATACCTCGACCCAGCAAAACGCGGCCATGGTCGAAGAATCGGCGGCGGCGGCGGAACACATGTCCAATCAGGCGCAGGATCTGGTCGCGGCGGTCGCGCGATTCAAACTGAATGCTGCCGCTATGTCCGGCAATCGATTTTCGGCCTTGCCTCTGGCAGCCGCCGCTGGCGACGCACGAGCCAGCAAGCCGCCGCAAACCATTCGCGCCCTGCCGAAATCGCCGGCGCAGACAGCGCTGCCAGCGGGGATACGGACCAACGATTCCGCAGGTGACTGGAAAGAATTTTAAGCGCTCGAAGGCGCGTCGGCAGGCTTATACTATTGCCGCTGGTCGAAGTCATTGCGGCACGGCCAGTTTACGCGATGAAACGCCTGTTCATTTTCCTGATCGACGCCTACAAACTGCTGCTGTCACCGTTTTTCGGCCAGCAGTGCCGTTTCTATCCGACCTGTTCGAGCTACGCGAAAGAAGCGATTGAAGTGCATGGCGCACTGCACGGCGGTTGGCTTGGCGTGAAGCGCATTCTGCGCTGCAACCCGTTGTGCAAAGGCGGCGTGGACGAAGTGCCGCCCCGCACGCCACCGGTCAAGGGTTAACGCGACACACCAATCCCTTGAGATATTCGCCTTCCGGGAAATTCAGCAACACCGGATGATCGCTTGCGGCGTGGTGCCACGCTTCGATGCGCGCGTCTACACCCGCATCCAGCGCCGCGCCCGCGACGATTTTTTGAAACAGGTCGGCCGACACGCCACCGGAACACGAATACGTCAGCAGCAGGCCGCCGGGATTCAGCAATTTGAAGCCGAGCAAGTTGGCATCCTTGTAGGCGCGCGCGGCTTTTTCGGCGTGCGCGGCGGTGGGCGCGAGTTTCGGCGGATCCAGCACAATAATGTCGAAGCACCTTCCCGAGTCACGAAACTGGCGTAGCGTTTGAAACACATCACCTTCGATCCATTCCACCGGCGGCAAATGGAAATGGTTAAGAGTTACGTTATCACGCGCACCCGCGAGCGCCGGACCGGAGCTGTCGATGGCTGTAACCGATTTTGCATGGCCGGCAACCGCGTGCAGGGCAAACCCGCCGCTGTAGCAAAAGCAATCCAGCACCGCGCACCCATTTGAAATGTTCTTTAAAAACAAATGGTTATCTCGTTGATCGAGATAGTATCCGGTTTTGTGCCCGGCTTCGATTTCAACCTTGAATTGCAGACCGTGCTCGTGAACGATAAGTGGCGCGGCGAGCGTTGCACCGCGCAGCAAACCGCTGCGCGGCGGCAAACCCTCCAAGCCGCGCACGTCGGCATCGGAACGCTCCCACACGCGCGCAACGCCGGGTTGCGACATCAAGGCATCGGCAATGTCATCGCGCCAGCGCTCGGCGCCAGCCGACAGCAATTGCACTACGACGGTATCGCCATATTGATCGGCTATCACGCCGGGCAGACCGTCGGATTCGCCATGAATCAACCGAGCCGCATTGGTAAGCCCGCTGGCGAGCAGTTGGGCACGCGCGCGCGCGGCGCGGCAAACGCGTTGCTGGAAAAAATCCGGGGCAATGGTGCGCGCCCGCCAATCCCAGACACGAGCGGCGATTTGCGATTGCGGGCTGTACGCGGCTACCGCGAGCACTGCGCCATCAGCGGATCGCACTTCAACGGTATCACCCGATTGCGGGGAGCCTTCGAGTCGTGCGACCGCGCCGGAGAAAATCCACGGGTGACGGCGCTTAAGCGATTTCTCCCGGCCGGGCTTGAGTATGAGGCGCGTCAATCGGAACTGCCACTGCTGTCCGAACTGCTGGAAGAATCGGAACTGCTGCTCCAATCGCCACCAGACGAACTGTCGCTTGAGGAACTGCCACCAAAGAAACTGCTGTCGCTGTCTTCGCCGTGTCCGCCGCTCGCGATCATGGCGATCACCACTGCGGCAACGAGCGCCATGCCCAATGCGACAGAAGTACCGACGCCGGCCAGCAAGAGCCCGCCCGCCGCAGCCGCGCCCGCGCTGCCGCCCACCCATACCTTGCTTGCCATGATGACCCTCCCGGTTTATCGCCGTGACAATGAGTGGCTATCGTTTGCGCTTCGCGCGCGGATGCGCCTGATCGTACACTTTAGCCAAGTGCTGAAAATCGAGTTGGGTATAGACCTGCGTGGTGGAAATACTGGCATGTCCGAGCATTTCCTGCACCGCGCGCAAATCACTGCTCGACTGCAGCACATGCGAAGCGAATGAATGCCGCAGCATGTGCGGATGCACCGAGGCATCCAGTCCCGATTTTACCGCCCATTGCTTGAGCCGCAACTGCACCGCGCGCGGCCCCAGACGCCCGCCCTGGCGATTGACAAACAGCGCGGCTTCATCGCGCCGCGCAAGTTCGGTGCGAGGCACGAGCCACGCCTGCACGGCCGTCAGCGCGTGGCGGCCGACCGGCACCACGCGCGTTTTGCCACCTTTGCCGGTGACGCGCACCGTGCCGTCGGCGGCATCGATATCGCCCGGCGCGAGGCCAGTCAGTTCGGACAATCGAAGGCCCGACGAGTAGAACAATTCAAACATCGCCTTGTCGCGCAAGGCGAGCGCGTCGTCTTCCGAGATGTTCATCAAGCGGCTTGCTTCATCCGGCGACAAGGCGTGCGGCAGGCGCTTCGCGGCCTTTGGCGCGCGGATGCCCATGCAGGGATTCGCGGTAAAGCCACGGTCACGCGCGAGATATCGATAGAACCCGCGCCACGCGGACAACATGCGCGAGATGGAGCGGCCATCAAGGCCGCGCCCATGCAGTTGCGCCACGTAGCGGCGTATCTGATGCACTTGCAGTTTATCGAGCGGCGCGGCGTCAGCCATTTGAATCAGCGCCGCGATGTCGCGTGCGTAGCTCGCGGCGGTGTTGGCCGCCAGCCGGCGCTCGTGCGTCAGATAAGCCAGAAAATCCTTTAAATATTGCGAGGATTGCCGTGCGGGCGACCGCGCCTGGCCTTGGGGGGAAACCGTTGCCGATCCGCTTGCGATCACACTCGTGGTCAAGTCAGATGCCGCGCCAGCGCGGCCGCGACGATGTCGGCCAGACGAGACAGGAAAATGGTGCCCATTTCCGGATAAAAGCGGTGTGGGTCTTCGCTGGCGAGCGCGATCAATCCAAATGTCTCGTTGTCGCGCAAACCCAGGTAGGCAAATGATTTCAGCAGTGGGGCAGATTCGCCGAATAGCGCCAGCGTATCGGCGGCAGCCTGCGTACTGCAATTCGGGTGCACAAGACTCGCGGCAAAAGCGCGGGTTGCCTCGGTGACCGGCTGAAACAGCGGCAGGTCGCCCATACCATTCGCGGCGCGCCATACGCGCAGCACCACATGGGGCACGGAAAAATCTTCACGCAAGTTGTACTCGGTGGCATGCACGGTTGCCGCCAAGTCCCTGGCGCCCAGCAACGACAGCGTGATGCGATGCATTTTCTCGCCGATGGCGTCGTTGTCTTCGCCAAACTGGATGATTTCGCGCAACTTGCTTTCGAGCTGCTTGCCCCGCTCGCGCAGCGTGAGGATTTGCCGTTCGCTGATGGGAATGGTGCGGCCGCCGTGCGGATGCGGAATGTTGATATCCGCCATCATTTCGGCGTAATGCTCGAAAAACTCCGGATGCTCTTGTAAGTAGGCAGCTACGTCTTCTGAATTCATTGTTTTCCCTGAAGTTTGTTGCATGTTGCGTTCTTTACAGCGGTTACGGTGGTTCTGGCGCCACGCCCACGTTAATCAGAGTTCTATTTCCCCTTCAAACACGGTAACGGCCGGGCCGGTCATCAGCACCG
>DHVE01000074.1 GCA_002412495.1 Betaproteobacteria bacterium UBA5216
TTTCTTCATCTGAACCTCCTGGCGGGTTAACAATGCCAGAAAGCTCTACTTTTCGCTGGTCCGCAATTCAGGGGAGCTTACGGTTTTGCTTGGCGGTGTCTCGCAAGACCTTGGAAAGTTGCCCCACTACTTTTGCGGTGTCACTTTTCTTTGTCCATATATCTTTGATGCTCTTGAGTATGTTTTGAACTAAGAGTCCCAACGCTGCTTTGTAGATTTCACCGTGGACGGCGTACTGGTGGAGGGTTGTTGCGAGAAAGAGAACGTACTCGTAACTGCCTTTCTTTGGAACGCCGGCATAGCAGTAAAACTCTTTCTTGTAATTCCCGTGGGGAACAACGCCAAATTGGCAATAGTGTCCTACGGCGGTATAGAGCTTCGATGCTCCGAGCAGTGATTCCCCTAGCGCCTGGGCATTAATTACGTTTCTATCTGCATCATTTCCCGTATATATAACGGGAACCGGTGAAATAAAGTCGGTCATTGCGCCCCCCTGAAGTTGCAACGATAATGACCGATCACCATATCCATGTAAAGGTCATATGGGAAGAAATATGTGATGGAGGGCCTAGATGCCTTTGGAGAGCCATAAGGCTTGTCTGTCCGGCCCGCTTTCTGTTCTCCCAGTCCAAAGCCTCGCGCTCGCTTCGCAGCGCGCCGCACGCATACGTCGCCGCTAGCCCGTGTAGGGCGCAATCGTTATTGCGCGGTATGATTCATTCGCACATCACATATGGCGCAATGCACTTACGCCTATTGACGTGCTACGCGAATACGGTGCTCACGCTTCCCAAGGATTAATTACACCCACCCCCGCGGCAACAAACGGCGCGGTATCGCGCGTGGCAACCACAAATCCATGCACGGACGCGATGGCCGCAATCTGCCCATCGGCAACCGAGATGTGACGGCCCGTTGCTCGCGCTCGGCCGATCAGCGGCGCGAAGGCGATGGCTGCGTGCTCATCGAACGCGAGGATGCGCGAGCCGAACAAGTTTGTGAGCAGTTCGCGTAGTGCGTCACCGAGTCCGGCCTTGCGCTTGCTGTCTGGCAGAATAGCCACGCCGACCAATAGTTCGGAAAGGCTGGTTGCCGTGAGGTAGAGCGTTTCTGCGGCTTGCTTGTCCAGCCAGGCCTGCACGGCCGGGTTTGCGTTGGGCTTTAGCGGTTCGGAGATGACGTTGGTGTCGAGAACAATCATTCGAAACGCGCCGGGTCGGTCGGCGTTTGATCGCGGGTCACGTCCAGTTCGATGCCGCCAAACTGGCTGGCCAATGACGCCAGCGCCGAGCCGACTTTTACGCGCTCTTCGGGACGCACGGCGTCTTCGAGTATCTTGCGAATCTCGGCTTCGGTGCTGCGGCCACACCGCGCCGCACGTAATTTGAGCGCGCGATGCGTTTCCTCGGGGAGGTTACGGACGGTGACGGACGCCATTTTTCGCTCCTGTGCTTGATGCAAAATAATTGAATCCAAGAAAATGATATCATATTTTAAAAATTGATATCAATTTGTTGGTGGCATCTATTCCGTATCGACTGAATTATGCAATATATTGATTTTATTCAATTAATTTTGACGTAAGTGACCGCTGTTTTAGCCGCCGCAGTCCTTGGGTCAGGCGCAAAGCCCTTCTGTTAGCCCTCCTGTTAGCCTATAGTCGCCTTCTGTTTTCCCACTCCGAGGCCCTACGCATGGACCGCCGCGCTTCAATTTCCGACTTCGCCCGCCACGCGCCCCACGCGTACACCAGCGCCAGCGCCAACAGGCAGCACAGCCCCAGCGCGAAATAACGACCCACGAGCGTTTCATGACTCCAGCCGTGGTCTTGCACCAGCTTCATGGCATCGGAGGCGATGCCGTCCATGGTGCCGAATGGTATGGCGCCTTCGTCCTTGCGCGATTTCCACCACGTCGCGTAGATGTCGACGAATGACGCGGCGCCGATAGCGACAAATCCCCAGCGCAGAGAGCCTTTGTACAGTTGTGTGTGTTTGCCAAAGTAGAAGCTCGCCATCAGTAGAATGGCGAGGATCATGCCCATGCCGTCGCCACCGAAGGTGATCCACATTTGCGCGGTGTTCGTGCTGACGATCAGGGTGCCGATGGCTTGCAGCACCAGCAGGGTGCCGCACACATAAACGAACGGCATGATGCGCGCCTGACGGGCGCGATACATGCCGTAGCCCAGTGTGCCGGCGAGCACGAGCGGCGTGATAAAACCGCGCTCCTCGGGAATCAGGGTTTTCCATAGCGTCGGTATCGCGGAAAAACCGCACAACCACGCTGTCACCGCGTGACCAAATTCATGCACCGGCATGGTCAAAAAAATACGCTGCAGCGACGCGCCGAGTCCGGAGGCATGAAACACCATCGCGATGCATAACATGACAGGAATCGCGGCGAGGCAAAACCGGTATTCGAGTTCCGGATCATCGACCGCTTTCCATTCAGCGGGCGGCGCATCGGCATCCATCATCTCGGCGCCATCCACGGTTTCCATCACGACCGGCGCCGGTTCGGCGGGGGCCACGCGCCCGTGCGCCTTGATCGCTTCGGCCTTGCCGTAATCGGCGCCGCAGCGCGGGCAGGTGGTCCCCGAGTCGCGGGGCGCGGAACACCAGGGGCAGGTCGCAGTCATGTGATCAGGTGTGTGTAGGGTTATACAGACGATAAAGATCGAAAATTATTCGTGCTTCAGCTTTTTGCCAGCAACGGCCACAAGCCGTCAGACGATTTTTGCGTATCCAACTGGTTCAGCAGGGCGAGCAGTTGTTGCGCGGCGGCCGGTTTGATCGCGGTGGTCGCGCAAGTCATGAATTTCTCTTCGATGCGCGCGCGTGTCATGGGCACTTGCAGCGAGCCGGTGGGATGGTATTTCGCGCGTTCGATTTTGCGCCCATCGGCGAGGGTGATCGTGACCCTGGCGGGTGAGTCGTTGAGCACGTCGGCGTGTTCCTCGTAGGTTGTGAGTGACACCTTGCGCGCGAGGTCGCGCACCACGGCGTCGTGCAGCGCCGCTTCGGTAAACGCCGGCAACATCGGCGCGCCGCGCGCCAGCGTGTAGGCAGCGAGATACGGGCCACTGAACTTGGCTTCTTCGACGGTGGTTGGGTAGCGCGCCGAATAGCGGCGGCCGGCGTACCGGGTGATAGCGACCTCGACATGCGTGATGTCCGCCAGCGCCACGCTGTCGCGCAATTCGAGCGCGGCGTCGATGGCCGTATGGCCTAGCCCGCCGCTGGGATAAGGCTTTAAGCGGTAGCCTTGTTCCGCCAGCGCGTAGCGTTTGGCCAGATCCCGGAACGGTTCGAGCGACTGCGCGAGGCCGCGCGCGAAATTGTCATAGAAGCCATTGCGGCCTTCGAGCGCCGCGGCGCTGGCGGTAAAACCCCGCATGCCGAGCTGCACGGCGAGTATGCCGTTGCGCGCGGCCTGTCCGGCGTGCAGCGGCTTGGTCATGGTGCCGAAGTTCGCCGTCACGCCGCTCGCTAGCGAGGTGGTGATGCCGATGATGTCCGGCAGCGTTGCCTTGGGTGCCTTCATCAGCCGCGCGCAAGCGGCCGCCGCGGCCATGGTGCCGATGGTGCCGGTGGCATGCCAGTTGGCGAGCCGGAACAGCGTCGGCGCCGACTGCGCCAACTTTCCGCAGACCTCGGCGCCGATGATGAATGCCGAGAGAATTTCCGATGGCGGTGATTTCATTGTCTCGGCCACCGGCAGGATTGCCGGAATCAATCCGGCAATCGCTTGCCCGGCGAAGTAGGTAAAGTCGTAATCAAGCGCGTGCGCGGAAACGCCATTGGCGAGCGCGGCGAGCTGCGGCGACGCGCGCAACGAGCGCCCCGCGATGGTGGCCGTGGGCGCGGCGCCCTCGAGTTGAATCATCTCGCACACGATGTCCGTGGGTGCATGGTGGCTACCGCCCAGCATCACGCCGATGGTGTCGATGAAGGCCACGCGCGCGCGTTCGGTGACAATCGGCGGAACCGTCTTCAGATCAAAGTTGACGATAAAGTCGGCAATCAATTGCGCGGGTTTGATGCCCGAATCCGCGATAGCGGGTACGGTGGTTCCGCCGCCGGTGGGGGATGTTGTCTGCGGTTGTGCCGCCAGTGGCCACGCCACCGCTGCGCCGCTGGCCGCACTGATGAAGGCCCGGCGGCCAAGTCGGGACAGATCGGGATCAACCGCGGGTCGTGGCGTTTTCGGCATTGTTTTCACCAGCCCGCACAGTATCCGCCGCATGGTGAACCGTCAATCATGGAGGCCGTCGGGCGTAAGTCCGGCGGCATGGACCGCAAGCCTCGCCACGGAGATTTTCGGCTACAATTCCGCCGGTTATTGATCGCACTACGTGTGTTGTAGTCTACATTTTCTGCCGCCATCCATCCGACGGCGGCTCGCGCCGGCAATATTCTGTTAATTCTTTTAACCCTACTTTACGTTCGATAGAAAGGAAGCACCATGGCATACGAAAGCATGATTGCGGAAACCATCACGATCAGTGGCAATAACGGCGAGCCGATTTCGGCTTATGTGGCGCGCCCCATGGGGCCCGGACCGTTCCCGGGCGTGGTGTTGCTGCACCACATTCCGGGCTGGGACGAATGGTATCGCGACGCGACGCGCAAGTTCGCGCATTACGGTTATGCGGCGATCAGCCACAATATGTTTCACCGCGCGGGCGAAGGCCGCTCGGACGATATCGCGGCCAAGGTGCGCGCCGAGGGCGGCATACCCGACGCGCAGGCGATGGGCGACACGCAGGGCGCGGTGAAGTGGTTGCGCTCCCAGCCGTGGATCAACGGCAAGGTGGGCATGTTTGGTTCGTGCTCGGCGGGCCGGCAGACGTTTTTGTACGCGTGCCAGCACAAGGACATTGATTGCGCGGTGGAGTTGTGGGGCGGCCGCGTGGTGATGGCCAAGGAAGATTTGAATCCCAAGATGCCGGTGGCGCCAATTGATCTGACGGCTGGACTGTCGTGCCCGCTACTGGGCATTTTTGGTAACGAAGACAAGGCGCCCACGCCGGAGCAGGTCAACCAGCATGAGGCCGAACTCAAAAAACACGGCAAGAACTACGAGTTCCATCGTTACGACGGCGCCGCTCACGGATTTTTCTACTACGACCGGCCGATGTATCGCGTGGAGCAGGCGCTTGACGGCTGGAAAAAAGTGTTTGCGTTCTACGAGAAGCATCTCAAGAAGTAACGATGTGCACCTCCATCCTTGAGATCGTCAAGACCGATGGCATGGGCAAGGGGGGTGAAGGGTGGATCGACCTCACGCACGCCGTGGTGTCGTATGACCACCCGCACCATGCCATGTTCGAGGATGCCATCACGCTGGATTTCGTGAACTCGGCTCTCGGGCCGGGTTCACGCATCGCGCTGGAAATTTCGCTCGATGCGGCCAAGGATCTGGCCGCTGCCTTGCAAAGCGCCATCGCGCAGGCGGAGTTCGGCGGGCGGGGCGGTTACGACGCGGTGCGGATCACACCGGCCGCGGAGGGAGGCGCGTAATCATTTGGCGCGGCTTCGCCCCGGCAGGGATTACAGCCGCCCTTCGTCGATCGACAATCCCATCTTCTGTCTGCCAACCAGCTCGTAATACGCGAGGCGGCCCTGCATGTGCTGGGTAATGACGTGAATGTCCTGGAACTGGCGCTGGATGAGACCACCTTCGTTAATGGCGCTACCGCCACACGCGGTGTAAATGCTTTCGACGACTTGCGCGGCGAGCCGGATGGCATGCGTGCCCGCGAGCCGCAGATGAATGCGCCGATCCATGCTGACCGCGCCGGTTTGTTTGGCTTCGTCCCAAATATCCGCGACGGCTTCCATCAAAAATGCGCGTCCGGAGCGCAGTGCGGCTTCCGCCTGGCCCACGGTAAACTGACTGATCGCCTGATCGCGCAGCATGCCGGTCAGGTTACGCGGCGCCTTGGCGCCGGCCAGTTCGTAAAAAGCGTCGATGCAACTGCGCGCCACGCCCAGCGCGATGGCGCCATCCCCCGCCGCGAACGCCAGGGTCTGCCGGATGCAAAAACGCGTGCCGCCGCTGACCCGCGGCTGGTCGCCGGTGAGGACGGTGCGTTTTTCGGGCACAAACACATCGTTGACCTCGAAGTGGTTCGTGCCGGTGCCGCGCATGCCGCGCGTATGCCAGGTGTCGATGATCTGCGCCTCGGCCTTCGGCACGAAGCAGTAGCGAATTTCAGGCTTGCCATTGCGTTGCCGCACTTCGCCGTTTTCGATGACTTGTGTATGCGCTGCCACCCACGAGGCGTGACGGCACCCGGTGCTGAATCCCTGCCGGGCCGTGACACGAAAACCGCCCGGCACTACCACGGCTTTTGCGGTGGGCGCGGGGCTGTTCGACACCACGCTGCGCGGCGTGTTGATCCACACCTCGCGCGCGGCATCGCGATCCATGTACGCGGAGAACGAGCCGAACGTGGCGCCCTGATTCACCGCCCACGCGGTGCTCGCATCGGCCTTGCCGATTTCCTCGACGGCCAGCACGTGCATCGGCAGATCGACTTCACCACCGCCGATCTCGCGCGGCACGCCCATCAAAAACAGACCGGCATCGGCAATGGCCTCGAACAGCGGGCGCGGCAGCTCGCGATTTTTTTCGATCTCGTCGGCGCTGGCGCGTATCAACGGAGCGAGATTGCGGGCGGCTTCAAGTGGGGAGATTGCCGCGGCCGGTGCGGCGGAAGCGGGTGGGGCTGAGGGGGCGTTCATGTCAAAAACACTCACTACGCAGTCGAAATAGGTTGTGGCGAGTGTCGCTAATCAACGCGCGTCAGTCAATAACCGGCGCGGAACTCCGTGACGGAATGGGGATACGCAGTCTCATGGGCGTGAATCAAGACGAATGCGTGGACTTTGGCGCGCGGTCTGATGCGGCTAATACGCCGTGTATGCTCGGCGGCGTTGACCCGTCACGGCGCGAACGATACATTGCGGACGGCTGCCGCGATGCGGGACGAGGTTAATGTTTCAGGATCAAGGGAGTCGGCAATCATGCGGATTCAATGGCGAATGCCGGGCGCGATGGCGGTTGGGTGTGCAGTTTTCGCGGCGGCGGGCTTCAGTGATGCCGCGTGGGCGCAATATCCCGTGCGTCCGGTGCGGCTGGTGGTGCCGTTTCCGCCGGGCGGACCAACCGACGCGGCGCTGCGCGTGTTATTGCCGCCGTTGTCGCAAGCGTTGGGGCAAGACGTGTCCATCGATAACGTCGCGGGCGCACATGGTTCGAATGGCGCCATCGCCGTGATGAAGGCGCAGCCAGACGGACACACGTTGCTGGTCGGTAACAGCAGTCCGCTGGTGGCGGTGCCGGTGCTGCGCAAGAATCCGCCGTACGATCCAGTGCGCGATTTTGCGCCGGTGTCGTTTCTTGGTTGGACACCGTTGTTGCTGGTGGTCACGCCCCATGTGCCGGCCAAAACGCTGGCGGAACTGATTCAGTACGCGCGAACCCATCCCGGCAAATTGACGGTGGCCGCGGCGAATCCGCCGACGATATTTGCCATGGCGCAATTACGCACGCGCGACAAGCTTGATATCGCGAGCGTGGACTACCCAATTGATGCCGCCGCGGTGAAAGCGCTGCTGGACGGGCAGGCGCAGGTGATGGCGGCGGGGTTGAACATCGCGCTGGCGCTCGCCAAGGAAGGCAAGTTGCGCCCGATTGCCACGCTGGGCGCGAATCGCGCGCGGCTCGCGCCCGATGTGCCGACCATGGCCGAGGCCGGCGTGCCGGGCTTCGCCATACTGCCGTGGGTCGCGATGTTCGGACCGGCTGGATTGCCGGCCGACATAGCCGCGCGGCTGTCGCGCGAAGTTGGCGCGGCGTTCAAGCGCGACGAGGTGCGCGAGGGCCTCGACAAGGCCGCGTTTGATTACCGGAGTTCAACGCCACAGGAACTGGCGGAAATATTGAGCGAACAATTGCGTGTATGGCGTGGCGTGGCGCGCGACGCCGGCATCGCGTCTCATTGAAGTGTCGCGGTGGGTAGCGGCCAAACGGCAAGTAATTGTTTTTATTGTATAATTTGGTATCGAAATAAAACGACCGTGTCGCTGCACGCAGGGACGTGTATAGGGCGGTAGCCATTAACCCGTAACCCGTAGTAACCAGCACCAAGACCAGTACCCGTCGGTTCGGCTCGCATTCCCGATCCTCGACATTAAACGTTGCAAGGCGCTGTCGCTGCAGGCGCGCGGCTGGCCCGATGCATTGCATTGATTATTACTCTGAAAACGAAAAGCGGATTCATGGACATCGCACACAATAAGAACGCCGGCAACATCGCTCACCCATCACCACAAACATTGCAGCCGTTGCAATCCATCGACGAAGTGGATGCGGGGCTGGGTGCCGCCGGCTACATTGCCAGCCGCCCAATCTCGACCGCGATTTATCTCGCGCATCATTTGCAGAAGCCTATTCTGGTGGAAGGGCCGGCGGGTGTCGGCAAAACCGAGCTGGCGAAATCGGTGGCGAGCTGGCTGAATTTGCCGCTGATCCGCATGCAGTGTTATGAGGGTCTTGACGAATCCAAGGCGCTGTATGAGTGGAAGTACGGCAAGCAGTTGCTCTATACGCAGATACTCAAGGACAAGGTTGGTTCCGTCATCGGAGAATCCGACAACCTCAAGGTGGCGCTCGACAAGCTGCACAGCTTTGGCGACATTTTTTTCTCGCGCAATTTTCTTGAACCGCGGCCCTTGCTGCGCGCGCTGGAGCAGCCGCGCGGCTGCGTGCTGCTGATCGACGAAATCGACAAATCGGATCAGGAATTCGAGGCGTTTTTGCTCGAGATCTTGTCCGACTATCAGGTTACCGTGCCGGAGATCGGCAGCGTCACGGCGCTGGTGCCGCCGATTGTGCTGCTTACCTCAAACTCCACGCGTGACCTGGGCGACGCGTTAAAGCGCCGCTGCCTGCATCTGCACATCGGCTTCCCCGATGAGAGGCTGGAGGCGCGCATCATTGCCTCGCGGGTGCCAGGCATCGACGCACGGCTGCTGAAACAACTGGTGAGTTTCGTGCAGCAATTGCGCGCCCTGGATCTGAAAAAACTTCCCTCGGTCAGCGAGACCATCGACTGGGCCAAGGTGCTGGTGCTGATGCACACCTCGGTGCTCGAAGTGGCCGTGGTGCGCGAAACGCTGAATGTGCTGTTGAAATTCGAGGCCGACATCGAAGCCGCCGACAAACAGTTGGCCGGCATGACGCACAAGGCGCAGCGCGAGGCCGGGATCACCTGATGGCGGGCCGCCTGGACGTCCCCACGGCGAGCGAGCCGCTGCGCCGCTTCTTGCAGGTGGCGCGCGGTGCGGGCTTGCGGGTTTCGGCGGCCGAGGGCATTGATGCGGCGCGCGCGCTGGATGTCATTGGTTATGGAGACCGCGCCGCGCTCAAGGACACGCTGGGACTGGTGCTCGCCAAAACACCCGACGAGAAAGCGCTGTATCACGAAGCGTTCGAGCTCTATTTCAAGCACGAGGCTTTTTCGGCAGAAGCGGCGGGTGACGATGGCGCCGCCGCCGGCACGGCGGATCAGGGACAAAAGGGCGGCACCGCGCTGGGCCAGTTGTTGACCAGCGACAACCGTGCGGGTCTGGCCGCCGCGATGGAAGCGGCGGCGCGCGAAGCTGGTGTCGAGAACATCCGGTTCTTTACGCAAAAAAATCTCTACACGCGCCGCATTCTGATGACCATGGGCTTGCGCGCGGTCGAAGAGGAAATCGAGGCTTTGCGCAGGGACGAAACGGCGCCGGGCCTGGAACGTGCCGCGTTACTGGAGAACCGTGTCGCGCGATTGCGCGAGGCTGTGCGCGATCTCGTCGAGCGCAATATGCTGTTGTTCGCGAAGGGCGAAAACGAACAGTACCGCGAGGAGTTATTGAAGTCGGCGCGCCTGTCTAACATCGACCGCCGCGACATGGAGCGCATGCGCGTGCTGGTACGGCAGATGGCCAAGAAACTTGCCGCGCGTTACGCCAAAACGCGCCGCCGCCGGCTGCGCGGCCAACTGGATGTGCGCCGCACGCTGCGCAAGAACATGGGCTGGGGCGGCGTGCCGTTTATCACCGTGTGGAAACAAAAACGCATCGAAAAGCCGCGCGTGATGGTGCTATGCGATGTGTCGGGCTCGGTGGCGGCGATGTCGCAGTTTTTGTTGATGTTCTTGTATGCGTTGAACGAGGCGCTGTCGGACATCCGCTCGTTTGCCTATTCGGGATCACTGATCGAAGTGAGCGAGATCCTCGAAAAAGAGCCGGTCGAGCAGGCGATCGAAAAAATCCTCGAGGCCATCGGCTTCGGCTCGTCGAACTACGGCAACGCCTTTGCGGATTTCGAAGACGGCTGGATGAAGTTTGTCACCAACAAAACCACGTTGATTATTCTGGGCGACGCGCGAGGCAATAACAACGATCCGCGCACGGAAATCCTCGCGCGGCTGTCGCAACGCTCGAAGCGCATCATCTGGCTGAACCCGGAATATCCAACCATGTGGGGTACCGGCGATTCGGACATGCGCCGCTATGCGCCATTTTGCAATTTGCTGATGGAATGCAGCACGCTGCGGCATGTGGAGCGCGCGATCAGCGGGATACTGGAATCGACGTGATGGCGCGTCGTAGTCGTGGGGCGGGGGCGATCCCGCCTTCGGGGCGGTGTGTGAACCAACGTGCGGTGAAGCGAGCTTATGGTCGGATACGCTGCGCGACTGCCGCCCCACGGTTTAGGGGCGATATCGCATGACGGTTCAACCCAAACCAGCCGGCGGGATCGAATCTCCTTACGCATGGACGCGTCTCTTCGTCTCGTTGTTGCTGATGACTATCGGCGGTTCGGGGGTTTACACCGTGAGCGTGGTACTGCCGCGTATTCAAACGGAGTTCGGCGTGGCGCGTGGGGATGCTTCGCTGCCTTACTCCGCGGCGATGATCGGCTTCGGGCTGGGCGCCGTATTCATGGGGCGTCTCGCCGATCGCTTCGGCGTGATGGCGCCGGTGCTGATCGGTGCACTGGGTCTGGGCAGCGGATTTTTTCTGGCGGGCGCCGCGGGTAGTTTGTGGCAGTTCAGCCTGGCGCAGGGCGTATTGATGGGGTTTCTCGGCAGTGCGGCCACGTTTGCGCCACTCGCGGCGGATACCTCCAAGTGGTTCAGCCGCCATCGCGGCATCGCGGTCGCCATCTGCATGAGCGGCAATTATCTGGCAGGTGCCGTGTGGTCGCAGGTGCTGCGTTATTACTTCGACGCTGTGGGTTGGCGCGCGACGTATTTCGGCATGGGGGTGTTTTGCCTCGCGACGATGATTCCGCTGGCGCTTGTGTTGCGCCGTGCGACGCCGGTGCAACCGGAGGCAGCACCCGAATCAGCTGCGGCCGCGGCGTCGGCGGCGCGGTATCGTCACGTTGACCACGCGCGTCCGTTGGGGCTATCGCCCGCGGTACTGATGACGCTGCTGTGCGTGGCCGGCGTGTCGTGCTGTCTCGCGATGTCGATGCCGCAGGTGCATATTGTTGCCTATTGCGGCGATCTGGGTTTTGGCGCGGCGCGTGGCGCGGAAATGCTGTCGCTGATGCTGGGCATGGGCATCGTCAGCCGTCTTGTTTCCGGCTGGATTTCGGATCACATCGGTGGCCTGCGGACTTTGTTGCTGGGTTCGGTGCTGCAAGGGGTTGCCTTGCTGATGTTTCTGTTTACTGACGGGTTGGCGTCGTTGTATGTCGTCGCGGGCATGTTTGGTTTGTTTCAGGGCGGCATCGTGCCGAGCTACGCACTCATCATCCGTGAACATTTCTCGCCCGCCGAAGCCGGCGCGCGTGTCGGCACGGTGTTGATGTGTACCCTGCTCGGCATGGCGCTGGGCGGCTGGCTGTGCGGGGTGATTTTTGATTGGACCGGCTCGTACCGCATGGCGTTTCTGAATGGCACGGCCTGGAACCTGCTGAATGTCGGCATCGTGGTATTTTTGCTGTGGCGCGCGCGGGGCGGCGGACGTACTCTACCGATGGCGCGTGCCGCGTAAACGGCAATCCGCAAAAATCCACAAAATGGAGGCCTGCATGGACGAGATGAACAACGATAGGCGCAAGCTGCTCAAAGCCGCATCGGCGCTGGCGGTAACCGGGATGGCATCGGGCATGGGCTGCGCACAGACGGGCGGCAGCGGCAGCAGTGGCGCGGGTGCGGGATCATTGCCTGGGCGCGGTGAATTTGTCATTCGCGGCGCGCACATTCTGAGCATGGATGCCGCGGTCGGCGATTTCGTGCGCGGCGATGTGCATGTGCGCGACGGCACGATAGTCGCGGTGGCGAAGGAAATGGCCGCGCCGGCGGCAACGGTGATCGACGCCGCCGGCATGATCTGCATGCCTGGCTTTGTCGAGACGCACTGGCATCTGTGGACCAGCCTGTTGCGACCGATGATGAGCACGGACGACGCCAAGCGTGGCTATTTCCCGGTGACCAACGCATTGGGCCGCTATTTCACGCCGCGCGACCATTACGCGAGCGTGCGCCTGGGTCTTGCCGAGGCGCTGAGCGCGGGCGCCACCACAGTGCATAACTGGGCGCACAACATCGCCACGCCGGAACACGCGGACGCCGAGTTGCGCGCCATGCGCGACGGCGGCTTGCGGGGCCGCTTTTCCTATGGCACGGCGCAGGGTGCGCCCAATAATCAGCCGATGGATCTCGCGGGGTTGGCAAAGATCAAACAGCAGTGGATGCCCAACGATGGCATGCTGACACTCGGCATCAGTTCGCGCAACGTGGGCGACGACACCAACCCGCTGCGCGGCAATATTTCCGTGGATGTCGCGCGCAAGGACTGGGGCGGTGCGCGCGCGTTGGGCCTGCCGATCACCATGCACACCTCGGGGCCGAGTCCGATTACGCTGCTGGAAAAAGCCGGACTGTTGGGTCCCGATGTGCAACTGGTGCATCCGCTGCTCACCACGACCGAGGAGCGCAACATACTCAAGGCACGCGGCGTGAGTTACAGCACGTCGCCGGTGGGCGAATCGCAGCGTCCGGCGAGCGCGGGCGTGATTCAACTGGCGGAGCTTCTCGAAGCGGGTGTGAAGGTCAGTATGTCAATTGATCTCACCGGCACCTACAACGTGGATTTTTTCCAGTGCATGCGGTTTCTGTATCACTTGCACCGGCACAGACTTGGCGCGCGCGTGCCGTTGACGGCGAAGCGGCTGGTGCAGCTCGCCACGCTCGACGGCGCGGTCGATCTGGGTATTGCCAATCGCACCGGATCGCTCACGCCCGGCAAACGCGCGGATATGATTCTGGTGCGTACCGGCGACATCAACATGGCGCCGATGGCCGATCCCTACGAAGCGTTGGTGAATCTGGCGCAGCCGCGCAACGTGGATACCGTGATCGCCGATGGAAGAATTCTGCAACGCGGCGGACGGTTTACCGCGCTGGATTACGCCGAAGTGCTACGCGAAGCGACAGACGCGGGCAAGGCCTTGCAGGCCCGCGCGAAGCAAGGTTAATTGCGTGAAAGTTTATGCTTGAGCGTTTCACAACCTTATCTGCAGCCGTGTTGACCGGGTTCGTCATGACCACTGTCTCTGGCGTGGCCGCCGATGCGTCTTTTCCATCGAAGCCGGTGCGCATCGTCGTGACTTTCGCGGCTGGCGGCTCTTTTGATCTCGTCGCGCGCACGATAGCGCAGCGCATGCAGTTGGGGCAAAGCGTCATCGTTGAAAACCGGCCGGGCGGCGGCTCGGTGATTGGCACCGAGTGGGTTGCGCGCGCGCCCGCCGACGGCCACACGCTGCTCTCGGTGGGCCCCAGTTTTACCTTCATGGGCGCCGTGCGCAGCCGGTTGCCGTACGATACCGAGAAAGATTTCAAGGCGGTGGGGCTCGCCATCGAACTGCCCATGGTGGTTGCGATCAACCGGTCGCTGCCGGTGACGAACATGAAGGAGTATCTTGCGCTCGCTCGCGCGCGTCCCGGCGAAATCAGTTACGGCACCGCGGGCCCCAGCGGATTGCACACAGTGCTGGGCGAATCACTCAAGCTTGCGGCCAAGGTCAATATCACGCTGGTGCCGTTCCAAGGGGAAAGTCCGGCGGTGATCGCGGCCACGGGTGGGCACATCACCGGCGTGCTGGTGAATCTGTTTTCGACCGCGCCATTCATCAAGGCGGGAAAACTGCGCGGCCTGGCCGTGACCTCTGTCAAACGCGAAGCGATGATCCCCGAGGTGCCGACGGCGCGCGAAGCCGGCACGCCGGAGATCGAAGCCAGCAACTGGAACGGCTATGTGGTGCCGGCGGCCACCCCCGACACCGCCGTGGCGCGGCTTAATGCCGAACTCCACAAGGTGCTGAACCTGAATGAGGTGCGCGAAAACCTGCGCGCACAGGGCTTTACCGTGGCGCCCGGTTCCAGTGAACAATTCGCCGCGCTGATGAAGGCGGAGAGTGTGCGCTACAGCCGGATTGCGAAGGCGGCGAACATCCGGGCCGATTGAGTCGGTGAAGTGTTAATGGGTTATATAAGTTATTGTTTTTATTTGTTATTTTAATGTTCAGCGCAACACGCGATTGATCATTTCGTCCGGACGCTGTTCCAGAAAACACCGCACATTGGTTTCGATAATCGGCCAGGTTATCGCGAGATTGTCGTCGCTGCTGCGGGAGCAGTGCGCGGTGATCAACACGTTGTCCATGACCCAAAACGGGCTGTCGTTCGGCAGCGGCTCGGTGCGAAACACATCGAGGCCCGCGCCGCGGCTTCCTGCGCGCTGGTGGCGAATGAAAAGGCGATGGCCATCATCGCCGGTTAAAGGTTTTGGCGCATTGTCATGTCAATCAATCCGGATGCCTGCTTCTTTCACCAGTCTGGTCCATAGCGCGAGTTCGTGGGCGATGGTGGCCGCGCATTGTTCGGGTGTGCTGCCAACGGGTTCCGCGCCGGCGGCATAAAGACTTTTTTGCACGTCGGCGTCGGCCACGGCCCTGACGATTTCCTGATGAAGCTGGGTGACGATGGGCTTGGGCAAACCGCGCGGCCCCAGTAGCGCGAACCACGGGCTGGATTCAAATCCCGTCAAGCCTTGCTCCGACAGCGTGGCCAGTTCCGCCATGATGCGCGAGCGTTGGGTGCCCGAAATGCCCAGCGCTTTCAGGCGTTGCGCTTTCACATGCGGCAGCGCGCCGGGCGAACTTGCGAACAGCATCTGGATTTCACCGCTCAGCGCGGCGGTCATGACGACGCCCGAGCCCTTGTACGGAATGTGCACGACCTGCGTGCCGGTGACATGTTTGAAGAGTTCTCCGGAAAGGTGGCTTTGCGACCCCTTGCCTGCCGAGCCGAAATTGAGCGCGCCGGGTTTGGCGCGCGCGAGCGCGATCAATTCCTTTAGCGAAGATGCCGCAACCGACGCACCCACCAGCAGCACATGTGGCGCGGTTGCCAGCGTCGATACCGGCGTGAAGTCCCGGATGGTGTCGTAAGGCAACTTCGGATTGAGCGCCTGATTCGCGCCGTGCGAACTGTTGTTGGTGACAGTCAGCGTGTGCCCGTCCGGGGCGGCCTTGGCCACCAGTTCAACACCCAGCACACCGCCGGCGCCACTGCGGTTATCGACGACCACCGATTGCCCCAAGCTCTCATTCAACTTGCGTGCCATCAGGCGGCCCATGAAATCAACGCCGCCGCCGGGCGCGAAAGGCACCACCAGCCGCAGCGGGCGATCCGGATAACCTTGCGCGGCGGCTTCGCTGGACGCCAACGCATACATCCACAATATGCCGCCCAGCGCGAAACGACAGCGTCGCATTGCAATGCCCCTCATGCTCACAAAGTTGGCGTATGGACTTCTGATCCGCGCAGCAGACTTTACTTGAGCCACGGGGACGCGGCAAATGGTTCGCTGACGCGTGAGCGATGGCGCGCGGTGGCTATAATTGTCGTATCACGTCCGGAATCACTGGAGAAGAGATGAGTATGCCTACCGCACGGCTTGCACAGTTAGTCATCGACACCCCAACCAGCGCTTTGCCGGACGCACTGCTCGACGCGGCGCGGGATGCGGTGATGGATACGTTGTCCGTCGGTCTGGCCGGCGTGGCCGAGCCGGTGAGCGAACTGGTGGCGCAATGGACGGACGAAAACGCGGGGCGCCCCGCCGCGACGGTATGGGGCCGGGGCAACCGGGCGTCGGTCGCGGAAGCAGCGTTCGCCAATGCCATTGCCGCGCACGCGCTGGATTTCGACGACACCTTGCCGACGATACGCGGCCATCCGAGCGCGGTGCTGGTGCCCACGGCGCTGGCGGTCGCGGAGGACACGGGTTCCAGCGGCAAGGCGGTATTGGCGGCGTACGTCATCGGGCTGGAAGTCGCGGGCAAACTCGGCCGCGCCGCGAATGAAGGCTTGTTTCGCCATGGCTGGCACACCACGCCGACACTGGGGATATTTGCCGCCACCGCCGTCGCGGCGCGGCTATGGGGATTGAATGCCGACGCACTGCAACGGGCTTGGGGGCTGGCCGCGTCACAGGTTGGCGGTTTGATGCGCAACTTCGGTACCATGACCAAACCGTTTCATGCGGGTCACGCGGCGCGCTGTGGGCTGTTTTCGGCATGGATGGCGAAGCGCGGTTTTACCGCCGATGCCGCGATACTGGATGGCGGCAAGGGCGTATTTGCCACCTATGGCAAAACGGAAACCGCCGCGCTGGACGCGGCACTGGCGCAATGGGGCGCACCTTGGGAAATCAACTCGCCGGGCGTCTACGTCAAGGAATGGCCGTGCTGCTACTGCAATCACCGCCCGATCGGCGGTTTGCTGCAACTCATCAAGCAGCATGACCTTGATATCGACGACATCAAAATGGTGTCGGTGGGTTTTCTGCCGGGATCGGATGACGCGCTGCTCAGTGACAATCCGCAGACCGGCCTCGAAGGTAAATTCAGCATCCAGTACTCGATGGCGGCGACCCTGCTGGATCGGCAGCTCACGTTGAACGTATTCACCGACGAGATGGTGCAGCGTCCGCGCATCCGGGAACTGATGCAGCGCGTGAAACGCTACCGCATCGAAGACAGCAAGATTTATTCGGGCGTCGTGGGCTATACCGATGTCACGGTGGAAACGCCGCGCGGCAGTTTCAACATTCGCGTGGATAAAACGCCGGGTTCGCCGGACTGGCCACTGAGTGCTGAATCACGCGCGTTGAAATTTCTGGATTGCAGCGGCCGGGCGCTGGGCGACGCGGGCGCCCGGCGTTTGTTTGACCTCGCGCGCGATCTCCGAGCCTTGCCCGATGTGCGCAAGCTGATGCGCGCCACGGTGCCGGATCATGCAGTGGCAACGCGCGAACGTGATGCGCGTTCGGTGGCGGCGTGAACAACCGGTACTACGGCTTGCCGCGCCACGTGCCCTGGTCGCGCGGTATGCCGCTGATCATCGCGGGGATTTTATTCAGCACGCCGTTGTGCGCGCAGGGTGACCGCGCGCGTGCCGAATACCCGCAGAAACCCATCCGCTGGCTGATTGGCTTTGCGCCGGGCGGCGGGCAAACCGTGCTGGTGCGCCACATCGGACAAAAACTGACCGAGCGCTGGGGCGTTTCCATGATCGTGGACAACCGCCCGGGCGCGGGCGGCACCCTGGCCATGGATTTGCTGTATCACGCGCCGCCGGACGGCTACACGGTACTGGTGGTGTCCAGCAGCATGGCGATCAACGCGGGATTGATTACCAAAATGTCGTTTAACGTGCTGGATGCTTTTGCGCCGGTGACACAAATGACGTCGCAACCGTATTTGCTGCTGGCGCATCCATCGCTGCCCGCAAAAAATGTCCGCGAACTCATTGCCATTGCAAAGGCGAATCCTGAAAAATTGATCTATGGTTCGTCGGGGAACGGTTCGCTGGGGCACTTGAGCATGGAGTTGTTCTGCCAGATGGCGCAGGTGCGTGTTACCCATGTGCCGTATAAAGGCACCGGCCAGACACTGATTGATCTGATCGGCGGACAGATCGGCATAGCGACGTCGAGCATCATTGCCGCGGTGCCGCACATTAAGTCAGGGCGCGTGCGGGCGCTGGCGGTAACGCCGGGCCGGCGTTCTTCCATACTGCCGGACATACCCACCATCGCGGAAGGCGGCTTGCCGGGATATGCCGTCGATGGCTGGTACGGGCTGGTGGCGCCGCGCAATACGTCGCCCGAGATCATCGCCCGGTTGAATCGCGAGGTTACCGCCATTCTCGCCTTGCCCGACATCAAAGCCACCTTGCTCGCCGATGGCGCGGAGCCGGCGCCGGGAACACCCGCGGCATTTCAAACAACCATGGCGGACGAAATCAAAAAATGGACGCAGCTCGTGCGTACCGCGGGCATACGCTTGAATTAAGAGTGCCTAACAAAAGAAATCCCCTCGCCCCGCTTGCGGGGAGAGGGTTAGGGAGAGGGGACGCGCGATATCTACGTTTCCCTCTCCCCCGCCCCTCTCCCGCAAGCGGGCGAGGGGCGTGTTTGGACGGTAAGCAGCATCAGAGGATGGAGATTCCATTTTGTTCGGCGATCTAAGCTAATGATTTAGGGAGGCAGCAACGTGGCAGTGAATTCCGATGTGGATGTGATCGTGGTGGGAGGCGGCAATGCGGCGTTGTGTGCGGCGCTGTCGGCGCGCGAGGCAGGGGCGAGCGTGGCATTGCTCGAACGCGCGCCCGAGGACCAGCGTGGCGGCAACAGCGGTTTCGCCGGTGGCAACTGGCGGGTTGTTTACGACGGCGTGGACGACATCAAAAAGCTGGTGCCGGACCTGACCGCCGAGGAGATCGCCAATACCGATTTTGGCCGCTACACCGAAGAACAATTCTTCGACGACATGGCGCGCGTGACGCAGTACCGCACCAACCCCGATTTGTGCGAGGTGATTGTCAAACGCAGTCTGGACACGCTGACATGGATGCGCGGCAAGGGCGTGCGCTTTCTGCCGTACTACGGACGGCAATCGTTCAAGGTGGATGGGCGCGTCAAATTCTGGGGCGGGCTCACGATCACGGTATCGGGCGGCGGCATCGGGGTGGTCGATGCACTGTTCGCAGCGGCAAAACGCGACGGCGTGCGCGTGGCCTACAACAGCCGCGTGACGCGTTTGCTGGCCGATGAGCAGGGCGTGCATGGCGTCGAGGTGACCAGCGGGCGCAAGGTGGAGCAAGTGCGCGCGCGCGCCGTGATCATTGCGTGCGGTGGATTCGAGGCCAACGCCGAATGGCGCACGCGGTATCTCGGACGCGGGTGGGATCTGGCCAAGGTGCGCGGCTCTCGCTTTAACACTGGCGACGGCATCCGGATGGCGCTGGATGCGGGCGCGCAGCCCTATGGCCACTGGTCGGGATGCCATGCGGTGGGTTGGGAACGCTACGCCACTGATTACGGCGAAGTCGCACTGCGCACGAGTTTTCAGCGCCATTCGTATCCGTACGGGCTGATGATCAACGCCACTGGCAATCGTTTCGTCGACGAGGGCGCCGATTTGCGGCCTTACACCTATGCCAAGTACGGGCACGTGGTGCTGGAACAACCGGGGCAATTTGCATGGCAGGTTTACGACCAGAAAGTCACGCATCTATTGCGCGAGGAGTATCGCGGCCGGCACTGCACCAAGGTTACCGCGAACACCCTCGATGAACTGGTCGCCAAGCTGGAAGGCGTCGATGCCAAACAGGCGTTGAAAACCATCACGGCATACAACGCGGCGGCGGGCAATGGCGGCCCGTTTAACCCCACGGTCAAGGATGGGCTTTCCACCATGGGCCTGACGATTCCCAAATCCAACTGGGCGCAGAAGCTCGACGCGCCGCCGTATGAGGCTTATGCGATTACCTGCGGCGTGACCTTTACGTTCGGCGGCATCAAGATCAATCCAGCCGCGGAAGTGGTGGATGTCATGGATCAACCCATACCGGGATTGTTTGCCGCGGGCGAGGCCGTGGGCGGCATTTTCTATTTCAATTATCCCGGCGGCTCGGGACTCACCAGCGGTGCGGTGTTCGGCAAGGTGGCGGGCGCATCGGCGGCGGCGTTCGCCGCAAGCGCGGGAGCAACGACATGAAACCCTTGGGAGTAATCATGAGCGCTGCTTTGAATACACGCGCCGGCTGCGGAATGGCCGTGGCCATGCTGCTGACCGGGGCATCAATCACACAGGCACAGGATTATCCAGTCAAGCCGATCCGGATGATTTCGCCTTTTGCCGCCGGTGGCGGCGCTGACACCGTGGCGCGATTCTTCGCGCAAAAACTGTCGGCGTCGCTGCAACAGCAGGTTATCGTGGATCCGCGTCCCGGCGCGGGCAGCATTATCGGCACGGAACTCGCGGCCAAGGCGCTCCCCGATGGTTACACACTGCTGATCGTCAATGACACGCATGCGATCAACACCAATCTGCGCAGCAAGTTGCCGTACGATCCGATCAAGGATTTTGCGCCGGTCACGCTGATTGCCTCGACGCCGTTTCTGTTGATCGTGCATCCGGCACTGCCGGTGAAGTCCACGCAGGATCTCATAAAACTGGCGAAGTCGAAACCCGGCGAGATCAATTACGCTTCTTCCGGCAATGGCACGGTCGCGCATTTCGCGGGCGAGTTTTTCAGGATCGCCGCGGGCATCAATATCGTGCATGTGCCGTATCGCGGTATTACCGGCGCGGTGATCGATGTGACCTCGGGCGCCGCGCAAATGATGATCGTGTCGCCGCTCAGCGCGCTGCCGCTGGTACGGTCCGGAAAACTCCGGGCGTTGGCCGTGACCAGCGCCGAGCGCGCCCGCGCTTTGCCGGATTTGCCGGCGGTGCGCGAAAGCGGATTGAAGGGTTTCGATTTCACGTCGGCCTATGGTTTGCTTGCGCCGCGTGGCACGCTCGACGCCGCCATCGGCGTGGTGAATCAGGGCATCGTGCGCGCGCTGAAAACCGACGAAGTACAGGCGCGCCTGAAAGACGAATGCGCGGAGCCCGTCGGCAGCACGCCGGATCAATGGCAAAAATACCTGATCGCGCAAACCGCGGTGTATGGGAAGCTGGTGCGGGCATCAGGCATGAAGGTCGAATAACACGCGGCTCCTGGCTCCCAACCCAGGGCTTACCCATCACACGCACATTGATAACAAGGAGCATTAAACATGGCTGACAACAACAATGGCACGGTGACGCTGATGACCGGCGGCGACATCGGCCCGGTGTACGCGCCGACCGAGGAATTCGCCGAACTTATCGCGCCGGTGATGCGGCAGGCCGATATACGGCTGGGGCAGTGCGAGCGTACCTATTCGTTGCGCGGACATGAACCGCAATTTGCCTATGGGCCGGGCGGGCAACACAGCCGCTTGCACCCCGGCATGGCGGGTGTGTGGAACGCGGCGGGCATCGACATCGTGTCGCTGGCGAGTAATCATGCGATGGACTGGGGCCCCGACGCCATGCTCGACACGGTGGACCTGTTTCGCGGCATGGGCAAGATTGTGATCGGCGCAGGACGCAACGAGGAAGAGGCGCGCAAGCCCGCGTTGATCGAGCGCAATGGCGTCAAGATCGCGATTCTGGCTTATTGCTCGGTGTTGCGCGACGGTCAGGCGGCAGGCAAGGGCAAGGCAGGCATTTCGCCCATGCGTGCGCACACGCACTACGCCGCCGAAGAATTTCAGCCGGGATCGCCCCCCAAGGTCATCAGCACGCCATACGAAGAAGATGTGCTTGCGTTACAGGCGGATATCCGCAAGGCCAAACAGCAGGCCGACGTGGTGATTGTCACCATTCACTGGGGCATGCGGCTGGTGCCCAAGACGATCTGTACCTATCAGCCGCCGATTGCGCATGCGGCGATAGACGCGGGCGCCGATTTGATACTTGGGCATCACGCACATTCCATCAAGGCAGTGGAGATTTACAAGGGCAAGGCCTGCTTCTATAGCATCGGCAATTTCATGTCCACCGGCTCGCCAAAAAATTCGCCAAACACCTATGACTGGAATCTGATCTGGCTGCCGATCGACGAGGACTGTCTGCCGCCGAACGGACGGTATTTCTTTCCGTCGCATTGCCGCATGACCATGGTGCCTAAAATCATCATGAGCAAATCGGGCGTGGATAAAATTTCGTTTCTGCCGGCGTACATTAACCACCGCGGACAACCGTATGCGGTGAACCACAGCGATCCCAAGTTCGCGGAAATTCTGAAATTTACCGAGTGGGTTTCGGATCAGCACCCGCACAAATTTCGCGTGGACGGTGACGAGGTGGTGGTGGAGACGGTGATCTAGTCGGTCACCATCCCGGTCGGGAATGCCGCAGGAGGCTGCATGCAAACATTGAAGCGAACGGTATTGTTACTGGCTGTGCTGATGCTGGCGTCCATTGGTGTTGTGCAGGCGCAAAGCACTTATCCCGACCGCCCGGTGCGGCTGATCGTGCCATTCTCGGCGGGCGGATTGGCGGATATCACCTTCAGGATGGTTGGCGAAAAACTCAACACTCTGTTGGGCAAGCAGGTGATCATTGAAAACATGCCGGGGGCCGGCGGCATTTCGGCGAATTCAGCGGTGGTGCGCGCCAAGCCGGACGGGCATACCCTGCTGGTGCTGTCGAGCGGCGCGGTGCTGACCAAGCTGCTGTTCAAGAACGTGCCCTACGATGTGCAAAAAGACATTGCACCGATTTCTTTTGCCGCGTTTTTTGATCTGGTAATACTGGTGCGGCAGGATGGCAACCATCGCACGTTGAGCGATCTGATCGGCGCGGCGAAAGCGAATCCCGGCAAGCTCAACTTCGGCACCATCAATCCGGGCAGCACCCAAAACCTGACGGCGGAACTGTTCAAGACCACGGCGAACATTGAACTCACCGTGGTGCCGTACAAAACCACGCCCGATGCATTTGCTGCGCTGATGGCGGGTCAGGTGGATGCCGTGGTCGAATCGTATGCGGCGGCGCGTGCGCTGGTGGATGGCGGGAGACTGCGTGTGCTGGCGAGCACCGGCAACAAACGCAGCGGCTATCTGCCTTCCGCGCCCACCGTGCACGAGGCCGGGCTGCCGGGCTTTGAAGTGCTGGGCTGGAATGGTTTGGCGGCGCCCGCGGGCACGCCGCCGGAAATCATCGCGCTGCTTAACAAGCACATGAACACCGTGATGGCGATGCCCGACGTGCGGAAAAAATTATTGGAACTTGGCACCGAGGCCTACGCCGGCACGCCGGAGGAAATGCGCGCGCGTCTCGCGACGGACCTGGTGAAATGGGACGCGGTGATAAAACGTGCGGGGATACCGCAGCAGTAGATGTTGATGGCTGTTGCTCGATGTCGCATAAGTAATTGTTTTTATTGATAGTATTTAGGTAAAATAAAGCCTGAATGCCGTTTCGCCGCCAATAATGCGCCGCACGGTGGCGTCGGGCACCCAGCGCTTGAATGCCGCGAGTGTGTCGCTGTAATGCACCTTGTTTTCAAACGCTGCGAAGGGCCAATCGCTGCCCCACAGCAAGCGCTCTGGCCCGCAGTGCTTCACCAGTTCGTGTGCGCAGGCTTCGGCGACCTCGGGTGACTCCATGCGATAGCCCGCCGACAGTTTGACCCAGGTGCGACCGCGCTCAACCGCGCGCAGCACGGCCTGAAAACCTTCGCATGCCACGCCCTTGCCGCCTTGCGGATGCCCGAGGTGGTCGATGACGATTTTTACGCCCGCCGATTCCAGCGCTGCGATGGGCGCGGCGAGTTTCTCGCCCGACTGGTTGATATGCACATGCCAATCCAGATCGGCGACGCGGCGAAAAAATTTGCGGTATTCGGGCGTGGTGATGTCGGGCGGGTTCTCGACATTGCGCCATTGCAGGCGCACGCCAACCACGCCGTCGGCTTTCATCAGGCGCAGAATGTAGGGATCTATGGTGGGCCGCACGATCACCGTGGTGCGCAGATGCGCGTGGCGGCGCGTGGCCTCGAGATAGTATTCGTTGTAATCGTCGTACAGGCTCGCGGCGGCAAGCACGGCGTAGCGCACGCCATGTTGCTCGAGCGTGGCGACGTACTGCGCGATGGTTGCGTCTTCCGCCGGCTTGTGCCACGCCGTGGCGCTCAACGGCATGTCGGTCGTGTAAACATGGGCGTGCGTATCGACGAGCGGCGCGTCGGGGGCGAACGGTTTGTTGGGCATGTTGGGTGAGGCGCGTGAAGGAGGAATGCGGGGGATTATAGCGATGGTTCCGCCGCGGACTGTAAAAACCGCGCGGGCCACGGCGGCATACCGGCTCTGCTATATTGACGTTATTGTCCTGGAGCGCAAACCATGAAAGCACTGACAAATATCGTAACAACGATCGTTACCCTGGCGGGCGCGGCGCAAGCCACGTGGGCAATCGCACAATCACCGGCCGAATATCCCGCGCGGCCCGTACGCATGATCGTGCCGTTTGCACCCGGCGGCAGCAATGACATCATGGGGCGTTATCTCGCGCAATATCTGACGGAGCGTTTCGGCCGCCAGGTGGTGCTCGACAACCGGCCGGGCGCCGATGGCATCATCGGCACGGACATCGTGGCGCGCGCGGCGCCCGATGGCTACACACTGCTGGTGGCATCGGCGGCGCACGCGGTCAATGGCGGCACGCGGAAGCTTCCGTACCATCCGGTCGATTCGTTCGCGTGGGCGGGCACGCTGGGGCTGGGGCCCAGCGTGTTGTCGGTGCATGCATCGCTGCCGGTGAATTCCGTGAAGGAATTGATCGCGCATGGCAAGGCCAATCCCGGCAAGCTGGTGATGTCATCCAGCGGCGGCTACGCGCACTTCAGCACGGAACTGTTTCATTACATGTCCGGCATGAAGCTGATCGTGGTGATTTACAAGGGCGGATTTCCCGCGCTGGTCGATGCGATGGCGGGGCAGGCGCAACTCAATCTCGGCGCGCTGATACAGACCATTCCACATTTAAAGGGCGGCAAGATCAAAGCCCTGGGCACGTCCGGCGCAAAACGCGCGATGGCCACGCCGGATCTGCCAACGATTGCCGAAGCGGGCATTCCCGGTTACGAGGCCAACAACTGGTGGGCGGTGGGTGCGCCCGCCGGCACCCATGCCGCCATCGTCGCCAAGCTTAACGGGGAAATCGCGCGGTACCTGAAACTGCCCGACACACTCAAGCGCTTCGAGGCGGAAGGCGTCGACGCGGATTTCCGCACGCCCGAAGAAGTGCGAAAATTTTTGCCGGTTGAAATGGCAAAGTGGGCGAACGTGGCGAAGGTCGCGAATATCAAGACACAATGATCGTGTTTAAAAACATCACATTACAAGGGGCATTCGAATGCGAAATGATTGGACGCGCCTGATGCGTGCCGGTGGCGCGATCACGGTGGCGGCGTTGCTGTTCGCCTTGCAAGGCTGCGCGCAAAACCCCATGACGGGGCCGCTGTCGCTTGAACGGCAAGGCAGCTTTTTTGTCGGTGGCCGCAACGTGCATTCCGATGCGTTGTCGGTGCTGCCACAGTATGCGCCGGCGGGCACCATCACCATCGATCAGATGTATGTGCGTTATCAAGTGCCGGTGGGTGCCAGCAAGCCGCCGATCACGCTGATCCACGGCTGTTGCCTTACCGGCAAAACGTGGGAGACCACGCCGGACGGCCGCATGGGCTGGGATGAATATTTTCTGCGCGCGGGCCATCCGGTGTACGTGATCGACCAGGCATGGCGCGGCCGTTCGGCGGCCAACATATCGGCCATCAACAGCACGCAGCAAGGCAAGGCGCCCGTCGGCAAACTGCCGCCGGTGTTTGCGGCAAGCCACGAATCGGCGTGGGCGATATTCCGGTTCGGCGCTGACTATCCAAAACTTTATCCGGGCATGCAGTTTCCGGTGCATGCCGCGCCGGAATTCTGGAAGCAGATGGTGCCCGACTGGGCGCAGTCGCTGCCGGTGCCGAACCCCACCGTGCCGGCGTTATCCGAGCTGGCGATCCAGCTTGATGGCACGATACTCATGAGCCATTCGCAATCGGGGGTGTACCCGTTTCAGGTGGCGGCCTTGAACACCAAGGGCATCGCGGCGATTGTTTCGATAGAGCCGGGCACGTGTCCGTCGGCCACGGGTGACCTCAAGCCGTATCTGAAAATTCCGACGCTGATTTTGTGGGGCGACTACGTGGATTTATCGTCGCGCTGGTCGCCGCGCCTGAAATCATGCAAGGCGTTCGCCGAAGCCGCCACCAAAGCCGGTGGTAATGTGCAGAACGTCATGTTGAACGATGTTGGCCTGCCCGGCGCATCGCACATGTTGATGCAGGATTTGCACAGCCACAAAATCGCGGATTGGCTGCTGGCTTGGATCGCGCGCAACCGGTAAACCATTGGCGGTGGTGCGGCGCGATGTTGCTCGTCGCGCTCAGTGGTTGTGCGTCACTGCACACGCCCGCGGAACGCGCGGATGCGCAGGCGAAGGCAGGGCAATTTCAACCCGTCGCGGCGTTGGCGGGAACCCCGGTGCGCGCGTGGCTGCGTCTATCGCCGGCCTCGTCGGCGGCCTCCGATGACGGCGCGGCGCTGACGGTCTACATCGAAGGCGATGGCGCCGAATGGCGCGGCAGGTTTGAGCCGCCCGCCGATCCCACGCCGGACAATCCTCTGCCGTTGCGCCTGGCGCTGCGCGACCCCGGCGCGCACGTCGCGTATCTCGGGCGGCCCTGCCAATATCTGGATGCCGCTTCCCTCAAGCAATGCCCATCAATTTTGTGGCAGCGCGCGCGCTATGGCGAACATGCACTGACGATGATGAGCGCGGCGCTCGACGTGCTGCTGCTTACCGCCAGCGCACGGCGCCTGAACCTGGTGGGTTATTCCGGCGGCGGCGCGATAGCGGCGCTGCTCGCCGCGCAACGCAACGATGTGTCGTGCCTGGTCACCGTGGCCGCGCCGCTGGACACCGATGCCTGGGTGTCGTCGATAGACATTGCGCCGCTCGCGCATTCGCTCAACCCCTTGGCGCTCGCGCCACGGCTGGCGTTACTCGCGCAAACGCATATCGCCGGCGCGGCGGACGACAGGGTGCCCGCGCGCACATTGCAACGTTTTGCCGAAGCGCTGCCGCATGCGCGCATGGAAGTGATCGAGGACTACGACCACGATTGCTGCTGGGTGTATGTGTGGGAGCGGTTGCGGCAACGTACCTGTCTGGCTCAGTCGTGATTGCGTGCTTGGTAATTTGCGTCTTTGCCATGACTTGCTTCATCGCGCGTTGCAGCCGCTCTTCAAACAGATGATGACGCGCCGGTCGAACGCCTCATCCTTGATGCGCAGCCGTAATGCCTCCATGAGCCGCATTCCGGTGCCGTACAACAGCTGGGCCAATAGACCGACTTCGCCATCCATCGCAGCCAGCAAGCGCGAAACCTCGTCCTTGCTCAAAAGAGCAGGCCGCCGTTTGGGCCGATTGATGTTCTGCAGCCACGGAAAATCGATGTCCAGCACCTCGCGATACAGGAACAGCAGGGCACCAAGTGCCTGATTGTGGGGTGGCGCAGAAACCTTGCGATCCGTGGCCAACATGGTTGAGAATGCTTCTATTGCGGGCTCGCCCATGTCGCGTGGATGCTTCATCCCATGCCAGCGTATGAAAAAGCGCACCCAGTAAAGGTAGGCCTGCTCGGTTCGCAGGCTGTAATGCATGTAGCGTATCCGTTCGCGCAGTTGGTCCAAAAGGCGCGCGGA
>DHVE01000044.1:0-164033 GCA_002412495.1 Betaproteobacteria bacterium UBA5216
CATACCTGGATTGGAAAATACTGCCCGGACAACAGTACATGTAATGTGGTTCGAGCAACGTCACGCCCAATTTTCCGCACCATTTTTCACGTAATGCGCGTGGCCTGCCCCGCGCTCGGAGTACCGCGACGCCCGCGCGGGTTAAAATCGCATTTCGTTAGCCGCATGCCTTGATTTGAATGGATTCTCCATTGCTTAGCTCCTTTGGTACCTCGGGTGCCTCTGCACTGCCACTCGATCCTGACGCGATTGCCGCGATGCTGCGTCTGCCGCCACCGCCACGGGACCCGCTGGACCTGCATATCGGCGAGATCACCGAGGGGACGCCCGTGCGTGATGCGGCCGTGCTGGTACCGTTTGTCGTGCGGAGCGGCCAGTTAAACGTATTGTTTACGCAGCGCACGCCACATCTGGCCGCGCACGCCGGACAAATCAGTTTTCCAGGTGGTCGCGTCGAAGCCAGCGATGCCGGCCGCGAAGACACCGCCCTGCGCGAAACCGAGGAAGAAATCGGTCTCGCGAGACGGCACGTCAAAGTGCTCGGCACGCTGGCGGAATATCCGTTGCCGTCGGGCTTTCGCATCACGCCCGTGGTGGGCTGGATAGAGGCGCCGTTTGAAACGCAGCCGGATCCTTATGAAGTGGCGGATATTTTCGAAGCGCCGCTGCTGCATTTTCTCGATCAGGCGCGTTATCAGCGTCACGAATACGACTTCAACGGACGGCATCGTCACTACCTGGCGATTCCTTACGAGGGCCGTTACATCTGGGGTGCCACTGCGGGCATGCTGATGCTGCTGGCGCGCACGTTGTCGCCGCGCGGCACCGTGTATCCGTAATGAGCGCCGAGCGCGTGCCGTCAACCCCGGCGGTGCTGGCGCTGCGCGCCGCGAAGGTCGAATTCACGCCGCATTTTTACACCTATGAAGAAAAAGGCGGCACCGCCGTATCCTCGCGCGAATTGGGTGTTGATGAACACGCGGTGGTGAAAACGCTGGTGATGGCGGATGACAAGGCCGCGCCGCTGATCGTGCTGATGCACGGCGACCGGAAAGTGTCCACCAAGGCACTGGCGCGCACGATCGGTGTGAAAACCGTGGAACCCTGCACGCCTGAGGTGGCGCAGCGCCACAGCGGCTACCGAGTCGGCGGCACCTCGCCGTTCGGCACGCGCAAGAAAATGCCGGTCTATGTGGAACGCTCGGTGCTGGCGTTGCCGGCGATTTATATCAATGGCGGCAGCCGCGGTTTTTTGATCCGGATCGCGCCGGAGGTTGTTGTGCGGCTGCTGGCGGCGCGGCCGGTGGATGTGGCGATTGCGCGGTAGCGGCGTCGCGTGTACTGTGGCGGCATCGTGTTACGTAGGTATGGCGGCAAGGGAGCAGGCAAATCAATAATCCAGTGAAGCGGCCCAAGGTGGCGCTGATACTCACCGGCGGCGGCGCCCGCGCGGCGTACCAGGTGGGCGTGTTGCGGGCGTTGTCGGAACTGCTGCCGAAAGACGCGCCCACGCCGTTTCCGATAATCTGCGGCACGTCCGCCGGATCCATCAACTCCACCATCCTTGCGGTGGATGCTGACGATTTTCGTCACGCCGTGCGCCGCCTGATAACGGTATGGAAGAATTTTCACGTGCACCATGTCTATCGCGCGGACATGTGGGGCGCGTTTCGCAACAGCGCGCGATGGATGATGGCGGCGCTGACCGGCGGGCGGTTGCGTACATCCAATAAAACCGTATCACTGCTCGACAACTCGCCGCTGGCGGCGCTGCTGCGCAAATACGTGGATTTTGACGCCATCCAGCGCAACATCGACGCGGGCTATTTGACGGCGCTCAGCATCACTTGTTCGGGTTATTCGTCGGGGCAGTCCGTGACGTTTTATCAGGGCCATCCCGATTTGCAGAATTGGCAGCGCGCGCGCCGCATCGGCGTGGCGATGCACATAGGTCTGGATCATCTGCTGGCCTCCAGCGCGCTGCCGTTTATTTTTCCGCCCATGCGCGTGAATCGTGAATTCTTCGGCGATGGTTCGATGCGGCAGATTGCGCCGGTGAGCCCGGCGTTGCACCTGGGCGCCGACCGCTTGCTGGTGATTGGGGTGGGCCGCCAATTGCAACCAAACGCGGAGCGCGTATCAAGCGGCGCCTACCCGACACTGGCGCAAATCGCCGGCCATGCGCTGAACAGCATTTTTCTGGACAGTCTGGAGGTGGATCTGGAGCGCCTGCAGCGCATCAACCGCACCATAGAGCTGATTCCGGATGAGGTGCGAAAAAAGACCAATTACCCGCTGCATCAAGTGGCGTTCCGCGTGATTACGCCGAGCGAGGAACTGGAAAAAATAGCCGCCGCGTTCGCGCACGAATTGCCGCGCACCATACGCATCTTGCTGTCGACGGTGGGCGGCACGCGGCGCAGCGGCTCGAATCTGCTGTCGTATTTGTTGTTTGAAAAATCCTACTGCCGCGCGTTGATCAAGCTTGGCTACAAAGACACCATGGCGCGCAAGGATGACCTGCTGCCGTTTCTCGGGTGGTCGGCGGAAGGTGCCGCATGAAGCCGTATTCGGAAGCGTGCGAGCGTAATCAGGGGCCGATACTTGCCGTGCTGCGCGAGGCGTTTTCGCGGGCTCGCACCGTGCTCGAAATCGGCTCCGGCACCGGACAACATGCGGTGCATTTTGCGCGGCACCTGCCGCACCTGGCTTGGCAAACCAGTGACTTGGCCGAGCATCATGCCGGAATCAACGCGTGGATCACGGAAGCAGCGCTCGACAATCTGCGTGCGCCGGTCGCGCTGGATGTCCGCGCGGAATCGTGGCCGGTGCCGTCGGCGGATGCGGTTTTCAGCGCCAATACGCTGCACATCATGGATTGGGGAGCGGTGCAGGCGTTGTTCCGCGGCCTGGATCGGGTGCTGAACGTGGATGGCGTGTTGGCGGTTTACGGGCCGTTCAATTACGGTGGCCGGTTCACCTCGCCAAGCAATGCCGATTTTGATACGTCGCTGCGCTCGCGCGGCGTGGGCAGCGGATTGCGTGATTTCGAGGCCGTGAATGCATTGGCGCTGGATATCGGGCTGACGCTGGAACGCGACGTCGCAATGCCCGCCAACAATCGCACGCTGGTGTGGCGGCGCGCGCGGCGGGATTTTTCATGATCGCGGCGAAGCGCGCAGGCCGGGGGCGTGGGTGCCGATGGCTGAACTTTGGCGCCGGCCGGGCGTCACAACGGCTGCCATGAAATTTCTTGTTCTACTCTTCGCGCTGTTGGTGGAGCAGCTACGGCCCTTACGCCGCGATAACCCGTTGCACGCGGGTTACGAAATGTTTGCGCAAACCCTGCGCCGCCAGTTCGATGCCGGCGAGTACCGGCAGGGCGTGGTCGCATGGCTGATCGCGGTGACGCCCCTCACGGTTGTGGTATTCGTTGCTGAATGGCTGATTGCGCGGGTGAGCGGGCCATTGGCGTTGTTGTGGGGCGTCGCGGTGTTGTATGTCACGGTGGGCTTTCGCCAGTTCAGCTATTTTTTTAACGAAATCAACGCCGCTTTGAAGGCGGGTGACGTGACAAACGCGCGCGTGCAACTCGGCCGCTGGCGAGCCGAAGATTCCAGCGAACTCACTTCGGGCGAAGTCGCGCGCGTGGCCATCGAACTCGGGTTGACCGCGTCGCATCGAAATGTGTTCGGCCCGGTAGCGTGGTTTGTGGTGCTGGGTCCGGCGGGCGCACTGCTGTATCGGGCGGCGTCCGCTCTTGAAGAACACTGGGCGCGGGGACCGATGGTTCCCGATGTGTCCATGGCATCCATGGTGGCCACTGGCGCGGAAGACGCGGGAACATCCCGTGCGTTCGCCGAATTCGCGGTACGGGCATTTGCGGTCATCGATTGGATGCCCGCTCGGCTGACGGCCGTGAGTTTTGCGGTAGTGGGGAATTTTCAGGATGCCGCCGATTGCTGGCGCGCGCAGTCGCGGGCGTGGGCGCATGCCGCCGAAGGCATTTTGCTCGCCAGTGGTGCCGGCGCGCTGGGCGTAAAATTGGGCGGCGAACTGCATGAATACGGCCGCGTGCGTTATCGGCCGGAACTCGGCACGGGAGACGATGCCGACGTGGATTATCTGACTAGCACGGTGGGATTGATCTGGCGCGCGCTGGTGATGTGGATGTTCATGATAGGTGTCGTGACGCTGGCGCATTCCCTGCGGTAGGCGCTTTCATCCTTGCCGTGCGATCAGTAGCGCTGGGCGTGCGCGCGCAATCGCTCTTCCACCAGTGTACGGTACGAGGTGATGCGTGTCGCGGCGATGCGGCCATCGGCGTGCGCGCGCGAGATCGCGCAGTCGGGTTCGCCGCGGTGCGTGCAGTCGCGAAAGCGGCATTGCGACAGCCAAGGGCGAAATTCGATAAATGCATGCACCAGGTCCACGGCACTCAGGTGATGCAGGCCGAACGACTGTAGCCCCGGTGAATCGATCAGGTGGCTGCGGCTGTCGATGTGCAGCAGGCGCGCGCCGGTGGTGGTGTGCTTGCCGGAATCAAGCGCGGCGGAAGTTTCGGCGACGCGCATCATCGCCTCGGGCACGAGCTTGTTGACCAGAGTGGATTTGCCCATGCCCGATTGGCCGACCAGCACGCTGGTGTGGCCGTCGAGCAGCGCCGCGAGCGGCGCGATATCGTGTCTGGCGGAAATGCGTTCGACGCGATAACCCAGCGCGCGGTAAACGGCGAGCGCGTCCCATGCGGCGGCGGCCTGCGGTAGATCGTTTTTATTCAGCACGATCAGTGGCGCGATGCCGGCATGCTCGCAGGCCGCGATGCAGCGGTTGATGAGGTCGTCGTAAAAACTCGGAACCGGCGCGATCACGATCACCGCTTGCGTGACATTGGCGGCGATGAGTTTTTGTTTGTAGGCGTCGGAGCGATACAGCAAGGTGGCGCGTGGGCACAGGGTTTCGATGACGCCGCTGTTGTCACCGCTGTGCAGCACGGTGACCCGGTCGCCGCAGGTGACATCGCTGCGTTTGCCGCGCGTGGCGCATTCGATCAGCGTGCCGTCTTCCAGTTCAACGCGGTAACTGCGCCCGAAGCTCGCAACGACCTGGCCGGCCTGTTGCGCGGATGGCGGTTGCGCGCGCGGCGGGGGCACGCGCCTCACGCGCGCCCGTGGTTACAGGTCAAACAATGCATCCAGTTTGGCGGCGCAGATAAAATCATTGTCGGACAGGCCGTTGATGGCGTGCGTCACGTAGGTGACGCGGCACTGGTTATATCCCACGGCGATATCGGGATGATGATCCTCGCGATGCGAAATCCACGCGGTTGCATTGACGAACGCCATCGTCTGGTAATAGTTCTTGAATGTGTAGCTCTTGGCGATGACGCCGTTGACGGCTTCCCAGCCGTGGAGTTGTTTTAACAATTTGGCGATTTCATCGGCGCTCATCGGAGACACGCCGCCTTCGCAAGGTTTGCACTTGCTTTTTGCAAGATCAATGGCTGTCATGGTCTAATGTAAAAATTGTTTAAAAACAAATGCTTATCGAGCATTGGCCTGCAGGCGTCCAATGCGCGCCAGCGCCGGCGGATGGGAATCATAAAACATCGAATGCAGCGGGTCGGGCGTCAATGTGGAAGCGTTGTCCTTGTAGAGCTTGGTGAGCGCGGAGACAAGATCGTCGGCGCGGGCGTGTTGTGACGCGTAACGATCGGCTTCGAATTCGTGTTTTCGTGAATAGATTGCGAGCAGCGGTTGCAGCAGGAAGGTGAAATTGGGAATCACGAGGAAAAACAGAATCAGCGCCATGGCCGTGGACGGCGTGGCGACATTCAGACCGGCGTAGAACCACGGCTTGTCCATTACGGCGCCGAGCAGCCACAGAAAAAAGAAGCTGGCGGCAAAGGTCCATGCGATGCGTTTCATCACATGCTTCAGTTTGAAGTGCCCGAGTTCATGCGCCAGCACGGCCTCGACTTCCGTGGGGCTCAGGCGTTCGAGCAGCGTGTCGAAAAACACGATGCGCTTGGATTGGCCAAAGCCGGTGAAGTAAGCGTTGCCATGGCTGCTGCGGATCGAGCCATCCATCACCATTAACCCCTGGACCTTGAAACCGCAGCGCGCGAGCAGGCTTTCGACGCGTTCCTTGACGGCGGGATTGTTCATGGGCGTGAATTTATTGAACAGCGGCGCGATCCATAACGGATAGACCGCCAGCATCAGAATATTAAACCCCATCCAGGTAAACCACGTGTAGAGCCACCAGTAGTCGCCCATCTGCGCCATCAGCCACAGCACTGTAGCGGCCAATGGCAATCCGAAAGCCACTCCGATCAGCAGGCTCTTGAAAAAATCCTTCCAGAAGAGTGCCGGTGTCATTTTGTTGAAGCCGAAGCGCGCTTCGACTCGGAAGGTGCTGTAAAGGCTGAACGGCAGTTCGGCCAATGTCATGACCAACATGGTCAGCACCATGAGCGTCAGCCCGCGCGCGATGCCTTCGGAAAACAAGGCTGCCGACGCGTGATGCAGCCATTCGAGTCCGCCACCGAAGGTGAGGCCTAGCGCCATGGCGACTTCCAGCGCGCCGGATGCCAGCGCCAGACGCGTTTTGGCGCAGGTGTAGTCGGCCGCCCGTTGGTGAGATTCGAGATTGATTTGACCGGAAAACTCGGCCGGTACGGCCACGCGGTGCGCCGCGACATGGCGCATGTGCCGCAGGCCAAGCCAGCATCGCACGCTTGCCGAGACCGCCACGGCTGCCAGAAAGGCCGCTCCGAATGCGTTCATGAGGAAACTATGGCAGAATGCCCGAGAGAAAATTCCATTCATCGATTATGGCACAAGACCCTAATAACCTCATCTGGATCGATATTGAGATGAGCGGGCTGGAACCCGAAACCGACAGGATTCTGGAGCTTGCTGTGCTTATCACCAACTCGCAGTTGGAACTGGTGGCCGAAGGGCCGGTGCTGGTCGTGCATCAGCCGCAATCGGTGCTGGACGCGATGGACGATTGGAACAAGGCCGCGCACGGCAAGAGCGGGTTGATCGATCGTGTCAAGGCATCGACGTTGTCGGAGGCTGAGGCCGAAAGGCAGTTGCTTGCGTTTGTCTCGGAACATGTGCCCAGGCGAATTTCACCGATTTGCGGCAACTCCGTGCATCAGGACCGGCGCTTTCTTGTTAAATACATGCCCAAGCTGGAAGAGTATTTCCTGTATCGCAATCTTGACGTCAGTACCTTGAAAGAGCTGGTAAAGCGCTGGAAGCCCGAAATTCTTGCCGGGCTTACCAAGCACGGCAAACACGAAGCGCTGGCTGACATCCAGGAATCGATTAACGAATTGCGCTACTACCGCGAGCACGCCCTCAAAATTTGATTCGGCTTCACGCGCGCGGTCTGGACTGTTTTGACACCTGGGCCGCATGAATCGCCAGAATAGACCGAATCGCCATGATCGCTTGAATCACATTGGCCGCTCTGGGTTTGCCAGCGGCAATACCCGCTTGATTGCAGTAGGCTGGGTGTTGTTGCTCGGCGCGCTGTTCTGGTTTTTTCTTGACTGGGGCGAACGCGAATCACATCCCAACCGAAATCTGAAGGTAACGGGCTCGTCGGAGATCGTGCTCGCGCGCAGCCGAGACGGTCATTACTACGCGGACGGCGAAAT
Source organism: Betaproteobacteria bacterium UBA5216 (assembly GCA_002412495.1). Classification (GTDB taxonomy): domain Bacteria; phylum Pseudomonadota; class Gammaproteobacteria; order Burkholderiales; family SG8-41; genus UBA5216. The sequence continues at coordinate 7,673 of DHVE01000044.1, forward strand.
CAATGGGCGTCCCGTTAAATTCATGCTCGATACTGGCGCTACCCAGATCGCGTTGCCACGCATACTGGCTAATAGCCTGGGGCTTGCGCCGGGAACACCCGTGACGTTGCAAACCGCGGCGGGGCCAGCTATCGGGTACGCGGTGCGGCTGGCAAGCGTGCGCCTGGGCGGCGTGGAAATCACGGATTTGGGCGCGGTAGTCGCCGAGGGCATGCAGGAATCCACCGTGCTGCTGGGCATGAATTTTCTACGCCACCTGGAAATGACCCAGCGCGGCAATCAACTGACCTTGCGGCCACTCGCGGCAGGCGGGGGTTGACTGCCGGTGTGCTACGGCAGGCGGGGGGGTGACCGCCGTTGTTATTCGAGGCTGAGTTCGCCGTCAAACGACAATTTCAGGTCTATCTTGCCGACGGACAACGTCATGGTGACCGGCAGTAATTCATTGCCTTTGAGCGTTTGTTCCGCCAGCGCGCGGTGCACCGCCTTCTCGATGGCGATTTGTGAATTTACACCGACCGTCTTCAGATACTTACGAATACTCATGTTGAGCGCTTCATCTTTCATGCCGGCCTCCTGGACTGCGTCTTGAAATGATCGATGAGCGCGCGGGTCGAGGCGTCGTGCGTTCCGGGAATTGCGCGTGCGTCCAGTTCGGATTGAATCGTGGCCGCGATTTTTTTGCCGTATTCCACGCCCCACTGGTCAAACGCATTAATGCCCCAAATGACGCTTTCGACATAAGTCTTGTGTTCATACAGCGCGACCAGCAGCCCGAGGTGATACGGGTCGGCCTCCGGCAGTACCAGCGTGGTGCTGGGGCGATTACCGGGATAAACGCGATGCGGGTCGCTCGCCGGTTTGCCGGTCATCAACGCCTCGGCTTGAGCGAGCGCATTGGCGGCCAGCATTTCATGATGCGCGGGGTATTGATGCCTGGCGCGGCAGGCGAAAATAAATTCCGCCGGTATCAACCGCGTGCCCTGATGGAGCAGTTGAAGAAAGGCATGCTGGCCGTTGGTGCCGGATTCTCCCCACACCACGAGACCGGTGTTGACGCAGACCGGATTGCCATGCACATCCACGCGCTTGCCGAGGCTCTCCATTTCGATCTGCTGCAGGAACGCGGGGAAACGTTTGAAGCCGGATAGATAAGGCAGAACGACTCTCGATGTGGTGCCATGAAAATTCGCATACCACACATCGAGCAGCGCCAGAATCACCGGCAGGTTTTGATCCAGCGCCGCGCTTTGAAAATGCGCGTCCATGGCGCGCGCGCCGGCGCGTAAGTCATCAAAATGCGCCATGCCGATTTGCAGCGCCAGCGGCAGGGCCATTGCCGAGCACATGGAATAACGGCCGCCGACCCAATCCCAGGTGGCAAATATGTTCTCACGCGCGATGCCGAAGGCCTCGGCGATTTCCGGCCGCGCGGTCACGGCGGAAAATTTTGCGAGCGCGGCTTGCTCCCCGCCCAGTTTGCCGGCCATCCAATCGCGTACGGCGTGCGCGTTGGCTTGCGTTTCCGCGGTCGTGAATGTCTTGGATGCCACGATAATCAATGTGTATTTTGGATCCAACCGGGCAAGCAGTTGCTGCAACGCGCCTCCATCGACAGTGGACAGATAATGTACGCGCAAGGGCGTGGTTGCATAAGCCTGTAGCGCGTCGCCCGCGAATGCAGCGCCAAGGCGGGCGCCCCCGATGCCTATGTGGATCACATCAGTGACCGTTTTTGCGGCGCGTATCGATTCGACGAATGTTCGCATTCTGTCGATTTCGGTTTTGATCGAGACGGTGATATCGCGGCCATCGAGATGAACGGGTGATTCCGATCGCAATGCCGTGTGCAGCGCCGCGCGGTTCTCGCTGACGTTGACGGGTTCGCCGGAAAACAAACGCCCAATAGCGCCGGCAAGATCGCGCTCACGCGCCAGTTCAATCAGCAGGCGCAGCGTCTCCGCATCGAGCAGATTTTTTGAGTAATCCAGCAACACCTCGCCACAGTGTGCCGACAACGTGTGTGCCCGCCGGGGATCTTGTGCGAACATCGCGGCGAGGTCGAACGGCCGGTCGCGATAATGCGCGGCCAGCCGTTGCCAGGCGGGAATTTCGGTCAAATTGCGATGTCGTATCGTGGCTTCATTCATCCTGATATTGTACTCCGCCGAGCGCGGGCCGTATAAGATTGCAACCGAAGACTTGATCGTCATGAAATGACAATGAAACCCTTATGAAACCGGTAATCACGGCGTTCATGCGCGCCTTTCGCGATCTGGGCGATCGGCGGGTCATCGCCATCATACTGCTGCCCGTGCTGGCATCGCTAGTGATTTGGCTGGTGATCATCCTGTGGTTCTGGCAAAGCTGGGTAATGGTGTTGGGCGATGCAATTGGATCCACGCAATGGGCGCGTTGGCTGCGCGATTGGGGCGCACAGTGGCTGGTAAATGGCATGGGGGCTTTGGCGCTGATCGCGCTGATGATTCCGGCGTTGCTGGTTACCAACGTGGTGATCGCCGAAATCTTTGCATTGCCGGCGCTGGTGAAGCTGGTGTCGGCGCGCGACTATCCCATGCTGGAGCGTCGCCACGGCGGTACGATGGTCGGCGGGACGATAAATGCCTGCGCGGGCATCACGATATTTTTGCTGGTGTTCGTGCTGACGCTGCCGCTTTGGTTGCTCGGGCCGGTGGGATTGATAGCCGGCGCGCTTAACTCGGCATATCTCGCGCAGCGGCTGTTTCGTTATGACGCGTTGTCCGAACATGCCGGTGCCGGCGAGTACGACGCGCTGGTCAAGCGCTCGCGGGGGCGCTTGTTTTTGCTGGGACTGACGTTGTCGCCGCTGAACTACGTGCCCTTCGTCAATCTGTTTGTCCCGGTGCTGGGGGCGCTCGCCTACACGCACTTTTGCCTGCGCGAACTGGCAAACTTGCGCGAGGCAGAGGCGCGAGGACTTGACGCGCCCTAACTCCCAGTTCGTGGCCCTTCACATTCTCTCGAATACCGCCGCGATGCCCTGCCCGCCGCCGATACACATGGTGACCAGCGCGTAGCGTCCGCCGGTGCGCTGGAGTTCGTACAGGGCTTTTACGGTGAGCACCGCGCCGGTCGCGCCGATCGGGTGCCCCAAGCCGACAGCGCCGCCGTTGGGATTGGTTTTTTTCGAGTCGAACTTCAGATCGCAAGACACGGCCAGCGCCTGCACCGCGAAGGCTTCGTTGGATTCGATAACATCCATGTCGTCCACCGTGAGTCCTGCCTTGGTTAGCGCGCGCTGGCACGCGGGCACCGGGCCGATGCCCATGATTTTCGGATCCACGCCCGCCAGACCATATGACACCAGCCGCGCCATCGGTTTCAATCCGGCCTTGGCCGCCGCGCCTTTTTCCATCATCACGATGGCTGCCGCGCCATCGTTGATGCCGGAAGCGTTGCCGGCCGTGACCGACCCGCCTTCTTTTTTGAACACCGCGCGCAGCTTCGCCATACTTTCGAGCGTTGCGTCGGCACGCGGGTGTTCGTCGCGATCGAACAGGGTGACGCCTTTGCGGGTTTTCAATTCAATCGGCAGTATCTGGTCCTTGAAGTATCCCTTGTCGATGGCGTTGATGGCGCGACGGTGACTTTCGACGGCGAAGGCGTCCTGCGCTTCGCGGGTGATTTTCCATTGCGCCGCGATGTTCTCGGCCGTGATGCCCATATGCACCGTGTCGAACGGATCGGTCAGCGCGCCCACCATCATGTCAACGACGGTGCTGTCGCTCATGCGTTGGCCCCAGCGCAACGCCGGCATCAGGTAGCCACCACGGCTCATGGATTCCGCGCCGCCGCCGACGGCAACCTCGGAATCACCCAGCAAAATGCCTTGTGCCGCGCTGACTATGGCCTGCAATCCGCTGCCGCATAAACGGTTTACCGTGAGCGCGGTGGATTCCTGCGGCAGGCCGCCCTTGATGGCGGCCACGCGCGAGAAATACATATCGCGCGCTTCGGTATGCAGGACGTTGCCGAATACCAGCTGGTTGACTTGCCCGGCATCTATCGACGCGCGCTTGACGGCTTCACGCACCACCTGGCCGGCCAGTTCCGTCGGTGCGATGTCCTTGAGTGCGCCGCCATAATCGCCGACCGCAGTGCGCACGCTACTAAGTACCACCACTTCCCGGGAGTTGCTCATGGTATTCTCCATAAGTTTATGTTAATAAAAGACTTTTATATTGAAAAACTGGATTCATTGCACAGTCTACGCCCGCGCTTCTGTGCTGTCGAGGGGGATGCTGCGTCGCGCAATGACCGGCGTCAGTAGTTGCTGGAGGTGCGCTGGTACAGCCGGTAACGCTCCACCTTGTCGCCGGGCCGCGCGCCTTCCCAGATTTTGCGCCAGCCGGGTTGGAGTGATTCTTCTTTGGCGACGCCTTGCGTCAGCAGTAAGTCGCAATCCGCGCGGCGCGCGGCGGATTCTTCGCGATGGGTCGTCAGATTCGCTACATAATGCAGCATGGCACGTTGTGATTCGCCGAGATTGCGGCTCGACACGCAACGGTATTGCGCGGGCAGATTTTGTTGCAGCCCGACGAAGGTGGAACGATAACTCTTGCCGGTGTCGATCCACGGCAAAAACAGAATGTTGAGCAATCCCCAGATCACGGTTACGCCGGCTGCCCATGCGATCACCGGGCGCTCCGCAACACGCTTGATCCGCGCCAGAAAAATAAACCACAATACAGTGTAGCCGGCCGCGAATACAAATGCCGATGCCTTGAATCCCGGCGCATGGCCGGGCTGTATGCGATGCAGATGCGCGTGCAGACGCGCCGGCACGCCGAGTTCCAGTCCTGCCCAATAAAACCACGCGACCACGACAAAAAAGGTCGCGGCCATCACGCTGAACCATAACCATGCGTTGGCCGCGCCGCGTCTCAGGGTGCTGATGCCGGGCACCGCCAGCAGCGCCAGCGCGGGCAACAGCGGCAGCGCATACAGATCGCGCGCACCGCTGGCGAACGAAAGCATGGCCACGGACACCGCTAGCCCGGTCAGCGGGAGCGCGATGGCCGGCGCCGCATATGGATGCGAATAGCGCTGTGCGTCGGGCCGTGAATCGGGATGCTGCCGTGGTTGCCGGCGTGCTATCCAGAGCGTCCACACGCATACCAGCCATACCGGCCAGGCATACCAAGGCAACACGCGCAGGTAGTAAGACACGTCACGGCCTTCGCCCGTGAGCAGCGTGTGCAGGTCATGCCGCACCCATACGTCGAATACCATCGGTGATTGCAGATGCAGCGCCAGAGGCCATGCGGCGATCGCGGGGACGGCCACCAGCGCCGCGTAGCCGACCGTCCGCGCGTAGCCGCGGGTGCGCCACGCGGCACTAACCAGCGGAAGAACACCGGCAATCAAGCAGAGGATGAAGGTCTCCACGGTGCCTTGCGACAGAAATACCATACTCAATGCACCGCCGAGCAGCAGTCCGGCGCGCAGCGCACGTTCGTTTTGCGACTGCGCCAGCGCGAACGCGTAATAGCCCAAGGCAAATCCCGCCAGCGGCGCGATGTCGGTGACGATCTGGTGGCTGCGCACCACCAAACCAAAACAGCCGAGCATGAGCAGTGCCGCGATGGCGCCTTTGCCGCGGCCATTCAATTCGCGCGATGCCAGTCCGCAGCACAGAAACGTGAGCGCCATGAATAAACCGGTCGCCAGCCGCGCGCCGTCGTGCAGGGGCAGAAAGGCCGAGGTCAACCACGCGGTGGCCGCCGCAGTGAGGTAATACAGCGGTGGCTCGTCCACAAAGGGTTCACCCGCCAGTGACGATGTAATCCATGAACCGCCGCGCAGGATTTCGTAGACCACGCCAAACGTGGTGGCTTCGTCCGACTTCCACGGGTCGTGGCCGATCAGTCCCGGTACTATCCAGGCTAGGCACAGCAAAGCTATCAGGAGGTGGCGTTGTGACTGTTGAGACATATTCACTACGACAAGCACTGCGACAAGGACTGCGTGTCGCGCTGTAGTTTTCATTATTGTTTTGGTGCGGGGCACGATTATCCCATTTTTGTGCGCGAGCCGATTTGTGAATTGCCCGCGCACAACTATCGAGCGCGGCGCACCACGTTATTGCACCGATTGGGGGCGGCATCGCCAAGTCCGCTTGAACGGCGGGTGCCAAGGCGTCACATAAATCAAATAAATGTCAATAAAAACAAATGGTTATTAATTAATCGCCGCTGATTATTTCAGTGCTGGCATACATTCTGCTGAGAGGTTGTTGCAAACCTTGGAGAGGAGCATGTCGATGTCTGATGTAACCAAGCTGTATGACGCCAACGCTGATTTGTCCGTGCCGTGCCCGTGCGGCCGGCATGATTCGCGGCATGAGCATGAGCAAGCGCGTGCCCGCGCCGGCATCCATGAAGCGGGCGCGGGAACAGATCATGAATCACTGGGCCGCGAAGTGGTCGAGTCCGCAATGGTGCGTGCTTTGTTTCCCGACGATCGGATGCGTCGCGGCTTCCTGAAGGCGGTGGGCGCGAACACCGCCATGGCGGCGATAGCCAGCGTGCTTCCGATAGGCGCCATGCAGGCGTTGGCGCAGGATAAACGCGCACCGGAGAAAAAAAATCTCAAGATTGGATTTATTCCGATCACGTGCGCCACGCCGTTGATACTGGCGCATCCGCTGCGTTACTACGCCGCCGAAGGGCTGGAAGTCGAAGTCATCAAAACCGCGGGCTGGGCACTGATCCGCGACAAGGTGCTGAACAAGGAATACGACGCCTCGCACCTGCTCGCGCCGATGCCGATTGCGATTTCGATGGGCATCGGTTCGTCGAAGCAGGCGATGAACGTCGCGACGATACAAAACGTCAATGGACAGGCCATCACGCTCGCCAACAAACACAAGGACAAGCGCGATCCGAAGCAATGGAAAGGGTTCAAGCTGGCCGTGCCGTTCGAGTTTTCCATGCACAATTTTCTGTTGCGTTATTACGTGGCCGAGCATGGCCTCGACCCCGACAAGGATATTCAGATTCGCGTGTTGCCGCCGCCGGAAATGGTCGCCAATCTGCGCGCCGGCAACATTGACGGATACCTTGGTCCGGATCCGTTTAATCAGCGCGCGGTGTTCGAGGAAGTCGGATTCATACACATTTTGTCGAAAGAGTTATGGGATGGGCATCCCTGCTGCTCGTTCGGCGCATCCACGCAGTTCATTCAGGAAAATCCGAATTCGTTCGCGGCGTTGTTCCGCGCCGTGCTCAAGGGCGCGGCACTAGCACGCGATCCGGCCAATCGAAAGACCATCGCCGAATCAATTGCGCCCGCGAACTATCTGAACCAGCCGGTGGCGGTGCTGGAGCAAGTGCTGACGGGCCGCTACGCGGACGGCTTGGGCAATGTGAAAAACGACCCCTCGCGCGTCGATTTTGATCCATTTCCCTGGTACTCGATGGCAACGTGGATACTTTCGCAAATGAAGCGCTGGGGTTACATCAAGGGCGACGTGCGCTGGAAGGAATTGACCGAGCAAATCTATCTGCTTACCGACGCGCGCAAACACATGGCGGCCATGGGCTACAAGCCGCCATCTGACAACCACAAAAAAATTATCGTCATGGGCAAGGTGTTTGATCACACTGCGCCGGATGCCTATGTCAACAGTTTTGCCATCAAGCGAGCCTAGGAGCAGATCAGCATGGACAAAAGCATGGGTATCAGAGCGGGCGCACTGTCATTGGTTATCTTTCTGTTTCTATTAGGTATCTGGCAGGCGGCCACCAACACGGGCGCCGAGAAAGCCGGCGGCGCGCTTACCGAGTACGAGCAATTGATGGGCAAGAGCGCGAAAAAAAGCGATGGCTTGCCCACGCCCGCGCAAATGGGTCAGACGGTGGTGAAACATCTGTCCGATCCGTTTTACGACAAAGGCCCGAACGATAAAGGCATCGGTATTCAATTGGCGTACTCGCTGGCGCGGGTGGCCGGGGGATTTTTTCTGGCTGCGCTGGTCGCCATACCGTTTGGATTCATGATTGGCATGTCGCCGCTGCTGTATCGCGCGCTGGATCCGTTCATCCAGGTGCTAAAGCCGATTTCGCCGCTGGCGTGGATGCCCCTGGCGCTCTACACCATCAAGGATTCGGCCACGTCTTCGATATTTGTCATTTTCATTTGTTCGATCTGGCCGATGTTGATCAACACCGCGTACGGCGTGGCCTCGGTGCGCAAGGATTGGCTCAACGTGGCGCGCACGCTCGAAGTCGGCATTCTGCGCAAGGCGTTTCTGGTGATTCTGCCGGCGGCGGCGCCCACCATCATGACCGGCATGCGCATTTCGATGGGCATTGCCTGGCTGGTGATAGTCGCCGCCGAAATGCTGGTGGGCGGCACCGGCATCGGCTACTTCGTGTGGAACGAGTGGAACAACCTTTCGCTCACCAATGTGATTTTCGCCATCCTGATGATCGGCGTGGTCGGTATGGCGCTGGATATGCTGTTCGGGATGTTTCAGAAGTTCGTTACCTACGTGGAGTAAATCATGAGCGCTTCGTTTCTGATCGCGGACGGCTTGGCGAAAAAATATCCCGGTGCGCGCGGCAAGCCGGATTTGACGGTGTTCGACGATGTGCATTTCACCATCGAAAAAGGCGAGTTTGTGTGCATCATCGGGCACTCTGGCTGCGGCAAGACCACGATACTTAACGTGCTGGCCGGACTGGACACCGCAAGCAGCGGCAACGTGCTGATGGACGAACGCGAGATATCCGGCCCCAGCCTTGAACGTGGCGTGGTGTTTCAGGGGCACGCGTTGATGCCATGGCTGACGGCGAAAAAGAACGTCGAATTCGCGGTGTGTTCGCGTTGGCCCGACAAGAGTGGAAAAGAGATTGACGCCCATTGCCAGAAATATCTGGACCTTGTTGGACTGACCGGATCTGAACACAAGAAGCCTTCCGAGCTTTCCGGCGGCATGAAACAACGCGTGGGCATTGCGCGCGCTTTCGCCATTGAACCGAAGATGCTGCTGCTCGACGAGCCGTTCGGCGCGCTCGATGCACTGACGCGCGGTAATATTCAGGAGGAACTGGTCAAGATCTGCGCCGCCACGCATCAAACGGTATTCATGATCACGCACGATGTCGATGAGGCGATACTGCTTTCCGACAAGATCATGTTGATGTCAAACGGGCCGCGCGCGCGCATTGCCGAGATCGTGGTCAACACGCTGCCCAAGAACCGCTCGCGTGAAACCTTGCACAAGGAGCCGAGCTTCTATGCGATACGCAATCATCTTGTGGATTTTTTGGTGAGCCGTTCCAAGCGCTTTAGCGAAGCATTGCCGGAGGGTTACGACCCGAAAAACCCGCCGCTGGTCACGCCGGGCGTTGAAGCGCCACCGCCGCCATCGTCACCTCTTGAATTTGCCAAAGTCGTTAACCTCAGACACTAACCGGAAAGGAAAACCCCATGAAGAAATCCGACGCCCCCGAGGCGCTGCTGGCCGCCGCCAGCGTGCACAAACCCATGACGCGCCACGATGTCACCGAGCTTGTTGTCGAAGCGCGGCTGAAAAAAGGTCTGAGCTGGGCGAAGATCGCCAAGGCGGTTGGTTCGAGCAAGGAATGGACAACCGCCGCGCTGCTCGGGCAAATGAAAATGACCAAGCCGCAAGCGGAAGCCGCCGGAAAATTGCTGGGCTTGCCGCCGTATGCGATTTTGCTGTTGCAGCAGGCGCCGTATAAAGGTTCGTTGCCCACCGCCGTGCCGACCGATCCGCTGATCTATCGCTTTTATGAACTGGTGAGCGTTTACGGCACTACGTTCAAGGAATTGATACACGAAGAATTCGGCGACGGCATAATGAGCGCCATCGACTTCAAGATGGACATGCAGCGGCAGGCTGATCCGAACGGAGACCGTGTGCAGATCGTGATGAGCGGCAAGTATCTGCAATACAAAACGTATTAGAACGGACTGATAGTTTGGGATGTCGCGATCGTGCCGGCTTACCGTGGCCGCACGATCCATCGCGGGCGTTCGCGGTAAAATGACCTGATATATAGTCGAGTTATGAAATGACATAACTCGTAACATCAGGGAGTTACAGCATGAGCGTCGAGAACACATCCGCCGTCATACGCGAGCGCCCATTGGCGGAGGTAAAGGCCGAAATTGCGCGTCGCGCGGGACGCTGGAATCCGCTCGACGGCATACATGCTGAAGACGCCGCGAAAGTCTCCGTCGCGCTTACCAGTCTGGATCGCGATGAATGGGCGCGCGAATGGTCGAAGTTTGGCGCGCAATACGAAGCGCAGGCCGATGCACTGGCGAAGGGTGGGGGTGCGGCCGTCGATGCGCGGTGCAGTGAGCTCTATCAACTGGCCTTTCACTACTTTCGCGTGGCGCGTTACCCCTGTGCCGGATCGCCCGGCCAGCAGCAGGCCTATCGCGATTCGCTGCGGGCGTTTCGCAAGGCCGCGCGGTATTTCGATCCGCCGCTGGAAATCATCGAGGTGCCGTTCGGCAGCCACAAGCTGACCGGCTATTTGCAGGTGCCGCCGGGCGTGCCGCGCCCGCCGGTGGTCATGCACTGGGGCGGCGTGGATGGCTGGAAGGAAGATCGGCAGCGCGCGCATGCGCGCTTTTTCAAGGCAGGCATGGCGGGGCTCGCCATCGACATGCCCGGTACGGGTGAAAGTCCGGTGCGCTTCACCGATGCCGATGCCAGCCGCACATTCTCGGCGTTTATCGATTACCTGCATACACGCAAGGATATCGATGCCTCGCGGCTTGGTGTGTGGGGCGGCAGCTTCGGCGGTTATTGGGCGGCCAAGCTGGCGTATGTCGAAGCGGCGCGCTTGAAGGGTGCGGTGTTTCACGGCAGCAATGTGCACCATGGTTTTCAGGAAAGCTGGCTGCGCCCGGCGCTTACCGAGCGTGCGTCGGCGGCGATATTCGGCCCTGTTGGATTATTTCAGGCGCGCAGCAAGGCAATGGGCGTTGCGTCGCTCGAAGAATTTCTCAAGTTGGCGCCATCGCTTTCGCTGAAGCAGCAGGGCCTGCTGGATCAACCGTCAGCGCCGATTTTGTGTGTGAACGGCAAGCTCGATGACCAGGCGCCGGTCGAGGACATCTATCTGCTGATGGAGCACGGCTCGCCGAAGGAGGCGCGCATTTATCCGCACGGTGGCCACATGGGGCGCGGTGGCGGCGTGCGCGATGAACAAATCGCGGAGATGATCACTGCGTGGCTGAAATTGCGTCTGTCGCAGTAGCGCGGCTCGCATTGACGCCGCGGCACTGGACCAGGGAATTTGCTTTGCTAATTCCTTAAATCGGTACGTCGTTACTTCAGCATCTCCGCGACCGCCTTGCCGAGATCTTCGGTCTTGGCGCTGCCGCCGAGATCGGGCGTTTTCGGACCCTCCTGCAACACGTTTTCAATCGCCTTGACCACGGCGGCGCCCGCTTCGGGGCAACCCAGATGATCAAGCATCATCGCGCCGGCCCAGATCATGCCGACCGGGTTGGCGATTTTTTTGCCGTAGATATCGGGCGCGGAACCATGCACCGGCTCGAACAGCGACGGAAACAATTTTTCCGGGTTCATGTTGGCCGAGGGCGCGATGCCGATGGTGCCGGTGGCCGCCGGGCCGAGGTCGGAGAGTATGTCGCCAAACAAATTGGAGCCCACCACCACATCGAACCAGTCCGGGTGCATGACGAAGTGCGCGCACAGAATGTCGATGTGAAACTGATCGACTTTGATATCGGGATATTTTTTCGACATCTCGGCCACGCGTTCGTCCCAGTACGGCATCGAGATCGAAATGCCGTTGGACTTGGTGGCGGAGGTGAGATGCTTTTTCGGGCGCGTGGCGGCCAGATCAAAGGCGTATTTCAGGATGCGGTCGGTGCCGGTACGCGAGAACACGGCATTTTGCGTGACGAACTCGCGATCGGTGCCGGCGTACATGCGGCCGCCCACGGATGAATATTCGCCTTCGGAGTTTTCACGTACCACCCAGAAATCGATGTCGCCGGGCTTGCGGTTGGCGAGCGGGCATTTCATGCCGGGCATCAGGCGCACCGGGCGCAGGTTGACGTATTGGTCGTAGCCGCGCCGGAATGGAATCAACAGGCCCCACAGCGAAATATGATCGGGCACGAATGCCGGCCAGCCGGCCGCGCCGAAGTACACTGCGTCGTGCTTCTTGAGTTGTTCCAGTCCATCGTCGGGCATCATCTTGCCGTGCTTGGCGTAGTAGTCGCAGCTCCAGTCGAATTCGTCGAATTTGAATTCAATGCCGAATTTGCGGCCAACGGCTTCGAGTGCGCGCAGGCCTTCGGGCATCACTTCCTTGCCGATGCCGTCGCCGGGGATGACTGCGATGCGAAACTTTTTCATGAAGCATGACTCCGGGTTGTTGCACGCCTAGGCCGCGCGCGAAATTACAAACATACCAATGAAAAGGGCAGCCGGAGGTTACCCCGGCTGCCCTTGCTAACCTGTCGAAGAATTAACCGCGACTGCGCGGCGAAATTACGCGGCTACGTAATAATCTACGCGGCTGCGCTGCTACGCAGCAGCTTGCGGTTCGGCGGCAGCGGGCGCGGCAGCCGGTGTGCCTTTGGTTGCGGGCGTGCGTTTGCCGTACTTCTGGTTAAAGCGCTCAACGCGACCGGCGGTATCGACGATCTTTTGCTTGCCGGTGTAGAACGGATGGCACGACGAGCAGACCTCGACATGCAGATCCCTGCCCAGTGTCGAGCCTGATTTCCACGTGGCGCCGCAACTGCACGTCACGTTCATCTCATTGTATTCAGGGTGAATTTCGGCTTTCATGGCATTGTCCCGCCGGGGTTTTCCCGGAGCAAAAAAGGGGCGAATTATCAACGATTTTGGCTATCGAAGCAAGGGTCTTTGGCCGGGAGCCCAGTTCTCCAGCAGGCCGCAGCAGCGGGCAATGGCTTTTTGGCCGATTTCAGGGGGTACCCGCCAGAAATGGGATTCCCCGGACGCCACGTAAAGCGACACGAAATAGAGCTCCCCGGGCCGGGTTTCGATGGTCAATGTGCCGTTATCGTAGCCCATGCCGGAAAGTGTATGTTTTCCCGGGTCCAAATTGATGCGGAAATAAGTTTTGGGCAGCGTGGCGCCGATGAGCCGGCCATCGATCCAAAGCACAGTATCGGCATCCGGACTGGCGGTATCCGGGCGGTAAACATACAGCGTGGAGTAGCCGGGGTGGGTTGTGAATTGCTTTGCATCGGCGTCGCGCTCGCGCGACGCTTCCGGCGTTGACGCGCAGCCAGAGAGCATATGAAGCGCCAGCAGCAACGGCAGTAGCAAAAACTTAAAAATGGGGCACCCGATTTCCGCTTGATACGGTTATCGTAGACCAGAATGACGGCGCGTGCGCGTGCAAGGAGCACTTCGCAAAAAATATTTTATAAACAAATGGTTACCGGTGCCCTTTTGACGAGGCGCGCGCGGCAAGGATGGCAAGCCGCCCGGGCGGGCACTGGCTGGCACAATAACGCAGCGGCTAGCCGCGCCGCATCGAATCAAAGAACTCGCTGTTGGTTTTGGTGGCGCGCACTTTATCAAGCAGGAACTCCGTGGCTTCGAGTTCATCCATCGGGTAGAGCAGTTTGCGCAGCACCCAGATTTTTTGCAGGATGTCTTTCGGTAACAGCAATTCTTCGCGGCGTGTGCCGGAGCGGTTGACGTTGATCGCGGGGAAGATGCGTTTTTCATACATGCGCCGGTCGAGATGAATCTCCATGTTGCCGGTGCCCTTGAATTCTTCGTAGATCACGTCGTCCATGCGCGAGCCGGTGTCGATCAGCGCGGTGGCCAAAATCGTGAGCGAGCCGCCTTCTTCAACATTGCGCGCGGCGCCGAAGAAACGCTTGGGGCGCTGCAACGCGTTGGCATCCACGCCGCCGGTGAGCACCTTGCCCGACGCGGGCACCACGGTGTTGTAGGCGCGCGCGAGACGCGTAATCGAGTCGAGCAATATCACCACGTCTTTTTTGTGCTCGACCAGGCGCTTGGCTTTTTCGATCACCATCTCGGCGACCTGCACGTGACGCGAGGCTGGCTCGTCGAAGGTGGATGACAGTACTTCGCCCTTGACCGAACGCTGCATTTCGGTCACCTCTTCGGGGCGTTCGTCGATCAGCAGCACGATCAGCACGACTTCGGGATGGTTGGCGGTAATCGCGTGCGCGATGTGCTGCATCAGTACGGTCTTGCCGGCCTTGGGCGGCGACACGATCAGGCCGCGCTGGCCCTTGCCGATGGGTGCGATGATGTCGATGATGCGGCCGGTGATGTTTTCCTCGGCCTTGATTTCACGTTCGAGCTTCAGATGCTCGGTCGGGTGATACGGCGTGAGGTTTTCAAACAGAATCTTGTGCTTGGACGCATCGGGCGGTTCGCCATTGACGTTGTCCACCTTGACCAGTGCGAAATAGCGTTCGCCATCTTTTGGGGTGCGGATTTCGCCGTCGATGGTGTCACCGGTGTGCAGATTGAAGCGCCGTATCTGCGAGGGTGAAACGTAAATGTCGTCCGTGCCCGCGAGGTAGGACGTATCCGGTGAGCGCAGAAAACCGAACCCGTCGGGCAACACCTCGAGCGTGCCCGCACCGGAAATGGATTCGCCTTTTTTCGCCTGATTTTTCAGCAACGCGAAAATCAGCTCCTGTTTGCGCAGGCGGTTTGCCCCCTCCACTTCGTTGGTCACGGCCATCTCGACCAGTTCACCGATAGGAAGGTTTTTTAGATCGGATAAATGCATGGATTTTGGGTACGGCTCTTGACTGTTACGGGGTGAAACGAAGGGAACTCGGGGAAGCGGGGAGGCGGGCGGGAAGGAATCCTCGCCCGCGCAAGAACCGCTGAATGACTTGGAGCTTGGCTACGACAATTACTGCAAGCGCGGTTCAAGCGCTGAGAGATAGGGTATAGCGATCAAACAGGGCTGTCAATTGACCGTTTAGATATGGCTGTCGATGAAGGCTTTGAGTTGCGATTTTGACATGGCGCCGACTTTGGTGGCTTCCACCGCGCCGTTTTTAAAAATCATCAGCGTGGGAATGCCGCGCACGCCGAATTTCGATGGCGTCGCCTGATTGTCGTCAATATTGATTTTCGCCACTTTTAATTTTCCGGCGTAGTCCTTGGCGACTTCATCGAGGATCGGCGCGATCATCTTGCACGGGCCGCACCATTCGGCCCAATAATCCAGCAGAACCGGGGTTTCTGACTTGAGTACTTCCGCGTCAAACGTATCGTCCTTAACGTGTTGAATATGCTCGCTCATTGCTGCAAAACCTTTCGAATGTGGGGGGGCTGATAAAAATGGCCGCGCTGACCGCGTGGCAACAAGGGGTGTTGAAACCCATGCTAACCAAAAATCCAGATTTTGCAAAGCAAAGTCCGGATTCCGCATGCCGCAAACAGACTGTAAGCATCTGTTTCTGTTAAAATAAGGCCACTTTTCGCGTTATCAATAGCGAACCGCAAATCTGTTTCAAACCCGTTTCAAACCTGTTTAATTCGTTGTTATGTTCGCCACAGGGCGAGGACTGCCATGACCTATGTAGTGACTGAAACCTGCATCAAGTGCAAGTACACCGATTGCGTGGATGTTTGCCCCGTGGATTGCTTCCGCGAAGGCCCCAACATGCTGGTGATCGATCCGGATGAATGCATCGATTGCACCTTGTGCGTCGCCGAATGCCCGGTCGAAGCAATTTTTGCCGAAGATGATGTGCCCGACGACCAAAAATCGTTCACGGCCCTGAACGCCGAATTGGCAAAAGTGTGGAAACCCATCATCGAGAAAAAGCCTGCGCCCGCGGATGCCGATGAATGGGCCAAAGAAAAAAAGAAATCGCACTTGCTCGAAAAATAATTCCAGGCACGGTGTTCTGATGTGCCTTACGACTCTAGGAGCACAAATGAACAAAACGAATCGAGTCTTGGCGATATTGCTGTTGACGGCGCCCATCTCGGTGCCCGTCGTCTCGCATGCTCAGCAAAAGCCGCCCATCGCGCAATACTGGATGAATGTCGAAACCGCGTCGGGCATGAGCATCCCCGGCATGAGCGGCGGCATGGCCGGCATGATGACGGGCATGATGGGTGGCGGCCAGCAGCAAAGCGGCCGCAAATTGTATTTGCATCTGGGCTCGCAGCGGCCGGCGGATGCGCCCAACGCCGCACATGAAATTCCATCGGGCATGAGCATGGGGCCGTCGCTGCCGTTGCTAACGCCGCGTGGCGTCGAGACTCGCCAGCCCGCCGAACGCGATCGCTATGAAACCATGGAGCGTCCCAAGGGACGCATGCTGATTTTCTGGGGCTGTGGCGAAGTCACTCGCGCCGGTCAGCCGGTGGTGATCGATTTTGCGCGCGGCGGGCAGATGCCCAACATGGTGGGGCGCACTGTCGCCAGTGGCGGGCCCGTCTCCGGCCGTACCAATGGCCTGTGGCCGAATCAGCAGGACAGCAAAACCGTGCCTGATTCGGCGTCGCTTGTTGGCGAGCACACCATCCGCGGAAACTACTCGCCTGATATCCGCTTTGCGCTCGGCGCAGGGCAGGATTTCATGGACCGCGTGGAACTGAATACTACCGCGCGTGGCTCGGGCGCGGTGTCAGTGCGATGGAATGCACCGACCACCGCGACGGGCTATTTCGCCACCGCCATGGGCGGCGACGGCAACGATGTGGTGATGTGGAGTTCCAGCGACGTGCAGGAAATCGGCGGGGGGCTGATGGATTTCATACCGCCCGGCGAAGTGGCGCGCCTGATCCGCGAAAAAGTGGTGATGCCCGCGCAAACCACCGAATGTACAGTTCCGGCTGAAGTCGCCAAGCGCGCGCAAATGTTCAACTTCATCGCCTACGGTCCCGAAGCGAATTTCGGTTTCCCGCCGCGCCCGCAGGATCCGCAGTGGTATGCCAAGGTGCGTTTCAAATCGACCGCATCCACTTTCCTGGGTGAGACTGGCGGCTCGGGCGGCCGTCCGCAACGCGCGTCGCCGTCCGCGCCCGCGAGTGCGCCGACAGGGGATCAGTCGGCGCAACCCAGCGCGCCCGCCGCGCCGGACCCGGTAAAAGACGGCCTGAATATTTTGCGGGGTATCTTCGGGCGGTAGCCGTGCGAAGGGGGGCGCGTGGCGCGGCTTTGTCTCCCTTCATCACGGTGTTGAACCATCAGAACCATGCGGGTTGATCCCCTTCAGGCGCTCGCCGCTGGCGCCGTGGTCGTCACCCCGAACCGCCGCCTCGCGCAGCATTTCAAGTGCGAGTACGATGCCGCGCAAGCGGGGAGCGGAAAATTCGTCTGGCCCAGCGCCGACACGCTGCCGTATGGCGCGTTTCTGGAGCGCACCTGGCAAGAGCTTGCGCTGGCGGAAAACGGCGCGATGCTGCTGTCCGCGCCGCAGGAAGTCGCCTTGTGGGAAACCGTTATCGAATCGTCGCGGCTGGCGGATGGGCTGCTGAATCCTGCGTTGGCCGCACGCGCCGCGCGCGAAGCCTGGATCACGCTGCACGCGTTTCATCTCGATCACCCGCGCCACCGCGCCGCGCTGGAAAACGCGGGCGAGGATAGCGCGGCCTTCGATGCGTGGCGCCGCGCCTACAGCGAAAAATTGCGCACGCAGGGCTGGATCGACGGCGCGCAGTTGCCTGATTGCATTGCACAGGCGCTGCATCACGGCGCGCAGCCCCGCGCACGCCACATTTTGCGCGCGGGTTATGCCGCGTATACGCCGCAGCAACAACAGTTGTTCGAGGCGTTCACGCGTGCGGGGTGCGAGGTGGATGACGTGCCGGCGCATGATGGTGTGGCTAAACACGCCACGCGCCACGCATTTGATGATGCCGAAGCCGAACTGATGTACATCGCGACCCGTGTGCGAACGTTGCTCGCGGCGCATGGCGACACGCAGCTGCGATTGCGCGTCGGCGTGGTGGTGCCCGATCTGGCGGCGCGGCGCACTGCCGTGCTGCGCGTGTTTGATGACGTGCTGGAGCCACTGCGCGTGACGGTGCCGGGCGATGCCGCGCCGCGTTTCCATAACTGTTCGCTGGGTTTGGCGTTGACGTCGTATCCTGTTGTTTTTACATCATTTTTTGTGCTGGCACTGGCGGGCGGTGAGCTCGCGCTGGAAGACGCCGGCGGATTGCTGCGCAGCCCGTATCTGGGCGCCGCCGAAGCTGAACTTGCACAACGCGCGCGGGTGGATGCCGCGTTGCGCGAACGCGGACGCAATCGCGTGACGCCCGGCGCGCTGCGCGCGGTGGCGCATGATCTCGCGCCGCGGTTCGCCACACTGCTTGAGCCGTGGATTGCGATGGCGCGCGACGCACGTGGTCTGCGCCAGCCGCCCTCGGCGTGGAGCGCGACGTTTCTGATGTTGCTCAAGGGCCTCGGCTGGCCGGGCGAACGCACGCTCGATTCGGCGGAATACCAGACGTTTGAAAAATTTCGCGACGTGGTGTCGGGCCTGTCGGCGCTTGATCCGTTGCGTCCGCGCGTCACCTACGCCGAGGCGCTCAGTGTGCTGCGGCGTCTGGCGGCCGATACCGTGTTTCAACCCGAGGTATCCCATGCACCGGTGCAAATACTCGGCACGCTGGAATCCATCGGCCTCTCGTTTGACGCGTTGTTTGTCAGCGGGCTTGCGGGGGAAACCTGGCCCGCCGCGCCGCGTCCCAATTCGTTTTTACCAGTGGCGCTGCAACGTGCGCTGGGCGTGCCGCATGCCAGCGCCGACTGGGAATTGCAGTTCGCGCGCCGCATGACTGCCCAGTGGCTGCGCGCCGCGCCCACGGTCACCTTCACCTGGCCGCAACGCGATGGTGAACGCGAGCTCACCGTCAGCCCGTTGATTGAACATTTGCCCGAGGCCGTGTCGGCGACCGGCGCCATCGCGTTGTTGCGCGATGCGCTGTTTGACGCGCGCGGTTTTGAAACACTGGACGACTGGCGCGTGCCTCCGCTGTCAATTGCGCAGGGCAGCGTGCGTGTTTCCGGCGGCGCACAAATGTTCCTCAATCAGGCAGCGTGCCCGTTTCGCGCCTATGCGATACACCGGCTTGGCGCATCGGGTCTCGAAACCGGCGCGGACGGGCTGGATGCGCGCGAGCGTGGCACGCTCGCGCATCAGGCGCTATCGGTGCTGTGGCGCGATCTGGGTTCGCAGGCCGTATTGCTGGCGCTGGACGACGCGGCGTTGGAACAAAAAATCACCGGCGCGGTAAACAGTGCCGTCGATACGCTGTGTCAGGCGCGCCCCGACATCATGACCGAGGCCTTCGCCGCGCTGGAACGCACGCGGCTCGTTGCCTTGCTCACGCGCCTCACGACGCTCGAAAAATCACGTGCGCCGTTCGAGGTGGTTGCGTGCGAGCAGGTGCGCGCGCCCGAGATCGCGGGTGTGCAACTCCATGCACGGCTGGATCGCGTGGATCAACTCGCCGATGGCAGTCAGGTGATTCTCGATTACAAAACCGGCGCCGCGCACAGTGGCGGCTGGGCGGACGAGCGGCCAGACGAACCGCAGTTGCCGCTGTATGCGGTGGATACCATGGATGGCGGCGCGGACGTGTCGGGCGTGGCCTTCGTGCAATTGCGCGCGCGCGAAGTGGCGTTCAAGGGCCTGACACGTGATGAACAGGTGCTGCCGGATGTCGGCACCCTGTCGAATGCGGTTGCAAAAACACTGTCGGCGCAAGCGGCGGATTGGCCCGCGCTGCTGGCGTCGTGGCGCAGGGTGCTGGAGCAGCTTGCGCGTGACTATCTCGCGGGTCACGCCGAGGTTGATCCCAAGCGGTATCCGAAAACCTGCGAGTACTGCGAGCTTTCGGTCTTGTGCCGCGTGCGCGAGTTGATGGATCGCGGCGCATTGACCGAGGTGGAAGACGCATGAGCAAGCGCGCCACGCCATCCGAAGCCGATCGCACCGCGCGCGAGCGCGCCCTGGACGTAACCGGCTCGTTCATCGTGCAGGCGCCGGCGGGCTCGGGCAAAACCGAACTGCTGATCCAGCGTTATCTTGCGTTGCTTGCCGGCGTGGAAGCG
Organism: Betaproteobacteria bacterium UBA5216; assembly: GCA_002412495.1. Classification (GTDB taxonomy): domain Bacteria; phylum Pseudomonadota; class Gammaproteobacteria; order Burkholderiales; family SG8-41; genus UBA5216. Next base: position 27,793 of record DHVE01000044.1, read on the forward strand.
CCCGAGGAAATCATCGCGATCACGTTCACGCGCAAGGCGGCGGCGGAGATGCGTACCCGCGTCCTGGCGGCGCTGGCCGCGGGCGCCACCGACACGCCACCGGAAGCGGCGCACGCGCAAGTGACATGGCGGCTGGCACGCGCGGCGCGCGCGCGTGACGCGGCGCATGGTTGGGAACTCGCGGCCAATCCCAATCGGCTGCGCATCGACACCATCGACGCGCTGTGTCATGCGCTGGCGCGGCAGATGCCGGTGCTTTCGCGGCTGGGCGCGCGGCCCGAGACCGTGACCGACGCGCGCGCGTTATACGAAGACGCCGCGCGGCGCACCCTTGCCCTGCTCGAATCCAGAGGCGACGCGGCGCGGCACGTCGCCAACCTGTTGCCGCATCTGGACAACAACGTCGGACAGGCCATTGAATTGATCGCCGGCATGCTTGCACGGCGTGACCAATGGATACGCCACGTTGCGGCGCCGCTGCGGCCCGACGCGCGCCGCGCGCAACTGGAAGCCGCGCTCGCCAACGAAATCGAACAAGCGCTTTCGTTAATGGTGGATCTGATCCCCATCGCGCTGCAAGGCGAACTCGTGGCGCTGTTGCGCCACGCCACCCGCAATTTGGCGGCGGCGAACATCGTCTCGCCAATACGTGCGTGCGAGGGGCTGACTGAACTGCCCGGCGCGGATGCGGCGAGTCTCGATGCCTGGCGCGGTGTGGCGGAACTGGTGCTGATCAAGGATGGCGCGCTGCGCAAACAGGTCAACAAAAACACCGGTTTTCCACCCGGCGCGGGCAAGGTGGAAAAAGCGGCGGCCAGCGCCGCCAAGGCGCGTCACGCCGATTTGATGGCGGCCTTGGCGCCGCACCGCACCTTTATCGAGACGCTGCATTTCACGCGTGCGCTGCCGCCCGCGACCTACACCGATGCGCAATGGCGCGTGGTCGAAGCGCTCGCCGCCTTGCTGCCCGTGGCGGCGGCGAACCTCGAATTGATTTTCGGCGAACGCGGTCAGGCGGATTTCACCGCCGTGTCGCAGGCCGCGCTGCGCGCGCTGGGCGACGAGGATGCGCCGACCGATCTGGCGCTTGCGCTCGATTACCGCATCCGCCATTTGTTGGTGGATGAATTTCAGGACACCTCGCTGTCGCAGTACGAATTGCTCAAAAAGCTCACGGCGGGCTGGCTGCCGGACGACGGACGCACGCTGTTCGTGGTGGGTGATCCGATGCAATCGATTTATCGTTTTCGCGAGGCCGAGGTAGGCTTGTACTTGCGCGCGCGTCACGAAGGCATCGGCACGGTGGCGCTGACGCCGCTCACGCTGTCGGTGAATTTCCGCTCGCAGCGCGGCGTGGTCGAATGGGTGAACCGCGCGTTCACTGCTGTGATGCCGGATGCTGAAGACCTCGCCAGTGGGGCGGTGCCGTATGTTCCTTGCGTGCCGTCACAGTCAGCGGATACCGACGACGCCGCCGTTCACATACACGCGCTCGGCAGCTTTGATCGCGACCTTGAAGCCCGGCGCGTGGCGGAAATCGTGCAGTGGGAAAAATCAGAAAATCCCAATAAAAACATGGTGTTACTGGTTCGTGCGCGCGGGCATCTGCGGTTCATCGCCCAAGCCTTGCGCGATGCCGGCCACAGTTTTCAGGCGGTGGAGATCGAGCCGCTGGGCCAGCGCGCGGTGGTGCAGGATTTGACCGCGCTCACGCGCGCGCTGTTTCATCCGGCGGACCGTATCGCGTGGCTCGCCGTGCTGCGCGCGCCGTGGTGCGGGCTGACGCTGGCGGATTTGAGCGCGCTTGCGGGTGACGATCATCGCGCTACTGTGTGGACGTTAATGTGCGAGGAAGCGCGTGTGCAAACCTTATCCGCGGACGGCGCGCGGCGTCTGACGCGCGTGCGCGGCATTCTTGCGGAATTTATCGCCGCGCGCCGCCGTGAATCCGCCGCGCGCTGGATCGAAGGCGCGTGGCTTGCACTGGGCGGGCCGGCCTGTGTCGGCACGCGCACGGATATTGAAGACGCACAGGCGTATTTTCGTCTGCTTGAAACACTCGAAGACGGCGGCGACATCGCCGACTTCGCCGTACTGGAAGAAAACGTCGCGAAACTCTTCGCCGCCGCCGATGCGCAAGCCGACACACGCTTGCAGTTGATGACCATCCACAAGGCCAAGGGACTTGAATTTGATGTGGTGATCGTGCCGGGGTTGGGCTACACGCCGCGCCGCAACGAGCCGCAATTGCTGGCGTGGCAGGAGCGTCCACGCGCGCACGGCGAATCGGAATTGCTGCTTGCCCCGATACGCGAGGCGAGCGACCCGAGTGCGGATGGTGATCCGATTTACCGTTACCTCGACGCGCTGGAAAAATTAAAAGGCGTGCACGAAGACGCGCGCCTGCTCTACGTGGCGGCGACGCGGGCCAAATCGCGGTTGCACCTGATTGCGCAGATCGATGCGGGCGCGGATGAGCCTGCCCCGCGCGCGGGCTCGTTGCTGTCGCGGTTGTGGCCGGCGGTGGCGCACGAGTTCGCGGGTGTGCAGGCGCCGGAGGCATTGGAGGCGTCTGGCAACGTCGATGCCGCAATCCCGGCCCCGCCGCGCGTGCCGCCCGTGATTCATCGCTTGCCGCTGGACTGGGCGCCGCCCCCCGCGCCGGCGCGCGTCGATTGGGTCTTGACCGCGCAGGATGCCGCGCACGCCAGTGCGCACGATCAGGTGGAATTTTCATGGGCCTCTGAAACCGCCAAACACATCGGCACGGTGGTGCACCGCTTTTTGCAGCGCATCGCTGAAGATGGCGTCGCGGCGTGGGACGCGGCGCGGGTGCAATCGCTGCGCGCCGTTTATCAGCGTGAACTCAAACGGCTGGGCGTGCCGGCGATGGAAATGGATCACGCGACGGCGCGCGTCAGTGCCGCGCTTGCCACGAGTGTGGCCGACCCGCGCGGCCGTTGGATGCTGGACGCCCACAATGAAGCGCGCGCCGAGTTACGATTGACCGGCCTCATAGCCGCGGAGACGGTCGATGTGGTGATCGACCGCACGTTTATCGACGACAGTGGCGTGCGCTGGATTATCGATTTTAAGACCAGCGTTCATGAAGGCGGCGATCAAGACGCCTTTTTGGATAACGAGCGCGTGCGCTACGCCGCGCAGTTGCTGCGTTATGGCGCGCTGATGCGCATGGCGGATTTACATAACGGACGCGCTGATCGCGAGATACGGCTGGGGCTGTATTTCCCGCTGCTGGGCGGCTGGCGCGAGTGGCGTTACGACGGTTGATATCGGATTGCCAAGGTCAGGTTCAAAGGCATTGCGCCTTTGCGGTGCTGGTACGCTTTGGGGTTAGAATTCGATTATTCCCTTTCATTCAACCACCCGTGAGACACCCATGAAAATCACCAAAGTCCAGACCGCTTTTGTTGAAGTGCCTGCCGATGAACCGCTCGCCAACGGCCCCGAAGAAAAAGGCGCCACGCGCAAACTGATCGCGGTGAAGGTCAGCACCGATCAAGGCTTGCAGGGCGTATCGGTGGCGTTTTTCGGCGGCGGCATTACGCCGGCGCTGAAGTCGGCGATTGATTCGTTGGGCGCGCTGGCGGTCGGCATGGATCCGCAATGCACCGAACCCATTCATGCGAAATTCCGTGTTGCGGGTTCGCATGCCGGGCCGGGCGGTATTTTTACGCTGGCCTCGTCCGCCATCGACATTGCGCTGTGGGACATCAAGGGCAAGGCCGCGGGCAAGCCCGTGTCCGAACTGCTGGGCGGCTTCCGCAAAACCGTGCCTACCTACGCCAGCGGCGCGCTGATGCGCAGCTTCCCGCTGAAACACGTGGTGAAGGCCGCCGAGACGCTGGTGAAAAAAGGCTACACGCAAATGAAGACGCAGTTGGCACTCCCCGGCGACACCAATCCGCCGAAAGAAGTCGAGCGCATCCGCCTGATTCGCGAAGCCATTGGCGACAAAATCGACCTGATGTGCGACATCAATCAGCGCTGGGACGTGCGTCAGGCGATTTCCATCGGCAAGCAGGTCGAGAGATATCATCTGTTCTGGCTTGAAGACGTGGTAGCGCACGACGACTATCCGAGCCTTGCGCGCGTTACCGCCGCGCTCGATACCCCGGTGGCGGGCGGCGAATATGTTTACGGATCGGTACCGTTCCGGCATATGATGGAGGCGCGCTCGGTGGACATCATCATGATCGATCTGATGCGCTCCTGCGGCATCACCGGCTTTATGAAAATTGCCGGCATGGCCGAAGCGTTCAATCTGCCGGTGGTCAGTCACCTGATTCCCGAGATTCAGGTGCATACTATTGCCGCCATTCCCAACGGCCTCACGGTGGAATACATGCCGTGGACCTTCCGTTGCTACAAGGAAGTGCCCGTGCCGAAAAACGGCATGCTCACCGTGCCGAACAAGCCGGGGCTGGGGCTGGAGTTTGATCCGAAGGTCGTGAAGTTCAAGTGATGCGCGTATGTCTGTCTGCGTTATTGTTGGTGCCCGCGCTGTCAGCGGCACAACAATATCCCGCCGGTCCAATGCGCATCGTGGTGCCGTTTCCGCCCGGCGGCGGCACCGACATCTTTGCGCGCGCCATGGCGCAAAAGCTCAACGAAGCGTGGAACGTGCCGGTGATCGTTGAAAACCGCGGCGGTGCCAACGGAACCATCGGTACCGCCTACGTCGCGAAATCCACGCCCGACGGACACACCGCGCTGGTGGTGCCCAGCGGCTTTGCGGTGAACCCGAGCATCTATCCAAAGCTGCCGTTTGACACCGCAAAAGATTTTGCGCCAGTGAGTCTGCTGGCCGAAGGGCCGTTGGTGCTGTCGCTGCATCCGTCGTTTCCGCCGCGCAGCGTGAAGGAATTCATCGCGTTTCTCAAAGCGCGCCCCGGCGAAATCAATTACGGCAGTTCGGGCAACGGTTCGCCGCCACACTTGGCGACGGAGTTGTTCAAGCTGCTGACCGGCACGCAGATCAACCACATACCGTACAAAGGCGCGGGGCCCGCGGCCATCGATTTATTCGCCGGGCAGATACCGATTTATTTCATGAACGCGTTACAGGTCACGCAATATGTGCGCAGCGGCAAAGTGCGCGCGCTGGGTGTCACCACCAGCAAACGTTTTCCACCGCTGCCGGATGTGCCCACGATCGCCGAAGCGGGCGTGCCGGGCTACTCGATGTCGAATTGGTATGGCCTGCTGGTGCCATCCGCCACCCCGCGATCCAGTGTGACGAAACTTAATGCGGAAATTGCGCGCATTTTGAATCTGCCGGAAATCAAGGACCGGTTGACCAGCCAGGGTGCGATACTGGTTGGCAATACTCCGGAAGAATTTACCGCGTTCTTGCGCAGCGAGATGGCCACCGCGACGAAGATCGTTAAAGCCGCGGGGATGACGGCGACGAACTGACGGATTGTTTGAATGCGGAAAACGTTAACAATTAACCCGCACGCGCACCGGAAGCCTTCACCACCTTTGCCCATTTCGCGATTTCACTCTCGGTGTATTTCGCGAACTCCTCCGGTCCCAAGGTACGCACCTCAACGCCGGAATTGAACAAGCGCGTTTTTACATCCTGCTGGCCGAGGGACGCGAGCGCCACCTTGTAGATAGTGGCAACAATGTCGGCAGGCAATTTGGCTGGGCCGACGATGCCGTACCACGCCACGGCGTCGTAACCAGGCAATCCCAATTCCGCAATCGTCGCGAGCTCCGGAATGGAGGGTGAGCGTTTCAGTGACGTGACGCCGAGCGCACGCAAACGGCCTGATTTGATCAGTGGTATCGCCGATGACAAACTCGCGAATTGCAAATCAGTCTCGCCTGATAACAAGGCCGTCAAGGACTCTGCCGCGCCCTTGAACGGCACGTGGACCATCTTGGTACTGGTCATTACGCTGAAGAGTTCACCCGCCAGATGCACCGTGGTGCCCGCGCCGGACGAGCCGTAGTTCAACACGCCGGGCTTGGATTTTGCCAGCGCAATAAAATCCTTCAGCGATTTTACCGGCACCACCGGATTCACCACCAATACATTCGGGCTGTCGCCCACCAGGGTGATCGGCGTGAAGTCGCGCTGCGGGTGATACGACAGTTTCGAATACAGACTTACATTAATCGCCTGTGTGCCAATGGTGCCCATCATCAGCGTGTAACCATCGGCGGGACTTTTGGCTGTGAGTTCCGCCGCGATGTTGCCGCCCGCGCCGCCGCGGTTATCCATGACGAGCGCCTGTCCGAGACGATCGCGCATCGCCGGCTCCATGGCGCGCGCGATGATATCGGCGGCGCTACCGGCTGTGAACGGAATCAGCATGCGGATGGGGCGGGGGGGGGACTGCTGCGCATGTGCCGAAACGGAAACAGCAGCGAAAGCGCCAGTTAATAACGCAATGGCCAATGATCGCAAGCCCATGAAATTCCCCTGCTGTAGTTGAACGGCGCAGAGCCTAACACGATGTGAACACCGTCGCTAGACTGTGGCTGGTGAACCACTGATAATCAAACATCTTCCATGCCATTCTCAGGAGCAACCCATCATGTTCGACGCCAAAGACGGTTTTTATCAGGCCCTGTGGCCACGCAGCCCGCGCCAGACCAAAGTAAAGGCGCTGGCGAAGCGCCTTGACACGCTGGACGGCAAAACCATCGCGACGGTGTGGGACCAGGTGTTCCGCGGCGATGAAGTGTTTTCGTTTCTCGAAGAAGGCATCAAGGCACGTTATCCCGGCGCCAAGTTCGTGAGCTGGAAGGAATTCGGCAACACGCATGGCAGCGACGAGCGCGCGGTGGTGGCGGCATTGCCGCAGAAATTCAAAGAAAAAGGAGTCGATGCCGTCATCTCCGGCATGGGCTGTTGAGGCAGCTGCACGCCCGCCGTGTTGCGGGCCAGTGCATCGGGTGAAGCGGCGGGTTTCCCGTCGTCAACGCTGGTGGGCGAAGGTTTCATGACGCTGGCGGTTGCCGCGTCCAAAGGGCTGGGCATGCCCAATCTACCGGTGGCGAAGGTGGTGGGCCACCCCGGCGTGCAGAGCAAGGAGCAACTGCGCAAGAACACGCTTGAGGTGACGTTGCAGCACGTGATCGACAATCTGCTGACGCCGCCCAAGGGCGCCACCACGGACAACGAGCCGGGCGCGCGCGATATCGTGGTGGAAGGCAGCTTCGACGAGATCAACGATTATTTTTATCGCCACGAGTTGTCCGACGGCTTGCCCATCGTGCCGCCCACGCCGCAAAAGATCGAGCAGTTTCTGCGGTTCACCGACCGCAAGGCCGACGAGTCACTCGGCAATATGTTGCCCGACAGCCGCGCCGCGACCATCTGGAGCATCGCGGTCAACGGCGTCATGGCCGGCTGCCGTCCGGAATACATGCCGGTGCTGGTGGCGCTGGTCGAGGCGATGGTGGACCACGGTTATGGCGTCGAGCACAGCGGAAATACGCCGGGCGGCGAGACGCTGATCATTCTCAATGGCGACATCATCAAGCAACTCGATTTTAATTACACGCAGGGCGTGATGCGCGACGGCTTTATCGCCAACACATCGGTGGGTCGATTCTGGCGCTTGTATCTGCGCAACGTCGCGGGTTTCTTGCCGCACAAAAACGACAAGGCAACCTTCGGCAACACCTGGCGCGTGGTGGTCGCGGAAAACGAAGACGTGGTGAAAAAAATCGGCTGGCAACCCACCAGTACGGATTTCGGCTTCAAGGCGGGCGACAACACCGTGATGATTTCGCGCCACACCGGCGGCAATCACATCTCTTCGGTGTCGGGCGCCACGGCGCTGGAGATGATGCCGTATATTTGTGACGCGGTAGTTCGGCAATACTCCTGGCAATTGATGTTCTCCACCGGGCAGGGCCTCAATACGCTGCGTCCGCAACTGCTGCTCTCGCCGCTGATCGCGGAGGCCATTGCCGCGTCGGGCTGGAGCAAATGCGATTTTCAGAAGCACTTGTGGGAGCATGCGCGCGTGCCCGCGAGCCAGTGGGAGCGCATACAGCGCGACTGGACGCAAAAGCCGCTGTGGGATCTGAAGGCCGCGGTGGCTGCGGGCGATATTCCCAAGGTTTATCACGAGTCGGATGATCCCGATCGTCTGGTGCCGATGGTGTGGCGGCCGGAGGATTTCCTCACCTGCGTGACGGGCGATCCTGCGCGCAACAGCATCTACGTGTTTGCGCACAACGGCGTGCTGGGCTTTCCAACGTGCAAGCAGATTCAGTTGCCGAAAAACTGGGAGCAGTTGCTGGCGGAAGTGAAGAAGTAAACGGCGCGTCGTACGTTACGAACACACCAACCCCAACACCGTTATTCTGGCGCAAGCCAGAATCCAGTTTGTTGCCCGCGCGAGAGCGCTGACTTCAACTGCAATGTGATGAACGATCTGGATTCTGGCTTGCGCCAGAATGAGGTGGTGTTGTAATTATTTGTTTTTATTGGAATTTCTTGGCGAAAGACAAGCCAGTGCTATAACCGCCGGCAGTGCCAGCGACGCAAACGCCCACGCATAACTTTGCGTTATCCAATAGGTGTTGGCAAACACAATGGGGCCGATCATCTTGCCACCGTTGAGATAAACGAACATGCCGCTCAGCGCGGCAGTAGCCGAGCCCGCCGGCGCAAGGCGTCCCGCTTCGGCCAGCACCGTGCCGGCCCACGCACCGGTGGTGAATCCGAGCACCGCGAACAGCGCGTAGATCGTCAACAGTGGCCAGCCCGGTGCGATCCAGAGCGACATTACGCACGTCGCCAGCAGGATCGCGGCGTTCCACGACAGCACTCGCGCGGTGTTGCGCAGCGCATCGCAAAGCCAGCCCACCGCCACGCGCCCCAGCGCGCTCGCGACCTGCACCACGGTGAGCATGGCGCCCGCCGTGAGCAGATCCAGCTCGAACACTTTCACGCAGATCACCACGGCGTATGCGCTTACACAAAATTGCGCCCAGCAAAACGCGCTACCCGCCAGCGCGACGCGCCGCAGCGGTGGCAGGCGCCACACGGTAACCACATTCGCCAGCGGCTGCGGCGAGAGGACGTTGGCGGCGGCATCGCGATCATCGTCCCAGCGCTTGCGCCCGCGTTGCATCATCAGCACCACGCTGGCAAGCAGCAACACGCTGAGCAGCATGGCCCAGCGCCAGCCGAACGCCAGCGCAATGGCAGGCGCAATCAGCGCGGCCGCCATGCCGCCGATGGGCACGCCGGTCTGCTGCAACGAAAAAATAAAGTTGCGCCGCTCCGGCGGTGAAAACCGCATCAGCAAATGCGAAAACGACGGTCCGATCAGCCCGTAACCAAAGCCCACCACCACCGCGCCCGCGGCGAGAAACGCAGGCATGGGCAACATCATCAGCGCCATGCCGGCGGCCACACAGCCATGTCCCGCCTGATTGATGCGGCAGGCGCCAAAGCGCCGCGTGACATTGCCAAACCACGTCAGGGTGACCAGTTGGCCCACGCACACCAACGTAATGAAATAGCCGATCAGCGAGGCGTCGATGCGGTATTCGCGCGCCACCACCGGCGCCACCGCGGGCAGCACCAGCAGCGCCATCGACGCCATCACATGGCCGGTGAGCAGCGCGCCGACCAGAAAAAACAGCGAGATTTCCTTGCTCTGCGAGTTTGTGGCCGAATCCGTCATAGCCGTACTGTACCTGATAACCGCGTCGCGCAACCAAGGCGCGGCAACGGATTTCACGCGTTTGTGCGAACAAGGGATAATTGCGCACTCTTACCTAGGAGCAAACCATGTTGATTGTTGATTCGCAGGTGCATGTGTGGGGCGCGAACACCGCCGAGCGGCCCTGGCCGGGGCGCGCGCATGCGCAGCGCGAAATTCCATTGGGCCACGAAGAACTGCTGCAAGAGATGAACGCGGCGGGTGTTGATCGCCTCGTGATCGTGCCGCCGTCGTGGGAAGGCGACCGTAATGATCTTGCGCTGGCCGCGGTCAAGGCGCATCCCACGCGATTTGCCATCATGGGACGGTTTAATCCCGAAGCACCCGACGCCAAACAAACCATCCAAGGCTGGCGCAATCAACCCGGCATGCTCGGCATGCGGTTCTCGTTTCACATCCCCGTGTTGCAACAGCCGTTGATCGATGGCAAGTTCGACTGGGTGTGGGCGGAAGCCGAAAAACAAGGCATCGCGTTGATGATCCTGGTGCCGCAAAACATGGTGGCCACCATCGACACTGTGGCCGCGCGTTACCCGAATCTTAAAATCGTCATGGATCACATGTCGCTCACCAGCGGCAAACCGTTCGATGAAACGTTCCGCGATTTCGACAAGCTCCTGCCCATCGCCAAGCGCTCGAATGTCGCGGTGAAAGCCAGCGCGCTGCCTTGTTATTCGGATGAGCCGTATCCGTTCAAACGCGTGCAGGAATACGCACGCAAGGCGTACGAAGCATTTGGTGGCAAGCGCACCTTTTGGGGCAGCGATTTGTCGCGTTCGCCGGTGCCGTATCGGCAGCAAATCGACATGTGGCTGAAAGACGCGCCGTGGCTCAAGGCGGAGGACAAGGAATGGGTGATGGGGCGCGGCATTTGCGAGTGGTTGGGTTGGAAGCTGCCGTAATGGCATCGGCGCGCGGCCTGCACTTTGTCGGCATGGTGTTTGCACTGTGCGCGCCTGCGTGGTTGCATGCGCAAACGGCGCCCGCGCGATGGCCCGAGCGCCCCGTGCGTTTTATCGTGCCGTTTCCGCCAGGCGGCGGCAGCGACGTGGTGGCACGTGCGGTGGCGATTAAATTGTCCGACGCTTGGGCGCAGCAGGTAGTGGTTGATAACCGCCCCGGCGCGGCAACCCTGCTCGGCACCGACCTCGCCGCGAAGGCGCCCGCGGATGGTTACACCCTGTTGATGGCGTCCTCGAGCTATGCCATCAATCCGCATTTGCAAAAAAAAATGCCGTACGAAACGTTGAAGGACCACGCACCCGTAACGCAAGCGGCGTATCAGCCCTATGTGTTCGTCACGCATCCGTCGGTGCCCGCTCGCAACGTAAAGGAATTTCTCGCGCTGGCACGCGCCAAGCCGGGCACGCTCAACTTCGGATCGCCGGGCGCGGGCAGTGGCGGACATCTTGCGGTTGAACATTTTCGGTTGGCGAGCAACACGTCAATGACACACGTGCCTTATCGCGGCGGTGCGCCGGCGTTGACCGATTTGATCGCCGGGCAAATTCAGTTCATGTTTCCCACCATGCTCGCCGTTGCGCCGCACACCCGCACGGGCAGGCTGCGCAGCCTCGCGGTATCCAGTGTGAAACGGTCATCGGTCATGCCTGATTTGCCGACCATCGCGGAATCCGGTTTGCCGGGATTCGAGGCAACGTCGTGGAACGGCCTGATGACACCGGCTGGCGTGCCCGCGCCCATCATCGCTAAAATTTATAAAGACGCCGTGCAGGCATTGCGCGCGCCCGACGTGCGCGACAAACTCGCCGCCGACGGCGCCGAACCGGTCGCGAATTCGCCCGAGGAATTTTCCCGGCACATACGCAGCGAGTTTGAGAAGTGGGGCAGGGTGATCAAGGCCGCCGGGCTCAGGGCGGAATAAGTGTCAAGGGCATTGTTCGATAAAAGTTAATTAAAAACAACAGGTTGCATTAATTCCATTACAAGCGCTCGCGTGCTTCCGCGTGCCACGCGCGATCAACTACACTCATCGCTTGAAGCACAATGAAAAGGGAGCGGTCATTATGAAACGAAGTTTTTTGGGTGCATTGTTGTGCGTGTTGTCGCTTGTTGGCATGCACACATACGCGCAGGCACCCGCCGACGGCTCCGTGCAGGAGAAACCGGTGCCGATCACGGTAACGGAAGTCGCGCCCGGATTGTTTTTTCAGTATCACCATCAGGAATCGAACAACGCATGGCTCGTGACCGATGAGGGTGTGCTGGTGATCGATTCACGCCAGCATCCGAAGCGCGCGGAGGAGTTGCTCGCGGCGATACGCAAGACCACCGACAAGCCGATTCGCTACGTAATCAACACGCACGCGCACGGTGATCACTACTTCGGCAACGCGGTGTTCAGGCGCGAAGGCGCTGTTTTCCTCGCGCATCGCGACACCGCCGTGATGATGAAGACGCATCATGGCGTGGAAATGAAGCGCCGCCAGGGTTATTTCAAGCAACAGAAATTCGATCCCGCCGAGGTGCGGCTGATCCTGCCGGATGTGACCTATGATGAAAAGCTCACCGGCACGCTGGGCGGGCGCGTGTTCGAGCTGATTTACCTGGGCGCCGGGCAGAATCCCGGCGATACGCTGGTGTATTTTCCGAAAGAGCGCGTGTTGTTTTCCGGCGGACCGTTCTCGAAAAATAGTTGGCCCAATCCGCAGTTCACGCCGTCGATGTCCAATTGGGTGTCGATGTTAAGGCAGATGGCGGCGATGAATGTAGACAAGTATCTCGGCGGCCATGGCGACATAGGCGCGCGTCAGGATGTGTTGAATGAGGCGCAAATGCTGTCCGACTTTGATGCCGGCATGCGCGCGGCGGTGAAAAAAAGCATGAGTCGCGAGGAGATTTACAAAAGCGCGCCGTTCGCGAAATACAAGGATGTGCGCAACTACTATCGCATGAATTTGTTCATCAACAGCTACCATCATTTTCTCACCACCGGCAAACCCGAAGTGGCAATGCCGTAGCCAGCGATTCAATTTCGAATTCCGAATTCCGATTTTCGTTACGATTTCCGGGAAGCCCTCATGATGTTTCGCCACGGCACTATTGCGTTCACGCTTGCCGCGCTGACGTGTTCCAACTTTAGCGCGTTGGCCCAATCGTCCCAACTTTTGCCCACCCGCCCGATACGCGTGCTCGTCACGTACGCGCCCGGCGCCTCGACGGACATCAATGCGCGCGCGATGGCGGCGAAGATGGGCGAAAACATGAAGCAGCAGTTCATCGTCGATAACCGGCCGGGCGCAAGCGGCATGCTGGCTACCGCGTTGCTGGCCAAATCCGCGCCCGATGGGCATACGCTGATGGTGGTTGATTCGGCGCACGGCGCGAATCCCGCCATCTATGACAACATGCCTTATGACACGCTGAAAGACATCGACAGCATCGGCATGATCGCGCGCCTGCCCATGGTGCTGCTGGTGACGCCATCGCTGCCGGTGAAATCGGTCAAGGAACTGGTGGCGTACGCAAAATCGAACCCAGGCAAGCTGAACTACGGTTCGGCGGGTACCGGCAGCGCGATGTTTCTGGTGGCGGAGCTGTTTAAATCCGCGGCGAGTATCGAGGTGACGCAGATCGCGTACAAAGGTGGCGGCCCGGCGATGGTTGATCTTGCGGGTGGGCAGATTCCTATGCTTTTTATCTCGGTGCTGGCCGGCATGCCGCTGGCGCAGTCCGGGCGCGCGCGTGCGCTCGGCGTGAGCAGCGCGGCGCGCGTGCCTTCGTATCCGGAGTTGCCCACTATCGCGGAATCGGGCGTACCCGGTGTGGATTTTTATCTGTGGCAGGCGATGCTCGTACCCGCTGGCGTACCGCGTGCTACCGTCGCGCAATTAAACGGCGAACTCAACAAGGCACTCAGCAATGCGGACGTTAAGGAGCGCATGATCCAGCAGGGCAATGAACTCATGGGCGGCACGCCGCAACAGGCCACGGCGTTTATCAGCGGGGAAATCGCCCGCTGGCGCAAGATCATCAAGCCCGAGATGCGTATTTCCCGATAGTCCGCGGAGGTTTTATGCAACGCTCAGCCCTGACTCGCCTGCTTGCGATTGCTGCCGTGGTGTTGAGCGGCCACGCGGGCGGTCAAACCTATCCGATCAAACCGGTGCGCATGCTGGTGGGCTTCCCCGGCGGCAGCACCACCGACATCATCGCGCGTACCTACGGCGCTAAATTGTCTGAACTGCTCGGCCGTCAGGTGGTGATAGAAAATCGTGCCGGTGCGGGCGCCAACATCGCGGCCGAGGCCGCCGCCAAATCCGCACCCGATGGTTACACCACGTTGCTGGGCAGTCCAGGACTGGCGGTGAGCCCCGCGCTCTACAGCAAACTCGGTTACGACGCGCTGCGTGATCTGGCCGGCGTGGGGCAGGTGTCGGCCACGCCGCATATCATGGTGGTCAACAAATCGTTGCCGGTAAAAACGTTGCAGGAACTGATCGCGCTGGCGCGCGCGCGGCCGGGGCAGCTTAATTTTTCGTCGGCAGGTGCGGGCGGGTCGGATCATCTCGGCACGGAATTGTTAAGTTCCATGGCGGGTTTGAAAATGGTACACGTGCCGTACAAGGGCGGGCCGCAGGCGATCACCGATGTCATCGCGGGCGAGGTAGCGATGTATTTCGCCGCGATGCCGGTGGGCCTGCCGCTCTACAAGGCGGACAAGGTCAAGGCGCTGGCGGTATCGTCGGCGCAGCGCCTGCCATTTGTGCCGGAGCTGCCCACCGTGGCGCAGTCGGGTTTGCCCGGATTCGAGCACACGTTGTGGAGCGCGCTGCTGGTGCCGGCGGGCACGGCGCGTGACATCGTGATGCGGCTGAACGCCGAACTTGTCAAGGTGGCGAATACGCCGGAGTTGCGCGAGCGGTTAAATACGCTGGGCGCGGAAGCCGTGGTGACCAGCCCTGAGCAGTTCACCGCATTCCTCAAAAGCGAGACCGCGAAATACGGCAAAATCGTACGCGCGCTGGGATTGAAGGCCGATTGAGAACGAATCGTTACGCAGTGTGGCAGTGATATGAAAGCCAAATCAACATGACGGCAACCCCTAAATTCAACGATTTCTCGCACATCACCTACGACGAAGCCCTGCAACGCGCGCGCGACCTGATTCCGTTTCTTCGCGAACATGCGGATGCTTCCGATCGCGCCACGCGCATGGTGCCCGAGGTTGAAGCCGCGTTGCACCGCGCGGGTTTGTTCCGCTATCACCAGCCGAAAGCATGGGGCGGCATGGAGCTGGATTTCGTCGCCTATTTTGACATCCCCGAAATGCTGGCGCGCGGCGATTGCTCGGTGGGCTGGAATGTCGCCAATTTAAGTTCGCACCATCGCAACGTGGCCATGTTCAGCGGGCAGGCGCAGCAGGAAATGTGGGGTGAAAATCCCGATTGTCTGATTGCGTCGGGCATAGCCTATATGCAGGGGCGCGGGCGCCTGGTGGATGGAGGCCTCATGTTGACGGGACGCTGGTCGTTCAGTTCGGGCGTGGACGTGGCGCAGTGGAACATGCTCGCCTGCCAGGTGCGCGGCGCGGACGATAAAATTCTGGATTATCGTTACTGCATGGTGCCGCGCGCGCAGTACGAAATCATCGACGACTGGCAGACGCTCGGCATGCGCGGCACGGGCAGCCGTTCGGTGCGCTGCGACAACGTGTTCGTGCCGGAGCACCGCACGCAGTCAATGTACGTTACCCGGCCCGGGCACGAATTTCCGGGGCTGCGCATCAACACCAATCCGACATTCAAGGTGCCGGCCTCCTCATTGGGCGGACATTGCATCGCGGGCGCGATTGTCGGCAATGCACAGGCCGCCGTGGATGCGGCCATCGAGATGGTCAAATCGCGCAGCACCAGTTACACCGGCGCCAAGATGCGCGATTTTCAGAGCGTACAGTTGCGCGTCGGCGCGGCCGCCGCCAAGGTGGATGCCGCGCGCTTGGTGTTGCGCAACGATTGTTTGCAGGCCGACGCCACCATCAAGTCGGGGCGTTCGTTGACGCTCGAAGAAAAGCTGCGCAACAAGCGCAACTGCGCGGCATCGGTGAGGCTGTGTGTTGAAGCCGTTGATTCGCTAGTCGAAATGGCGGGCGCCAACGGCATCTACGACAGCGCGCCGTTGCAGCGCCTGTTTCGAGACGCACACGCGGCGGCAGCGCACATTAACTTCAGCACCGACGTGCAGTTGGCGCCGTGGGCGCTGCTGTCGCTGGGCGGTGAATACAAGCTGCCGACGATGTAAGAATATAAACGCCAGATATAAACGCCATTAAAAGGCTATATTTACTTCGGGCAGTGCGACCGCTGGCGCGCCGGTTAGCCGTCCCGATCCAGCACTTTCTGGATTTCCGCTGCCGGCACTTTGATCTCGACGCCCGCGCGTTCTTTTTGCAGCATCAGGAACGAACGCGAATCCAGGTTGCCCCAGCCGCGGTTCAGCGCCTCGGTCATTTCCGCGTGCGTGAGTGCGGCGATTTTCATTGGCACGCCGATCTCGCGCGCGAGTTCGGTGGCGAGCGTGACGTCCTTGTGCGCGAGTTTGAGCGCGAAATCGGGCGGATCGAAAGTGTGCTGCATGAACTGGTTGCCCATGCGGTCAAACGTGCGCTGGCGGCCGAGCGAACATTGGCGGATGGCTGCCCACAGTTGCACCGGGTCCACGCCGGCCTTGACGCCCATGGTCATCAGCTCGGCGATGGCTGCCTGCACGGCGTAGCCCGCCGCGTTGTGCACCAGCTTGGCCACGGTGCCGTCACCGCTGTTACCGATGTAAAAAATCTGGTCGCCGATGGCATCCAGCACCTTGCGGTATTTGTCGAACACCGCTTTGTCGCCACCCACCAGTAGCGCCATCTTGCCGGACTTCGCGCCCTTGGGACCGCCGCTTACCGGCGCGTCGAGCATGTGGATGCCCTTTTCCTTGAACTTCGCGTGCAAGGCGCGTACTACCGTTACGGAGTTGGTGGAAAGATCAAACCACACCGTGCCGGGCTTCATGTTGGCCAGCAGACCGTCGGCGCGCAGCGCGACATCCTGCACTTCCTTCGGGCCGGGCAACGAGGTCATGATGACTTCGTTGTTTTGCGCGATTGTCTTAACCGAATCGGCCCAAGTCGCGCCGACTTCGATATGACGCTTGGACAAATCCTTGTTCAGATCGTTAACCGAAACCTCAAACTCCGCCTTGCACAGGTTGTAAGCCATGTGCCCGCCCATGGTGCCGATACCGATGAATCCGATTTTCATGTCTGCCTCCAGTTAGAAAAAATTTGAAACCCACCGCAAGGGCGCAAAGGAAACGCAAAGAACTTCAAAAACACTCGTGGTTTTCTTTGCGGCAGTTCTTTGTGCCTTTGCGGTGCGTGTTGATGTTGAACTACGCCGCAGCTTCCGCCGCCGGGTAATTGAGTTCGATGGTGACCTGGCTCGGGTCTTCAAAAAACACCTGATGTATGCCGAGCGAAGGAATCGTGCGCTCACGAAACGCGACACCATGCTTCGTCAGACGCGCGCGCATGTCCGGCAAATTGGTGGCGGCAAACGCCATGTGATCCACCGTGCCGGTGCCTTTAAGGGTATCGAGATCGCGGTCTCCGAGATATTCCTTGAGGCCTTCCGGGTTATTCAGATCGACGCCGATGATGTGCACCACGCCGTTGGTCTCCGGATATTGCGGGCCGTTATACATCCACAGGCCGGGAAAATTAAATGGCGGACGAAAGCCTTCGGTGAAACCCATGATGTCGGTGTAAAACCGGCGCGAAGCTTCAACGTCGAGCGTGCGGATGGAGAAATGATCGAGTTTGCCGATAGGCATGGACAGTCCCGGATTGAGCGAAGGTAATGAAATGGGAAAAAGAATTTTAGCACTCAAATCCGCCGGTACCACACGTAACATCGGGCAGCGTATCATGCAAAAAAAGCAGCTGGCATGATGCGGACTGCCGCGCGCCCAACGCTTGGTGGCGCTGAACCAGATTACGGAACCCCTATGGATAAACGCAATTACTGGCCGTTGGTGCTGTGCGCCTCGGCGATTCTCATGATCACCATGGGCGTGCGCCAGTCGCTCGGGCTGTTTGTGTCGCCGCTGAATACCGCGACCGGCCTGGGCATAGTCACCGTGAGTTTCGCGCTGGCGGTGGGTCAATTCGTGTGGGGCGCGGCGCAGCCGATTTTCGGCGCGCTGCTGGATCGCGCAGGCACGGTGCGCATTATCGTGATCGGTGCGCTGATGATGGCCGTGGGGCTCGCGGCGACACCGTTCATGTCGAGCGGCTTCGGGCTGGTGGTCACACTCGGCTTGTTGATGGCGGCGGGGGCGGGCGCGGGCAGTTTTTCGATCCTCATCGGTTCGGCGGCGCAGCGTTTGCCCGTCGAAAAACGCGCGTTCGCATCGGGCTTTATCAACGCCGGTGGCTCGTTCGGGCAATTCGTGTTTGCGCCGGTTTCACAGGCGGTGATCGCTGCATTCGGCTGGGTGAGCGCGATGTGGACACTGGCGGCAGCTTGCCTGGCCACGATTCCGCTGGCGTTCAAGCTGGGGAACAAGCCGAAAGCGGCGCCCGTGGCCGACGCGCCCGCGGAAATTACATTGAATGAACAAATTCGCGTGGCGTTTCAGGATCGCAGTTACTGGTGTCTGCATGCGGGCTTTTTCACCTGCGGGTTTCATATTTCTTTTTTGGTGACGCACTTGCCGGGCGAAGTGGGCCTGTGCGGATTGCCCGCCACGGTGTCGGCGAGCGCGCTGGCGATCATCGGTATCGCCAATATCGCGGGCAGTCTTGGCGTGGGCTGGCTCGCACAAAAGCACCGCATGAAAATGCTGCTGTTTTTTGTATATGGCACACGCGCCGTGGCAATCGCGGTGTTCCTGATGGCGCCGAAAACCGCGCTGACGTTTTATGTTTTCGGCGCGGTGCTGGGCGTCACCTGGCTCGCCACGGTGCCGCCCACCGCGGGACTCGTCGGCAAATTGTTTGGCACGCGGTACCTCGCCACCCTGTTTGGCCTCACGCTGTTCTCACACCAGATCGGCGGATTTTTTGGCGCGTGGCTGGGCGGCATCGCGGTGGACAGCACGGGGAATTATCAGTGGATGTGGTATGCAGACATCGCGCTGTCGAGTTTGGCCGCGCTTGTTAACTTGCCGATACGCGAGGCGCATCCACGGCCGGCGCCCGCCGCAGCCGCGGCGTAAGCCCGCTAAAACACCTTTTTCTTCCGCCACTTGCGCGGGCGGTCGGGTGGAAACATAAGCGCGCTGGCGCACACTTTTAAGTCCACCAGTGATTTTGCGAGCGTGATCGCGCACATGTAGCCCTCCAGCACGGGTACGTCCCAGCCGATGTCTTTCAGCCGCTGTTCCACGAACGGTCGCAGAAAAAACAGCCCGGAACAGCCGAACGTCAGCACTTCGGCGCCGTCTTCCTCGATGGCGGCGACGGCGGCGGTGACGGCGGATTCGAGGATTTCAGAGCGTTCGCCGCGCCGGATTTTTTCTTTTTCCTGGCGCGGGATCAGGCCTTCCGTGTGCGGCGGGCGTGGAAACGGGCTTTCGAGATTGCGGATCGAGGCGCAGCGCGCATCAAACCGGTGGCGCACCACCAGATCGTAGTAATACATGTTGTGTATTTCGGTGAGGTCGATCACGCTGAATTTATTGCCGAGCATCGACGCGTAATGCATCTGCGCGTAGGCGCACGACACCACCGGCATGCCAAAGGGTCGCGCAATTTCGCGTGATTCATTAAAGCCCGGCTCACCGCCGCCCAGTAACACCAGCGCATCGTATTTGCCGCTCTCGCACGCCTCGCGCACGATGGGCAGGCGGCCCGCGGCGACAAGGCCGAATTCCTCGCGGCTTTCCACCGGCCAATCTCCGTAGGTGGTGAGCGGGCCGCGATGCAGATCCCATTCCACATCTGCCAGCAAATGCGTGAGCGTTTCGTGGTTCATCAGCCGCGATTCCTTGGGGCCTTCGGTCTGGCGGTGCAGATATTTCGATCCAACGGGCAAATCAAACGCCTGAATCATCAGGAAACGGTATTTCTTTTTGGCTTCGGACATGGGCGACTCCTGTGTGCGCGCGTGGGTTGTGTGTGGGCGTAAGTGTAACGCCGCGCCTCGCACGGGATTGTGGAACTGTCGTATATTCACGGCGATACCAAAGTTGTGCTGCGGGACTTCGTTGATTCCCTCCCCTTCAAGGGGAGGGTTAGGGTGGGGATGGGGCAACGGATGTAACCCCACCCCTATCCCAGCCTTCCCCCTGAAGGGGAAGGAGTATTCGTTGCAATGACGCGTTCATTTTTAACGACAAGTAATGACCACACAGGATTTTTCATGCACTTGCGCTCAAGCCCAGTATTCGCCGCTCTTCTTTTGATGTTGCAAGCCGTCGTAGCTCAAGCACAAACGCCCACGGCGTACCCCATCAAGCCGGTGCGGTTTGTATCGCCATTTCCACCCGGCGGGCCGACGGATTTGCTGTCACGCCCCGTAGGCGCAAAACTGCAAGAGACGCTGGGACAACCGTTTGTGATCGACTACCGCGCCGGCGCCAGCGGCACCATCGGCGCGGATCATGTGGCGAAATCCGCGCCCGACGGCTACACGCTCTTGGTGATTACCGCATCGTTCAACACCGCGCCCAGCACGCAACCGGCGTTGCCCTACGACACGCTGAAGGATTTTGTCGGTGTCAGTCCGCTGGCGCGCGGGCACACCGTGCTGATCGCGAACCCGCGCATGCCCGCGCACAATACCAAGGCGCTCGTCGCGCTGGCGAAGGCGCAGCCCGGCAAGCTGACGTATGCCTCGTCGGGCGCGGGCGGCGTGGTGCATCTGGGCATGGAGCAATTCAAACTCGCCACCGGCATCAACCTGCTGCACGTGCCGTACAAGGGTGTCGGCCCCGCGCAGCAGGAAGTGATCGCGGGCTTCGTCGATATGATGTTCATCGGCGTGTCGCCCTCCATCGGGCAGATAAAGGCAGGCAAAGTGCGCGCCATCGCGATAGCCAGCCCGCAACGCTCGGCGGCGCTGCCGGACGTGCCCACCATCGCCGAAATGGGTTATCCCAAATTCGAGATCGCCTCCAACTACGGCATCATGGCGCCCGCCGCGACGCCGCGTGCCGTCGTCAGCCGGTTGAACGGCGCGCTGGAAAAAATTCTCGCGCATGCTGACATCAAGAAATCCTACGCCGCGTTCGGCGTGGATCCGTGGTGGGAGATTTCAGAACGGTTTACCGCTTGGATTGCCGAGGATGTGGCGCGTTGGGGGGCGGTGGCTAAGGCGATTCATTATCAGCCGGGGAATTGAGGGCACGCGTAGCCGTAAGTATTTGTTTTATTGTTATATTTTTGGCGGCAAGCATAGGGTGGGCACGTCCTTTGTGCCCACGCGTTACGGAGGCGCAACCGTGGATCCGACTTGGCAAAACAAAAAACGTCTTGCCTGCCCTACGGTTTGTGATGATGCGCAATTGCTGCATCACCGGAGGCCTGAGAATAACGTCCGGTCACAGCCCAGGTATCAGCGTTTGGGGATAACCGGCAGCAACACAAACCCCTCCTGCCCCGCGCCAAAGTGCAGCGTAGTCTTCCCGCCAAAAACTGCAGCCGGCCGATCCCGCGGATCATCATGCAAAAACGGTCCGCAACCGAGCAGTTCATTCTTGAAATTCGACAGCCGCGCGCCGGTGGATTTGGCGAATTCGTAATCGCGTCCGCGTACGGTGAGGGCGATGCGGTGGCCTGCTGGAACCACTATCGAAGTCGGCCACAGTTCAATATCGAGTTGCACCACTTCGCCGGGTGTTAACGGCTGCGCTTCGTCGTGGGTGTGATAGGGGCGGTACGGCAGCGATAACTTTGTATCCAGTTTGCGGTGCGAGGCGCGCAGCCAGTCGGGGCAATCGGCGGGGGCCGATCTGAGTTGCGCACTGTCTGTCCTACGCGACCGCACTGTGACTTGGCATGAGGAGCCAGATCCAGGCTGGAGTTGCACTTTGCACGATAGTGTTGCTCCGCCGCGCAATACAATCATCCGCTTGACAAGCAGCGTTCGTCATTGATTGACCCGCTGTTGAACTGCGGCTCTTCAGACACTTCCTGCTCGAACTGCCTACTGGCATTTCATTCAAGGTGCTTGTGAACATTGAAAAGATGGTGACGCTTGCCGACCTCATTGCGCTATCGATGCCAAAGTCAGCGCTGGCTGGTCGCACGCGCCTGATCTACCAACCTAACGTATTCGGATTCCAAGTTTCGTGTAAATAATACGCTGTCAAAGAGTGGAGCCGTGTCGCGATTTGCGATAATCTTTTCTCTGATGGACCGGAGTTGATTTCTGTTGGTTGCCAAGCGCATTGCCAAATCATGGTAATCCGCCGGACTATAGGTAATCAGCTCTGGCACGCCCAGCGCGGATAACATGCTGCCGGCCATCCGCGATGATGAATTCTCGCCCGCAAGAGTTACTATGGGTAATCCCATCCACAGGGCATCGCAGCAGGTTACCCCTGCGTTTATTGGCGTGGTATCCAGAAACAGGTCAGCGCATTGCATTCTGGCAAGGTGTTGAATGGGTTTCAAGGTCGGCGCCATGACAAGCCTCGAAGGATCGACTCCCCTGGTCTCGGCTTCCCGTTTTAGATTTTGCTCCGCAAACGGATTGCTGGCCAAAAGCCAGAGAATGCTGTTCGGTATCGAGCTTAATAAGCGGCACCAGACATCAAAGACCGCCGGTGTAATTTTAAACGTCTGGTTAAAACAGCAAAAAACAAAATCTCCGTCTGTCAAGCCGCAAGATGCGCGGTCAGGCGCGGGTGGCCTCGGGCGTGTGCGATCGGCAGGCATAAAACAATTTGGCAGATACAAAAGTTTCTCGGTGTAATATCTTTGATACTCGGGCGGAACCAGGAAACGGTCTGCAACCAGGTAATCAATAAAATCGGCTCCCATGGTCGTTTCGTAACCCAGGTAATTCAGTTGAATTGGTGCGGGACGAAAAGCCAGTATTCTGCTTCTGCTGTTTTCAGTGTGGCCAGTGAGATCAACCAGAATATTGACGTTATCCGCATATATCTGGCGCGCGGCATCAATGTCGGAGTACGTCTGAATATCAACAAATTTATCGAAAGCGCCTTGCAGCCGCTTCCTTATATCGCTGCCATCGTCCGGCGCGTACGAGTAGGCGATTATGTGAAACTGATCCCGATTGTGCAGTTCAAAGACTTGCGCGATAACTCGAGGAACAGGATGCTCGCGGAAATCGGCCGACAGGTAACCAATAATTATTTTCCCTCTGCGAGACCGGTTGTGGTTAAACCCTAGCGCATGGCGCTGTGACGATGCGGCTTGGTATTCGGATTGGGCCCACTTTTCCGCGCAAACCTTATGTTCTTCCAAAGTCGTGCCTGGCATGGACATAAATATAAATGGGGAAACAAAGCTTTCCGGGGTCTTGCTGGTATGGGACATGTTATGTCGAAGTTGCGCTATGTTGGATTCAAGAGCTTCCCATTGGCATGTCTTTTGCATCAGATGCAGCATGAAAGAGCGTGCCGCGCAGTGATCGGGGCTGCACTTCAATGCATCGCCAAAATGCCTTATGGCGTCGGCTAGTTTGCCCTGGCTTATTGACAGTGTCGCCAGGTTGTAATGAAAGTTGGCGAATTCCGGATTTATCCGTATCGCTTGCATTAAATGATATTCGGCGGCCGCGAGTTGATTTTGCTCTCTCAAGACACAGCTTAAATTGTTGTGCGCCTGCGCGTTATTGCCATCTAACGCTATTGCTTTCCTGAAGTCTCCAATTGCTTCCGCGTTCCGGCCACGCTCCATCAGCAGTTTCCCGCGATTGTAAAGTGCCGAAGCGTGATTCGCATTAATTGCAATCGCAGAGCCGTGGCTGGACAATGCTTCTTCATGTCGCCCCAGTTTTTGCAGTACGGCGCCTCGATTGTTGTGTGTGTCGGCGCGATCAGGTTGCAGAGTCAGAGCCCTGTCGTAGCTGGCCAATGCGTCTTCGAAGCGTTCTAATTGCTGGAGAATTGTTCCGCGATTCTCTAGCGCGATGACGTGATCGGGGTCAATGGCCAAAGCACGGTTGTAACTTTCCAGTGATTGCTCGGAACGTTTCAAATACTGCAGCGTGGCACCGTAATTACTGAAAGCATCCGCGTTGTTTGGCTGTAGCGCCAGTAATTTACCGTAGCAAACAAGTGCTTCATCATGCTGATGCAAACAATTCAGGCTTTTGCCGAGCGCGTCGAGCGCGGTGGCGTTATTCGAGTCGATAGCGATGGCTTGTTTAAGCAGGTGTGCGGCTTTTAGGAAGCTACTACATTGCATGTGTAGCGTCCCCAGGCTAAGCAATAAATCAATGTCTTTAGGGTGCTTTCGAAGTAATGCGCGATAAATGGCCTCTGCCTCGTTGAATTTTCCTTGTTGCTGAAAGATGCTCGCCTGAGCATATAAATTTTTCTTTTCAACTGACGTTGCGGAAAATGGGGTTGCTGTAGTGACGGACGAAGGGCCTTCCTCGGAGGCACTGGATTTCTGTCGACCGAAGGCGCGCGAAAAATAGTTCATCAGCAGCCTGATAATCATAGAAGTCTCGGGGGTGGGGGCATGCGAAGAATATGCCTTTAAAATGGGAGTCGGAAGTCGTCATGTTCTCAGTGCGCCACTCATTTTATTGAGCTTTTCAGTCGGCGGTCTGCGCCTTGTGTTATTTCGATAACGAAGCGATAGAGGGCTTGATTGAAGAGACCTGCGATCTTATTTATCGGTTGTTGCCCGATGCATTGCTTGGGCGGAGAGCGTGGGTAAGCCGGTGCCCCCGCACTTGGGAATCACCGGCAGCAACACAAACCCCTCCTGCCCCGCGCCAAAGTGCAGCGTCGTCATCCCGCCAAAAACCGCAGCCGGCCGATCCCGCGGATCATCGTGCAAAAACGGCCCGCAGCCGAGCAGTTCATTCTTGAAATTCGACAGCCGCGCGCCGGTGGATTTGGCAAATTCGTAATCGCGTCCGCGTACGGTGAGGGCGATGCGGTTGCCTGCTGGAACCACTATCGAAGTCGGCCACAGTTCAATATCGAGTTGCACCACTTCGCCGGGTTTTAACGGCTGCGCTTCGTCGTGCGTGTGGTACGGGCGATACGGCAGCGATAATTTCGCATCCAGCTTGCGGTGCGAGGCGCGCAGCCAGCCTTGTGCAACCGGCGTGTGCGGATCAATGGCGCCCATGAAGGTGACTTCGCGCAGGTCGGGCGTGTAAACGCGCAAAATCACAAAAAAATCCGCATCGCTCGTGGACGACGACGCAAACATTCGTGCGGCGATGGGGCCGGTGATTTCGGCTTCCTCATTCAGCGGCGAGGAAATAAATGTGACGCCGTCGCCCAGGGCGTCGAAGGTTATCGTGGCGTCGCCCGTGGCGGCCTTGTGCCGCAGGCTGTGATCCGCCGGATGCAAATAAAACTTTGTCCATTGCGTGCGCGCGATGGGCCACTCGTTTTCAGGGCGCTCGACGAATTGATCGACGTGACGTACCTGCAATAGTACCTTGGGTTGTTGATCCCAGCCGTTTTTCTCGTCCTTCAAATAAAAATCAAAAAAACGCTTTTGCAGGGTGCGCCCGTAGTCGGTGTAAAAATGTGTCCAGTGTTCGATGCCGTGTGCTTCGAGCCATTTGTCCTTGGAGGCCGCGCGCATGAAGCCCTCGAAATTACCGCGCGGATGCAGGCCTTGCCCACCCCAATTGGCCGCCGACAGCAGCGGCACGGTGATGTTCTCCCACGCCGGTGAACGCGCGCGATGGTAATCATCGTCGAATGGGTGCGCGAGTATGTCGTTGCCGAATTCGCAACGCCGCGCTTGCAGCGCCTGCTCCGACAACGTTTCGTCTCCGCACACCCGGGTGCCGTTGACGCGGCTCACCGGCCCGCGTTCGCCCAGACCATATTGCACCGACTTTACCTGCATGTCGTACCAATTTGCCCAGAAGGTCGAGAGAATGCCGCCATGGTGCGTCATGTCGCGGTACCAATCAGCCGCGCCTTCCCACACGCACATCGCGGCGAGATGCGGTGGCTTAAGCGACGCCACTTGCCACTGGTTGATGCCGTAATACGAAATGCCGTTGAGGCCTACTTTGCCGTTCGACCACGGCTGCACGCCGGCCCACTCGATGCACTGATAAAAATCGCGCGTTTCGCGAGGCGAAAACGGATCGATGAATCCCGGCGAGCGCCCGGCGCCGCGCGAATCGACGCGCACGCAGGCATAACCGTGTGGCACCCATTTTTCGGGATCGACGACTTCCCAGCTTTGATACAGGTTGCTCGATCCGGCCGCCACGTCGGGATGTTCGGCCACCATCCGATTCCACGCCGAAGGGTATCCGTCCTGAAACGCAAGGCCCTTGGCGTAGGGGCCATGACTCAGAATTACCGGGTAGCGGCCATCGCCCGTGGTATCCACCGGGCGGAACACATCGGCGCTCAGCACGATGCCATCGTCCATGGTAATCGGCACATCCCAATCGATGTGCAGGTTGTCGCGTTCATTTTCGTTCACTGCGGTGGCGGGGCGTTTCATGGCGTTCGCGAGGGCGTTTCAAATGGTGTCGCTGCATTGTAGCGACGTACACGGGCGGTTGCGACCGGCTGCAGGATGGTCTACGATCAACCGCTTCGCCCGATTTGCCCTGCCGCTACTTCGAAATTTCACGCCTTCTTCATGCTGCCCACTTACGAAATCTATTGCGTCAAATACGCCGAGCGTCCGGGCCGGCGTCCCGCCCACTTTGTCGGCGGCGATCCGCACGATACGCCGATGCCGATGGATTACTACGTGTGGCTGGTGCGCAATAACGAGCGCACCATTCTGGTGGATACCGGTTTTGATGCCACCATGACCAACAATGGCCGCGTGCTGCTGCGCCAGCCGGCCGAAGGCCTGGCAATGCTGGGATTGCCGGGCGCCACGGGCGCGGAGATCAAGGATGTGATCATTACGCATCTGCACAACGATCACGTCGGCACGTTTTATGATTTTCCCAACGCGCGTTTCCATTTGCAGGACAAGGAAATGCAGTACGTGACCGGCCGTCACATGCGCCATCAGATCTTTCGCCGGCCGTATGAAATTGATCACGTCGAAGGCATGATCCGGCTGGTGTATCAAAACCGTGTGGTGTTTCACGCGGGTGAAAGTGAAATCGCGCCCGGCATCAGCGTGCACCACATCGGCGGCCACACCATGGGCCTGCAATCGGTGCGCGTGCATACGCAACGAGGCTGGGTGGTGCTGGCGTCCGACGCGAGCCACTATTACGAACATTTCGAGAAGGATCGTTGCTTTCCGCTGGTGTATCACCTGGGCGAAATGATCGAGGGGTTTGCGACGTTAAATCGTCTGGCGGATTCGATGCAACACATCGTGCCGGGCCACGATCCGCTGGTGTTGCAGCGTTATCCGGCGGTGTCGCCCGCGCTGGCTGGCATCGCTGCGCGGCTGGACTTGCCGCCGAAACCTTAATGGCTGCGGCAGTCATAATAGACAAAACAAAGGAGGGGATTGCCAATGAATACCTGTCGAATGAGGGTGAGCCTGCTGACAGTCGCAGGCGTGCTGCTGATGGCGGCAACGGGCGCGTGGGCGCAAACGTACCCGACCAAACCCATTCGCATGATTGTCGGATTCCCGCCCGGCGGATCGAATGACATCGTGGCGCGCATCGCCGCGCCTAAGCTAGGCGAACTGCTCGGGCAGCAGGTGGTGGTGGAAAACCGCGCGGGCGCGAACGCCACCATCGGCACCGAGTTCGTCGCCAAGTCCGCGCCCGATGGTTATACGTTGCTGCTTGGAAGCGCCAGCGCCGTCGCGATCAGCCCGTACACCTACTCGAAGCTCGGCTACGACACGTTGCGCGATTTCGCGCCGGTAACGGCCATCGCGATGACGCCGGAAGCGCTTGCGGTACACCCCGCGTTGCCGGTGCAGGATCTGAAGTCGCTGATCACGCTGGCGCGGCTGCATCCGGGCAAGCTGGATTTTGCGTCGTCCGGCAACGGCGGTTTGCCGCACCTGGCCATTGAGCTTTTCAAAACGCTGGCGAAAGTTAACGTGCAGCACGTGCCGTTCAAGGGCGCGGGACCCGCCGTGACCGATCTGCTCGGCGGCCACGTACAGGGCATCATCATGGATTTTCCGGCGATTCAGGCGCAAATGAAGGCCGGCAAATTGCGCGGCATCGCGCTGGCGGCCGAAAAACGCATCGCGCAGATGCCTGACTTGCCCACCTCGATCGAGGCGGGCTTGCCCGACTTGCAGGCGGTGAACTGGTTCGTGATACTGGCGCCGGCGAAAACGCCCGCGCCGGTGGTGCAGCGGTTGTACGGCTCGCTGATGAAGGCCGTCAATGCGCCCGACGTGCGTGACCGTTTTTCCGGCGTGGGCGTCGAAGTATTTACCCAGGGATCACCCGCGCTATGTGCGGATTTTCTTCGGGATGAACTGGTGCGCTGGGGCAAGGTGGCGAAGGCCTCCGGCGCGCGCGCGGATTAATTAATACCAACAACAAGACCTTTGCCACAGATTTCGCGGATTTACGCAGATTAAAAACGGGTTCGCTGTTATCTGCGTTCATCTGCGAAATCTGTGGCTAAAAGCCTTTGACTTCAATGCTACTTTCCCAACCTGGCCAGATCGGCCCTCTCAAGCTGCGCAATCGCGTGGTAATGGCGCCGATGGGCACCAATTACAGCACCACCGACGGTCTTTCGACCGAGCGTGATCGCATGTATTACGCCGAGCGCGCCCGCGGCGGCGTTGGGATGATCATGACCGAGGCGATGGTGGTGACCGAGTTCGCGCGGCCGCATCACAACTCGCTGTGTGTGTACCACGATCGCTTTATTCCGGGGCTCGCAAGCATTGTCGAGGCGATCAAATCGCACGGTGCGCTGGTGTGCGCGCAACTAAATCATCGTGGCGGGCTGTTGCGGCGGCATGTGCTCAATATGGAGCCGGTGGGGCCGTCCCCATGGAAAAACCCGAACACCGGCGATGAGGTGCGTCCGCTGGACGTGCCGGAAATCATCGAGATTCAAAAGCAGTTTGTCGCCGCATCTCGGCGTTTGTATTACGCGGGCTACGATGGCGTTGAGATACACGCGGGCAACGGTTATTTGTTTCAGCAATTTTTTACGCCGCGATTGAATCACCGCACCGATCAATACGGCGGCTCGTTTGAAAACCGCGCGCGCTTTTTGTTTGAAACGCTGGATCGCGTGAAGCAGGCGCTGCCGAATTTTCCGTTGATCGTACGACTGTCGGCGACCGAGTTTACCGACGAGGGCTACAGCGAAGCGGATATCGTCGAGCTGTCAAAATGTCTGGAAAAACAAGGGGTTGTGGCGCTTGATCTATCGGGTGGCAGCAATGAGAGCCCGCAGTTGTCGAAATATTGCATCCAGCCGCCGTCGTTTGCGCGGGGCTGTTTGGGGCCTTATGCCAAGCCGATCAAACAGGCGGTGAATATTCCGGTACTGGTGGCGGGGCGCGTGGTCGATCCCGCGGATGGCGAAAAATTAATCGCCGACGGCTGCGCGGATTTTATTTCCGTGGGCCGCGCGCTGTATGCCGATCCGCACTGGTGCGCCAAGGCGTTTGGCGAGGTGAAAGCGCCGATTCGCAAGTGCATTGCTTGCAATGTGTGCTTTGAACGTCTCACACTGGAAAAAGACGTGGCCTGCGTGCATAACCCGGTGATCGGCACCGAGTTCGAGGCACTCGAACACGCCGAGCCGCAACTATTTCCCGCTCGCAAAACCACAACACCCAGGCGTGTGCTGGTGATTGGCGCGGGCGTCAGCGGATTGGAAGCCGCGCGCGCGGCAGCGGCGCGCGGGCATCACGTCGAGGTATGGGAAAAAGCCGCACAGCCCGGCGGACAGATGCCGCTGGCGATGGCCGCGCCCGACAAGATGGAAGTGGAGCCGATATTGGGCTACCGGCTGAATATGCTGCGTGAACTGGGTGTGACGATACGCACATCCACCACGGCGAGCGTCGCGGCGATACGCGACTATGCGCCCGACTTTGCCATCGTCGCCACCGGTGTGCGGCCGCGCGCGCATCCGTTTGATGTGTCGAAACTGTCCGGCGCGGTGCGCGTGCTGCATGCGTGGGATGTGTTGCGTACGCCGGCACTGCTGGTGCACGCGAAGTGTGTCACGATCATCGGCGGCGGCATGGTCGGCGCCGAAACCGCTGATCTGCTGAGCGTACAGCGCAAGCAATGCACGATTGTTGAAATGCTGGGCACGATTGCCGCGGGCATGGCACGCAACAATCGCATGGAATTGGTGGAGCGCCTTGCCGCGCGTGGTACGCAAATGCTGATGCGCGTGAAGGTGGAGCGGGCCGAGGGCACGACGCTGACGCTGCGCGCGGATGACGGCAGCCTGCGTGATATCGATGTCGGTGACGCCCTGATCTTCGCCACCGGCCCGGCGCCGGTGCGCGATGTGGTGCCGCTGCTGGAAGAAGCCGGCGTGGATTTCGAACTCGCGGGCGATTGTTATCGTCCGGGCGATTTCTTATCCTGCCTGCGCGATGGGTGGCTGGCGGCGCTGAGCGTCGATCATCGGTTTCGCGACAGTAACCGTAGGATGGGTGAAACCCATCACAACGCAAGGTGATGAGCCCGCGTTTGTGATGGGTTGCGCTACGCTCCACCCATCCTACGGCGACTACGTTAATCTGTGGCAAAAAAGCATGTGCGGTTAATTTTTAAAGGAAACAACATGACACTCCCCAACTACGAAATCTACGCCATCAAATACGCCTGGCGCGACGCCAAGCGTGCCAATCACTTCGTCGGCGGTGATCCGCACGATGCCGCGATGCCCATGGATTACTTCGTGTGGCTGGTGCGCAACGCCGAGCGCACGATCGTGATCGATACGGGCTTCACCAAATCGATGGCGGAGCAACGCAAACGCATTTTTCTACGCACGCCCGCCGAGGGCCTCGCGCTGATGGGCTGCAAGGCCGCCGAAGTCAAGGACGTGGTGATCACGCATTTGCACTACGATCACGTCGGCACGTTTCAGGATTTCCCGGCCGCGCAATTCCATTTGCAGGATGCCGAAATGGCCTATGCCACTGGCCGTCACATGCGCCACAAGCAGTTCAATCACGGCTACGAAGTCGATGAAGTCGTCGGCATGGTGCGCCTTGTTTACAAGGATCGTGTGTCTTTCTATCGCGGTGAGGCGGAGTTGGCGCCCGGCATCAGCCTGCATCACATCGGCGGACACACGGCCGGCTTGCAATGTGTTCGCGTGCATACCGCGCGCGGCTGGGTAGTGGTGGCGTCCGATACCAGCCATTACTACGAACATTTCGAGAAGGGGCGCGTGTTCACGACGACCTTCCACCTGGGCGATACGCTTGATGGGTACGCCAAGCTGCGGCAATTGGCGGATTCGGAAAAACATATCGTGCCGGGACATGATCCGCTGGTGATGCAGCGTTATCCGGCGGCTTCACCTGAATTGAAAGACATCGTGGTACGGCTGGACGCGGTGCCGAATTACTGATTTTTTAATGAATTGAGACTGGAATCATGAGCAGCTCCAAACCCCCATTGCTGGAAAACGCCACGCGCGATCTCGCGCGTTTTGCCTCGGCCATTCAATACAGCGACTTGTCAAAAGAAGTGGTCGAGCGCATCAAGCTGTCGGTGCTCGATCACATCGGGTGCGCGCTTTACGGCGCGACCTTGCCTTGGACGCAAAAGGTGGCCGCGCTCGCCATGGCCGAAGGTGCGAAGCCGGTGGCATCGCTCTATGGCATGGGCAAAAAAACGTCGGTATCGCTGGCCGCGCTGGTGAACGGCACCTCCGGGCACGCGTTTGAACTGGACGACATTCATAAGGAATCCATCGTCCACATCGGTTCGCTGGCGCCGCCCGTGGCATTGGGTTTCGCGGAGGCTGCGGGTGGAATGTCGGGCCGCGACGTGATTACCGGCATGGTGGCCGGATATGAAATCGGCGCGCGAGTTGGCAATGCCGCGACCATGGGTTTGTTTTTCCGGGGCTTTCATCCGCAAGGCACGTCCGGCGTATTTGCCGCCAGCGCCACGGCGGCGCGCATGCTGAATCTGAATGCCGAGCAATTCCAGCACGCGTTGGGCATGTCGGGTTCGCAGGCAGGCGGCCTGATGGCGGCACAGGAAGGCGCGATGGTCAAGCGCCTGCATTCCGGGCGTGCCGCGCAAAGCGGTGTGTACTCGGCGTTGCTGGCGAAAGACGGTTTTACCGGTATCCCCGACGTGCTTGAGGCCGCGTACGGCGGCTATCTCGCGGTGTACTCCGACACGCCGAACGCGGCGCGGCTCACCGACGGTTTGGGCAAGGTATGGGAAACGCTCAACGTCGGCTACAAACCGCACGCCAGCGTGACCAGCATACATACCGCGCTGGATGGCCTGGCCGAAATCATGCGCGAAAACAACCTCAAGGCAGGCGACATCGCCAAGCTCGAAACCGGCTTGAGCCCGATGACGCACGTGCATTGTGCGTGGGAATACAAGGCGCAAGGCGTGACGGCGGCGCAGATGAATTTGTATTACGGCCTCGCGGTGACGGCGATCGACGGCATGGCGTTCACCGAACAATACAAAGAATCCCGGCTGCGCGATCCGGCGATTTTTGATTTCATTTCGCGTGTCAGCGCCTATGTTGATCCGGAGATTGAAAAAATGGGGCCGCCGTTCAGGCATGCGGCACGCGTGAAGGTCACAGCCAAGGACGGCAAGGTGATCGAGAAATTCCTGCATCATCGCCGCGGCAGCCCGGAAAACCCATTGAAGCCGGAAGACATCGAGTACAAGTTCCGTCACGTGGTGAGCGGTTGTGTGTCGAAGGCCAACATCGACAAGGCCGTGAAACTCGTCGCCGGATTGGAAAAGATGGAAAATACCAACGAACTCACGGCGCTGATGGCGGCGCCGGTCAGTACCGCCTGAAGCTTGTGTTGACAACGACATCAAAATCTTTTTTGATACAGATTTACACAGATTTGCGCGGATGAACGCGGATTAACACATATAAACGCAGATAACCCCAAGTCGAATCTGCGTAAATCCGCGTTAATCCGCGTCAAGGATTTTTGCCCTTACTCAATAACCACCGGAATCATCATGACCACTCAAACCCACGCCCAACAACTGGCAAACCGCTTTGCCAAACTCAACTACAACGACCTCACGCCGGAATCACGTCACGCGGTCAAGCGTCTGCTGCTCGATTATCTCGGCGTGGCGCTGGCCGGCAGCCAGAGCGAAAGCGGCGTCATCGCGCGACGCTTTGCGCGCGAGCAGGGCGGCAAAACCGGCGCGCAACTGATCGGCGATAAGGCCAGGTCGTCGATGGCCACCACGGCGTTTGCCAATGCGATTTCCTCGCACAGCATCGAGCTGGATGATATTGACGTACTGGCGCTGTTTCACTTCAGTCCGCCGGTGTATTCGTCCGCGCTGGCGGTGGCGGATGCCACGCACGCAAGCGGCAAGCAACTCATTGCCGCGCTGGCTTCGGGTTGCGAAATGATGGAGCGCGTGAGCCGCGCTGCCAACAATTCGTTGCGCAACCGGGCATTTCACACCACGCCGACCTGCGGCGTGTTTGGCGCCACGATCGCGGCATCCAAGCTGCTGAAATTGAACGCCGCGAAGATCACCAACGCGCTCGGCATGGCCGGCGCTCAGGCGTCGGGCCTGATGGAAATGTATGGCCCGTCGATGCAAAAGCGGTTTAATCCGGGCCCGACGGCGCGCAATGGCGTGACGGCGGCGCTGATGGCGCAACTTGGCTTTACGGGAGCGGACACGATTTTTGAAGGCGAGCGCGGTTTTCTGAAGGCATTTACCGACAAGAATTTCCCGCAGGAACTGGTGAAGGGCATCAACAAGCCGTTCGAGTTGCTGATTGAATTCAAGCCATACTCGTGCGCGCGCCCCATCCATAACGCCATCGACTGCGCGCTGGATGTGCGCAAGCAGGCGGGCTTCGACGTGAATCAGGTCAAGTCGATTGCGTTCACGCGCCATCCCGATTGGGCACATTACCACCAGAACAAAACCCCGCGCACCTATCACGAGGCACAGGTGTCCTTGCCGTTCTCGGTGGCGGTGGCGTTGCTCGAAGGTCAGGCGCTGCTCAAACAATACAGCGACAAAAACATCCGCAACGCCAAGGTCAAACACCTGAGCGACATCACCAGTATTGCGGTGGATGCGAAACTGCCGCGTGGCGTGTCGTGCAAAATGGTAGCGACCTTAAAAGACGGCCGCACGTTCACGTCGCAGATCGATTACCCGAAAGGCTCAATCCAAAATCCGATGAGCGACGCGGAATTGCTTGCCAAGTTCATGAGCCTTGCCAGCCCCGTGATCGGCGCGGCACGCGCAGCGTCGCTGGCGAAGTCGGTGATGAGCGTCGAAAAATGCCCGGATGTTTCGGCATTGCTGAAGCTCGCGGCAAAGAAATAATTACTCAATAAAAACAGATGCTTATGTTTATTTCGCCGAAGCAAATTCCGGCGGGGTTGCTGCTCGCGCTGACCCTGGTGGCGGGCGCGCACGCGCAACAATATCCGGTGCGGCCGATACGCGTCATCGTGCCGTTCGCGCCGGGTGGACCGACCGACATCATCGGCCGTGTGATGGCCGCCAAGCTCACCGAAGCCCTCGGTCAGCAAGTAGTAATCGACAATCGCGGCGGCGCGGGTGGCAACATCGGCATGGCGATGGCGGCGCGCGCGGCGAATGACGGCTACACGTTTTTGCTGGTGAGTTCGAGCCTGATGGTGAACCCGAGCCTGTATGCGAAGCCCGGCTTTGACCCGATCAAGGATTTCATTCCCATCACTTGCGTGGCCGCTTCGTCGAACATCATCACGGCGCATCCCTCGCAGCCCTTTCGGAACGCGAAGGAACTGGTGGCCGCAGTCAAGGCGAGTCCCGGAAAATTCAATTATGCCTCTCCGGGCGCGGGCACTACGCCGCATTTATCGGGCGAGTTGATGCGTCTGTCGCTCGGCATCGACATCGCGCACATTCCCTACACGGGCGCGGGGCCAGTGGTGGGCGCGGTACTTGCCAATCAGGTGACGACGGGTATTACCGCCGTGCCACCGGCGGCGCCGCACATAAAAGCCGGTTCGATGCGCGGCATCGCGGTGCTGGCGCCAAAACGCTCGGCAAATATTCCGGACGTGCCGACAGCCATTGAGTCGGGTGTTGCCGGCATTGATTCCGATACCAAGCAGGGATTTCTCGCACCCGCGGGCACGCCGAAGGAAATCGTTGATCGCATGCACCGCGAGGTGATGAAGCTGATGCAACTGCCCGACGTGAAAGACCGCATGGCCACGCTGGGTTTTGATATCGTGGCCGACTCGCAGCAGGACTTCGCGCGCACGGTCAATGAAGAAATCGCGAAGTGGGGCAAGGCGATACGCGCGGCGAAGATCCGGGTGGAGTGACAAGAACGCAACTGCTTTACCGCGAAGGCGCGAAGGATACGCAAAGCACTTCAAAACCTTCGGGTTTTTCTTTGCGGCGGTTCTTGGCGACTTTGCGCCTTTGCGGCAAAAGTTTGGAATTTGGAAAAATATGAAAATTCTGGTCTACGGTGCCGGCGCGATCGGCGGTTATCTGGGCGCCATTCTGTCGGCGGCGGGCGAGGACGTGACGCTAGTCGCACGCGGCGCACAATACGAGGCGATGGCCTCGCGCGGCATTATTCTTGAAGGGCCGAAGAGCGGCAGGCCCAAGCCGATTCCCGTGCGAGCGGTGCGCCCCGGCGAGGAAAAGCCGCCGTACGATTTGGTGTTCGTGACACTCAAGGCGCATCAATTGGCCTCGGCGGCGGAGCATGTGCGCGCGCTCGGCGGCAAGGACACAATGTTCGTGTTTCCGCAGAATGGATTGCCGTGGTGGTATTTCGACGGCATTGAATCGCGCTACAAGGGCACGCGGCTGAAGACGCTGGATCCCGACGGCGTGTTGTCACGCACGTTTGCCGCGCCCAATCTGGTCTGCGGCATTGCCTTCAAGCCTTCGGATTTGCTGGCGCCAGCGCACATACGTCTGGCGGACTCCGATGCGGATTCACTTACGGTGGGTGAACTCGACAATAGCATGACGCAGCGGCTGCACGACATCGCCAAAATTACCACCGCCGCCGGATGGACCGGCAAGCCGGTCCCGGATATTCGCAAGGGTAAATGGACGAAGCTCCTTTCCAATGCGGTGTGGAACACCATGGGCGCCATCACGCAGTCGTCGGCCACGGAGGCGGCGCGTTTTGCGCCCACCGCGAAGCTGGCGGTGGCGTTGACGCGCGAGGTGATCTCGCTGGCCGATGCCGTGGGCTGCACGCTGGAGGTGGATGCCGAAGCGCTGGTCGCCACAAGTGCCAAGCGCGTGCCGTTGCCGTCTTCAACGCTGCAGGACGTGCGTGGCGGGCGCACGCTGGAGCTCGATGCCATCATCAATTCGCTGCTGGAGGTGGGCCAACTCACCGGCGTGGCGACGCCGAATCTCGAAGTGATCGCCGCGTGCGTGAATCTGCTGAATCAGCGCATCAATGTGGATGGCGTGGCGATCAAACCGGTGAAACGCGCGTGAGGCGCATGTAAAACACGTTTAAAAACAGGAAAGGTCGCCTGTCGCCCGCTACAGCTCGATATCCAGCTTGGTGAGCGAGGCGATTCTCGGCTTGGCGTCCACCGGAACCGTGGTGATTTCCCGCGTTTCGGTCACCACCGGTTTTCTCTCGGGAGGAGGCGGCGAAGACGCCGCGCCCGGCGGTCCCAGCCGCGCGCGCCGCCGTAAATCGTCGGGCAACGTACCCAGCACTTCGTTTTCAAACCAATTTAAAAAAGCTGTGGCGTCCGGATGCCGCGACCGTTTGGCGAGCCGCATCACGGCTTGCGCGGTGAGAAACTGTTCCTTCTTCGTGCCGTACACGCAGTAGTCGGTGGTGGCGTAGTAATTGATCGCCGCTTCGACGTCGTGGTGGCCGAGCGCGCCGCATACCGGAATGGCCGAAAACCATGGACGGCCCTGCCATTCGATCAGTCGCACCTGGTAGTAGCCAAATTGATAAACCCGCGCGTCGCCCTTGAACGCGGAATGACGCATGGCGCGAAACGAGCCGATGACAAGATTGAGCAAGTCGGGCGAAAAAATCATCGAGGCAATCGGCGCGGTCAGCACGATCATCAGCGGCTCCTGCAAATAGATGCCCGGCACGATCAACGCCGCGGCAATGACTATTTTGACCAGGATCACTTTCATGGCGGAATTATAGCGTTCGCGGCAACCTCACTGTACTCGAATGCCGGCCGCCTTGATGACCTTGGTCCACTTCGCCAGCTCGTTGCGGATAAAGACTTCAAATTCCGCGATGGGGGTGCCCGCCGGTTCCGCGCCGTCTGCCGCGAGGCGCTCGCGGGTATCGGACTGATGGAGAATTTTCACGATGTCGGTATTGAGTTTTTCGACAATGGCACGCGGCGTGCCGGTGGGCGCAAAGAGGCCACTCCAGGAATTTGCGGCGTAGCCGGGCACGCCGGCCTCGGCGATGGTGGGCAGATCCGGCAATGCGGCGGATCGCTTGCTTGTGCTGACGGCCAGCGCGCGCAAACGGCCCGAGCGCACATGCGGCGAGACCGGCAATATCGCGGCAAACACAAATTGGGTTTGTCCGCCCAGCAGATCGGCGATGGCCGGCCCCATGCCTTTATAGGCAATATGAGTGAGGCCGGTACCGGTCATGTACTTGAACAGTTCGCCCGCGAGATGAGAGCCGCTGCCGACGCCGGTGGAACCAAAATTCAGCGCGTCCGGCTTGGCCCTGGCGAGCGCGATGAACTCTTTCACGTCGCGCGCGGCCACCCTGGGATGCAACGCCAGCACATACGGCTGGCTGGCGAACTGCGTGACGGGCTGAAAATCCTTTACGGTGTCGTACGGCAGCTTCGCGCGCGTGGCCGGGTTGATGACAAAACTCGGCGAGGTAATCAGCAGCGTGTAACCATCGGCGGGCGCGCGCGAGGCGATTTCGGTGCCGATGATCGTGCCGCCGCCGCCGCGGTTATCGACCACCACTTGCATGCCCCACGCTTCGGAAAGTTTTGCGCAAATCGCGCGCGACATGATGTCGGTGCCGCCGCCGGGCGGATAGGGCACGATGGCACGCACGGGTTTGGTGGGGTACTGCTGCGCAATCGCAGCGCTTTGCAGAAACAGCAACAAGACCCACGGCGCATGGAAATGACTCGGAATGGCGCGCATAATTTGCAATGACGGTTGCGGTAACTGGAATCAGCCGCTACGTTAGCAGAAAGCGCACCGTTTAGCCGGTGCAACCCATCATGAACAGCACTCCGCCGGAAATACCCCATGCGACCATTCAAAAATCTCCATCTTGTGTTTACCGCGTTGATCGCGCCGATTCTTCTGGGCACGCCCCGTCAGGCGGCTGCGCAGGCCTTTCCCGCACAGCCCATACGCGCGGTCGTGGGTTATGCGGCCGGGGGCGGCGCGGACGGCTTGATACGTGCCATGTCCAACGAACTGGGCGAAGCGTTGGGGCAGCCCATCATCATCGACAACCGCGGTGGCGGCGGAACAGTGCCCGCCACCCAGATTGTTGCCAACAGCAAACCCGATGGCTATACCATTTTTGTGTCGGACAATGCGTATGTCGTCAATCCGGCGCTGATGGCGAAATTGCCTTATGACAGCCTGCGCGACTTTACGCCCATCGTGGCGGCCCAGTCCGGCAGCACAAACCTGCTGGTGGTACACCCGTCATTTCCCGCGCGCAGCGTGAAGGAAATGCTTGCCATTGTGCGCGCGCAGCCGGGCAAACTGAATTACGCCTCCGGCGGCAACGGCACCGTGCCGCATCTCATGGGCGAACTCATGAAGCATGAAATGAAAATCGACTGGATACATGTGCCTTACAAAAGTACGGGCCTCGCCATTTATGCCACGACATCCGGCGAAGTGCCCATCGGTCTGGGCGGCATTTTTGCCGTCAAAAGTCTGGCGGACTCGGGCAAGCTGCGTCCCCTTGCACTGACCAGCGATGCACGCAGCAGCCTGATGCCGCAGGTGCCCACATTCAAGGAATTAGGTTGGCCCGCGCTGGACGCGACTTCTTATCGCGGCCTGATCGCGCCCGCCGGCACGCCGCGCGAGGCGATCCTGAAAATCAACGCGGCCGCCAACAAGGCCTTGCAAGTGCCCGCCGTACGCAAACGTTTTACCGACCTGGGCTACGTGCCACTGGGCGGCACGCCGGAGGACTACGGCAAAATCATACGCAGTGAAATGGATAAATGGGCGCGGATCATACGCAACGCCGGTATACGCGCGGAGTAGATCGTGTGTTATGAAATTTGCGTGTTTGAACCCCATTACGCGGCTGACCGCGATACCGCGTACGCGGCCTGGAACGATGAGAAATACTGGGCTACCTCGTTGCCCGAAGGTGAACGCACGGCGAAAAAATGGCGCGTCAAGGATTTGCTCCTTGCATTCGACAACCGGCTTCGCTGGCGGGAGCCGGAAGCGCCGAAAACCGGTTTCTTCGCAAAATGGTTCAGTAAACCTCCTTCGATACGGCATAGCTTGTACGTTAATCTGGAAGATGACCGCGGGGAAATCGCATTCGACCTGTTTGATAACGCCATCGAAATTGCTCTGCTTTGGCAGGCGCCACATGACGAAGTGAAAGATCAGGTGCGCGCCGTGTGGAAATATCTTGAACAGTTGTCCGCGTCGGGCTGGAGCACGATCTATGACACTGAGCGTGATGTGCTGCTGAATCTGCAGACAGATTTTGACGCGGTGGTGGCGCGCTACCTCGAGAATCTCGTAGCTGATGAAACAGCGCGTGTCGGAGCGAAAGCCAGTACCGCAGCGGCCAGGCCCGCGGCGACAGACAGCCCAAGGCCCGACAAGCCTTTCACTGGCAATGTCGATTAACGGTGTCTGTTAGGGCATTTTCAGGATAATAAAAAAATCAATAAAAACAGATACTTATGAAAAATGCAACTGTGCGGCATGATATGATGCGCGCCATGAACGCCGCACAAAACGCAAAACCCGCACAGAGTGCACTTCCTGCTGCCAGCGCGGGCACCAAGGATATTTTCAGCTACCGCAAGTATTGGGCTGCCCGCTTCGGCACGGCGCCGTACTTGCCGATGTCGCGCGCGGAAATGGAAGCGTTGGGCTGGGACGCGTGCGACATCATCATCGTCACCGGCGATGCGTATGTCGATCATCCGAGTTTCGGCATGGCGATTGTCGGTCGATTGCTCGAAGCGCAAGGTTTTCGTGTCGGCATCATTGCGCAGCCCGATTGGCACAGCGCGGATGCGTTCAAGGCGCTCGGCAAGCCGAAGCTGTTTTTCGGCATCACCGCCGGCAACATGGATTCGATGGTCAATCGCTATACCGCCGACCGGCGGCTGAGAAGCGATGATGCCTACACGCCGAATGCGGAAGGCGGCAAGCGCCCCGACCGCTCGGTGATCGTGTATAGCCAGCGCGCGCGCGAAGCGTTCAGCGATGTGCCCGTGATCATTGGCGGCATCGAGGCGAGTCTCAGACGCATCGCGCATTTCGATTACTGGTCGGAGAAAGTGCGCCGCTCGGTGCTGATCGACGCCAAAGCCGACCTGCTGGTGTACGGCAATGCCGAACGTGCCATCGTTGAAATCGCGCATCGCCTCGCGGCGGGCAAAAAGCCTTCGGAGATTACCGACATACGCGGCACGGCGTTTGTGCGCGCGGTGCCGGCGGACTGGATCGAAATTGACTCGACGCGCATTGATTTGCCGGGGGCGCTGAATCCGCCGGTGGATCCGTATGCGATGGAACCCGGTTCTACCGCGAATGCTGCTCCCTCTCCCGGCGCTGCGCGCCACCCGCTCCCGCAAGCGGGCGAGGGGCAGGAGGAGAAGGCGGTGGTAGAACCCAAACCCCAGGTCGTTCGTTTCATCCGCGAAGTGAAAAACGTCGATCGCGCGCGCAGCGTGATCCGCATGCCGTCATTCGACGCGGTCGCAGGCGACCCGGTGTTGTACGCGCACGCGTCGCGTATCCTGCACGTCGAGGCCAACCCCGGTAATGCGCGCGCACTGGTGCAGCGCCACGGCCAGCGCGACGTGTGGATCAATCCGCCGCCGATACCGCTGACCATGAAGGAGATGGATGCGGTTTACGAACTGCCCTATGCGCGATTGCCGCATCCGAGCTACGGCAAGGCCAAAATTCCCGCCTATGAAATGATTCGTTTTTCGGTGACCATTCAGCGCGGTTGCTTCGGCGGCTGCACGTTTTGTTCGATCACCGAACACGAAGGCCGCATTATTCAGAACCGTTCCGCCAATTCGATCATCGGTGAAATTGAAACCATCCGCGATACCGTGCCGGGCTTCACCGGCGTGATTTCCGATCTGGGCGGGCCGACGGCGAACATGTATCGGCTGGCGTGCAAAAGCAAAGCCATTGAGTCCGCGTGCCGCCGGCCGTCGTGTGTGTATCCGGGCATTTGCCCGAATCTGAATACCGATCACGCACCGCTGATCGACCTGTATCGCCGCGCGCGCGCGTTGCCCGGCGTGAAAAAAGTGCTGATCGGCTCCGGCGTGCGCTATGACCTTGCGGTTGAGTCACCCGAGTATGTGAAGGAGCTCGCGCAGCATCACGTCGGCGGTTATCTCAAAATCGCGCCCGAAGCGCTGGCCGAAGGGCCGCTCTCCAAAATGATGAAGCCCGGCGTGGGCACGTACCACAAGTTCAAGGAACTCTTCGACAAATATTCGATGGAAGCGGACAAGGAGCAATACCTGATTCCGTACTTCATCGCGGCGCATCCGGGCACCACCGACGAAGACATGCTGGAACTCGCGGTGTGGCTGAAGCAAAACGGTTTTCGAGCTGACCAGGTGCAGGCATTTTTGCCGTCCCCGATGGCTACCGCCACGGCGATGTATCACTCGGGCAAAAACCCGCTGCGCAAGGTCACGCGCGACAGCGAAGACGTGATTATTCCCAAGGGGTTGAAAGTGCGCCGTCTGCACAAGGCCTTTCTGCGTTACCACGACGCGGAAAACTGGCCGCTGCTGCGCGACGCGTTAAAGCGCATGGGCCGCGAG
The DNA here is from genome assembly GCA_002412495.1 of Betaproteobacteria bacterium UBA5216. Classification (GTDB taxonomy): domain Bacteria; phylum Pseudomonadota; class Gammaproteobacteria; order Burkholderiales; family SG8-41; genus UBA5216. Next base: position 69,814 of record DHVE01000044.1, read on the forward strand.
GATTTGATCGGCAACAGCAAACGGCATTTAGTGCCGGCATACCAGCCGCTGGGCACGGGCAAACAGCCCGAAGGCGCGCGTAGGCCAGATAAATACGCGAAATATCAAAAACTGCGCACGCAGCACACCGGCTTGCCGCCCGCGCCGGTGGCAGCGGACAAAAAGGCGCGTGCGCCCGCGGGTGCGGCGCCTGACGCGCGTGCCGCGCGCGATTCACGTGATTCGCGCGCTAGGCGTGATACGCGTGATACACGTGACGCGCGCAACCCGCGCACCACGCGCAATCCCCGCACGGGCCGGGCCAGACACGGCGCGTAATGCGCGGCGCGGTGTTACCGGGAATCGATCCGTTTCCAGTGATGCGATGAACTCCCCGCGATGCTTCCGCGCCGTCGTGTCTTTCCTCGGTTGCGTGTCTGCCGCGCTGCTGGCGCCGCGGGTCGCCGCGCAAGACCCACCCGTCAACTATCCGGTCAAGTCATTGCGCATGGTGGTGCCGTTTGCGACGGGCGGGCCAACGGACATACTCGCGCGTTCGGTGGGCATGCGTCTGTCGGAGGTTTGGGGGCAGCCGGTGGTGGTTGATAACCGCGCGGGCGCCGCGGGCAACATAGGCGCCGAGATGGTGGCGCGCGCCGCGCCGGACGGCTACACGCTGCTCACGGCATCGTCCGGCATACTGACGGTGAACCCGAGTTTGTTTCGCAAACTGCCTTTTGACGTGCTCCGCGATTTTGCACCGATCACACTGGCCACCTCGGTCACGAATATTCTGGTGGTGCATCCGGCGTTGCCCGCGAAATCCGTGCGCGAACTGCTCGACATCGCGCGCCGGCGGCCGGGGCAGTTAAGTTATGCCTCGTCGGGCATGGGCTCCGCCAGCCATTTGTCGATGGAGTTGCTGAAGTCGATGGCGAACATCGATGTCGCGCATATCCCGTACAAGGGCGCGCATCCGGGCGTGGTTGATCTGGCGGCGGGGCAGGTGCAGATCATGCTGATCGGCCTCCCGGCCGCGCTGCCGCACGTGAAAACCGGACGGCTGCGCGCGCTGGCGGTGGCCAACAAATCGGTGGCGCTGCCGAACATGCCGACCATCGCGGAATCCGGTCTGCCGGGATTTACCGTGGTGAACTGGCTCGGCGTGCTTGCGCCCGCCGGTGTGCCGCGCGACCGGATTGCCCGGCTCAACACAGAGATCAACAAGGCCGTGCACTTGCCGGAGATGAAGGCGCGGTTGCTGGTCGAGGGATTCGAGCCCCTCGGCAGCACGCCGGAAAAACTGCATGAAGAAATGCGCGCATGGATACCCCGGTGGAGTGAGATCATCCGCAAGGCGGGCATACGCGCGGAGTAGTTACGGAGCAGGCACGAGAGGGTTTTTTGCGCGATGGCCCGTCGATAACGCATCATTGCCAATAAAGGAATCACACCATGGAACTCAAAGGTTGTACGGCCATCGTTACCGGTGGCAGCGGTGGATTGGGGCAGGTGATCTGCCGTGCGCTGGCGGAGAATGGCGTCAACGTGGTGGTGAACTATGCCGAATCGGAAGCCAAGGCCCAAGGCGTGGTGGATGATTTGCTGAAGCTGGGGGTGCGCGCGATGGCCTTGCGCGCCGATGTCGCCGATCCCGCTGCCGTGATGTGGATGGTGGAACTGGCCAAGGCGGAATTCGGGCGTATCGACATCCTCGTGAACGATGCCGCGTTCAACAAGGAAGTGCCGTTTGCCGATCTGGACGGACTCACGCACGAATTGTGGAATCACATACTCAACACCAATCTGACGGGGTCGTTCAACTGCATCAAAGCGGTTGCGCCCTTGATGAAGGCGCAAGGCCAGGGCCGCATTATCAATATTTCATCCGGCGCAGGCATCGTGCCGCGCGGCAGCAGCATTGCCTACGCGGTTTCCAAGGCGGGCATGATTCATCTCACCAAGTGCATGGCGGTGGCGCTGGCGCCGGCGGTGACGGTGAATTCCATCGCACCGGGTTTCATGGAAGGCACGCGCATGAGCGCCAACTGGTCGGCGGATTACGCGGCGGGCGCGGCCAGCCGCACGCTGCTGCGCCGAACCGTGAGCAAGGAAGATGTCGCGGCGCAGTTGATCACCTTCTGTCGCAGCGACAGCGTGACCGGGCAAACCCTGTTGATGGACAGCGGGCGCGTGTAGTCGCGTGTGGCCGAATGTGGCCGCATGTAGCCGCGGGCCTTCGCGTCAGCCCAGATCGGTGTTGATGCCCGCCAGCATTTCGCTGAAATCCCGGAAGCGGTTGTGCCGTGAACCGCCCGCGAGGTGCGGCGTCAAAATCACATTGGCGCGGTCAAGCAGCGTGTCCGATTCATCCGCCGGCTCACGGTGCATGACATCGAGCCCCGCGCCGGCCAGCCGGCCCGAATCCAGCGCCGCCACCAGCGCGGCGTAGTCAACGATTTCCGCGCGCGAGGTATTGATCAGAAACGCGCCGGGTTTGAGGTGCGCCAGCGCGCCCGCGTCCAGCAGGCCGCGCGTGCTGGCATTCAACGGCAGATGAACGCTCAGCACGTCGGATTGCGCGAGCAGTTCGGGCAGCGTGCGAAAGGCAGCCGCGAATTGTTGCTCGGTTGCCACCGGCGCGCGATGGCGCTGGTGATACAAAATTCGCATGCCGCAACCGTGCGCGAGCCGCGCCATCTCGCTGCCGATTTCGCCCAGGCCCAGCACCCCCAGCGTCATTTCGTTCAGGTGCCGCAAGCCGCCGACGCGCGCCCAGTTGGCATTGGGTGTGTGCCGCGTGTCAAAGGCGCGTAGCGGCTGGTGGCGCCCGGCAAGGCGTTGCGGCGTGACCAGCCCGTTGATGAAGGGAAGCTGTTTTGCCAGTGCGAACGTCAGCGCCATCGCATGCTCCGCCACCGCGACGTTGGTGCGGCGGCGCTGGGTTCTGACGGCAATGCCGCGTGCCGCGCAGGCCGCGACATCGACGCCGCTGCCGGCCGCGCCAAAGCATTGAATCACCCGCAGATCGGGCGCGGCAGCAAGTTCTTCGTGGCCCACGTGCAGGGTTTCCATCATCAGCACTTGCGTGCCGGGCAGCGCCTGCCGCAGCGCGGCCTGATCTTTAACCAGCGTCACGCTGGCGGGGAACAGCCGGGGCGCGACGGTACTCAGTTGCGCTATGGCCTGTGTCAGATCCACGTCGTGCGCCACGTAGTCGGCGTACGCGGCGCGCATGTCGGCGGGTGCGCGCGGGTCGAGCACCACTTGCAACAGGCGCAACGAACGATCATCTTCGAGAACGATTTTTATCACGGCGCGCGTGTCACGACTTATGCTTCATGGCAGGCGATGCCGTCGTGCCGCGCGCAGAAGTGCAGCACCTGCGTGGCGCAGGTCGCGGGCATCAGCGACGCGATGGCGTGGCTGGGCGTGGGCAGGTGAATCACGCGCAGGTTTTTCACGCCCGCCGCCAGCAGGCGTTCCTGTTCCTGCGTGGTGACTTTGCCCGAGGTCGGATATAGCCCCAGCACCGGCGCCGTGATGCGCGGCAGCAGATCGCGCGCGCTGGCGGTGCTTTGTAACCGGTATTGCGCGCACAGAATATCCACGTTGTTTTTGCCCATCTCGCTGGCGAACCAGTCGAGCAATTGCGGATCGGCGCCGGGCGGAAAACGATTCAGATCGTTCATCGCCAGCGCCCATTTTTTGGCGCCCATCGCGCGCAAGGCCTCTTCGCGCGAGGCATGGCCAAACGCCGTGTTTTTCAAATGTTCCTGGTGCAGGTTCACGGGTGCTGACACCAGATTCAGCGTGCGGATGCGTTGCGGATGCAGTGCGGCGATGACCATGCCCAGAATGCCGCCGAAGGATTCGCCACAGTAATGCACATCGGTGAGCTTGAGTGCGTCGAGTACGTCGATGACATCGCTGACGTGGTTGTCGAGGGTCAAATCCGTGTCGGGATCAAACTCCACCGGCGACTGGCCAAAGCCGCGCAGATCGAGACGCAGCACCCGATAGTAGCGGCTGAGATACGGCACCCAGCGGGTCCAGAATTTTGTGGAGCGGCCATAGCCGTGCTGCAACAAAATGGTGTGGGCGTTTTTCCACGGATCGGTAAAGTCGTCGAGTTCGTAGTGCAAGGCCGGCTTGCCGGCGCGTTGTAACAGCATGGGATTTCTTTCTATCGGGGATGTGCGGTTATGATAGCGCGAATATTACGGCTGACTCACCGGAAACCCATGAACCCTGCGCGAGCGCTACTGATTACTTTGCTGTCGTTCCTGTTAGGCGGCTGCGGCGACACCGGCTACGAAAAACGCGGCGGCCAGTGGCATTACGATAACCAGCCCTTGCGGCGCGTCCTGCAACCGGATCAGTTCAAGCCACTCAAGGGGCCTTTTGCACGGGATACGCAGGTGGGTTATTACCGCGGCAGCCCCATCGACGAGAGCGACGGGCCGACGTTCGAGCCGCTGGATGATCATTACGCCCGCGACAAATCGAAAGCCTACTTCTGCGATACCTATCGCAAGGGGCAGGAGTATTACACCACCAAGCACACCCGCATCATCGTGATGGACAGCGCGTCGCCGGGCAGTCTGCGGCTCATCAAGGAGGGTTACGCGCGCGACGACACCAAATTGTTTTACGAGGGCGCGCATATTACGGTGAAGGACCTCGACAGTTTTGAAATTCTTGATCACGAATTTCAGCGCGACCGCGTCACCGGGTATTACATGCGCAGGCCCATACCCGGCAGCGATGGCGGCACGTTTGCCGTTATCGGCACTGGCTATAGCAAGGACAAAACCGGCGTTTATTTTTCAATGTTCGACCGGGATGCCAGCGGGCCGCCGCACAAAACGATGCGCGTGACGGGCGCGCTGCCCGACACATTTGCTACCAAGGGCGGGGGTTACGCCGCCGACGCCGGGCAGGTGTATCACAATGGAAAATTCCTCAGCAAAGACGTGGCGAGTTTCCAGATGCTCGCATCGCTGTATGCCAAGACCGGCACGGCGGTTTATTTCGACGGCAAACCCGTGGCGGGCGCCGATGCGGCGACATTCACGGTGTTCGAAAGCCGCGAGGAAAATGCGGATGCGAAGGATGCCAAGGCGAAATACCTGCGTGGCGAGCGCGTCGGGGCAGCGCAATAAGCATCTGATGATGCGTTAAAAAATTCAATAAAAACAGATATTTATATGTTTTTCCGTAACGCAGCCGGGCGTTGCGGTGAGGTCGCGTTACCATCACGCCATCACGTTTAACCGAAAAAGGAACCCCATGATCAGCAGACGCGAATTTACCCTCGGCGCGCTAAGCACGTTAGGCGCCAGTGCACTGGTCCACAGCCCGTTTGGTTTTGCCAAAGCCGCGCAACCCGGCACCCCGGTGAACTTCGACGTGCCCGCCGGCGCGTGCGATTGCCATACGCACATACACGGCGACCCGGCGAAATTTCCGTGGTTCGCCGGACGCACTTACACGCCCGAGATGGCACTGCCCGAGGAAATGTCGGCGCTGCACAAGGCGCTGAAAATTCAGCGCGTGGTGATCGTGACACCCAGCGTTTACGGCCCCGACAATTCGGCGACCATTTACGGCATGCAGGCGCGCGGCAAGGATGCGCGCGGCGTGGCGGTGATCGACGACAAAACCACCGATGCGGAAATCACCCGGCTGGCTGGGCTGGGCTTCAAGGGCATCCGGTTGAATCTGGCCACCACGGGTGTCAGTGATCCGGCGGTGGCGCGCAAGCGATTTCTTGCCGCGGCGGATCGCGTGAAGAGCCACGGCTGGCACGTGCAACTCAATACCTCGCTGGCGGTGATTTCCGCGATGAAAGATGCGCTGGCCGCTTCACCGGTGCCGGTGGTGTTTGATCATTACGGCGGCGCGAACGAAGAACTCGGCGTCAAGCAGCCGGGGTTTTCCGACCTGGTGGACCTCGTGAAATCCGGCAAGGCGTTCGTAAAAATTTCCGTCACCGCCGGTCCGCGCAAGGAATACGGGCATTTCACGCCGCTGGCGCAAATGCTGATTGCCGCAAACGTGGATCGCATTCTGTGGGGCACCAACTGGCCGCATCCGAATTCGGGTTCCGGCAACAAGGCCACCGATGTCACGCCGTTGTGGCCGGTGGACGATGGGCTGGTGCTGAATCTGCTGCCCACGTGGGCGCCGGATGCGGCGGTGCGCAAGAAAATATTGGTAGATAACCCGGCGAAGCTGTACGGATTCTAATTGCACGGTGTTACAAAACTACCAAAGAAACTCCTTCCCCTTCAGGGGGAAGGTTGGGATGGGGGTGGGGTTCTAATTGTCTTCCCATCCCCACCCTATCTAACCGCGCGCGCCACCGCAGTCCACTTCTGCAACTCATCGCGCAGCATCGTGCCCAGGCCTTGCGACGTGGTGGTGCGCGGTTCCAGGCCTTGCGCGAGTAGCGCTTCGCGCAGGCCGCCGACGGCTTTGACAATGGCTGCATTCAGCGTGTTGACCACGCCATTGGGTGCGCCCGCCGGCAGCAGCACGGCCATCCACAACACCGCTTCATAGTCAGGCAAACCCGATTCAATCACCGTGGGCACGGCCGGCGCGGCACTGATGCGTCGTGCGCTGGTGACCGCGAGCGCGCGCAGGCGGCCGGCCTGCATGTGGGGCAGCGCGGGCGGAATACTGCCGAACTGCATTTCAACGCGGCCCGCCAGCAAATCAATCAACGCGGGGGCGGAGCCTTTATACGGCACGTGCGTGAGTTCCACCTTCGCGCGGCTTTGAAACAGCGCGCCCGCAAAATGCGCAAGGCTCGCGGTGCCCGCCGAGGCGTAATTCAGCTTGCCCGGATGGGCGCGCGCGTGCGCGATCAGCTCTTTCACGTTTTGCGCGGGCACCGAGGGATGCACCAGCACAAAATACGGCGAGTCGCCGAGCAGCGTCACCGGCGTGAAATGCCGCAGCGGATCGTATGCGCCGGGATTCGTCGCCGGCGAAATCGCGTGCGTGCTGGTGGTGGCCATGGCCCAGGTGTGTCCATCGGGCGTGCCGCGCGCCACAATCTCCACACCGATGGCGCCGCTGCCACCGGCACGATTGTCGATCACCACCGATTGTCCGAGATGCTCCCCCGCGCGCTGCGCCACCAACCGCGCGACCGTGTCGCTGGAACCGCCGGGCGGAAACGGCACCACAAAGCGTATCGGGCGTTCGGGGAATACGGCGTGCGCGCTCGTCATGGCGACGCACAGCGCGGCGGCGCCAAGGCGCCATGGAGGCAGCGGAATTTTCAGGAAAACCTCGATAGATAAATAACTATGACCATGACGCGCACAAAAATGGTTCTTGGCGCATGGGTCGATAGTACCGTCAAAAAAAGAAACCGTGTCGGCTCGACAGAAATGCCGTAACCGGCACAGACTCTCTCCCCATGGCTTCTGGGGCATACTAACGGAATGGGCAAGGTTTATGTGCGAGTGAGCATCGACACATCCCAAGTCCAGGCTCCTTCCCCCCTTGCGGGGGAAGGCTGGGATGGGGGAATGGTGGCGACGCGAAATTTTCACCCCCATCCCCACCTTCCCCCTTCAAGGGGGAAGGGGCTTGTCTGAGATGTAGCGATACCTATGCCCGGAGGGCGCGGGCGGGATGAGGGACGCTTTTGATTTCTCATAGAGCGGAATAGAGACAAATAAACAAAACGATGACCATCGGCACAAAGCTGCCTTTAGAATTAGCAAAAGCTAATCCAGGCGACATGGCTTTTTCATTCAAGCGAAAGGGCGGGACGGGTTTTGTTTCCTGCATTGCATTAGCCATGCTTGCATCGGCCCCAATCTCCCGCGCACAAGAAAAAGCCGACTACCCACTCAAGCCCGTGCGCGTCATCGTCGCTTCCGGCGCCGGTGGTCCCAGCGACGTGCAGGCGCGGCTGCTTGCGCAGAAGCTTTCTGAAAGTCTCAAGCGTCAGTTCGTCATCGAAAACCGCCCGGGCGGTGGCGGCACGATCGGCTACGGCGTGGCCGCCAAAGCGGCGCCGGACGGCTACACGCTGCTTTCGGTCGTGCCCACGCTCACCTACAGCCCGGCGTTGCACGCGAATCTGCCGTTCGATCCGTTGCGCGATTTCTCGCCGATCTCGCTGACCGCGCGCGCGCCGTACATCGTGGCCGTGCATCCCGCGCTTCCCGCGAAAACCATCAAGGAGCTGGTCGCCCTCGCCAAGTCGAAGCCGGGCGCGCTCGCGATGGGGCAGACCAACGGCAGCCCGAACCATCTGGCCGCCGCCTATTTCATTTCGGCCGCCAATGTGAACATCCGCGTGATCCCTTACAAGGTCTTCGGCCAGGTGCTCATCGATGCGATGGCGGGCGACGTGCAGGTGCTCTTCGGCGCGGTGGCCAACACGCTGCCCCACGTAAAGGCCGGGAAGCTGCGCGCGATTGCGGTTAGCGCGGCGCAACGCGCCACGCGCCTGCCGCAACTGCCCACGGTGGCGGAGTCGGGTGTGCCGGGCTACGACGTCACCGGTTGGTACGGCTGGGTCGCGCCCGCCGGAACGCCCGTGCCGGTCGTCAATCTGTTGAGCCGCGAACTGGCGCGCGCCGTAAAATCCCCCGATATTTTGAAGACACTCGCCGAAGACGGCGCCGATCCCGTGGGCAGCACGCCCGCGGCGTTTCAAAAGCTCATCGCGGAGGAAGTGCCGCGCTGGCTCAACATTGTAAAAGCCGCGGGCATGCGGATGGAGTAACCCAAAATGGCCGGAAAACCTTCGCCTGTATCGCCGCTCATGATCGAGCTCACGAACTACATGGCTGGCGCGCTCAAGCGCAAGCTGCCCGCGGAAGTCGCCGAGCGTGCGAAAATCCACCTGGTCGACACCGTCGCGGCCATCGTCGCCGGCACGCGGCTGTTGCCGGGCAAACGTGCAGCCACCTACGTAAAAGCCCTCGGCGGGCCGCGCGAAGCGAGCGTACTCGGCACGCGCATCGTGACATCGGCGATACAGGCGGCGCTCGCCAACGGCACCAGCGCGCACGCCGACGAAACCGACGACACGCACCCGCCGACACGCTCGCATCCCAGCGCGAGCATCGTGCCGGCGGTGCTCGCCATCGGCGAGCGCGACGAACTGGACGGCGAAGCGGTGCTGCGCGCGATGGTGCTCGGCTGGGACGTCGGCACGCGCATACTCTACGCGCTCGACAAGCAGCACCTGCTCAAAACCGGGCACCATGCGGGCGCCAAGGCCGGCCTGTTCGGATCAGCGGCGGCCACCGCCGCGCTGCTCAAGCTCGACGCCCGCCGGATGCGTTATGTGCTTGCATACTGCTCGCAGCTCGCTTCGGGCTCGTATGTCATGCATCGCGACACCGAACACATCGAGAAAGCGTACGTGGTCGGCGGCATGGGGGCGCACACCGGTGTTTCGGCGGCGCTCATGGTGCGCCATGGCTTCACCGCGGTCGAAGACGAATTCTCGGGCGAGCCCAACTTTCTGTCGATTTTTAATCCCGACGCGAACCGCGAAGCCCTGACGCACGGCCTGGGACGCGACTACGAGATCCTGCGGGGCGGCATCAAGTACTGGCCGGTGGGCGGCCCGATACAGGCGCCGCTGCATGTGCTGCGCGATATCATCCGCGAGCATGCGGTCAAGGCCGTGGACGTCGAGAAACTCGTCGTGCGCATGCCCGACAAGGAGCTTGGCATAGTCAATGATCGCGACATGCCCGATATTTCGGTGCAGCACCTCCTTGCCGTCATGCTGATCGATGGCAACGTCACCTTCGAGAGCGCCCACGACTATGCACGCGTGCGCGACGCGCGCGTGAAAAGGCTGCGCAAACGCATTGAGGCCGTCGGCGATGCCACACTGACCGACCCCGACCGCCGCTGGCGGGCCGCGATGGAAATCACGCTCAGGGACGGCCGCGTACTCTCGCACCAGACGATGGCCGCGAAGGGCGGCGTGGACAGCCCGCTTTCCCGCGAAGACGGCGCGGAGAAAGCGCTCGGCCTGATGGCCCCGACGCTCGGCGCGCGGCGCAGCCGGCGACTCATCGCCGCGCTGCACGACATCGAGAAGGTTACAAATGTGCGCCGGCTGCGAACACTTTACAGTGCGTGAACTCTTGCGCGTTGCTGTCGTAGAGGGAAGCAACGTTGACGGCAAGGTGACGGCTATTGGGACAACGCGCAATATTGGGGATGTTTCTGGGCTGTATTGCACTTTGATTTCAAATAGCTATCGGACTGCACGACAAATGCGCGTTGATCTTTTGGTGCGAAGGGCGGCTTCGGTGTATGAAGCTGCCGGTCAATTCTTAGAACTGAGGGACTGGCAGTCCGTCGCGAACTGCTGGTCGGGGATGGCTGCGCTGACTTCGCCTTGTCGACCGTAACGGACTTTGATGTTCCGAACCACCAACGGCGGCAGTGCGCAGGTCTGTAGTCGTAGGCGCGAAAGAAGATGGGGTGTTTGCAACAAAATAGATATGATAATGAAAGACCCTGTCTTTGCTCTACGCGCAATTCGATCATTGGATCAACGCCGAGGTTGAACGCTGGGTACGAGTGATACGGGCGCAGCAGATTACGTTTGAGTAACCATCAGCGCTAGTTGAAATACGCAATAAAAACAATTGTTTATATAATTTTAGCTTGAATAAACCCGAGCCGTAGTTAGCCTTTTTCCCTTTCGACCGTTTATCGCACGCTACTGGTGGAAATCGGATATCAATGAAATAATGGCTTCAAATGGATCCGTTCACTACTTTTGATTTCCGAATTGACGCTTGGTCGCCCGCCACTCTACCTATGGGTCGATTGGCCGAGTATGTCGCTTGCCTCGCAAAGCTGATGGGGTCGGAAGCGCACGTTCATTTATTGAAGGTTCGAAAGGGCAGCGCTGTTCCTGAGATTATTGTGGACCAAACCGCTGAGCCTAAGGTTCGCCAACGCCTTTCGCTGGTAAACACGCCTGACGCGCCAGACGATATTCAATCGAATTGGAGCAAGGTAAATGCGCTGCTCCGCGATGATGGTGCATCCGCCATCCTTCGCGTGAAGGGCGGTGCAAAAATTCTCGAATTTCCTGGATGTAAGACCCCACTTTCTGAAGAAGTGTTAGTGCATGAGCCCGGAGAAATTGACGGTGTAGTGATTCGCGTCGGCGGGAAGGATGCGTCCGTGCCAGTGTGGCTGGAAGGCGAAAACCGTCAAAAGCTTGTATGCAATGCGACCCGAGAGATGGCGAAGCAATTAGCCAAGCACTTGTTCGAGGATCCGATACGAGTGACTGGCAACGCAAAATGGCGTCGTACGAAGGAACGCATTTGGGAACTGGTAGAGTTCGACATCAAGAGCTTCAGCACTTTGGATCAGACGCCACTTAACGAGCTAATTACGCAGTTACGCGCAATTGATACTGACTGGTCGACAATGGATGATCCGCAAGCCGAGCTGCGTAGGCTTCGTGGCGCTTAGTGACCAATGAGTGTTGCATTCGACGCTACCGTTCTGGTAGATTTTTTTAACAAGAAAATTATTGGCGACCGGCGCGCCAAACTTGATGATTTAGTTACTACACTCGAAAAATCTAGAACGAAGATCGTTATCCCCTCACCCGCTTTAACCGAATTGCTAATCCGCGCTGGCAAAGCCCGAGAAGCAATACTGAATACCTTGAGGGGTAGGACGGCGTTTGAAATCGCACCGTTTGACATCAAGGCTGCCGTGGAATGTTCGCTTTTGCTCGAAGAAGCTTGGCCGAGCACTGAGAAACGTGCGATCACTAAGACGAAGTTCAAATTCGATTGGCAGATCGTAGCCATCGCGGCGAGTCATGGGGCAACAACAATTTATTCCGATGACCGCGATGTATTGACGGCGGCCGCAAAGGCAAATATCTGCGGCATCAGAATAGATGATCTCTCTTTGCCCGCATCGGCGAGACAATCGAAGTTGCCCCTAGCGTAACTTGAAATCAAAAATTGTGATCTTATTACTCAGCAGCAGAGAACATGGTCTTTCATTATCATATCTGTTTTGTTGCAAACTCCCCATCTTCTTTCGTGCCTACGACTGCAGGCCTGCGCACTGCCGCCGTTGGTGGCTGGGAACCTCAAGGTCCGTTATGGCCGAGTAGCAGAAGTAGATGGTAATCGCAGCGAGTGCCTAAAGCGGGTCGGGATGAGCCTGCCGTCGCGCTCATATTCTGTTTTTCAGACAAAATCCAAACGCCTAAACCCCATCTTCTAAAGGTAATCCACCCGGATTTATCTATTGCGGCTTGATGCCTGCCTGTTTCGCGATCCTGCCGAAACGCTCAACAGTATCGGCGATGCGTTTGGCCAGTTGTTCCGGCGTGCCGGGCGTGGGTTCCGATCCGGCTTTGAGGATGCGGTCGCGCACGTCGGGCATGGCGAGCGCGCGCGTGATCGCCTGATTCAAGGTGTCCACGACTTCGCGGTTTATACCAGCCGGGCCGACGATGCTTCGCCAGGTTGTCAGGTCGTAGCCCGGCAACGCGGCCTCGGCCATGGTCGGCACGTCGGGCAGCATGGCGGAGCGCGTGGCGCCGGTGACCGCGAGCACGCGCACCCGGTGGCGGTTGGTGATGGCATTGACCGACGGCGCGAAATACGAATCCACCTGACCGGCGATCAAATCGACGATGGCCGCCGCGCCGGATTTATACGGCACGTCCACGGTTTCGATGCGTGCCATGGTACGCAGCAGCACGCTGCACCAAAAGGGCATCTGGCCGCCGCCGAGATTGGCGGTGGACACCTTGCCCCGGCTTGAGCGCGCCAGCGCGATGAACTCATTCACGTTGCGCGCCGGCAGCGACGGATGCACCAGCAGCGCGAACGGCGAGGCCTCAATCGGCGACACCGGCGTGAAGTCGCGCGACACGTCGTAGTTGACGTTGGCGTTGACAAAACGCGTGCCGGTCATCGAGCTGCCGCCGAGCATCAGCGTGTAGCCGTCGGGCGCGGATTTGATAACGAACTGATGGCCGATCAGGCCGCCCGCGCCGGGCCGGTTATCGACGATGAATTGCTGGCCCAGCAGTTCGCCGAGTTTGCCGGCGATAAGCCGTCCGTAAAAATCGTCACCCGAGCCCGCGCCGCCGGCGACGATGACGCGCACGGGTTTGGTTGGGTATGGTTGAGCATAAACACCAGTTACAAAAGTTGCCGCGAGCAAGAACAACGTTGTGGTAATCCTCATGACTTCCTCCCTTGTTCCCTCTCCCGGCCTGACGGCCACCCTCTCCCGCGCGCGGGAGAGGGGTTGGGGGAGAGGGTGATGAAATACTGGTTTCTTGTCAGGCTCACACCGCCGCCAACACCAACTCCGCCCCCTTCTCGCCAATCGCAATCGACGGAATATTCGTATTCGACGACGGAATGGTCGGGCAAATCGATGAATCAATCACGCGCAGGTTTTCGACGCCACGCACGCGCAGTTGCGGATCGACCACCGCCGCATCATCCACCCCCATCTTGCAGGTGCCGACCATGTGCCAACTCGTCTGTATGGTGCCCTTCATGTAATCGAGTAGCGCGGCATCGTCATTGACTTCCGGGCCGGGCCGGGTTTCGCGCACGATCAGGTTTTTGAACGCCGGCTGTTGCGCCACCTTCCGCGCCACGCGAATGCCATCAAGGAACAACTGCGCATCGGCCTCATGCGACAAATATTTCGGGTCCATCGCCGCCTGTTGCAGCGGGTCATTGGATTGGATGTGGCAGGTGCCGCGCGAATGCGGCTGCAGCACGGTGACGCCGAAGGTGAAGCCCGGATGCGGATCCAGCCCCTTGTCCGGCGTGCGTGCGTAACGGTCCTTGCCCGACAGCGGCAGCAGGCGCAGCACCAGATCGGGCTGTTGCGCTTTGTCACTGCTGCGATGATTCATCTGCGCCGTCGCCGAGCAGATGGTCAGCAGCCCTTCCCGCTTGAACACAAAGCGCAGGCCCTCCTTCAGTTTAGCCCACGGACTGCGCAGCACGTCGTTAATCGTGATCGGCTGCGAACACTCGTAGGTAATTCGCGTGTTGGGATGATCGCGCAGGTTTTCGCCCACACCCGGCAAATGATGCTGCACACCGATACCGTGTTTTTGCAGCACCTCGCTGTTGCCGATGCCGGACAACTCCAGCAACTTCGGCGAAGCCAGCGGACCCGCAGACAAAATCACTTCGCGCCGCGCTTTGACCTGCAGGCTGGTTTCGCCGCCATCTGCCATACGATAGGCGATGCCGGTGGCGCGCTTGCCCTCCAGCAGTACGCGCGTCACGATGGCGTTCGGCAGCACCGTCAGATTGGGGCGCTTCAACGCCGGATTGAGATAACCCACCGGCGTGCTGTTGCGCCAGCCATTGCGCGTCGAATACTGCAAATAAAACGCGCCTTCGTAACTGCCGTCGTTGTAGTCATCGAGCTTGCGGTAACCTGCCTCATTGCAGGCATCGAGAAACGCATCCGACAGCGGATCAAATTTCGTCAGCGGCGTGCAGTGGATCGGGCCACCGCTGCCGCGCACTTTGGGGTCGCCTTTCGGAAAATCTTCCAGCCGCTTGAAAATCGGCAACAAATCGTCGTATCCCCAGCCTTCGCAGCCAAGCGCGCGCCAGTTGTCGTATTCCTTCGGATCGCCGCGCACGAACAGATTGCCATTGATCGAACTGCATCCGCCGATCACCCGCCCGCGCGTCCAGCGCTGCGGCTGACCATTGAGGTGCGTTTGCGGCTCGGTCATGTACGGCCAGATCAGCGATTCATCGTTCAACACATGCGCCACGTACAACGGTACCTTGATATTAAAACTGGTGTCACGTCCGCCTGCTTCGAGCAGCAGCACACGGTGTTTGCCGTCCGCACTCAATTTTTCGGCGAGCACGCAACCGGATGAACCGGCACCGACGATGATGTAATCAAATTCGGCGTTATCCGGAATGGATTTTACATACATAAAAAATCCTTTAAAAACAAATACCTAAAAATACTCTTGACACAGATTGACGCAGATTTTCGCTGATTAAAACCCAGCGAAGGTTGCGTAGTTGATTTTGATCTTATCTGTGTAAATCTGCGTAAATCCGCGTAAATCCACGTCAAAAAATTTGTGGAACTTACTGCGGCGGAATCTTCGCGTCGCGTATCACTTTCGTCCACTTGGGAATTTCCGCCGCCATGTATTTCCGGAATTCATCCGTACCGCCCGCCGCGGGCACGATGCCCTGACTCACCAGGCGTTCCTTCACTTCGGTGAATTCCAGCGCCTTGATCGTGTCATTGGAGAGGCGCGCCAGTATCGCGGGGGGCGTGGCGGCCGGTACGATCAAGCCGTACCAAGAGCTCGCTTCGTAACCCGGCAGTCCAGCCTCGCTCACGGTGGGCACTTGCGGCAGCACGGCGCTGCGCTTCGGCGTCGAAACCGCCAGCGCGCGCAGGCGCCCCTGCTCGATGGGTGACAGCGTGGTAGCCAGCGAACTGAACATGAGTTGCGCCTCGCCGCTGACGGTGGCGATGGTGGATGGCGCACCGCCCTTGTAAGGCACATGCACCATGCTGAGTTTGGCCATCGACACGAATAATTCCATTTGCAGGTGTGTGATATTGCCCGTGCCGCCCGACGCATAATTCAGCTTGCCCGGATGCGCGCGCGCGAGCGCAATCAGTTCCTTGACGTTTTTCGCCGGCACCGACGGATGCAGCACCAGGGCCGACGCCCCCATGCCAATCAGCGACACAAAACCAAAATCCTTGGTGATGTCAAACGGCAGCTTGGCAAACAGCGTGGGCGCGCCCAGCGTAGCGTTCGCCAAGTACATCATATGCCCGTCGGGCGTGGAGCGCGCCACCAGTTCAGCCGCGATGATGCCCGCCGCGCCCGGCCGATTTTCGACAACCACCGGCTGCCCCAGCGATTCGGTCATGCGCTGCGACACCGCGCGTGCGGCCACATCGGTGGCGCCACCGGGCGCAAATCCGGAAATGATGCGCACCGTGCGCGATGGAAATGCAGACTGTGCGTGCGTCGTCGTCACGAACACGCCTGAAAGGCCGGCCACGAAAATGCAGGCAGTGCAGGCAGCGCCGGCGACAGAGGTTCTGAAAACAGAATTCAAGTGTGTAAACATGGTGGGGCGCAATTTACCAGCACGCGACGTACGCTGCCAGTGGCGTGCGATCAAATAAATGGGAATCTGGAGTATAGTTGGAAAATCGCTGTTTCCGCTCTATCGCCGCACCTTCACATGACTCTCCACATGCCCAACCCGTGCCCGCTCTGGCGCGCCCTCGCGTCCGCGATGCTCTGCATCGCAACGCAACACGCCTTTGCTGCGGCGCCTGTCACACCGGCCGCCCCAGTGACTTATCCGGCTAAACCGATACGCATTGTGGTGCCGTTCGCGCCCGGCGGCGGCACCGACATCATGGCGCGTGCCATTGGGGTACGGTACACCGAGGCCTGGGGGCAGCCGGTGATCGTGGACAACCGCGCGGGGGGCGGCGGCAACATCGGCACCGACATCGTGGCGAAAGCGCCCGCCGATGGCCACACACTGCTGTTCAACACCAACGCCACCATCGTCATCAATCCGCACCTCGGCAAAATCAGCTTCGATCCGCTCAAGGATTTCGCGCCGGTCACGCAGGCCGCCGTGTTGCCGTTTGCCTTGCTGCTGCACCCGTCGGTGCCGGCGAAATCGGTGGCGGAACTCCTGTCGCTGATTAGGGCAAAGCCGGGCGAATTCAATTACGGTTCTTCCGGCAACGGCGGCGGCGCGCATCTGGCCGGCGAAAGCCTGCGCACGATGGCCAAGCTCAACATGACTCACGTGCCCTATAAGGGCGCGGCCCCGGCGCTGGTGGCGCTGATTGGCGGCGAAGTAAAATTCATGTTCGTGAGCATACTCACGGCAACGCCCTTGATTGAAAGCGGCAAGGTGCGCGTGATCGGCGTGTCCAGCAAAAAACGTTCGCCCGCGCTGCCGAACGTACCGGCGGTGGCCGAGTCACCGGGACTGGCCGGCTTTGAGTCGGATTTGTGGTACGGCATGCTCGCCCCCGCGAAAACATCGCCCGGCATCATCGACAAGTTGTACCAGGAAACCCGGCGCATGTTGCTGCTTCCGGAAGTGCGTAACCGCTTCGAGCCGTCGGGCACCAGCATCGTCGGCAACAGCCCGGCGGAGTTTGAAAAGGTGATCAAGGACGACTTTGCACGCTGGGGTACGGTGATCAAGGCGGCCGGAATCAAGGTGGAGTAAGGTCAACAACGGTTTTAGTAATTGAGTGATTGAATTAACGGAGGCATCACGTGAAAGCAGCAAAGAAACCAGCGGTGGCAACGTGGCCGCGGGACATCTACAACGTATTCAAGCAAGTCGGCATCCGGCAGGTCGCCTATGTGCCTGACGCCGGCCACACGCAGCTGATCAAGAGCTGCCACGCCGATAAATCCATGCGTGCGATATCGCTCACCACCGAAGAAGAAGGGGTGGCGATGCTGGCCGGCTCCTGGTTGGGCGGTGATCGCGGCGCGCTGCTGATGCAATCGTCCGGCGTGGGCAACTGCATCAACATGCTGGGCACCATACGTGAATGCCGGTTTCCATTGCTGGCACTCGTGACAATGCGCGGAGAATGGGGTGAATTTAATCCGTGGCAATTGCCGATGGGTCAGGGCACGCCCAAGGCGCTGGAAAACGCCGGCGTCGTGGTGCAACGCGTAAATGAACACGCACTGGTGGGCGAAACTGTTTTCGCGGCGGCCATGATGGCGTTTCAGACCAACCGCGCGGTAGCGGTGCTGATCGGCCAGCGCGTGGTCGGCTTTAAAGACTGGAGCAAATAACATGGCCAACACTGTTCGCAAATCAACGCTGGATCGCCGCGATGTCATCAAGACATTGCTGGCCCCCCGTGGCGACGCCCTGCTCGTCACCGGACTCGGCTCGTCGTGTTACGACGCCGGCACGCTCGACCATCCCAACAACTTTTACCTGTGGGGCGGCATGGGCGGCGCAGCCATGATCGGACTCGGCCTCGCCATCGCGCAACCCAAACGCCGCGTGCTGGTGGTAACCGGCGACGGCGAAATGCTGATGGGGCTGGGTTCGCTGGCAACGATCGCCGCCGAAAAAATTCGTAATCTGACAATCGTGGTCATCGATAACGAGCTTTACAGCGAAACCGGGATGCAGCCCACGCACACCGCGCGCGGCGTCGATCTCGCGGGCATGGCCAAGGCCGCCGGCTTCGCGCTGACCGGCACCGTTACCACGCAGCAGGATCTGAAAACCTGGGTGCCCAAACTCTACACGACGCCCGGCCCCGTGCTCATGGATCTCAAGGTCAACGCCAATCGTTATCCCTTGTCGATCCGGCTGCGCGATGGTCCGCATATCAAGAACCGGTTTCGCGAGGCGTTGCTGGGAGCGAAGGCATTCGACTAATTTTTCACGAACCGATCATTTATGGACACTCCGGCGAATACCCTGACAAAGTATCAAATGGTCATTGGCGGCGAGTGGGTAAATGCCGCCAGCGGCGCGTATTTTGAAAGTGACAATCCCTATCTAGGCCAGCCCTGGGCGCTGATACCGCGCGGCAACGCACAGGACGCCGACCGCGCCGTTCAAGCCGCGCGCCGGGCATTCACCTCGGGCGAATGGCCGACGTACAACGCCAGCAAGCGCGGTGCGCTGTTGCGCAAGCTGGGTGACCTCATCACCGAAAAATCCAAATTCCTCGCCGAGATCGAGGTGCGCGACAACGGCAAACTTTACGCCGAGATGAGTGCGCAGACAGCCTACATGGCGCAGTGGTATTACTACTTCGGCGGTCTCGCGGACAAGATCGAAGGCGCGGTGATTCCCATCGACAAGCCCGACACCTTCAACTTCACGCGGCACGAACCGCTGGGCGTGATCGCGATGATTATTCCGTGGAACTCGCCGCTGCTGCTGATCGCGTGGAAACTCGCGCCGGCGCTCGCCGCGGGCAACACCGTGGTGATCAAGCCTTCCGAGTACACGTCGGCTTCGGCGCTGGAATTCATGAAACTGATTGAGGCCGCCGGCTTTCCGCCGGGCGTGGTGAACGTGGTAACCGGCTTCGGCGCGGATGTGGGCACACCACTGGTGGAACATCCGCTGGTGGCAAAGGTCGCATTCACCGGCTCGGATGCCACCGGCACCAAAATCTACGAAGCCGCCGCGCGCGGACTGAAAAAAGTCAGCATGGAGCTCGGTGGCAAGTCGCCCAATATCGTATTCGACGACGCGCATCTCGACAACGCTGTGAAAGGCGTAATCTCCGGCATCTTCGCCGCCACCGGCCAAACCTGCATCGCAGGCTCGCGTTTGCTGGTGCAGCAAAGCATTCACGATCAGTTTGTTGAAAAGCTGGTGGCCTTTGCCAAGACCGCGCGCATGGGCGACCCGATGAGCCTCGACACGCAAGTCGGCCCCGTCACCAACAAGCCGCAGTTTGAAAAAATTCTCAAGTATCTCGACATCGCCAAGGGTGAAGGCGCTCAAACGCTGCTGGGTG
Source organism: Betaproteobacteria bacterium UBA5216 (assembly GCA_002412495.1). Lineage (GTDB taxonomy): Bacteria > Pseudomonadota > Gammaproteobacteria > Burkholderiales > SG8-41 > UBA5216. The sequence goes on from DHVE01000044.1 coordinate 89,374, forward strand.
GCGCCAAGGCGACACGCCCCGAATGCGGCAACGGCTGGTTCGTCGAACCCACCATCTTCGGCGGCGTGAAAAACAGCATGCGCATCGCACAAGAAGAAGTGTTCGGACCGGTGCTGTCGGTGATTCCGTTCAAGGACGAAGCAGAAGCGATAGCAATCGGCAACGACGTGGTGTTTGGATTGGCAGCGGGCGTGTGGACGCAAAACATGCGCCGCGCGTTTTTGATGTCGGAAAAGCTGCAAGCCGGCACGGTGTGGGTCAACACCTACCGCGCGGTGAGTTACATGTCGCCGTTCGGCGGCTACAAGCGCAGCGGCCTCGGGCGCGAGAGCGGACAGGACATGATTTACGAATACCTGCAAACCAAGAGTGTGTGGATTTCCACCGCGACCGAAGTGCTGAATCCTTTTGTGATTCGATAAACCCAACAACCAAGTCAAAGGCTTTTTTGACACAGATTGACGCAAATTTACACAGATAACCCCGCGCAGGTTTTAATCCGCGTTCATCTGCGTAAATCTGCGTCGAATGTCTTTTGAAGGGAGTAATCCATGTACGTAGCCAACGCCAAACGCCTGACCCTCGCGGGCGCGCGCAAGATGATGTCCACCGCGATGGGCATCGCGGAAAAGGAAAACATTCCGATTGCGGTGGCGATTGCCGACGCGGGTGGGCACTTGATCGCGATGGAGCGTTCCGATGGCGGGCGTTTTCACACCGTGCATTCCTCCACCACCAAGGCGGTGTGCGCCGCATCGAACAAGCGCCCCACCACCGCCAAGGGCGCGCAGGCACAGCCCCTCGACACCACGCACGCGATTGGTCTCGCGCTCGCCGCCGGGCCGGAGCGCTGGACGGCGATGGAAGGCGGCTATCCCATCATCGTTGACGGCGAATGCATCGGCGGCATCGGCGTCAGCGGCGGCAATTGGGAATTTGATGATCGTGTCGCGCGTGCGGCGGTGGAGGCCATTGGCGCCGGTTTTTTGATCGACAAAAAATAGTCAATAAAAACAATTACTTACGGTTGAATACGCCATGCCTACCTTCAAGCCCATTAACGTCGCCTGCCTCGGCATGGGCTGGTGGTCGGACGTGCTGGCCGACGCCATCAAGAAGTCCGACAAGATCAACATCGTGTCGTGTTACACGCGCTCGGAAGACAAGCGCGACGCATTCGCAAAAAAATATGCCTGCGTGGCCGCGCCGAGTTACGAATCGATACTCGCCGACAACAACATCGACGCCATCATCAACACCACACCCAACAGCGTGCACAAAGAAACCACCATCGCAGCCGCCCAAGCCGGCAAGCATGTGTTTCTCGACAAGCCGATTGCGAACACACTGGCCGATGGCCGCGCGCTCACCGATGCCTGCCGCAAAGCGGGCGTGGTGCTGGGCATGGGCTACCAGCGCCGGCGCGAAGGCCACTTTCGGTGGATCAAGCAGCAGATTGATGCGGGTGTGTTTGGCAAACTGGTCAACGCCGAGAGCAACATCAGCCGGGATCGTCTCGGCAAGATCGATTTGAGTTCATGGCGTTATCAGGCCTCGGGCATGCCCGGCGGCGTGATGCTGCAAATCGGCATTCACTACGTAGACGTGCTCACCTACCTGATGGGGCCGGTCAAGGCGGTCAGCGGACGCAGCGCGCAGCTGGTGCTGCCGGGTGACAACCCCGACGTCGCGAGTTTAATTCTCGAACACGAAAACGGCGCGCTTTCCACGGTGAACGCGAGCTACGCGTCGGCTTCCGAGTATTATTTGATGAACATCTACGGCAAGGATGCGAGCGCGTATTACGACTTGCACACGGGGCTGCGCTGGTTAAAACGTGGCGAAGACAAACCCACGCCCGTTACCCCGCCGAAAATCGACACCTTCGTCGATCAACTCGAAGAATGGGCCGCAGCGGTACGTGGGCAAGGCGCGCCGGAAGTCGATGGCGAAAAAGCCACGCTGTCGCTGGCGGTGATGCGCGCGGGCATCCGCTCGGCGCAGGAAGGACGCCGGATTGAGATCGCGGAGATCATGAATGATCCCAATGCGTGATTCCCCACCAACGCCGTCGTTCTGGCGCAGGCCAGAACCCAGTGCGTTATCCATCGGTGCGAAGCACCGCAAATTTACGCTTCGCGCAGGTTACAACCTGGGTTCTGGCCTGCGCCAGAACGACGGGTCTGGGTGGATACGTCTTCTGGCTTGGCTTGCAACCGCGATGATCACAGGCGCCATCGCCCATGCGCAGGAAGCCCCCTACCCCAAACGCACCAATCTCGATCTCACCGTGCTGTTCGCCGCCGGCTCCTCCGCCGACGTCACCGCGCGGCTGCTGGCGCAGGGCATGACGAAAGAACTCGGCGCCAATGTGATCGTCGTCAATCGGCCCGGCGCGGGCGGCGCCATCGGTTACAAGTATGTCGCGGGACGTAATCCCGATGGCTACGCGTTTGTCTGGAACTCAAATTCCGTTTCCACCGCGTATCACTCCGGGCAGATGAACATCGATTACAAAGCCTTCGACCCGGTGGCGCGCGTGCTGATCGAAACGCCGTTGATTGCGGTGCGCGGCAACGCGAAGTGGAAAACCTTCAAGGAACTCATTGCCGACATGAAAGCACAGCCGGGCAAGATTACTGTTGGCAACTCGGGCATCGGCAGCCACACGCACATTACCAGCGTGGCGCTGTTCAAGGCCGCGGGCGCGGAAGTGAACGATATCCCCTACGCCGCGGGACAAGTGGTGCCCGCGCTGCTCGGCGGCCACGTCGATGTGCTGGTGCTGCTGCCCGGCGCGATCGCGGGGCAGTTAAAGGCCGGCACGGTGCGCATACTCACCGCGGTGTCCGCGCAGCGCGACGCGCTGCTGCCCGACGTGCCCACCGCACAGGAACTCGGTCACAAAGTCGCGCTCGATGCATGGCGCGGCATCACGGTACCGAAGGGCACGCCGCGTACGGTGATCGCCATGCTGGAAAACGCGATACGCCAGACCGTGCTAAGCGCGGAGTTCGCTGGTGGCAGTGAAAAACTCTACGTGAAGCCGGCGTTTCTACCGGCAGCGGACTTCGGCAAGCTGATTGCGCAGGAAGATGCGGAATTGGCGAAATTGATGCAACTCATTGGATTGAAGAAGTAACCTCAAATGCTTTGACGCTGATTTACGCAGATTTACGCGGATTAATCCCTCCCCTGTCATTCCCGCGAAAGCGGGTATCCCCTTCCCCGTTGGGAAGGTAGGATGGGAACGTTATGCCACTCGAGGCAGCTTATGGGTACCCGGCTGCGGAGGTATGACGGTTTGGGTTTTAATCCGCGTAAATCTGCGTAAATCTGAGTCAAAGGTTTTTTTACTCACACGACCTGCAAAAATGAAAACTCCCACCTGGCTCTGGCCCCACGACAAAAAAATCGCCGTCTGTTTCAACGTTTGCCTCGAAGCCTGGTCGGACGGCAAAGCGCCGGGCATCAGCCCGATGGGCAATCCGCTGCCGCCGGGCGTACTGGACAACACCGCCATCTCATGGGCGGAATACGGGCCGCGACGCGGCATTTATCGTTTGCTGGAAGGTTTTGCAAAACACGGTGTCAAGGCGAGCATCATGACCAACGCCATCATCGCCGAGCGCCACCCGGACGCAGTCAAGGCCTGCGCCGCCGCCGGCCACGAGATAGTCTCGCACTCGTACGCGATGGACGTAATGCCGGTGATGATGAAAGAAGAAGATGAGCGCGCCAACATCAAACGCTGCACGGACTTGCTGCAAAATGTTTCTGGCCAAACGGTGAAGGGCTGGCTCTCGCCGCGCGCCACCCCCAGCGCCAACACCGCGCGATTGCTCACCGATGCTGGCTACACCTGGTACGGCGATACGCTCGCCGATGACCTGCCGTGGGTAGAATCCATAGCCGGCAAAAAAATCGTGGCGATACCGCTTTCCACCGACGTAAACGACATGCGCTCGATGAAGGACGGCGCGCCGATTGCGTCCATCGTCAGCACCTTTGAAGAGCAACTCATGCGCCTTCGCGAAACCGAATCGGGCGCGGCGCAAGTGGACTGCACGGTACACGCGCACATTTTTGGCCGCCCGCACGGCGCGTTTTATTTTCAGCGCGTGGTGGAGATCGCGGCCAAGGCACCGGATGTATGGGTCGCCACGCGATTGCAGATCGCGCAGCATGTGTTGGGACGTTAGAACCATTTCTTTATATTGTAATAGGAGGCGTGATGAAAACCCGATGGATACCGCTGCTGCTGTTACTCACCGCCACCATAACTCACGCACAAACGTACCCCGCCAAATCCATCCGCATGGTCGTGCCGGTTCCCCCCGGCGGCATCATTGACGTGGTGGGCCGTCTGCTTGGCGCAAAAATTACCGAGCACACGGGCCAAACCGTCATCATTGATAACCGCACCGGCGGACTCACCGGCGTGGGCAGCGAGATGGTGGCGCGCAGCCCTGGTGACGGCTATACGCTTTTGCTGCAATCGCTGCCGATGGTGATCAATCCTTCGATGCTGGGCAAGATGTCGTACGACTACGAAAAAGATCTCGCACCGATCTCGCTGGTGGTCACGTCACCCTATCTGCTGGTGGTGCATCCCTCGGTGCCCGCAAAAACCATCCAGCAACTGGTTGCGCTCGCCAAGGCGCAGCCCGGCAAGATCAATTATTCATCGTCCGGCAATGCGAGCAACCTGCATGTCGCCGTGGAACTTTTCGCCAATCTCGCCGGCGTGAAAATGCTGCACATTCCATACAAGGGCGGCGGCCCGGCGCTCACCGCCGTGTTGGGCGGCGAGGCGGATTTAAGCGCACTGGCGGTGAGCGCGGTGATGCCGCATGTCAACGCGGGCCGCATGCGTGCGCTGGCGATCACCAGCCCGAAACGATTGCCCGCCTTGCCGCAGATTCCCTCGGCGGCGGAAGCCGTGCCCGGTTACGATTTCGCGAGCTGGGTCGGCGTGCTGGCGCCCTCATCCACGCCTGCGGCATTGGTCAACAACATCAGCGGCATGATCGTCAAAGCTGCGCGCGCGCCGGATCTCGTTGATCGCTTCACCAAGGACGCCACCGATGTGGTCGCCAATTCGCCCGCCGAATTCAAAACCTTTATTCAGTCCGAAGCCAAACGCTGGGCCAAGGTGGTGAAAGACAGCGGTATGCGCGCCGATTAATCTTCAGGTCTCAATCTCAAAGGAACGTCACGTGTTAGTCATTGATTGCCAGGTACACCCCTTCCTCGCCAATACCCCGCAGCGCCCGTGGGCCAATCCCCATGACGACGGGCGCAGCCACGTCACCGCCGATGAAATGGTGATGGCCATGGACGCCGTTGGTGTGGATGGCGCCATCGCGGTGTCGCCCAGAGGCATGTACGGCTTTGATCCCAGCTACGCGGTAGAGGTGCAGCGCGCGTATCCCGACCGTTTCGCGATCGTGCGGCCGGTCGATCCGGAAAATCCGGCGGTCGGTGAATCCATCGCTGAATGGAAGCGAACCGCCGGCGCGGTGGCGGTGCGCCTCATGCTCGGCAAGCACCACGGCGGCAACGCTAACACGCCCGGCGCCGATGTTGTCGCGAAAGAAGCCGCGCGGCAAAGCTTGCCGGTTAATTTTCAATGTGGCGGCAATCTGGATGCGGCCATGGCGCTGATCGACCGCCATCCCGAAACACGTTTCGTGCTCGACCACCTGGGCATGTACCAGCCGCGCACGGCGCCCGCCACGCCCGAAGCCTGGGCCGATCTGCCCAAGGTGCTGGCGCTCGCCAAGCGCGCGAATGCCGTGATCAAGGTGAGCGGCGCCTGCACACTGTCGGCGATACCCTATCCGCACGACGACATCTGGGACAACCTGCAGCGCGTGTTTGATGCCTGGGGTCTTGATCGTTGCCTGTGGGGTACCGACTGGACGCGCACCTACCCACTCTTCCCCTACATCAATGGTGTGGATCCCTTCCGCCTGAACCCGCGCCTGAGCGCGAGTGACAAGGCCAATCTGATGGGCGAAACCTGCGCCAGGGTTTATGGGTGGAAGCCGAAGAGCAGCTGGCAACAGCGGCATTCGAAGGGTAGGAAGGATTGAGGAATATTCATTTCGTAACCAACTGTTTATAAAGGATATTTCTTGAGGCCATCCACCGCTTTATTACTCGCGGCCATCACATTCGCCGCCGCGTCATCCGCGCTTGCCTATCCCGACAAACCCGTGCGCGTGATCGTGCCGCAGGCCGCCGGTAGCAGTTTCGATTCCGTGGTACGGCTGGTGACGCAGCGGCTCAACGAGCGTTGGAACAAAACCGTCGTTGTGGATAACCGGCCCGGCGCCAACGGCATCATCGGGCTCGAAGCGGGCGCCAAGGCGAACGCCGATGGTTACACCGTAATCACGGGTGCAATCAGCCATCTCTCGGTGAACCCCAGCGTTTACAAAAATCTGCCGTATCGCCCGCTCGAAGATTTTGATCCGGTGACGCAACTTACTTCGATTACCTTTCTGGTGGTCGCCAACGCGTCATTCGCGGGCAACTCGGTAAAAAATCTCGTCGCGCTCGCCAAGGCCAAACCGCAAGCCGTGCGTTATGCATCGTCCGGCAGCGGCAACATGAATCATTTGGGTGCCGAGCTTTTTGCCAGCGTCATCGGCGCGAAGATGCTGCATCTGCCCTACAAGGGCGAGACGCCCGCGATGACCGGCCTGCTCGGCGGTGAATCCGACATGATGTTCACCACCATGCCGATCGCCGTACCGCACATCGAGACCGGCCGTCTGCGCGCCATTGCCGTCGCCTCATCCGCGCGCACTGCGCGTCTGCCCGACGTGCCAACACTTGCCGAAGCCGGCGTGCCGGGCGTGGAAATCACCGGCTGGATCGGCGTGATGGTGCCGCGCGGCACACCGCAATCCGTAACCACCACGCTGCACAAGGATATCGCCGCCATCCTGCAAGTGCCCGATGTCAAACAGCGCCTCGTCGCCACCGGCGCCGATCCGGTGGGCAGCACACCCGAACAATTCCGCGCATTTCTAAAAGCGGAGACGAACAAGTGGGCGAAGGTCATCAAGGATGCTGGCCTCGCACTCAGTCAATAACCAACCCGTCATTCCCGCGAACACGGGAATCCATAACACAGTGGCCTATGGCACATTGCATGCATTCCCGCCTGCGCGGGAATGACTGTGGCGGTTTGTAATCCACAACAAAACCATTCAACCATGAAAATCTCCGAATACCTGCTGCAAACGCTGGAACAAAACGGTGTCACCCACATCTTCGGCAATCCCGGCACCACCGAGTTGCCGCTGGTGAAAGCCTGCGAGCAGCGCAAAAAGCTGAAATACGTGGTCGCGCTGTCGGAAGTGAGCGCGGTGCCGATGGCCGATGGTTATGCGCGCGCCCATCGTTCGCTGGGCGTGGTCAATCTGCATGTGGCGCCAGGCCTCGGCAACGGCATGGGTACACTTTACACCGCGGGTATCGCAGGCACGCCGCTCTTGGTGCTGGTGGGCGGGCAAGACCGGCGCTTTCTGCACACGAATCCGATCCTGTGGGGGCCAGTCGAAAAAATGGCCGGCGCGGTATGCAAGGCGGTGTTCGTACTCAACACCTCGTTTGATGCAGCCGCGAACATACGTCGCGCGTTGCGCACGGCCATGACGCCACCGTACGGCCCGGTGGCACTAATCTGCCCGCCGGATTTGCTTGAAACCGACATCAGCGAAAAACCTTCCACGGTTACGCCAGCCGCATTGGCTGCGCTGGACAAAAATCAGGTGGGCGCCTACGCAAAGTTTCTGTCCGGCGCGAAAAAGCCCGCGATCATCGCCGCCGAAGATGTGCATTGGGACAGCAGCGGCGCCAGCGCGGAACTCGAAAAGCTGGCTACTGCCCTCGGCGCGCCGGTCTACGCCGCACCCTACACCGGGGTGCTGCCAATCAGCAGCGCGTCACCGGCCTACGCGGGCTATTTGCCGCCGAGCCTGAAACAAGTCGCCGACCGGCTGACGCCGCACGATGCACTGTTGTTTGTCGGCGGACGCGGGCTGCGCAACACGCTTTACAGCGAAGCGCATCTGCCGCAACGCAAGGCGTGGCTCGGACACGATGCATCGGCACAAGCCCCCGGTGGTGACGACGGTGAATACACACTGGCAACCGTGACCAACCTGAAAACGTCGCTGGCCGCCATTACCGCGGCACTCGGCAAGCGCAAGACAAAAAGCAAACCCGCCCGCGCGCCGCTCGATCTGCCCGCGCGCGATGCGCGTGTACTGCACCCCACGCTCGCCATTCATGCGCTGCTGAAAAAATTCGGTCACGCGATGTGGATCGACGAATCCGGCCTCTCGACATCCGACGTGCGCCAGTGGATGCAACTCAAGGCAGGCGAATATCTGATCAACGGCAGCGGCGGCATCGGCTGGGGCCTCGCGGCATCGGTGGGCGCGGCGATCGCGCGAGGCACGGGCAAAAACGCGCGTCAAATCGTCGCCGTCATCGGCGATGGCTCGGCGCTGTATGCCTCTGAGGCTCTGTGGACGGCTGAACACCAGGGCGCAAAAATTCTGCTGGTGATTCTGTCCAATCGCCGCTACGCAACGCTCAATGAAGCGGCCTCGCGGCTCGCGGGCGGGCCATTGCAATCGTTCACCATCGAACCGCCGGTGATTGATTTCAGCGGGCTGGCGAAACTCTATGACTGGCGGTATCTCGCGGCATCGACCGAAATACAGATGGACGCGGCCATCGCCAGTCTCGGCGCCAACCTTGCGAAAAACACCCTGTTGGAACTGAAACTTGACCCGGCCTTAAAACCGGTTACGGCCTCGCGGCATTTTTAGCGCCCGATATTGCCGGCTTGCGCATCAGGCCAGCCGGCCGCCACGGACTGCGTCTCAAACGCCCGCACGACCGCTGCAAGCCGTTCGATATCGCGCGCGGTCATACCTTCATGCGCCGGCAGATACAAGAGTTGGGAAAACAGCGTCTCCGCCTGGGGCGCACGGCATTCGCCGGATGTCGCGCTGACCACCGCCATGCTGGATGCACCGCGCGTCGCGTCAAAGCCCTGCGCCTGCATATGCGCGATCAAGGCATCCGCGCGCGCATGCGCCAGCGGAAACACCCAATGCGAATGCCACGCCGTCTCGGCGCCGGGGCGCGCCATGGCCGGTGCCGCGTCACTCAACCGTTTTGCCAATTGCCGCGCGCGTTCGGCACGACGTGCCACGCTGGGTTGCACGCCCTGCCGAATCCGCCGATGCAGCACAACCAGCAGTGGCATTGACGGCCGGCGGCGAATTTTTTCCACTAATTCGCCGCCCGCGAATCCCCGCACCGAAGCCGACAGAACGCGCTCGCGATCCAGCCCCGCCAGTGCCATGGCCGCCACGAACGCCGAATAAAAAGGCCGATAGCCCAGCACGACAAAACCCGCGTATTTAAGCAGACGCGCCGCATACGCCGCGCGCGATTGCAACGGCCATGCCGACATGCCGCCGCGCACGCGATCACGCAGCGCCGGATCACGAAAGGTCATCACCGCGCCGCCCAGCGCGGTAGCCGTTTTGATCGGCCCGAAGCTGAACAGACACACGTCGCTGGAAATATCGCCGCGCCAACCGTCACCGGTGTACGCCTGCGCGCAATCCTCGATCAGAAAGAGTTGATTCTTGTGCGAGAACTCGACCACCTCGCGCATGGGCATGCGGCTGCCGAACAAATGCGCCACCAGCACCGCGCGCGTGCGGGGCGAGCGCGCCCGCTCCAGCGCCGCGCGTGATACCGCCAGCGTCGGGCTGTCGATATCCACGGGAACCGCGACCAAACCATGTGCTTCGATGATGCGCGTCATGTCGCGGATGGTGACCGCCGATACCAGCACTTCGCTGCCGGCGGGCAGTTGCAGCGCGCTCAAAAGCGCATCGAATCCGCTGCGCACCGAGAGACAAGCCAGATTGCCGCGCGCGGTGCGCCACGCGGATTCCACGCTGGCAGCCGCGCGCGCCGGGTCGCCCGGCATCACGCTAGCCAGCAGCCCGCTGGCCAGATCAGCCCATCTGATATCGATGCGCTTGCGGGGAATCATGATGCAGGGAAACCACTCGCGATTTGCATTCGCAACTGTCCCTCACCCCCTGCCCCTCTGCTACGCGACAACTGCGCCCTTGTCCCGGAGAGGGAAGGGAGATATTGGCAAAAATGAATGGATATTCATTCTTACAGGTATCACACGGGCGGCGTCCAATCCGGCGGCTGTGTTTTAACAAAGGCAGGCCGCGCGGCGATGCCTGCGTGCCAGGCCTTGAGTTTGGGCGACGTGGCACGCCAGTCGTGCGGATAGCGGAAATCAACGTATTGCAACGCCACACCCATGATCAGGTCGGCCAGACTGAAGCGCGTGCCGACGAGAAACTCACCGCCTTTGAAATTATTCTCAGCCAGCGCGATGGCGCGATGGATACGGCCTTCTTCACGCTCCATTTTGTCGCGCAACTGGTGTTCCGGTGGGCGGCGGGTTTCAAAAATACGCTGAATCGCCGCATCGATGATGCCATTGCCCAGCGCCTGCCAACGCTGCGCCTCCCAGTAACCCACCGGATCGCGCGGCGTAAACGACCGCCCGTCCACGTGATCGAGAAAATGCACCACCAGCACCGATTCGAAAATGAAATCGTTGGGCGCGATTTCCAGCACTGGCACCTTGGACAACGGGTTCTTGTCGATGATCGGGCTGTTTTCCGCCCATGGGTCTTCGGTCACGAACTCCACCGGCAAACTCTTTTCCTCGATCAACACGCGCGCCTTGCGCACGTACGGTGAGGTCGGCGATCCAAACAGCTTCATATACGGCTCCCTTGAATACGGATTGAAAATACGGATTGATGCAGGTCAACGCCAAGCCAGTATTCTACTCCTGCCATGACTTGGGAGCCGTCCCGCGCTATGCGCCGCGACGGAAATTCGCTACGATTAGTGCCATTCAACAGTGCCATCTCAAGGATTTCCCATGATTACCGTTACCCGTATCGGCAAGCATCTGGGCGCAGAAATTTCAGGTGTTGATCTTTCGCAACCCATGGACGACAACACGTTTGCCCGGATTTCCAGCGCATTCTTTGATCACGAAGTCGTGGTCTTTCGCGACCAGCGCCTCACGCCCGCGCAGCAAATCGCGTTTACCCGCCGCTTTGGCATACTCGAAGCCCATGTACGCAAGGAAAGCCGCCTCGGTGGCCATGATGAAATTTTTGTGCTGTCGAACAAGCTGGACGCCAACGGCAAGGCCGTCGGCGCGCAGGACGCGGGCCGCTACTGGCACAGTGATCTGTCGTACAAGCGCGAGCCCAGCATGCTCTCCGCGCTGTATGCGGTGGAAGTGCCGGTGAAAAATGGCGTGGCGCTGGGCAATACTTACTTCGCCAGCAGCACCGCCGCCTTCGCCGCGCTGCCCGAAGCCGAGAAACAACGTCTCACAAAAATGCGCAACGTCCACAGCTACCGCGAATACCGCCTGAAAAACTACGCGGCGCAACAGGAAGACGAACGCCGCGGCATCCGCACGGTGCAGGAACACGCCCCCACGCCGGAGCAACTTGCCAGCGTGCCCGACACTGAAATGAATGTGGTGCGCGAGCATCCGGTCACCAAACGCAAGGGACTCTTCATCAACGAAGGCCACACCGCGTATCTCACGGGCATGTCACGCGCGGAAAGCGACGCCGAACTCGCCAGGTTGTATGCACATATCACGCAGCCGGCGTTTGTTTATTGCCATAGCTGGCGCGTGGGCGATCTTTTGATGTGGGACAACATCGCCTTGCAGCACAAAGCCACGTTTGACTACGACCCGCTGCCGCGTCTGATGTATCGCACCACGGTGCGCGGGCCGGCTGTTTTGTAGCGATGGGAATTTGGTTTTTAGTGTTGAGTGTTGAGTTCTTAGCTTTTAGGTTTGAGTTAACCCAGCCGCGCGCAGCACAAACATGCGAATTAAAAACCAAAAACTCAACACTAAACACCAACCACTTGCCCCGCATCGAGCGAACCCAATGTCATCAGCCAACGGCCTAATCACCGTCAGACTCCACACCAGCGCGCAGTACGACAACGAATTCAACGACTGGTATAACCTCGAACACGTGCCGCAGGTCACCGCCTTGCCGGGCTTTGTGCGCACGCGGCGTTATTTTTGCGAGAAATCCGATATCCGTTATCTCGCGTGGTACGAAACCGCCGACGAAACGGTGGAAGCCGGCGCGCATTTCCAAAGCCTGGTCGCCAACCCGACGCCTTGGTCGCTGCGCATGCGCCAGCTTTACGGCAACCACCGCGAGCGCATGAATTTCAAACTGATGTGCGACGTGGCCAATGCCACGGCTTCCCTTCCGGACTCCGGCGCGCCCTGGATGTACATCGTGCACACCGACATCCCCGACCACATCATTGACGAATACAACGCGTGGTACGACAAGGAGCATCTGCCGCGCTGCGCCAACATCCCCGGCGTGCTACGCGCGCGGCGTTATACGGCGGTAGCCTGCACCTCCGGCACGGTGGCGCCGCGTTACCTCACCGCGTACGAAATGACCGGTCCCGATGTGTGGGAAAGTCCGGCCGCGCAGGTCGCGCGCAAAACGCCGTGGACGGAAAAAATGCGTTCGCTGTTCAGCAACACGCGGCGCGCGCTGTATCAACTTGTGGCGCCCAATGTGACGCATGAACAGGCGGTGAAATTACAGCGCCCGCCGCTCAAATGAGCGATCTGCTGTTAACGCGCTTCGACGACCGGGGCGACGCGGGCCGCATCGCCCATCTCACGGTGAACAACCCGGCGCGCCGCAATGCGCTGGGCATCGCGGGTAAACGGGCGATCGCCGCGACATTCGACAAACTGGCGCAAGATGAAACACTGCGCGCCGCCGTGATCACCGGCGCGGGCGACAAATCATTCATCGCGGGCGCGGACATCCACGAAATGAAAGACCTTTCGCCCGAAGAGGCCGAGGTCGAACACACGCTCACGCACGTGGCCAACGAAGCGATACGCGCGTTTCCGGTGCCGGTAATCGCGCGCATCAATGGCTATTGCCTGGGCTTTGGCATGGAACTCGCCGCGGCCTGCGATCTGCGCGTGGGCGCGGACACTGCAAAATTCGGCATGCCCGAGGTGCGCGTCGGCGTGCCCTCCGGCATGGAAGCGGTACTGTTGCCGAAACTCGTCGGCTGGGGCAAGGCCGCCGAACTGGTGTACACCGGCGACATCATCGATGCCGCCGAGGCCTACCGTATCGGCTTCCTGCAAAAACTCGTGCCCGCCGCGGAACTCGATGCCGCCGTGGAGCAATGGCTTGCTTCGATACTGCTCGGCGGCAAGCGCGTCATGCGTTTGCAGAAAACCCTGCTGCGCGACTGGGAACGCCTGCCGGTCGAGGATGGCATCTGGGCCGGCATTCGTGCGTGCGTTGAATCGCGCCGCACCGACGAACCCAAACGCATGATGGAAGCTTTTATCAACCGAAAAACGCATTTCGCCGCGAATAAAAAATAAACGCAGCGCCAGACAAAATGAAATTCATGCTTTCCCTCGCCGACCTCGTCAATCCCGACCGTCCCGTTCGCGGCGCCGGCCACCTGGTTAGCGGCATTGCCGCAGTCGCGTTACTCACCCCTGCGATACCCCCCGTTGCGGCGCAAACTTATCCGGCGAGAACCACGCGCATCGTGGTGCCCACCGCCCCCGGCGGCGGCAGCGATACGCAAGCGCGGCTGATCGGCAAGCGTTTCACCGAAAGCATGGGACAGCCGTTTGTGATCGACAATCGGCCCGGCGCCTCCGGCCTCATCGGCGCGGAACTGGTGGTGCGCGCCCCCGCCGACGGCTACACGATTTTATTCGCCACCTCGCAAATCGCCGTGAGTGCCATGCTGGTGAAAAAAATATCGTTTGATCTGGTGCGGGATTTCGCGCCCATCAGCCAGATATCCTTTGCCGCGCAATACCTGATGGTGCATCCGAGCGTGCCCGCGCGCACGGTGCAGGATTTCGTCGTGCTGGCCAAAAAAAATCCCGGCAAACTCAACGGCGGCTCCAGCGGCGCCGGTTCCGCCAATCACATCGCGATTGAAATGCTCAAGCAGGCCGCCGGCATCAGCGTCACGCATATTCCGTATCGCAGCGGCGCGCCGTCCATCGCAGCGCTGATTGGCGGCGAAACCGATTTCACCTTCAGCGGCGCGGTAACGGCGTTGCCCCATGTGCGATCCGGCAAAGTACGCGGACTCGCGGTCACATCCACCAAACGCACCTCCGCCGCGCCGAATTTACCGACGCTGGATTCGATCTATCCCGGATTTGATTCTGCAAACTGGTATGCGATGTTCGTGCCCGTGGGCACCCCACCCGCCATCATCGGCAAGCTGCACAGCGAAACCATCGCCGCGCTGAAAACGCCCGAGATCCGCGATTTCATGACCAGCGAAGGCGCGGAACTCGTCGGCAATACCCCCGCGGAACTCGCGGCCCACTTACGACGCGAAGTCGAGCGCTACGGCAAAGTCATCAAGGCGGCCAACATCCGGGCCGAGTAGCTCGCCGTACCGGCCTACTCGATCTTGAGCTTGGCCTCGCGCACCACCTTCACCCAATCGTTGTATTCTTTTTTGACGCGTGCCGCAAAGGCCGCCGGCGTGCCGCCAGACGCCGCCATGCCCTGCGCTTCAAGCGTGTTTTTGATTCCGCCGTCCTGCAAAATCTTGTTCACCTCCGCATTGAGTCGATTCACGATCGCGGGAGGCGTGCCTTTCGGCAAGAACATGCCGTAATACGTGCCGGTATCGTAGCCCGGCAAGGCCTCGGCAATCGCGGGGATATTGGGCAAACTCGGCCAGCGCTTGGCGGTGGTCACACCCAACGCACGCAAGCGCCCGCTGGAGAAAAAGGGTTGCGCGCCCAGCATGCCCGCCACCATCACCTGGGTTTGCCCCGCGAGTATTTCGGGCATGGCGACACCCGTGCTTTTGTACGGCACATGGATCATCCGGACGCCCGCCATCACCGCAAAGAGTTCCGTCGCCATGTGCGTGAGGCCACCAATGCCGGTGGAGGCATACACCAGCTTGCCCGGATTGGCACGCGCGAGCGCCACCAGTTCCTGCGTCGTCTTCGCGGGCAACGCGGGATGCACCACCAGGACATTCGGCGCATAGCCCAGTTCCACCACGGGGATTAGCGCGTCGAACGGGTCGTACGGCAGCTTGTGCGTCGCGGCGGTCGCGGAAAAGCTGCCGGACACGCTCATGATCGTATAACCATCCGGCGGCGCCTTGGCCGTCAACTCCATGCCGATGGCTCCGCCCGCGCCGCCGCGATTATCCACCACGAACTGCTGGCCCAGCGCCTCGGACAATTTTTGCGACACCGGACGCGCCGTGAGGTCCGCCCCGCCACCGGGCGCGAACGGAACAATCACCCGCACGGTTTTGGCGGGCCAGCTTTGGGCGGTCGCGGCGCCGGCCAGCAAACTGGCAACCACAGTGGCCGTACAGCGAATAAAACTTTTCATGGGTAGCGCCTTCGGTAACATGGGTAATGTGGGAAACATAGGGGGCTATGGCGATAGGGTTGCGTAAACGATGCTAGGCTACATCAAATCTTGCGGGCCGGATGGCGCACGGTGAAATCCGGACACCGCCAGCGTCTGCCTCGCTTTTTCCGCGCTACAATCTTTTCAGCCGTACTGCTCAACAGCAACTTCCAGCCAACGCACATAAAAGGATTACAGGACCGTGCCCCGCGAATTGACCCTGCTCGCCACCGGTGACATTTTTGTCGGCATGCCGGGCGATCACCCGCGTATTCACAACGTGGTCCCGATGCCGGGCAAGCCCGATCTCATCGACTGGTTTGGCGATCTCGTGCCGATTCTGCGAGAGGGCGATTTCACCTTCGGTAATCTCGAAGGCCCGATTTGCACAGGAGGCGAGCCGGACATCGGCAAGGCCGGCACCGGCGGCGCCGTATTCAAAATGCCCCCCCTGAGCGCGCAGGTGATGAAACGTGCGGGCATCGATGCACTGGCGCTGGCCAACAATCACACCATGGATCTGAGCGCCGGCGGCTTGCTGGAAACCATCCAGCACCTCGACGCCGCCGGTGTCGCGTGGGCGGGCGGCGGACGCAACGCCACCGAGGCGCGCCGGCCCGCCGTGCTCGAACGCGAAGGCGTGCGCGTGGCGTTTCTCTCCTACACGTCGAGTTTCATCCCCGGCATCCATCCGGCAGGCCCCGACAAACCCGGATTGTGCACGGTGACGGTCACCACCGCCTATGAAATCCCCGGCAGCATACGTTATGCGCCAGGCGTGCCGCCACGCATCGTCACCACCGCGGATCATCGCGACGTCGCGCAGATGAAAGCCGATGTCCGGCTGGCGAAAGCCAACGCGGATATCGTCGTCGTGAGCTGGCACTGGGGATTGACGCGCTACGCCAATGCGTTCGGCATGGGCATCGCGATCGATGAAGCGCCGTTTTTTGTGCTGAACTATCAGGAGGACATGGGCCGCGCGGCCATCGATGCCGGCGCCGACTTGGTGATGGGCCATCACCCGCACCGGCTGCAAGGCATGGAGGTCTACCAAGGCAAACTGATTTGCTACAGCCTTTGCAATCTCGCCATCAGTTTTGGCGAAGGGCCGAATTTCGGCGAAGAATCAGTGATCGTCAAGGCAACCATCGATGCCGCCAGCAAACAGATTTCGCGCCTGTCGTTCGTGCCCATACGTCTGCCCGATGCAACCATGGTGCCCTGCCGCGTGCCCGAATCGCAAGCCGGCAGTTACGTTGACCTCATGACCAGTCTCTCCAAAAAATACGGCACTGCGTTCCACGTCGAAAACGGCGAGATCGCGATACGCGCGGCGCCATGATCAAGCGGCAACACTACATGATGAACTCAAGACTCCTGATCGGGACCGTGCTCTGCGCAATGCCGTGCATGCCGGCGGCGGCGCAGCAATATCCGAATCGCGCCATTCGCATCATTGTCGGTTATTCACCTGGCGGCGGCGTGGATGTGTCAGCGCGTGCCATCGCCAGAAAGCTGACCGATACGCTGGGCCAACCCATCGTGGTTGAAAACCGTCCCGGCGCATCGGGCAATGCCGCGGCCGCACTCGTGGCCAAGTCGCCGCCGGACGGCTACACGCTATTCATGGCCAGCTCGATCATTGCGTTTCCAAGTTTGTTTCCGAACATTCCGTTCGACATCAACAAAGACCTGGCGCCGATCAGTCTGGTGGCCATGGGGCCGTCGGTGCTGGTCACGCATCCCTCGCTGCCAGTGCAGGACGTCAAACAACTGGTGGCACTGGCCAGAACAAAGCCGCGTCAGGTGCTGTACGGGTCGGCCGGCTTCGGCACGGTGACGCATCTGGCGATGGAACTGCTGATGTCATCCACCCGCAGCGAGCTGACCCATGTACCGTACAAGGGCGGCGTGCCCTCCATCGTCGGATTGCTGAGCGGCGAAGTGCACGTGCTGTTTTCGTCGGTCCCCGGCGTGCTTACGCAAATCAATGCGCGCAAGGTGCGCGCCATCGGCATGTCCACCCTGAAGCGCAGCAGCGCGCTACCCAACGTTCCCACCATTCACGAAGCGCTGCTGCCCGGCTACAACACGGCCTCGTGGTACGGCCTGCTCGGTCCCGCGGGCGTGCCCAGGAACATTCTTGAACTGCTCAGCACCGAAGTCGGAAAAACCATGAAAAACAATGACATACGCGACGACTTTGTGCGCGGTGGTTTTGAGCCCGAAGGCACCACGCCGGAAGCGTTTGCGGCATTCATCAAATCCGAGATCGTGAAATACGACGAGATTATTCGCAAGGCGAACATCAAGCCGCAGACCGATTAAGCACTATTGTCGTGCTTTATTGTGCCCGGCTTTAGCAATGTGCCTGGCGCGAGCAACGCTACGATTGCCGCTGTCACCACCATTGCACGGGGCATTGCCGAATTTTCGGAACACCCGCCGCCTATAAACCACCTTTACCGCTACAGACGGAGCACGGATGCAACCCGCATCGCAAACCATAGACGATCCCGTCATTCTTGAAATCTTCTGGGAGCGCTGCATCTCCATCGTGGACGAAGCCGCCGACACGCTGGTACGCGCGGCGTTTTCCACCGTAGTGCGCGAATCCAACGACTACGGTTGCTCGGTGTGCGACAGCGATGGTGTCGGCATCGGTTACACCACCAAGGGCACGCCGCGCATGAGCATCATTCTGCCGCGCACCATCCGTGCCATTCTTGAAAAAATTCCGCCCGAGACGCTGCAACCCGGCGATGTGCTGTTTACCAACGACCCCTGGTACGGCTCCGGCCACCTGCCCGATTTTTATATCGCGATGCCGATTTTCCGGCGCGGGGAACTGGTCGGGTTTGCCGGCGCGTCGTCGCACGTCGCCGACATCGGGGGAACGGTCACCACCGGCGCGCGGCAGGTCTACGAAGAGGGCATCTGTTTTCCGCCGGTCAAACTGTTTCATGCCGGCAAGCCCGATGACGTGATTTTTTCCATCATCGAAAAAAACGTGCGCGTGTCCAATCAGGTGTTGGGCGACCTCAATGCCCTGATTGCCTCGTGCCGCACCAGCGCGACGGAAATCGTCAAGCTGATGGATGAAACCGGCATTGATGACCTGCGGCCCGTTTCCCGATCGCTGAACGCACGCACGGAACGCGTGTTTCGCCGCGCAATCGAGGAAATTCCCGACGGCACCTACAGCAGCCGCATTCGGACGGATGGTTTCGACGGCGAGATTTACCTGCAATGCGCGATGACCGTGCGCGGCAGCGACATCGCCATCGATTGCACGGGCACCTCGCCGCAGACCAGCCCCGGTGGCATCAACGTGGTTTACAACTACACCTACTCCGCGTTCGTCTACGTGCTGAAATGCGTGCTCGATCCGCATACACCCTACAACGAAGGCATCACACGGCCAATCACGGTGACCGTGCCGCCCGGCACTATTCTCAATGCGCAATTCCCGGCGCCGGTATTCGCGCGCAATCAAACCGCGCATTACATCCCCGCGATGGCGATGGACGCGCTGTCGAAAGCCATCCCGCAGCGCGTGATGGCGGCGTGCGGCGCACCGACCAACCGCACCATGTTCTCCGGGCAGGCCGGACTCGACGGGCGTCCGTTTTCCTACATGATGATCAGCAGCGGGGGCATGGGCGCGTGCGCGGGCAAGGATGGTTATTCCTGTACGCCGTATCCGTCGAACTCGGGTTCGCCGCCGGTGGAAGTGATTGAAAGCGTGGTGCCGCTCACCATACGCCGCAAGGCCCTGCGTCCCGATTCGGGTGGCGCGGGGGAATTCCGTGGCGGACTCGGCATCGAACTGATAGTCGAAAACAGCTCCGGCCAACCGATGCAGGTGGCAAGCCGGATGGACCGCGTGGAGAACCCGCCACTGGGCTTGGCCGGCGGCGGTGAAGGCGGCCTCGCGGGCATCTGGATGGACGAGCGACCGTTTCCGCCCAAGGGACGCGGCGAGCTTGCGCCCGCGCACTGCATGCTGATTCATTCGCCGGGCGGCGGCGGCTACGGCCCGCCACGGCAGCGCGACGCGAACAAACTGGCCGAGGACCTGCGCGAAGGCTTCGTCAGCACCGGCAACGCCGAAACCCACTACGGATGGAAACCGCAATGACCGTAGAAACAGACATCATCGTCGGCGTTGATATCGGCGGTACCTTCACCGATTTCGCCCTGCTCAAGCGTGCCACCGGCGAGTTGTATATCGGCAAACGCCTCACCACGCCCGACGATCCGGCTCGCGCGTTTCTCGAAGGCATCGATGAATTGTGCTCGCGCGCCGGCGTGGCCATTGCGACCGTCAGCCGCATATCGCACGCGACCACGCTGGTCACCAATGCCATCATCGAACGCAAGGGCTGCAAGACCGGCTTGCTGACAACCGCGGGCTTCCGCGATGTGCTGCTGATGGGCCGCGAATCGCGTTATGACCATTATGACTTTCGCTTCGAGCGGCCGGCGCCCATCGTGCCGGGAAGCCTGACGCGCGAGGTCACCGAACGCACCGGTTGGAATGGCGAAGTCATGCAAGCGCTGGACCCCGCGTCCGCCCAGCGCGCAGTACGTGAACTGGCCGCGCAAAACGTGATGTCGCTGGCCGTGTGCCTGCTGCATTCGTATCGAAACGCGGATCACGAACGCGCCATCCGCGACGTGGTGGAGCGCGAGTTTCCGCACATCGATTGCACCATTTCGAGCGAAGTGGCGCCGGAGATACGCGAATACGAACGCACCTCCACCACCGTGCTGAATGCCTACGTGCGGCCCGGCGTCAAACAGTATCTCGCAAGCCTCGATGAAAAACTCGGCCAGCGCGGATTCGGCAAACACGTGCATGTCATGCTGTCGAACGGCGGCATTTCCAGCACGGCCATCGCACAAAAAATTCCCATACAACTGATCGAATCGGGCCCGGCAGCGGGTGCGCTGGCCGCCGCGCGTTATGCAGATTTGCTCGGCATCGAACACACCCTCGCATTTGACATGGGCGGCACCACCGCCAAGCTGTGTTGCATCGAAAATGGCCAGCCGATGCGCGCGAACCAGTTCGAGACCGCGCGGGCACAACGCTTCCGGCGCGGCAGCGGATTGCCGCTGCTGATTCCCGTGATCGAGCTGATCGAAATCGGCGCGGGCGGCGGCAGCATTGCGCACATCGATGCGCTCGGGTTTCTCAAGGTCGGGCCGCACAGCGCCGGCGCGCAACCCGGCCCCGCGGCCTATGGGCGCGGCGGCACGCAACCCACGGTCACCGATGCCGACGTGGTGCTGGGCTATATTGATCCCGCGCGGTTTCTCGGCGGCGACATGGTGCTGGATCGCGACGCGGCTAAGCAGGCGATTACGCAGCATGTGGCTACCCCGCTCGACAAATCCGTGGTGGATGCGGCGTGGGGTATTTTCATGGTGGTCAACGAGGCGATGGTGGCGGCGGCCAAACGTTACGTCGCCGAGCGCGCGCTCAACATCCGCGGTTTTACCCTCATCACGTTCGGCGGCGCTGCACCGATACATGCGTGGTACGTCGCGCGCATCCTCGGCATACGCACCACGGTGTTTCCGTTGGGCGCGGGCGCCACGTCGGCGGTGGGTCTGTGCATCGCGGCGCCGGTGATTGATTTATCGAACAGTTATATCGGCGCGCTCGACACGCTGGACTGGAAACGCGTGGACAGCCTGCTTACGGACATGGAATCGCGCGCAACCGGCATGTTGCAGGCAGCAGGCGCGGCGCCCGGCGAAATCACCCTGGAACGCAACGTGGATGTGCGCTACAGCGGACAAGGGTATGAAATCGAAGTGCCGATCACCGGCCTTGATTTAAAAGCCGCGGACACCGCGGAAGTGATACGCCAGTTCACGCAACGATTCGAAGCCGCCTACGCGCGGCAATACGGACGCACGCTGGAAATGGCCGCCATCGAAGCGATTACGTGGCGGGTGCGCGCCGTCGGCCGGAATGTGCCGCTGAATCTCAAGGCACAAGTGCCCGCTGGCAACCCTGATGGCTCGGCATCGGCCCGACACCGGCGCGTTTACTTCGGCCCGGCACTGGGATATGTCGAATGCCCGGTCTACGACCGCTACACACTGGGCGCCGGCGCGCACGGCGAAGGCCCCGCGTTGATGGAAGAGCGCGAAACCACCGTGGTGGTGGGGCCGGGTGGAAAATGGCGCATCGATGCGTACCATAATCTGTTGGTGGACTACTGATCGCATAGAGACCGCGCAAGGATCGCACCATGACGCTTCGTTCCATTGCCGCCTTCGCCTGCGCGACCGGCATCGCCGCCACCTCCGGCAACCTGCCCGCGCAGGGCTATCCGGTGAAGACCGTGCGCATCGTTACCGCCGAGCCCGGCGGAGGCAACGAATTCGCGGCACGCCTGATTGCGCAGGGCCTGACCACCGCACTGGGGCAACAAGTGATCGTTGAAAGCCGCGGCGGCGGCAATGGTGCGATTTCCATGCAAACCGTCTCCAAGGCCGCGCCCGACGGGTATACGCTGCTGGTGTTCAGCAGTGCGCTGTGGGTGTTGCCGCTGATGAAAGACGTGCCGTGGGAGCCGCTGCGCGATTTCGCGCCCGTCACGCTGGCGGCAACGGCGCCCAACGTGTTGGTGATACATCCGTCGCTGCCCGTAAAATCCGTACGCGATCTGGTGGCGCTCGCCCGGCGCAATCCCGGCAAGCTGGATTACGCAACGGGCACCGCAGGCGCCGCCGCGCATCTGTCGGCGGAATTGTTCAAATCCATGGCGGGCGTGAACATCGTGCGCATTCCGTACAAGGGCACCGGCCCCGGCTTGAATGCGTTGATGAGCGGCGAAGTGCACATGAGTTTCCCGGCCGCCGGGGCCGTGATGCTGCACGTCAATGCGGGCCGATTGCGCGCGCTGGCCGTCACCAGCGCGCGACCGACGGCGCTCGCGCCCGACCTGCCCACCATGGCCTCGGCGGGATTCGCCGGTTACGAAGCGGTTTCCCTCTACGGCCTGTTCGCACCGGCAAAAACGCCTGCGCCCATTATTGCCCGGCTCAATCAGGAAACCGTGCGGGTGCTGGGCAACGCCACGACCAAAGAGCGGTTTTTCCGCGCCGGCGTGGAAACGCTCGGCAGTACGCCGGAAGAATCTGTCGCCACCATCAAGTCAGACATCAACCGTTGGGCGAAGGTGATCAAGGACGCCGGTATACGGGAAGATTAGCGCGGTAGTTAGATGGCGTGAAAGCGTCAAATGCCGGCAGACAGGGCTAAGCGATTAATGTTGTCCGGCGGCGTCACGACATTAACGAATACGCTATGGCGGTTAATTGGCCTCAGCAGTCGTTCAACATGTGCCCCGCGAGCGACGGCAATGCTGCCGTACACCGGTCACACGGGGATCAGGGTGGTCAAACAGTCAGTCTACGATCCTTCGAACTTACCCTACCGACCCCGAGCAGGAAAAACGAATGTCGGCTTTGCGATCACAAATTTTCGAGGGAAGGTAAAAGGCAGGATTTGACACTTGCGGCGGTTGAGGTGGCGTGATGCGCGCGCGCACGTTGCCACCTTTTCGTAAGCGCGCTACGCTACCGCGTAAACTCACATGGTTGACGGGTGTAAAGTTTGATGGCGCAGCGCGCTTATTGAAATGAGGTTATCGCCAGAAGCGTCAATACCAACCAGCGGTACAACAGTTGGCGGCTTGGAGCGTGTATTAGCGCATATAGTCCGGATTAGCCGGCACGCGGCTGGGTTGAAAATAAAAGGACACCATGGCCACTTCCGGCACACCAACAGTTGAAGCACTGCTAGCAAAGCTAAAAGAAGAGTTGGAGGGCGCCCCAGCTGACACATTCGAGCGGTTGGCTGCGGATCTTTTCTGCAGGTTGCTTGGGGACGTTGGCGTTTCTGTTTCCAAGCCGGGTTCTCAATTCGGCGGTGATGCAGGTACCGCAGGGTTGCGGCGGCGGTATTTGCGACTGGAGTGCAAGCGATACAAGGAGTCCACGCCGCTTGCGCCGCGCGCACTGGGCGGTGAGGTGCTCGAAGCTGTCCTGAAGGACTCCCAGCTTGAAGCCTGGGTCCTGGCCTCTACGAAGACGGTGAGCGAGACGGAGCGCAACGTCGCTCGGGACGGTGGCTCCGAACTCGGTGTGCCTATTGTGGTCATCGACTGGACCGAGCAGCCTCCCGGCGTGGGCATCAACGCGATGGCGGCGCTCTGTGCGAAGTGGCCGGACATCGTCGAGAAGCACATTGGCAAAGTTGCTGGGGACACCGCCAGGGCGCTGACATCTCATGCTGGCTCGACAGCCGAGAATCTGCACAAGGACTTAGAGACATGGAACATCGGCTTCAACCATTTGCGAGCACGGTCGCACGCACATCTGAAGAAGGTTTGGACGGAGAGTGCGCAGTCGTTGGCGACCCTCAATCAGGATGCGGCAGGCGGCAAAGCAGGTGTGCACCTCATAGAACGTAAGGATGTCTTGCAGGCGCTGGAGGGCTGGTGGCTGGGCCCACGTGACCCCCGTTCACCAGCGGTAGTCATCGGGCAAGAGGGCGTGGGCAAGACTTGGGTCTCCCTCGATTGGCTCAATCGCAGTGCCGCCTCTCTGCCTATCGTGGTTCCTGTGCCGGCGAGCACGTTCCTCAGCCATCGGGACTTCTCGGAAGCAGGTGTGCGAGACCTGCTCGCCCTAAGCTTGCGATGGCTGGCTGGCTCCCATCAAGGAACAGATTACTGGCGAGCCCGCATCGACCGAATTTTGGAGAGACCAGTCGCCGAGGGCGTCGCGGTGCTGCTGCTGGTTGACGGCATCAACCAGCGCCCCACCGTTGGCTGGGAGGCATTGGGACAAGCATTGCAAGCCGATTCCCTGGCAGGCAAGGTCCGCATACTCTTCACCACGCGACGCCACTACTTCGAGACCAGCATGCGTCAGTTCGCCGGCCTCCACTTCCCGTCGACTCAAGTTCCTGTAGGTGGGTATTCGCCAGCGGAGTTGGAAGAGTTGCTGCGCCTAAACGGCATGGACAAGTCCGACATCCCGACCGGACTGTTGAATCTAGCTTCCACGCCCAGGCTGTTTCCGCTCATTGTCCGCTTGAAAAACAGCGACGCTCTGCGCGCTGACGCGACGGTCCTTAGGCTCTTATTCGAGTACGGCAAAGACGTACATCAGATCAGAACTAACAGCGCGTTCACCGATGATGCTTGGGTGGGCTGGCTCGGATCTCGTGCTTTGGAGTACCGCGACCGTCTGGTCAAGACCGGCTCTGGCGCCCGCGCAGCGACGATCAAGGATGTCGCGAGCAGTTTGGCGGACCCTGGCATCTCGCCGGAGGATGTCGCGCGTCGTCTGAGTGATGTGGTGGACGGCGATTTCTTCCAGGTTCAGGGCTCGTTGGTCGGTGCGAAGAAGTTCGTGCTGAAAGAGCAGCCGACGGTTCTGGGGCTGGGCATTGCGCTTCTCGATAGCCTGGAAGGTGCGAAGAACACTTACGAGGTCGTTCAGGCGCACGCCTTGAAGTGGCTCGAGCCTGTGGGTGCCATCGACGAATCGGCGGATGTGCTCCGAGCGGCACTTGCCATTCTTTCAGCTTTGGGCGTCTCTGACGGCACCCCTGCCGCTGGTGCCTTGCTGGTGCTCTGGCTGAACGCACAGAACCCGTCCGCTAGCATCGAGCGAGATGCACTCGCCTTTGGTGAATCTTTCCCACAATCGATGCTGACCGTCATCGAGCACTCGGTCTCAGGGTCACGGTCTGCTGCCTTGCACTATGCGGTCCAGAGTCTCAGGAGACTTCCTCGTGCACGTACAGAGGACTGGGGCCGGATAACCCAGCGAATGCTCGATTGGACCAGCTGGGTGACGCTCCCGAATCAGGCCCACCTTAACGATCCGAATCAATATGCGAAACAGCATCAGAAACAGCTCTTGACCCGGATTGGCACGGGAACGCCGGGGCAGGTGCTCGTTCACGGGGAGTCGCTGAAGCTTGACTACAGCCACCCAGGTGACCCTTCGGCAGCCATCCCCGGCATTCTCGAGGGCCATGACCTGAACCCGTTTGTGCCAGTCATCCGGCGTGCGGCCGTACGTGAGGCGGTCAGGGTCGAATTCGAAAGCCGCTGCTGGGACGGGCTACGCTGGGTGCTTTTGCTTGGCTCACAGAACCAGCGCCAAGCCAGAATAGCGATTGTCCAAACTGCAGACGCCATCCTCGCGAGCGCTCCGGAGGCAGGTGTGCATCCAAGACTCCGAAACAGAATCGCTGCCTACCTGCTACGTCTCACGGGCATCGAGGAGCACGAGGTTAAAGCCTCCCAAATTAACGAAACGTTCGGCAGTGCGTTGGAATACGACAAAGATTATCTAAGGAACCCGGGCCAGTCGCCTTTTGAGTTGGAGTTTCGCCACCTTGACCCTGTCCTCAACGACTCCTCTTTGCCGGTTGGATGGCGCTTGAACAAGTTGACCAACTTCTTGGCCGTGCCCAACCTGAAAGTGCCCGCCGACCTGATTGCCCCGGTCAAAACTGCATTGGCAACTCAAACGTTCGAGCGGGTCAATGAGATTGGCCAGACCACCGCGGAGGGGCACGAACTTGAGCGGCTAGAGTCGCTTGCGGCGAGACTGGCGCCGGCAGAGCTTGCTGAAATGTCGCGCAGGCGCCTTACCGCTTTAGCTGCGAGGAAGGGGGATACGAAGTACTGGTCGGCCTTGGCTGCCCCAGAGATGCTGCTCGTGGCCCAAGAGGCACAGACTTCTGCTTTCAGCGCTCTCCGAACCGCGAGCGCGGACCCGCAGCGGAATGAACCTGCTAACACGTGGTGCTTGCAGCTGGAATTACTTCACAAGCCGCTTAAGGAGCAGTTGGAGCTGCTCGTAAATGCCACCAACTTCTACTTCCTGACTGACCTGGTCGCTGTGGTGCGGCACGCAACAGCAGCTGAGTTGCACGACTTCCTCCGCGCCAACGAGAAGGAGCGAGTCAAGGCGGCGAACGTGGTAATGCAGGTAATGGCGTACCAGACTCCGCAAGCTGCGGACGCTCTGGTACAAGAGTTGCTGCCGTTCTTGGATAGCGGAGACAAAGAACTGCGTGCAGTGGCCTTCGTGGCGCTCGCAGTGTGCTCGCCCGAGCTTGCTGGCCGCACTCTAATATCTCGCAACTGGAAGCCTGACGCAACCGATCCGTGGGCGGCTCACTACGGCAGCACTGCGATTGCGGCTGCGACGAAGCACTTGGACTTCGGCGATGCGCTTGCCTTAATTGCTCCTTGGCGTTGGCTAGATGCAGCCGTGATGAGAGGAGGAAAGCCCGCGGAGCTGGAGCTGGCGACCAGGCGGACGCTTGCTGTACTGGACGTTCCGGCGGATACGTTGACGTCAGCAGAGGGCGTTCTGTCGGTGCGAGTTCCTAAGCCCTCGGAGCTGGCCCGCGTGCTTGTCACTGAGCCAACCACATCGAGCAATAACGTAGGGGAGTTCCTCAGACAAACATCGCGGAATCCCGACGAGGTACAAGAGCGCATGGACCAACTGGCCAAGGATGCTACCGCCACAATCGACAAGGTTCGCAGCGGTGGTCATAGCCTCTACCTGCACACATTCTCGTACGCGACAGTCGAGGCCGCGTACAAGGCATCTCCAGCGGCTTGGGAAGACCTACTCGAAGGCGCAGAGGTGCAGTCAACGACATTCCTCAGACGCGTGCATTCAGCAGAGGGGCTCTACCTGTGCCTCTGTGATGTTCTACTCGCTCACGCTCCTGGAAAGGGGCTTCGCCTGTGGCGAGCACTGGCTGACGGCATGAAGGTGCGGTTCAATGGACCCGCCAAGATCTCGGATCTAGTGCACATCGCCATGAGGGCACCCGATTCGGCCGAAGTGAACTCCGTTCGAGCCGAGTTGACCAACCTGATTCGGTGCAATACCGACCAAGACTTGTTTGAACTCGTGATTGCTTGCCAGATGCATGGCCGCGAAGAATGGCTTGATGACTTCATTGATGCTGACCTGACCTCTGACCAGCCGTGGAGGCACAAGCGCGCAGCGGTACTGAAGGCGTTCCATCACTCGCCAGCAATCGACAATCTGCGATGGCCAGAGGGCCAAACCGTTAGTTCACTGCGAACGCTTCAGTGCAATCTGCTGAGATGGACCAACCGCGCCGTGCTCGCTAAACACTGGTGGGAGCGCTTTCTCAGTGCGACGGACGCTGACACCGCGTTTGCAGCCTGGCACCTGTTCCTTGGCAGCGCTGACAGGCGAGCCTGGGTGTGGCGGTCTCAGCGGCCGAAGCCCAAGACGGAATTGGACCGGCTTCGCGAACTCCACCTGCGGTCGAACAAGGACTTGTTCGCTCGTGCCTTAGAGAAGCCGGAGACGAAGACAGCCAAGTTCGCAGACCATCTGTTCGGCCTGGATGGACCTAGCAAGTGGCTAATGTTGGACGGAGCGCCGGCTAGGTAGGTCGAGGCGCGTCCTGTTCGCCGTGGGACCGCACGGTGCGTTTCGTCTACAGAGCTTGCGTGCTCGAGGCCTAACGCCTTCTCCGACACCGACGCATAAGCGCTTCCGTCCGCATCGCGCACGCACCAACTCCGCGCCGGTCACCAGATCGTTACCCGTTCAGACGGCCGCTTTCCTTGGCAATTGCCTGCTTTGGGTCGGGTCCGGCCATAGCATGTCGCAGCAAGCGGCCATTAGACCAGATAGTCGCGCCAATGCCTGCTGAGGGGCACATTGCGGCCGTTACCGGATGAGAGTGTCAATGACCGCGGAGGCCGACAAGCGGAAGTCCATGGACATCTGGCACGCTAACGCGCTACCTCATATAACTGACTGGTCATGCCACGCAATCAGATAATCCCCTCGCCCTTCAGCGCCTGCATTTCCGCTTCGCTTAACCCCAGCCGCCCCCGATAAAGCTCGTCGTTGTGCCTGCCCATCGGCAGGCCCGCGAATTCAATACGCCCCGGCGTATCCGACAACTGCGGCAGCACGCGTGGCATGCGCAGGGGGCCAAGCTCGGGATCGTCTATCGTGGTGAGTACTTTGCGCGCGACCAGTTGCGGGTCTTCGGCGAGGTCTTTAAAATCAGACACCGGCGCGACGGCGACTTCCGCTTTCACCAGTTGCGCGATGCAATCGGCTTGCGTGCGCTCGAGCACCCAGGCACCGACGATTTCGTCGAGCGCTTCCACATTGGCAAGGCGGTCACGATTGCTTTTGAAGCGCGGATCGGTGATGAGGTCTGCGCGCCCCATTTCCCTGAACAGGCGTTCGGTCAGCGCCTGCGTCGAACCCGCAATCGCGATCCAGCGGCCGTCTTTCGTGGGATACGCATTGCGCGGCGCGGAGCCCGAAGTGCGATTGCCGGTGCGTTTACCCGGCAACCCGAGTTGATCATAGGCAATCGCGTGGCCGCTTAACATGGTGTAGAGCGATTCCAGCAGACTTACGTCGATGCTCTGCCCGCGCCCGCTTTTTTTGGCGTCGCGCTGATACAGGCTCAGCATCACGCCGATGGTCGCGTAGAGCGCCGACACCGAATCCGCCAGTGGCAGCGGCGGCAGCGTCGGCGGCCCATCGGCCTGACCGGTGATGTGCGCAAAGCCGCTCATCGCTTCGGCCAGCGTGCCGAAGCCCGGGCGGTCTTTATACGGCCCCGTCTGGCCAAAACCGGACACGCGCACCATGGTCAGACCCGGGCTCAGTTCGCGCAGCTTGTCGTAACCGAGGTTCCATTTTTCAAACGTGCCAGCGCGAAAACTTTCGATCAGCACATCGGCCTGCGTGGTTTTGATCAGCTTGCAGAATAAATCCTGCCCCGCCGGTTTGCTCAGCGACAACGTGATGTTTTTTTTGTTGCGCGACAACTGCTTCCAGTTGAGCGACACGCCGTTTTTGCTGCGCCCGAAGTAGCGGCCCTGATCGCCGCCCTGCGGGTTTTCAACCTTGATCACCTCGGCGCCGAAGTCGCCGAGGATCATCGCGATGGTGGGGCCGGCAATGACCTGGCCGCAGTCGATGACAGTGATCCCTGATAGAGGGAGTGTCGGAGTATGAATGGTCGTCATAGCAAAGATTTAACTGATACCGATACAAGTTGCACTACCTGTCGTTCCCGCGCAGGCGGGTATCCCCTCCCCCCGCAAGCGGAGGGAGGGGATACCCGCCTGCGCGGGAATGGCGGGAAAACGTTTTCGAGCTACGCCTATTTTATGAGAGTGTGAAACGCTATTTCACCAATCCCTCGCCCCAAGACAACACGCGCTTCGCCATCGCTGCCATGGCGTAATCCACCAGTTTGCCATCGACCGTGGTTGCAGCCGAGCCACGCGCCACCGCGGCGTCAAACGCTTCGAGCACGCGCTTGTAGTAATCGAGTTCTTTTTGGGTGGGCGTGAACGCGCGGTTGACGATCTCCACCTGGTTGGGATGAATAATCGATTTGCCGCGATAGCCGAGTTTGCGCGCGGCCTCGCAGCAGGCGCGCAGCCCCTCGGGGTCACGGATGTTGGCATAAGAACCATCCAGCACGTATTCCACGCCCGCCGCGCGCGCGGCGAGCAATATGCGCGAGCGAATGTAAAGCACTTCTTCGCCCACCGCCGTCCACAAGTAACCCAGATCGGTTTGAAGATCGCCATCCTGCGCGGTGCCCGCCGTCACCGAAAATATGCGCGGCGATGCTGACAAGATTTCATACGCAAACCACACGCCTTTCGCGGACTCCAGGCTGGGGCCGATGCCGATGGAGCCTTCTTTCAGGCCGCGTTTTTTTTCCAGCGCCGTGAGCATGCGATCCACTTCGCGGATGCCTTCCGCCGATTCGGCTTTGGTGAGCCGCACGCCGAGCAGGCCTTCGGTCACAATGGCATCAAGATCATCCGCCGTCATGCCGGTTTGCAGCGAATTCACGCGCACGTAAATCGCGTTGTCGGCGCGATGTTTTTCGATGTACTCACGCGCCAGCACGCGTGCCTTGGGCTTCTCGGCTATCGGCACGGAATCTTCCAGGTCAAACACCAGCGCATCCGCGCCATAGCTCGGTGATTTGGCCAGCATGTCCGCACGATTGGCGGGCATGATTAACAAACTGCGTAACGGTCGCATGAAATGATTCTCTTTAACTAATTGTTTTTAAACAACATTTAATGACTGGCGCACGACTTCAATCAATCGGCGGTCAAGCCCTTCTGCTTCACCACCTTGCGCCACTTTTCGACATCCGCCTTGAGAAATTCCGCGAACGCTTCGGGTTGATCACCGACAATAGTGTAGCCGAGATCACGTATGCGCTTGCTCAGATCGGGCTGGTTGATGGCCGTCGCCGTGGCATTGCGCAGCGTCATGATGATGTCGCGCGGCGTCTTCGCGGGCACCACCAGCCCGTGCCAGTTGCTCGCTTCGTAATCCGGATAGCCCTGCTCCGCCACCGTGGGCGTGTCGGGCAACGTCGGCAGCCGCTTTGCAGTGGACACGCCCAGTAGCCGCAGCCGCTTGTCGTTCACCAGCGGCAGGCCGGTCGCGATCGGCGCAAAGTACACCAGCACTTCACCCGCCACCACCGCCGTTTGCGCGGGTGCGCCGCCGCGATACGACACCTCGGTGATATCCACGCCTGCGGTCAGCTTGAACAACTCCGCCGCGAGATATGTCGAGGTGCCCGCGCCCGCCGATCCGTAATTGAGTTCACCCGGACGCGCCTTGGCGATCTTCACCAATTCGCGTATCGATTTCGCGGGGAACGACGGATGCACCACCACGATCATCGGCGAGATGTCGACCTTGGTCACCGCGGCAAAATCGCGCAGCAGGTCGTAACTCAATTTACGAAACAGGCTGACATTGGCGGTATGCGATTGCGTGGCCTGCATCACCGTGTAGCCGTCCGGCGGCGTGCGCGCGGCAATCTCGGCGGCGAGGTTGGTGGCAGCCCCCGGGCGCACGTCTACGTACACCTGCATACCCAGCGCCTGCGTGAGGCCCTGCGCCACCAGCCGCCCGATAATCTCGGTGCCGCCGGTGCTCGGCAGGATGTAGCGTACCGGCTTGGACGGATACGCCTGCGCATGACCGATTGCGGGAATCAGCCAATTCAGGCAGATTGCCGATAGCGCCATCACAACAGTCCGAAATACGATCATGAAGCAGTCTCCACGGTTCGCGCGTTCCGATACGTTATTCACTACACCAGCCATTTTACGAAGCGCATTGAAGTTCGCGCAAGCTGACTGATGCCGCAATCGTTCGACATCATCATCGTCGGTGGCGGCGCGGCGGGTTGCGTGCTCGCCAGCCGCCTGAGCGAACGCGCGTGGTGCCGCGTGCTGCTGCTGGAAGCCGGCATCGACACGCCACCGGGCGCGGAACCCGGCGACATCACCGATGTGTATCCCACCTCGTATTACAACAAGCGTTATCTGTGGCCCGGACTCAACGCGAACTTTCGTGAAGGACACCCCGCGCATTTTCCCCAGGCGCGCGTGATGGGCGGCGGCGGCTCGGTGATGGGCATGGTGGCGCTGCGCGGCGTCGCGGGTGATTACGAGCGCTGGCGTGCCGCGGGCGCCGCCGGCTGGGGCTGGAACGACGTATTGCCCTACTTTAGAAAGCTCGAAACGGATAATGATTTCAGTGACGATGGCCACGGCAAGAGCGGCCCCGTGCCGATACGCCGCCTGCCGCGCGCCGCATGGCCGCCGCTGGCGCGCGCCGTGGCGCAATACGGTGCGTCACTCGGCCTGCCGTTTATCGACGACATGAACATGGATTTTCGCGATGGCTGTGGTGCGGTGCCAATGAGCAACACGCCCGCGCGGCGCGGATCGAGTGCGTTATGTTACCTGACGGCAGACGTGCGGCGGCGCGAGAACCTCACCATCCACGCGCCGGCAACCGTGACCCGCATACGGTTCGACGACACGCGCGCCACCGGTGTCCGCGCGGATATCCACGGTCAGTCCGTGGATTTCAGCGCTCGCGAAGTGATTCTTGCCGCCGGCGCGATTTTTACGCCGGCGTTGCTGATGCGTTCCGGCATCGGGCCGGCGGCGCACCTGCGCGAACACGGCATCGGCGTGGTGGCTGATCGCCCCGGCGTCGGCGCCAATCTGCAAAATCATCCCGTGGCGTTCATCGGCATGCATTTGCGCAAGGGCGCGCGCCAACCCGCCACGCTGCGCACCACGGCTGCCGTCAGCATGCGGTTTTCGTCCGGTCTCGCGGGCTGCAACGCGAGCGATCTTTACATCAACGTGCAAAGCAAATCCTCGTGGAACGCGCTCGGCATGCAAATCGCCAACGTGGCACCAGCGCTGTTGCAGCCGCTGTCGCGTGGCGCAGTCACGCTGGCCTCACCCGATGTAAAAGACTATCCGCGCATTGCCTTCAATTTTTTGTCACACGAAGCCGATCTCGCGCGCCTCACCCGTGCGTTCATCCGCGCGGCAGAACTTTCCATCGCGTGCGGCAACACCACCGCCTGCGGCACACCCTTCCCGGTGCCCATGGGTAACCGCATACGCTCGCTCAACGAATTGAATCGCGCCAACGCCATCAAGACCGCGTTGATCGCCAAGGCGCTGGACCTCATGCCCCCGCTGGCGGATCGCCTGCTGCTGACCGCCGCCGGAAAAAACATCGTGCTGCGCGATCTGCTGGCCGATCCCGCCCGGCTCAAGGCGCACATGCTCGACAACGCCACCGGCGTATTTCATCCGGCGGGCACTTGCCGCATGGGCAGCCCGGACGACCCCGGCGCGGTGGTCGATACGCAAGGCCGCGTTTACGGCGTCGGTGGACTGCGCGTGGCGGACGCCTCTATCATGCCGTTCATTACTTCCGCCAATACCAACATACCGACGCTCATGATCGCCGAAAAAATCGCGGCGGCGGTGATGGAGACTCAATCGACCGCTTCGACCATTACGCCATGAAAATTCTGCTCAATGCCCATTACCGTATCGCGGCACGGTCGTGCCAGACGGCGCTGCTCATACTGCTTCCGCTCCTCGCGCAGGCGCAGGGCTACCCGGCGAAACCCATACGCATTCTGGTCGGCCCCGGCCCCGATGTGATCGCGCGCACCTTCGCGCAAAAATTCACCGATGCCTGGGGCCAGCAGATCGTGATTGATCAGCGCCCCGGCGCTGGGGGCAATATCGCTGCGGAGTTGGCCGCCAAGGCACCGACTGACGGCTACACGCTGCTGGTCGCAACCTCGGCGTTTGCCGCCAATGTGATTCTGCAACCCGGCCCGTTTGATCTGGTGAAGGATTTCGCGCCGGTGGCTTTGTTTGCGACATCACCCCTGATACTGACGGTGCATCCGTCCGTGCCCGCCACCACCGTGCAGGAACTGGTCGCGCTGGCGAAGGCGCGTCCGGGCCAGCTTAACTATGCATCCACGGGCAACGGCACCGCGCCGCATCTGGGCGGAGAAATGTTCAAGACCGCCGCGCGCATTGATCTGGTTCACGTGCCGTACAAAGGCGCGGGCCCCGCCATCGTGGATGTAATGGCGGGCCAGATTCAGGTGTATTTCCAGATTGCGCCCGGCGTGCTGGGAGCGCTGCAATCCGGAAAAATACGCGGCCTCGCGGTCAGCAGCCTGCAACGCTCAAAACTCGCGCCGGAGCTGCCCACGATGAGCGAAGCGGGCTATCCCGGATTTCACGCCGCCGGCTGGAACGGTTTGGTGGCGCCCGCGGGATCACCGCGCGCGGTTATCAACCAACTGCATGCGGAGATCATCCGTTTGCTGGCACACCCCGACGTCACCAAACGATTAACCGGCGCGGGCTGGGAACCCGCGAGCACCAGCAACAACACGCCCGATACGTTCGGCCAGTTCATCAAATCCGAAATCGCCAAATTCGCCAAGGTCATCAAGGAAAACGGACTCAAGGTTGATTAGCGTTCGTTTGCAAATCGACATCACGCCAACACACGCCTTCACAAAAATCATCGCCATGGAAAAACTCATCATCACCAACTGTGCCACTGACTGCTCGATGTACCCCGAATGGCAGCAGCGCTTTCATGACTCCAACGTGCTCGCGGCCTCCATAGCCCCCGCGTGGCGCGCGGGCGCTGCCATCGCGCACATCCACGCGCCACCCGGCGATTTCAAGGCATGGGAATCGCACACCAAGGCCATCCGCGACGCCTGCGGCATCCTGATTCAGTACGGCATTTCCACGCAAACGGTGGAACAGCGGCGCGCGGTGATCAAGAACAAACCGGACATGATTTCGGTGGCGGTCGGCGCGCACAACTTGTCGTTTGTCGGGCGCGATCTGATGATGCTGCACCCGCGCGAGGAACTCGCCGAGCTGATGCGGATGTGCCGCGACAACGGCGTGAAGCCCGAATTCGAAGTGTGCGCGCTGGGCGATTGCTGGATGATCAACGACCTCGCGCAAAAAGGCCTGATTGAGCCGCCGTTCATGATGACAATATTTTTCGGGCGGCCAGGCGGCAGTTGGTCGCCGCCGACGCCAGAGGAATTCATACATAGAATCAAACACTTGCCGCAAGGCTCGTATTACATGACCAGCGTCACTGGCGCCACGCATTTACAGCTCACCACGATGTCGGTGCTGATGGGCGGCCATGTACGCGTGGGCACGGAAGACGAACCGTATCTCGCGCCCGGCACGCTCGGCGACAACGTGGATCACGTAACGCGCATCGCCAGCATTTCCAAACAACTCGGGCGCGAGGTGGCCAGCGTGGATGAAGCGCGCGCGATGCTGAAGATTCCGCGGCACTGATCGAAGCCGACATGACCGACCCCACGCTGGGCTTTTACGACACCACCGATCTGCGCGAAGCGGCGCGCCGCCGTCTGCCGAAGGGCCTGTTTGAATTCATGGATCGCGGCAACGATGACGAAATCGCGATGCGCGACAACCGCGCGGTAATGGCCGGCATCAAGCTGAAGCCGCGTGTACTGAATGATGTGTCCGTGCGCGATCAGGCCATCACCCTGTTCGGCAAACCGCAAAAAATGCCGGTGATCGTCGCGCCCACGGGTTCGGCGGGGCTTGCGTGGCACGAGGGTGAAATCGCCATCGCGCGCGCGGCGCGAGCACACGGCATACCGTTCACCCTGGCGCTGGGCTCGATGACCAAACTTGAACGCGTGGCCGAGGCCGCCGGTGGTTCCGGCAGTTCGCTGTGGTTCCAGTTTTACATGTGGCCCGAACGCAAGCTTTCGCATCAGGTGATCGCGCGCGCGAAAGAAGCCGGCTTCGAGGCGCTGGTATTCACTGTCGATACGCCGGTGGCGCCGGGGCGCGAATACAACCTCAAAAACGGCATGACCATTCCATTCAAATTTACCACGCGCAACACGCTCGATGTGCTGGGCCATCCGCGCTGGCTCATGGGTGTCTGGCTGCGCTATATGCTCACCACCGGTACGCCGCGGTACCAGAATTTTCCGGAAGCCACGCAAACCAAAATCACCGCGCTGCCGATGGGCCGCTCGTCGAACTTCTGTCCCAACATCACGTGGGATGATGTGCGCGAGCTGCGCAAACTGTGGCCGTACAAGCTCATCGTCAAGGGTATCCAGCACCCGGCGGATGCCGTGCTCGCTGCCGATTGCGGCGCGGACGCGGTGGTGATTTCCAATCACGGCGGACGCGTGCTCGACGCCGCGCCCGTACCCATTCTCACGCTGCCGCAAGTGGTGGATGCGGTGGGCAAGCGCATCACGGTGATCGTCGATAGCGGCTTTCGCCGTGGCGCGGATGTGATCAAGGCACTGGCGCTGGGCGCCAACGCGGTGATGCTCGGGCGCGCGCCGTTGCATGGCGTGGCGGCGGCGGGCGAAGCCGGCGCGCTGCGCGCGCTGCAAATTTACCGTGATGAAATCGACCGCGTTTTAGCGCTGGTCGGCTGCACTCGCCTTGATCAACTCAATCGCGAGCATGTCGATTTGTCCAGCGTGCACGGTAACGCTCAGCACGAATAATTCATGTCAACTACGAAAAGTATCGACAGAGTGTTTAGTTGCACCGTGCCACAAAGTAAATTCCCTCCCTCTCAAGGGGAGGGCTAGGGTGGGGATGGGGTAAGCCAAATCTACGCCATCCCCATCCCCGCCTTCCCCTTGAAGCGGAAGGAGTTTCTTTGGTCGTGATAATGCAGACTATAGGAACACACACGATGAAACAACGCCCAATCGGCAACACG
Organism: Betaproteobacteria bacterium UBA5216; assembly: GCA_002412495.1. Taxonomy (GTDB): domain Bacteria; phylum Pseudomonadota; class Gammaproteobacteria; order Burkholderiales; family SG8-41; genus UBA5216. The sequence continues at coordinate 126,216 of DHVE01000044.1, forward strand.
TCGCTGAAAGCCACCGCCGTCGGACTCGGCTGCAACAACTTCGGTCTGCGCATCGACACCGAGGCCTCGCGCGCGGTGATCCACAAAGCGCTCGATCTCGGCATCACCTTCTTTGACACCGCCGATGTCTACGGTAACAAAGGCGGATCGGAAACCTGTCTTGGCCAGTTTCTCGGCGCGCGGCGCAAGGACATCGTGCTCGCCTCGAAGTTCGGCAACCCGATGGACGACTCAGGCACGATGCAAGGCGCGTCGCGCCGTTACATACTGCAGGCCGTTGAAGCGAGTTTGAAGCGGCTGAAGACCGACTGGATCGATATCTACCAGTTGCATAAATTCGACACCACCGTGCCGCTTGAAGAAACCATGGGCACGTTCGACGATCTAATCAAACAGGGCAAGATTCGCTATGGCGGCATTTCCGCGGTGGCCGCGTGGCGCCTGGTGGACCTGCAATGGACAGCGCGCCATCACGGTTACGCGCCGCTCACCACCTGCGAAGTCGAATACAGCCTGCTCGCGCGCGACCCGGAACGTGAATTGATTCCCGCGATGCAGGCGCACGGCCTGTCGTTGCTGCCCTACTATCCACTCGCCAGCGGGTTTCTCACCGGCAAGTACCAGCGCAACGCGCCGAAGCCGGAAGGCGCACGCCTCACGAAAGGCAAACGCTACGAAGCAATGTTCATGACCGATGCCAACTGGACGCGCATCGAAAACCTGCAAGCGTTTTGCACGCAGCGCGGTCGCACACTGCTGGAATTGGCCTTCAGTTGGCTGGCCGCGCAACCGGTGGTGGCCTGCGTCATCGCCGGTGCAACCCAACCGGAGCAACTCGAAGCCAATGTAAAAGCGGCGGATTGGGCACTGTCACCCGACGAATTGGCGGAGATCGACCGAATCACCGGTCACGGATAAACCACGCCACGCAGCACGCGCCCCAGCGATTCAATCTCGGATTTTATGTGCGTGGCGAACGCCTCGGGCGACTCGCCCTGCGGCACGTAGGCGAGTTCGATCAACCGCTTGTTTATCACGGGTTGCTTCAGCGCCGCCACGGTGGCGGAGTGCAACGCCAGCACCGTGTCGCGCGACGTCTTCACCGGCAGCAAAAATCCGTGCCAGAACCCGGATTGATAACCGGGGTAACCCAACTCCGCCACCGTCGCGTACTCGGGCAGCAGCGGCACGCGTTTCGAACTGGTCACCGCGAGCGCGCGCAGCTTGCCCTGCTTCACCATCGGCAGCGTGTTGGCGAGCGGCGCGAAGTAAACCGAAGTCTCGCCCGACAGAATGGATGTCAAAGCTTCGCCACCCGCGCGATACGGCACCTGCACGAGATCTATCGCGGCCTGCCGTTTAAACAGTTCCGTCGCCAGATAGGTGGGCGTGCCGGTGCCGCCCGACGCATAGTTGATCGCGCCCGGCCGCTGCTTCGCGAGCTTGACCAACTCCGCCACCGACTTGACCGGCAACGAAGGGTGCACCACCAAAATGGCGGGCGACGAACCCAACAGCGTCACTGGCGCGAAGTCGCGCACGAAATCGTACGGCAGCTTGGGATAGATCGACACATTCGCCGCATGCGCGACATTGCCGAACAGCACGGTGTAGCCATCGGGTGCCGCGCGCGCGGCCAGTTCCGCGCCGATGTTGCCCGCCGCCCCGGCGCGGTTGTCGATAACCACTTGCTGGCCGACCACCTCGGCGAGCCCACCCGCGACCGTGCGCGCAATGATGTCCGATCCGCTGCCCGCGGAAAACGGCACGATCAGTCGCACCGGCTTTGCGGGATAGGTTTGCGTGGCGGCGCTCGCGGACATCAAGGCGGCGATGCCCGCGAGCACGCCAGGCCCCAGCCTCTTCAATCGCGAAATAAACATAACCATTTGTTTTATAACAATATTTAAGAGATCATTGCAGTGGCAACGGCAACTGCGTATCGGTCAGTTCCGCTTCACGGCCCTGCTCTTTCAGCGCGCGTTCCAGAATCACCATCGCGCGCATGCAGCGCGGCATGCCCCAGTACTGGGTGGATTGCACCGCCACTTCCTGCACCTCGCGCGCGGTGGCGCCGAACAACAACGCGGCGCGCACGTGGTTTTCGCCCTGCGCCATTTCATCCAGCGCGATACACACGCCCACCACGCACAGCAGGCGCGTCTTGTCGTCGAGCACGCCACGCACATACAGGCCGGCATAAATAAAATCCAGCCAGAATTTCAGAAAATTCTGATCCACGCGATCAAGACGCGTCACCGTCTCCGCGTGATGCGTGGGTTGCAAACGCAGCCCGGCGCTGATGCCGTGCCAGCCGTATTTTTTGAGCATCGCTTCGCGTGTGGGAAAACGTTCGTCCGCCACGCGCCAGGTACCGCGCTCGGCCTCCAGATTGCGTTCCGCGTTGCGGCCCTCGGCCGGTGGCTGCGTGGCGGTGAGTTCGCTCATGCGCCCGAGTTCGGTGACGATGCCGTGAAACAGCCGTGCCGCACGATTGATTTTCGGCATGCCCACATACACCGAGGTCTGCAACAGAATTTCCAGAAGGTCGCGCGGCGTCACAATGCCGTTCAGCGCCGCGCGCATCGCGCTTTCCAGATACTCCATCTCGCCCATGGCCGCGCATTGCGCGATCAACACCAGCAATCGCGTGCGTTCGTCGAGCACGCCGCGCCGCATCAATCCGCCATAGGAAAATTCCAGATTCAGCCGTGTGTATTGCGGGTCCATTTCATCGCGCCACGACATCACTGCCGAAAAATCGCCGGGATGCATGCGTAGTACCTGCTCGATGGCCTGTTCGCCGTATTTCGCCTTGAGCGCGCGGATTTGATCGTCGTCGTGTGCCATGGGTTTTGTTTTCTCGCGTTGCGGGGTTGCGGTGAATTTTACCCGCCATCCGTCAAAAACACGTAAGCACGCAAACTCGCAAACGTGCACGAGCCGCTTGTCAGTTGCTATCCGCCAAGGTAGCCTGTCCGCTTGAACGGGAGGCTCTCATGCGGCACACAACGATACTCTGGCTCTTCACGCTTCTTAACCTGATTCCGGCGGCGGCCGCGCAACCTTATCCCAGTCGCCCGATACGCGCGGTGGTTCCGCTGGCGCCGGGCGGCGGCACCGACACCGTCGGCAGACTGGTCATGAGCAAACTCAGTGAGTTGCTGGGCCAGCAAATCGTCGTCGACAATCGTGGCGGCGGTGGCGGCACGGTCGGCACCGATCTGGTCGCCAAGGCCGCGCCGGATGGCTACACCATACTCATGGGGTCGATTACCACCAACGCAGTCAATTCCGTGCTCTACAAAAAACTGCCGTATGACCATATCCGCGATTTCGCCGCTATATCAATGGTCGGCACGGTGCCCAATGCGCTGGTGGTTCATCCCAGCGTGCCCGCCAAGACCATGAAGGAATTCATTGCGCTCGCCAAGGCCAGTCCGGGCAAGGTCGCCTACGGCTCATCGGGCATCGGCAGCGCCCCGCACCTGTCGATGGAACTGATCAAAAGCATGGCCGGCATCACCATGACGCACGTGCCCTACAAGGGCGCCGGCGCCGCCGTGGCCGATGTGCTGGGCGGACAGATTCAGGCGCTGTGTTCCAGCCTGGCAGGACTGTTGCCGCACATCAAATCGGGGCGCGTCAGGGCGCTGGGCGTCACCACCTCCGGACGCAATCCGCAATTGCCCGATGTGCCGACCATCGCCGAGTCAGCGCTGCCGGGCTACGAGGTCGTTATCTGGTATGCGCTGTTCGCACCTGCACGCACCCCGGCGGCAGTAATCGCCAGGCTTAATATGGAAACAGTGAAGGCGCTGAATTCGGCGGATCTCAAGGATCGCCTGACGCAGCAGGGCCTGGATGTAACGTCCTCGACGCCCTACGCGCTGTCAGCCTATGTCAAGTCCGAAACTGCAAAGTGGGCAAAAGTCGCGCGGGATTCGGGCGCGCAACTTGAGTAGGCAATGCCCGCGCCTTCATTACCCTGATGCATCAAAGCGATTTGACGATCTTGAAGGTTGTCAGATCAAATTCATCGCCCTCTTCGGCCACAGACACCGGCGTCAGCAAGTAATGCTTGCCGCGCACCGCGAGACGGGCGGACTTACCGGCGAGATAACTACCCGAACGCAGTAATAACCGGATGTGTCCGTTGGCGTCGGGCTTGTTGGAGAGCAACACGGCATTGTTGGTATTGCCCGCGGCCACCACGGGCTTGTCGCCCTCGCCCAGCGTGAAACGCACCGCCACGGCGATCTTGCTCAACACCTCGATGCCGACGCGGCGCTGACCGTTTTTGTCGCGGTGCGTGCGTCGCAGCACGCCCACGCGGGATGTGGCCTGCCCTTCGGCGCACACTCCGATCACCGCACCTACTTTGACCCAATCCCCCTTGGCCGTGGGGATGGTTGCACCATAACCGCCGTCGCTCGCGTTGACAACCACCCAGCTCTCCGATTGCGCCGGCGTTACAAACTCCAGCGAATCGCTGTCGGAGCCGGCATCGATCCACGCCACGGCCTCGTTGAATCCCGGCACGATGGTGAGCCGGGTCGCCAATTGCAGCCGCGGCGCGCGGCGTTCCGGTGGCGCATCCGACCAATAGCGGCCTATATGCAGCACGACGTTGGTCACGGTCTTGAGATCGAACATGCCGCCGAGATTCAGGTCTTCCGGCACGCGGCCTTGCTTGCCGATGAATTGCGCGATTTCGATCAATGCCTTGCGGCCGGCCCCAGGGCCAAAGTAACGCACCGTATGGCCCGCGCGGGCGTTCTTGGTCACGCGCGCCGGCGGCACATGCATCGCCAGATCAAAACAGAATCCCCGGCCGGGCGCTTGCGCGGCATCGATCGTGCCCAGACGCGCCAGGTACGCCACCACGCGTTCGGCGATTTGCAGCTTGATGGGCGTTAGCGCATCGGGTGACGACACCACGAGCAACAGCGCCTTGAGCATTTCTTCCTGCGCGCTCGACTGGCCGTGAGCGCCCGGATAAACCGCGGTTTGCGTGCGCGCGAAGCCACGGCTCTCGGCGAACAGATAGGTGCGGCCGAGATCATCCCAGATGCGGTCTTCGATGGCCTCATAACGCAGCAGACGCCACTTGATCTGCACCGTGATCGAGCGCAGCGTGCGACCCACGATACGCGGCAATTCTTTTTCAAAGCCGGACGGCGCATGACCTGCCTGATAGGCCTTCAGGCAAAACAGATAGGCGTCACCAAGACTGCGCCAGTACCCGAAAAATGCATGCCACAGGCGCATTTCATACAGCTTCTGCAGGCGCGGTGCGTCCAGATATTCCGGCGCAACCGCATGCCAGTGCGCCTTGAGGCCGCGGTCGATAAGTTCCAGCAGTTCAAGGCGATAGTCGAGCTTGAAACCCACCTCGCGATTGATGGAGACCAGCCACGAGGCCGCGTCTTCGAGGGCACGCACGGAATCGCCGCGCGGCAGCCCGTCCACCATGCCGCGCGCCTTTTTGAGATCGGCCATCGGATGGTCGATCTTGCGTCCCGCCAGCCAGTTCAGCGCCATGATGACTCGCTCCTTGTTGTTGGCCGGTGGCGTCAGACCGGCTTGCGTTTCAGCAAGAACGCCTGCACGGCATCCTGCACCATCTCGCCGCGCTGATTGAACACCTGCAACTGGCGCTTCATGATGCCGCGGTCGGCGCGCGAGGATTCGCGCTTTTCGAGCACCTTCAATTTCGCGTGAATCGTGTCGCCCGCCTTTACCGGGTTGGTAAATTTTAAGCTGTCGAATCCGAGAAACGCAATCAGCGTGTCGTCGTAGAGGTGCAACTGAAAAATCAGACCGGCGGCAATCGCATACACCAGCGGGCCGTGCGCGATGCGTGTGCCAAACTGTGTGGTTTTGCAATATTCCTCGTTGATGTGCAGCGGGTTGTAATCGCCCGACAAGCCCGCGAACGTCACGATGTCCGCCTCGGTCACCGTGCGCGCGGGACTTTCGAACTCCGCGCCGACGTTCCATTCTTCCCAGTACATGCCTCGCATGGATATTCCCTAACTTTATGTTTATAAAAGGTTATTTTATAACGCCGGATTGACGCAACCGCGCGATGCGTTCGGCGGGCAAGGCCAGCAATTCACGCAGTACGGCATCGGTATGTTCGCCCAGCAACGGTGCGGGATTGGAAATGGTTTTGCCCGCGCCGTCAAACTTGATCGGATTGCCCGGCATACGCACGCGCCCTACTTGCGGATGATCATACTCAACGATCATCTCGCGCTCCGCCACTGGCGGCTCGGCAAACGCGCCGGCCAAATCATTCACCGGCGCGGCGGGCACGTCGGCTTCGTAGAGCTTTTCCAGCCACGCTTTCACCGTGCGTTGACGCAATATGTTTTCGAGCAATGGCACGATGATATCTCGATGTTCCAGCCGTTTGGGGTTGGTGGCGAAGCGCGGATCATCGGCGAGTTCGGGGTGTTCGAGCACCACACAGAGCTTTTTCCAGAAATTTTCCTGGCGCGTGGCGATAACCAGGTAACCATCCTTGGCGGCGAACGCCTGCCACGGCACGGTGAATTCGTGCGCCGTGCCCTGTGGCGTGGGCACTTCACCGGCGGTCAGGTAATGCGTGGCCATGTAGCTCAGCAGATTCAACATGCCGTCGAACATCGAGGTTTCGACGCGGCACCCCTTGCCGGTCTTCTCGCGCTGATACAGCGCGGCCAGCACTGCCTCGCACGAAAAAATGCCGCCGCTCATATCCGCGAGCGGAATACCGACGCGCGCCGGCGGCCGCCCCGGCTCGCCGGTGATCGACAAGTAGCCGCTGATGGATTGAATCACCAGATCCAGCGCCGGGAAATCCTTGTACGCGCCGTCGCTGCCAAAACCGGTGACGGAACATTGAATGATGCGCGGATTGATCTTTGACAAGGTCGCGTAATCCGCCTGCAACCTTTCCAGCACCCCCGCGCGAAAATTATCGATCACCACGTCCGACACTTTCACCAGATCATGAAACAGCGCGCGCCCTTCCTCGGACTTGAGGTTGATGACGATGCTTTTTTTATTGCGATTGAAGGTGAGGAACAGCGTGCTGATGCCCTTGTACGGCGCCACCGAAGGTATACGCCCCAGGTCGCCTTCCGGCGTTTCGATTTTGATGACCTCGGCGCCCAGATCGGTCAGCACCTGGCTGCCATAGGTGCCGGCGATGATCTGGCCGAGTTCGAGGATGCGCACACCTTCCAGCGGATGTGGCATTTAAAGCCCCAACCCGCGCGCAATGATATTGCGCTGGATCTCCGACGTGCCCGCGCCGATGGTGGCCAGACGCGAATCGCGGAAAAACCGCTGCATCGGGTATTCCATGCAGTATCCGTAACCGCCAAGTATTTGCAGGCCCATATCCGACACGGCCTTGTAGGTTTCGCCAGTGTGCAACTTCACCACCGCCGCGTCGTGGCGCGTGGCCTTGCCCTGATCCATCAGCCACGCGAAGCGATAAACCATGGTGCGCGAAATATCGAGCATCATTTTCATGTCGGCGAGCTTGTGCGAGACAGCCTGAAACTCGCCGATGGTTTTGCCGAACTGCTTGCGCGTCTTGGCGTAGTTCAATGCATATTCAAACGCGGCGGTGGCCGCCCCGGTGCGCGCCGCCGACAGGCACAGCCGCTCATACCAGATGTAGGCATCCACCGAGCGCCAGCCTTCGCCCACCTTGCCCAGCACTGCGGTTTTCGGAACCTGCACGTCGTTGTAAAACACCTGCGTGGTGCCGATGGCCCGTTGTCCCAACGTTTTTATTTTTTTGATGTCGATGCCGGGCAGCTTGGTGTCGATCAGAAAATTCGTGATGCCTTCGTGCTTTTTCCCGGTGCTGGCAGTGCGCGCAATCAGCAGGCACAGTTCACTGCAATCCATGCCCGAGGTGAACACCTTTTGCCCGTTAATCAGGTAGCCGCCTTCGTGTTCGGTGGCCTTGGTGGTGAGCGCCGCCGCATCCGAACCCGAATGCGGCTCGGTGATGCCGAAGCACACCGCGATTTCGCCCTTGGCGACGCGCGGCAGGATGGATGCTTTTTGCTCCGGTGTGCCATCGCGCATTACCGCGTAGCCGCCATAGGTCAGCGTGCGGAATACCCACATCGCGAGTTCCTCGAACGCGTAACCGCATTCTTCAAGCAGGATCGCAAGATCAATCGCGTTGCCGCTGGTATTTTGCGCGCTGCCTCCGTATTCGGGCGGCACGATCAAACCAAACCAGCCTGCTTTCGCCAACGCGTCATAGGCTTCGCGCGGCGGACGCGCGTCTTCGTCACATTTCGCGGCATAGTCAGGCGGACATGCTTTGCCTAGCAGTGCGCGCAGATGCTCGCGGATTTGGTTTTGTTCGGGGGTGAATGAATAATCCATGGAATCCCAGTTGACCTACGTAGCCTTAACCACCAAACCCGTCATTCTGGCAAAAGCCGGAATGACGGTGCGGGGTCGGTAAGAATGCACTCAGTTCAGTTTCGCCAGTTCCAGCACCCGCTTCGCCCGCGAATACATGGCGTAATCAATCAGCTTGCCTTCGACGGCTATTGCCGCCACACCGGTTTTCTCGGCGGCCTCAAACTCCGTCACCACGCGCGTATACCAGATCACTTCCTGCTCCGGCACGGCATATGCCTTGCGGATCGGCGCAATCTGTTTGGGATGTATGGGCGTGCGGCCCAGAAAGCCCAGCCGCGCGGACAGGGTTGAGTCTTTTATCAAGCCGGCTTCATCCGCGATATCCGAGAACACGCCGTCGAGCGGATACGCGCCCGCCGCGCGCGTGTCGTTCAACACTTTCGAGCGCGCATACAAAAGCTCGGTACCTTCGATGGACCACGCGCAGCCCAGATCGGTTTGCAGATCGCCATCGCGCGCGCTGCCGATACAGGTGGCGGTGACGCGTGGCGACGCCTTGATCAGGTTGTAGCAGTTATAAACCCCGAGCGCGCTTTCGATCATCAGGCAGATTTCGACGCTGCCGGGTTTCATGCCCATGGCTGACTCGAACTTGTCGAGCAGTGCGGCGCAGGCCTGGACTTCTTCGACCGTCTCGCCCTTGGGCAGAAAAATCATGTCGAGTCCCGGCCGCACGATGGCGGCCAGGTCTTCTTGCAGCATACCGGTGGCGGGCGCGTTGGTGCGCACAAAAATGCCGGGCGCGGGCTTGCCGCTCAAAGCCACCGCATCAATCTGCGCGGACACCAGCTTACGCGCCTCGGGCTTGGCGGCTATCGCCACCGAATCTTCGAGATCGAATATCACCGCGTCGGCGCCGCTTTCCAGCGCCTTGGCCATTACGCGATCCTTCGAGCCGGGTGCAAACAGTGCAGTTCGGACAGGTTTCATGGAATTACCATAACTATATGTTTTTAAACACCATTCACACAATCCACCAGCATCATTCACTGGCGTAACTATTTTGCGTAACTCTCCACGCGCATCGGCGGATTGCCAATCTCGCCCAACCGTCCGTCCTGCGCCATGATCTCGATGAAATTTTCCAGCGCATGCCACGCCGGCGGCATGCCGAAGTTGGCGCTGGTCTGAAATATCACTTCCATCACTTCGCGCGGACTCGCGCCCTGACGCATCGCGCCGCGCATGTGTCCCTTGGAATTTGTTGCTTCACCCACCGCGAGACAATCACCGATCATGCACAGCAGCCGCGTTTTGTTATCAACGATGCCGCGTGTATACATGTCGCCGTAGCAAAACCGCTCCCACAGACCGGCGAAGTCGCTATCCATGATGTCTATCCAGCTCAGGATATTGATGTGATGGTGCGGGCGCATTATCAAGCCGCTGCTCACCGCCAGCCAGCCGTGTTTGTCGATCAGAGGCTTTGTGCGCGGATCGGCGACATCATCCTTATGCCAGGATTTTTCTTCCTCGGCGCGGTTGCGTTTGCTGTCCGTGCCGTCGAGCGGCAACTGGGTCTTTTTCAAATCCGGCAACAGGTTGAGTTCTTCGGCGATTTTGTGAAACGTGCGGATCGCCGGATCCACCGTGACCAGCCCGCCGTACACCTGGCATTGCAAAATGATTTCCGCGATTTCACGCACCGCCACCTTGGCGGCCAGCGCCGCGCGCACGGTGTCTTCCAACAGCGGCTGCGATTTCGCCATGGTGTATTGGCCGATCAGCACGAGGAACCGGGTGCGTGTATCGAGCGCGGGGCGGCGCGACAGGCCTTTGATCTGGTAATCCAGCCACGCGCGGGTGAAATGTTGATCGATGGCGTCACGCTGCGCGAGACGTTGCTCGAAGGCCTTGCCCTGCATTTTGATACCGGTATCAAACGCGTCGGCGCCGTACTTGGCGCGTAAATCATCGGACATGATTACTCTCGAAAATAAATGGAAGTAAATTTTGAGCCTGGGCACTGCGCTTGGATACCGCGCTTGCGAGGTGCGTATTAACAGTCGTTATTCAATCTTCAATCCAATCGCGCGCACAATCTTGCCGTATTTGTCGATTTCGCTTTTGAGATACGCGGCCATCTGCGCGGCGGGTCGCGCCTGCGGCTCGACGCCGATGGCCGCGAATTTATCGCGCACATCGGGCTGGCCGACGACCTTGACCAGTTCGGCGTCCAGCCGCGCGATCACGTCTTTCGGCGTGGCGGCCGGCACAAACACCGCGTTCCACAACACGTGTTCGTAGCCCGGCACACCGGCCTCAATCATGGTTGGCACTTCCGGCGCACTGGCCGCACGTTTGCCGCCGGTGACCGCCAGCGCGCGCACGCGCCCGGTGCGGATGTGCGGTAACCCCTGCGCCATGCCCGAAAAATACGCCGCCATCTGCCCGCTGATGACGTCCACCGTGGCCTGCCCGCCCCCTTTGTAGGCCACGTGCGTCATCTCGGCGCCGGTCATCGATCTGAACAACTCGTAGGCAAAATGATCGGAATTCCCCGCGCCCGATGACGCCACGTTCATTGCCCGCGGCTTGGCTTTCGCCAGCGCGATCAGATCCTTGATCGATTTCACCGGCAGCGACGGATTGACGATCAATATGTGCGGCCCGGCGGCGGCCTGACCCACTGGCGCGAGATCGCGCAGCACGTCGTAGCCCAGTTTTTGATAGGCGCTGTGCGCCACCGCGATGCCGGTATTGGCGTACAGCGTGGTGTAGCCATCGGGCGGTGATTTCGCCACTACTTCGGCGGCGATATTCGCGCCCGCGCCGGGACGATTTTCGAACACCACCGTTTGCCCCATCGCGTCGCCGAGTTTTTGCGCGACGATGCGTCCCACGACATCGCTCGAACTGCCGGCGGGAAATCCGATGATCATGCGCACCGACTTTGCGGGATACGCGGATTGCGCGTGGGCAAAAAAAGGCGCGGCCAACAACGCCGCGCCCCACAGCAATGGCAATGCGCTTACCACCGCCATCACTCCATGTTCTTCACATTCGGCCCGGCGACAAGCTCCATTTCGGTCATCGCAATTATTTCGTCGGCCGTAAAGCCCGGCGCCACCGCATCGATCACGAAACGCTTGCCGTCCCAGCGCATCACCGCGAGATCGGTCACCACGTAACTTACGCAGCCCTGGCCGGTCAGCGGATAGCTGCATTTCTTGCGCAGCTTGGGACGTCCCTTGCTGTCGGTGTGCTCCATCACGATGATGAGATCGCCCTTGCCCGACAACAAGTCCATCGCGCCGCCGATGCCGCCACGCTTGGCGTCGGCCGTACTCCAGTTGGCGACGCTTGCCGTGCCATCCACTTCGTAGGCGCCGAGAATCACGGTGTCGATATGGCCGCCACGCGCCATTTCAAACGACGTTACGCTGTCAAAAAAAGATGCGCCCGGCTGCAACGCTACAAACTGCCCGGCGGCGTTATAGACATCCGGATCGATATCTTTTTCTTCGGTAACCATTTCACCATAGCCCAGCACGCCGTTCTCCGCGTGCAGAATCACGTCGCGGCCCTTGAGGTAGTTCGACACCATGGTCGGGATGCCCACGCCAAGGTTCACGTAAGTATGTTCGCGCACCAGCTTGGCAGCGTTCTTGGCGATCTGCTGGCGCGTCACCGCCGGCTTGTTGTTGTAGAGGCGTGGCTTGTCCGACGGCCGGCGTTCGGGGCGGCGGTAGGCCTTGCCGTCCATGGTTTCCTTCGTGAGCATTACGCGCTCGACGAAGATGCCCGGCAGGTCGATCAGCTCCGGCGGAATCACGCCCGGTTCGACGATTTCATCAACTTCAACAATCGCGATACGCGCGGCCTTGCCGAACGCGGGATTGAAGTTTTGGCTGCCGCCGCGGAATTGCACATTGCCCAGCCGGTCGGCGCGATAGCCGCGCAGCAGCGCGTAATCCAGATGGATCGCTTTTTCGAGCACGTATTGCTTGCCGTCGAACTCACGCAGTTCGCGGCCCGCCACCAGGTCGGTGCCGACGCTGGTCGGCGAATAAAACGCGGCCAATCCCGCGCCGCCCGCGCGGCAACGCTCGACCAGTATGCCTTGCGGCACCAGCTCCACTTCAAGGGTACCCTCATTGATTTGCTGTTCGCTCGCGGTGGGCGTGCCGGGGCGCACCGAAAACGCGACGATCACTTTCCTGACCTGCTTGTTCTCGGCCAGGATTTGACCGCGCGTCGCGCCGGGATCGCCCAGCGAATTCGCCACGATGGTCAGATTCTTCGTGCCTTTGTCGCGCAGCGCCATGATCAGCGTCGTGGCAAAACGATGCGCCACGCCAAAGCCGGCGATGGCCACGGTGGCGCCGTCCTGAATGTCCGCTAGCGCGGCTTCCGGCGAATCAACTACCTTGTTCATTTGACGTCTCTCTTCTGGTGTGGAATTAACTGAAAAACAGGAATATCAGACAGCGGCGACGGCTGGCAAATCCGGTTATTTTCGTAGCGCCCTCCCCAGCCAGCCTGCCGGATGGGTGCGACCTTAGCAGCCTGATTTTAACCCGTCAACGTTGAGTCCATACTACTGGCGCGGCCCGCCGCCGACGGTAAAATGAAACCGCTCATGGCGCGCTTCAACCCGCCCTGGAATAGGAATAGCCCCGCCGCACGCCAACCCGCTCGTTTTTACACCGGAGAATAATCATGAACTACGAAGCGCAATTCGCCGAGACCGTTTTGCTGCGCGGCCACAACGGCGACCAGATCGACGCCTATCTCGCGCGCCCAATGGGCAAGGGGCCGTTCCCCTGCGTGGTGATGATTCACCACATGCCCGGCTGGGACATTTACAACAAGGAAATCGCACGCCGATTTGCGCATCACGGCTACGCGGCCATTTCAACCAACCTGCAATTTCGCGAAGGCAAAGCCACGCCGGAAGAAAACTCGGCCAGCGTGCGCGCCGCTGGTGGCATGTCCGACGACCGCACCATGGGCGACGTGCAGGCCGCCATCAATTACATGCGCGAACTGCCGTATTCCAACGGCAAGGTGGGCGTGATCGGTTATTGCTCCGGTGGACGCCAGGCGTATCTGGCGGGCTGCACCTTGAAGGGCATCGACGCGGTGGTGTCGTGTTACGGCGGCGGCGTGGTGGCCAAGCCCGAAGAACTCACCGAATGGCAACCCAAGGCGCCGATTGATTTCACCAAGGACATGCAATGCCCGATCCTCGGGCTCTTTGGCATTGAAGATACCCGCCCCTCTCCGGCGGATGCCGCTAAGACCGAAGCCGAACTCAAGAAATACGGCAAGACCTACGAATTTCACACCTATGAAAACTGCGGCCACGCATTCTTTGCGGTGGATCGACAGCAGTATCGCGTGCATGCCGCGCTGGATGGCTGGAAACGCATCTTTGCGTGGTTCGGCAAATATCTGCACTGAATCGGTTACAAACCCAACCGTCAACACCCGCCGCAAAGGCGCTAAGACGCAAAGAACTGCCGCGAAGAAAACGCTTTAAATATCTTTGCGATGCCTTTGCGTCTTTACACCTTTGCGGTGAGGTTTAGTGGCTAGCGCCTTCAACGCTTTCCTAGGAAGCGTTTGCTGATCACCCCGCCGGCCATCAAAAACCCGGCGTTGGTCAGGAACACCGCCGCATATCCCGCCGCCGATCCCACCGCACCAAAAAACAGCGGGATCACAAAGTGCGCGATTTGATTCACCGTGATGCGCATGCCCGCAGCTTCGCCCTCGCGCCCTTTCGGCGAGGCGTTAAACACCATGGTCATCGATAGCGGCTGTCCCACGCCCGCGCCGATACCCAGCAAAAACGACACCGCCGCCAGCGGCCATGCACTGCCGAAAACCGGAAACAAACAAAACGCCGCGCACGACACGAACATGGCATAAGTGAGCATCTGCGATTCGCCCAGGCGCTTTACCGCGAGCGGCAACACCATGCGCACCACGATAATCGCAATAGCAAAGGCGCTCAGCACCGAACCAATCGCCGTTGCTGACATGCCAAGCGAACGCCCGTAAAGTGGCATGAAAAACTGGTACACATCCCACGCCGAAGACACGATGCCGCTGGCGATCAGCGTATGCCGCAGCGACCGTATCTTGAGCAAGTCGAACAACCCGGCCTTGACTGACTCGGATTTAACATGCACATGCGGAATCCACCGCGAACCCGCCGCGGCCATGATGATGGCGGGCACCAGCGCCAAGGAGAGCATCGCGAACGTGCGCGCGTGCCCGATGTTGTCGATCAATACGCCGCCCACCAGCGGACCGCAAAAATTCGCGCTGGCATAGCCGAGACTCAACAGACTGAAGTTGCGCGCCCGCGCGTCCGGCCCCGCCGTCGCGCCCACCAGCGTTTGTATCGACACCTGAAACGTCATGAACGAAATGCCCAGCAGCGACGCCGCGAAATACAGCGTCACCACCGACGGAAACAGCCAAGGCAACAACAGCGCCACAAAAATGCCGCTGGCGCCGCACAGCAGCGGCAGCTTGTAACCGATACGATCCGCCATGCGTCCCATCGGCAGCGCCAGTACCGTCGGCAGCGCCGCATACAACGCGACTATCGTGCCCACCACAAACGGCCCCGCACCCTGATCGACCGCGAACAGCGGCACCGCAAGGCGGCTACCCGCAAAACCGATGTGCGTGAAAAACGCCATCGTAATGAGTAGATAAAGGGTCACGGCAGGGGGTGTTCCAGAACGGCCAGATCAAACTGGTACGCAGAAAATTGGCGCGCAAGCCGCAAGCACTGGGGCGACCAAGGATATTATAACGTAACAATATGTTTTTATTGACTATTTATTGATCACACCCAATAACGCGGTGTCGACCTGTGAGGCGGGACGTTCCAGTCGCGCCACGAACCTCCGTCCCATGCAGGCTAGCACCACTCCCAACCTATAGGAAAACCGCCTTCCCGATTGCCCCAATCGTTTACAGAACGGCAACACGGGCTCGCCCAAGGTAATTGCAATCACTTCTCGTTCACGCGACACAATGGTCCGATGGCAGCCTGTATATCCCAGTCACCTCCATCTACATTGCCGACCGCCATGGCCAAATGGTGCGTGGGCTCTCGGTCACAACGACCTGAATTACACATTATCGCGACGATTCAGTGAAAATCTGCCGCCCCGCAAGACAATCGACATAAATCCATTCTGGCAAACCTTCGCTTGCAAAACGCACGTATTACCCGCGCGACTCTGAGTGGGCTTAAACTACAATCATGGCTTGCAATCGAGCGCTATAATCGTGAGCCCCTTCGTCATCTTTCATCTAATCGCAATAGAAAATTTCTGGTCGAACGATCAATCCCGCCTCAATAATCAGAGAACTTCATATGGCGCAAAAACAGACTGCGTACGACGACATCCCATATAGCAGCCACCCCTTTCCCCAATCACATCCGGACCGCCTGGCCGCGGTTGCCAAGTTATTTGGTTTGAACGCGCCCGCCGTTGAGGACTGCCGGGTGCTGGAATTAGGCTGCTCAATGGGCGGCAACCTTATTGCGATGGCGCAAAAATATCCAGGCGCCCGTTTTGTTGGAATCGACGCCTCCTCACGCCAGATATCGGAAGGCTGGAAAGTAGTAGACGTCCTGCATCTGAAAAACATTGAACTCAAACAACTCGACATTCTCGATGTCAACGACACGCTGGGCGAGTTCGATTACGTCGTCTGTCATGGCGTCTACTCCTGGGTTCCTGCAACCGTCCAGAGCAAATTACTGGATCTTTGCAAACGTCATCTTTCTGCGACCGGCGTAGCGTATATGAGTTATAACACTTATCCTGGCTGGCACGTTCGCGGTATCGTCCGAGACATGATGCTCTATCGTGGCCTGCAGTTTAACGATCCGGCTGTGCGTCTCGCGCAGGCAAAATCACTGGTTGAATTTGTAGCAAAATCCTCCCCCAGCACAGACGATCCTTACCGCAAGTTGCTGCAAGGGGAACTCGACGTAATCACGCGCAGCGACGATTACTATCTTCACCACGACCACCTCGAAGAAAACAATCACCCGGTGTATTTCCATGAATTCGCGCGCCGCCTTGGCGTGAACGGGCTGCAGTACTTGGGCGAGGCAGATTTCTCGACCATGGTGTCCACCAATTTCGCCCCTGATATAGCCAAGACACTTCACGACCTCGGCGCGCACGACATCCTACAGATGGAGCAATACATGGATTTCGTGCGCTGCCGCTATTTCCGACAAACCCTGGTTTGCCACAGCGCTGTACGTCTGAATCGCCAGCTAAATTCGGTGTTGGTAAAGAGCCTCCTGCTGTCCTCGCAGGCCACCCCCGAAGCGCCTGCCGCTGCGGCCGAACCGTCCGAACTGCAAACATTTCGCACTCCAGGCGGTCGGGGTATCACTTGCCGCTCCCCCATTACCAAACATGCACTGCGCGCGCTGCAGGAGCACTGGCCTGCGTCGGTGCCTTTTCAGGAACTATTCGGCTCCTGCAAGTCCGCAGGCGCCACCGACGATGAGTTTCTGGCCAACGAAATACTTGCCTGTATGGCTGCCGGCGTCGTGGAATGGCGGATCTCGCCGGATCCATTCACCGCAAAAGTCACGCACAAGCCGACAACTACGCCAAGCGCCCGGCTTCAGGCAGCACAGGGAACGAGGGTCACAAATCTGCGCGGCGAAACGGTAACTCTCGACGATTTGCACTGCAGCGTCTTGCGGCATCTAGAGGGCAAGCAGGACGTGCCCGAGCTTACGAAAACCATATTAAAATTTCTCACCGAAGGTGGCCACCAGCTGCGCCGGGAAAGCGACAACGCGGTTGTAACCGATCCCGCCGAAATGCGTGAACTGCTCGGCACCGCGATGGAAAAAATCCTGCAAAACCTTGCGGCAAAGGCACTGTTAATGCGCGATCGGTAGGCCAAAGCGTACTGGCCTGCAGCCCGCCTTTCGACCACAAAGCGTCGGGGACGGCAAGATCACACATGGGGAAGGCCCCGTCTTATTGCGGGTCGCGGATCACTTTGATGCCGTATTTTTCACGAAACTTTTTGTGAGTTTGGTGTGTGCGGGAATCGCTTTGCGTGAGAACCAGTTCGTGGTAATCCCCGGATGGCTTTCCAGTGTCCTGCAATCCGCAGTGCAGATTGAATGCAAGCGCACGTCGATTTCGCCGTGGCACATAACTATAGACACGGCGCAAATCCAACAACTCGAAGGCATAGTAGCCGATCAGATGTGCGGCCTTGTAGCAAACCAGAGCATGCTGGTCAGCCTCGACAACCATCACGCCTATTTCCGCCGTGTCCTGCTGCAGGTTTCGCAAAAGCGCAATGCCTATCGATTGTTGCGCACTTTCGATGACAAAAAGGTGCACGCGGCGCTCGCGCAGCAGGTTTTCCTCGACCCAACGCTTGTGGCTTTCCAGCGTGAGGGGGCTGCTGTTGAGCATTCCCTCACGGACACTGGGGTGGTTGCGGATGTCGAAAACAGCCTCTGTCATGGACACGTCAAAAGCAACCAGTGCTACATCACCCGAAGATATCTGCATAGCAACTCCGGATCACGTTACACGCTTCTGTCAGAGTCGATTGGTCGATGCTGACGGGGGGCAGCAGGCGAATGTACTTGTCAAAATAACTGACAATAATGCCCTGTTCCATGAGCCGGGCGGCGAAACTTCCCAGGCGCGCGGGCTCTGGCACGGCAAGGCACCATAATGCGCCGCGACCATTTAATACCAAGTCCCCCAACTTCTCCCGTACCACATGCTCAATTTCGCCGACCTGCTGCGCTGCATCGAGCCGGCGCAGTTCGCCCAGTGTGGCCGCCGCTGCCGCACAGGCGAGCGGATGATTCCAGAACGTGCTGCCCGGCTTGACCCGAGCACGATCCCAGGCGAAGCCGCGCCGCAGGACGACCGCCGCACAGGGAAACCCGTTGGCCATACCCTTGCCGATCACCAGAATGTCCGGCACCCGATGAAAACGTTCAAAGAAAAAACCAGGCCCGCAGCGGTAAAGCCCCGTTAGCGTCTCGTCAAACAAAAGTGGAATTGAACCGGCCTCGGCCAACTCGAAAAGCGCCTCACCGAAAACCTGTGGAATCTCATACCCTCCACCGGTCATCTGCACAGGCTCGACGACGATCGCTGCCGGGTGCACCTTCGCCAAAAGCTGCTCAAGCTGATCCTGCAGCTGCTGCTCCGGCGCCGAGAATCCTGATAGACGGTGCACGAACGCCGGGCCGCCGTAGCGGGACTCGCCACCGATCGCGGCCGTTAGAAACGATCGGCCATGCGTGCTGCCTTCGAATCCGACCACGTCCATGCGCCCGGTTTCGGCCCACGCCGCGCGCAGCGCAGTCTCCATTGCTTCCATTCCCGTGCTGTAGACCCCTGCGAGATAGTGACTATCGGGAAGCAAAGGCGTTAGTGCTGCCTCCAATGCCGAACAGACGTCGGTAGCGAGGAACCCCGGTGCCGCGTTGAGACCGAGCTGCTGGACGAGAGCTGCGTTCACGACCGAATTGCCGTGGCCCAGCCACACCGAGCCATAGCCCATGCACAGGTCGATGAATTGCCTCCCCCCGCTCTCATAAAGCCACGTACCCCTCCCGCCAACAATGCGGTGCGCATGCGCAGAGTCCTCGCTCATCCACGCCTCCGTATCTGGTTAAAAATATTCATGGGCGCAGGCAGCTGGCAATAATCGGCGCGTAACCGATCCAGCCAAGGCATGACACCCAGCCGGTCAAGCAGCACGTCGGCATCTCCTTCCAGCGGCGCTGCCGGATCGAGTATGGGCGGAGCGTTGCCGCGATACACCGTGGCTGTCACGTGCGCCAACAATCCGCGGCAGACCTTGACCTGATGTCCCGTGCCAAAAAAAATCGGAGCGATCCGGCAATACAGGCAATAGAGCAAGGATGAGGACAGCACATTCCAGTAAATGACTACCCTGGCCTGTCGCAGTAACGCCTCGAATCGGTTGAAATCGCAGAAGTCATGGATGCACAACCGCTCACGACTGCTCCATTTTTTCCGGAGAAAAACCGCCAGTTCAGCTGGACCAATCACGGTAAGGCGATTCTTTGTGGGTGCAAGAATCTCACTGATCCGCGCACTCAGGTCGTCCAGAAAGGTACTCGCGGCAAGCCCCGCGCGCATTACATAGTCCTCGCGGGAGATCACCATCAGCCAATCGTCGTTACGAGCCGGGGCCACCGCTGTCACTGTCGATGCTGCCGATGCAAATTGAGAATTAAAAAACGAATGTTGCCGCGCCGCGCCACATGCCAGCGGCACGGCATACAGATGATCGACATCGTGGAAAACCATGCCCAGATATTTCTGCAGCGCATTCATCCGCTCCGACAATGCCGGATCCACACCTCCGCGGCGCACGGAAAAAATATCAAAGCACGTCTGCGGATCCAACCGCCAGATGGCAAGCCAGGGATCGGTCGTCGCGACGCCTATGCCCTGGTCGCCCAATCGTTTGACGAAGGCGGCGAGATGTTCCGCCGCCATCAGCCCGTTGACCGCGAAAAGGTAGCCCGAGCAAAGCAGGACCACATCAGGATGCAGCGCATCCACGAGCTGCTGCAGATCCGCCACGCTCTGATAGACGCACACCCCTTGCTGGTCCGCTGGCACATGCTGCGCCAGCCGTGGCGGCAATGCAAAGCGGCTGTCGAACGGCTGGCCGCGCGCGAACAGATTTGCCGTCACAAATTCGCCAAAATCCGCAGACAAAACAAACAGGCAAAGCGGGGCCTTCACGTTTTCCTCCCCGTCGCCCCATACAGCAGACGATCCATTTCGCGAAAGTACGGTAACACTAGGGTGCCGTCCACCGGCGAATTGCGCCCAATCGATCTGGCCAGTTCATCACTTACGCTACCAAATATCCGTTCGCCCCCCTTCTCCAGATAAATCCGATACTTTCTGAGTATGTACAGCAACTGGACATCAAGGGCCAGCCGCATGAAATCAACCCCGTTTCGTACGATGCCGTGCTGGGCAAACTCGCGAAACCGCTCCCGAATTGCCCCACGAGGCAAGGCCGCCAGTGCATATAACTGGTCCAACCCCTTCACAGGGCAGTACTTCAACGTACTACTCATGCCATTGAAATGGCGCAGACGAATGTCAGGGTAAGCGACCTTTCCACCCTGTTGAAGCATGGAAAGTGTGAAGTCAAGATCCTCATATCCTACGTAGTGAAACTCATCAAACCCGCCGATCTGCCGAAAACTTGAATTGCGCAGGAAAAGCGGCACTGCCTTGGCAATGGGCAATCGCGGAATTGCCTTGCCGGCGATGGATTCGAGGTGCCGATACTCACCCGCTGCTGCGATTGCCCCCCCCTTGAGCGCATCCAGACACTTGTCGATCCATTGATCGTCGTCAATCACAACATCATCGTGCAAGAATGCCAAAAACTCCCCTTGCGCCTCGGCCGCGCCCCGGTTGTAGGCGGCGGCCACGCTACCCCACTCCGAGCGTATGCATTTGACAGGCGCGGAAATAGCCGCATCATCACTGGAGCCATTAGCGACTAGAATGACCTCAAGCCTGTATCCTCTGGAGTTTGCCACCAGCGATTTCAGCAACTGTGAATGCACGAAAGGCAGGTTTTCGTTGACGACAATAACGCACGAGATCAGCGGGAGTTCGCGCAAGTCAAACCCGGTATCACGCGCCGACGAATAGGGCATCGGAAAACGGTTCAGATGCGCAAAAAATGCAGCCAACCTGTCGGAAAAACCGCCTGCGCTTAGTTCATCGCTGACTGTCCAGCGCTGACCATCTGCGATCCGTGCGGTAAGCCCATGCGAGCGTGCGGCCGCAAGCGCAGCCTCCGCAGGCTGTATCCTCGACGGATACGAAATTTCTATTGCGTTTCCTTGCCGCACCAAACACAAGCCGTCGAAAATCGAATTCCTGGGGACGATGAAACCCTCCCTTGAAAAAAATCCACCGAAATAGGCGCAACCCAACCAAGGCGGACCGATCAAATTCCAGAGACCGCTCCAGGCAATATTCCCGAAAGTCCGGCCCTCTGCGGCTCAGTCGTCTGGCGATTATTTAGCCGCTTGATAAATTCGCTGTGCAGCGGCATGTGCCGCGCGATCTCGTCATTACCACTTCGGATTGCCGCCAGAATGTGCCGAACCTTGGTGGCGTCGGAAAGATCTGCCCCGCGATTATAGGTTGACGGCAAGTGGTGATGACCCGCCAATATTGAATACCAGCTCGGCTCAGGGAACATTGCGTAGGTAGCCGGCTCTATGCGTCCACTCCTGCGGTAAAGTTCAAGTTGCGCGGCAAGTTCGTCAGAAATATCAATCTTTGGATATGCCCGCCAGAATTCCGTGTCCGTGCGTCTGGTCAGGATGTAGTGCAACACGATGAAATCGCGAATCTCTTCGTAGGTGGCCACCATGCGCTCGTTGTAGCGGCGGATGAGGCTGCTGTCAAAGCCCATATCCGGAAAGTAGGTCATCAACAGTGCCAAGCTGCGTTGAATCACAAATATTCCCGTTGACTCCAGCGGCTCTACAAATCCAGACGACAGCCCCACCGCAATGCAATTGCCCAGCCAAAAATTCCGGCGACGCCCCACTCGCATTTTTAGCGGGCGCAAAGGCAACACTGACGGATCAACATTCAAGTGGCGCGCAAACTCCTCCACCGCAGCATCGTCGTCAAGGAATTTACTGGAGTAAACATAACCATTTCCCACTCGTGTCGAAAGCGGAATGCGCCATGCCCACCCTGCGCTCAATGCCGTGGACTTGGTGTATGGGTGCATGCTCTCGTCGCCGGCGTGCGGCGTGGGTGCGGCCACCGCACGATCACAAAGCAGCACATTTGACCAATCCTCCCATCCATCATGAAGCGCCCGCTCGATTAGCATTCCGCGAAATCCGGTGCAATCGATGTACAAATCCGCAGTCAGCGTGCCGCTGCCCTTGGTGGTGATGTGGCGAATAAAACCCCGCTCATCCACGACAACGTCCGTCACATCATCAACAATATGGCGGGTACCCCGCTGCACTCCCTCCGCCTGCAGAAACTTGGCGAATGCGTGAGCATCGAGCTGATACGCGTACTGCCCTCGATCATAAGGCGGCGACGACGCCGTGAATTGACGGGGCGCCTTGCCCTGATCACCCAGCAGTGCCTGAATAGAGTAGGAAGTATAGGTGCCCTCGGCGTTCCCTGCCTGCAGGCTTCTCAACCAGAAATGAAACAACTGCAAGCCATCAATAGTCCCTCCCACCGGACCAAAGGCATGCCAAAAACTGTCATTGCCGCGATGCCAGTCGATGAACTTTATACCGAGCTTATAAGTCGCATGCGCTTCGCGCATGAATTTTTCTTCGCTGATTCCTAGCACACGCAGGTAGCCAACCAGCGGTGGCACAGTCGCCTCGCCCACGCCGATAATGGGAATCTCCGCGGATTCCACTAGCGTGACGCGCCCGCCAGAGGCGCGAAGTTGCGTGGCAAGATAGGTGGCTGTCATCCAGCCTGCCGTTCCACCACCGACAATCAGAATATCGCGCACTGCACGTTGTGTGTTCATATTGGTTAGTCTTGCACAATCGGCACCTGGCCACTAGTGCAATGTCTTTGTCGCTAGCTTAATTTAGCGCCGGGTACAAAGTCCACCAACAGCACAACGCGTTCTTCGTTGGTCAAGTTCCATGCACTGTGACGCACACGGTCGTCGAAGACAAGGGCCTTGCCTTCCGCCCAACGCCGGGATTCGTCTCCAACTTGCAATCCGCAGTCACCCGACGGCACTCGCAAACCCAGGTGGCAACGCAAGAAGGTGCCCTGATAGCCCAAATGTGGATTGATCCGTGTCGCCGGCAGCAAAACCGAGAATCCGGCGGCCCCGTGGCCGGGTATATGCATTTTGATCAATTCCGCAGTTAGCGGGCAGCGGCGCACGCCGTCGGCGAGCGCGGCACCAGTCGGAAAATCAAATATTCCAAATACCTTCCATCCTGCGCCGTAAAGTTCCTTTTCATACCAATCCATCAAGGCATCTTTTACCCCGAGATATTCACGATAGATCGCTCCCCAGTTCGCCTCCAGCACTCTGGTGAAGGCATACCTGCCCGGATCAAGAAACACTGTTTTGCCTTTCTCGGCCATTTCGCGCTATGCGATCTGTCCATGCAACAATCCGGTAAGAGTCTGACGTTCGCGCCGCCCCAGCGGCTCCGCCAGCCGCGCTATTAATACGGGCAAGCGCCACGTGTCGATCACCTCTCGGGGAAAAACTTCCTCGCACCGCCGCCGATAAGCGCGCAGGAACGCTGCGCGCACGACCTCATCACCATGGCCGGCGCGGCCAAACTCCAGCAATAACAGGGTACGCGCCATGTCGGCAGCCGGGTGCCCTTGACTCGCATCAAGCCAATCGATAACCACTGCGCCAGCTGGCGTCAACAGCACATTAAGTGGATGAAAATCTCCATGACACAAACCCACGCTGGTGTCACACGTTTCCAGCAGTTGCAGAGCTAGGCTCCTGCTAGTGTCGGGAACATCACTTGCGCACCGGATATTCCTGCGCAGCCGCTCGACCATGCCGGGAAAGGCGCTACACGGCTGAACGTGAATTGACCGCTGTAGCGCAAAGAACACATCGACCAGCGCTTCCAGTTCCTTCGCGCCCGAAACGAGTACGTCGTATAGTGTAACGCCCGCACGTCTCTCAAATACAATTCCTTCCCGGTCGTTGATTCTGACGATCTCTTCAGCCCGAGGTGTATCGATTCCCAATGCTGCAGCAGCCTGTGCGTTAAGGAACTCTGCCCTGATCGCCTCGGCGGGAAATCCCCGGTCAAATAATTTGAGCACTCGGTTGCCGTGCCAAGGGATCACTTGCGCACTGCCGCCACGCATGGGCGCCGTCTGGGGAACATTACTCACCGCAACCATCTACAGTCCAGCAAACGGATAACTAAAAGAATGCCGGAGCCAAAGATTCCCATCTCTGGCTCCGGCACAAGCTAAGGCATTCCAGCTCACTAAACTCGCATGCTGCTGCTCTTGACAGCTTTGCGCGCGGACTCCATCTTGGAGGCCACAAGCGTACCGTCGGCCCCACTTTGATCAGCTTGCCCCGCACCATCCCCGTATCGGAACGGCTTGAACAGGAAGTCAGCAAAGTTGCCGCTCGCCGCCTTACCAGCCTTGCCCGCCGCAAACGGAGAATAGCTGGATTCCCATCCGTCCGTCCCGCCGTTGCTCCAGTCAATCACGCCCTGTGACCCGGTACCGCCGAAATCCAGATCGAACTTATGGCTATGGGTGCGCCCTTGCTCCGCTGCGTGGGCTTCCAGTGCGGCAGCGCGCCGTGCCAGGTTCAGCAGCGTTGCGTCACTAATGGGCTTATCCGGGTCGGCATCGAAGTCCAAGGCTTCTAGCAGATAACGCACGCCCGGATCGAGGTCGTCGTTCATCACGGGCAGCACAGCCGCATCATCGTGGGTAAACCCAAGCACGTGGCCCACTTCATGCGCGAGCACGGTCACCAGATCGACCAGGCCGTCGGCTTGTGTACCATCACGAGCCTTAAGGATGCCCTCGTCAAGACTCAGCTGGAACTCCGTGCTGTTGTCCGGCGAGATATCCACGAACCAGCCATGTCCCGCGGCGTCCACATCTATCGTGATGGTGTTGCCTTCGGCATAACCCAATTCCCCGCCGACCAGATTGGCAATGGTGAAACGGATGTCGCCCAATGCGGCAAGCCTTGGGTCGCCGGCACCCAGCACCTCGGTCCACCGTGCAAGAACAGCTTCCGCAACCGTATCAAGCTGCGCTTGTGTCAGCGCTTCCGCATCGGAATCACCCACCAGAATTCCGTCGGCCGAGATGATGGGGCTGCCCGTTGGCGTCACAAACGAGCGGTCAGTGGTTTTGATGACTACATCGTCAAAGCTCGCCTGCCCGATCGTTGCCAACAAACCAAACTTGCCATCCACCGTAACGGCATTGTAGGAGAATCCCGTGGTTGCCAGCGGATTCGCCCCGCTGTAAACCGTCGCGCTTACCGTGGAACCTTTCAGTGACAGGCTCAATGTGTAATCCGTGCCAGCGTTCAATACCTTGGACACGGATGCATCGATCACCCAGCCCGATTTGGTGGTGTAGTGCCCGATAATCAGCTTGTCGGTCGCGACGTCAATGGCCACAAACTTGAAGTCGGTCGCCGAGTAGCGGTCGAACACAAAACCAGCGCGACCTTGCGTATTCACCTTGGCGCTGAGATCCAGATAGGCATCCGGGCTCAATCGGTCGTTACCGGAACCCGGTGTGAGATCGAGCAAGCTCATCGAGCCGAGTCCGGACGGCGTAGTGGAGTACGTTCCCGTCCCAACACTCCACGTTCCGGTGTTACCAGCGGTAAACAGGTCAGCCACGCCATCGCTGAAATTCTCGGTGGCGCTGAAGGTTATCGCCGGCGGCACGATCTGGACACGGATATTGTCGTAGGCGCCGCGCGAGTTATCCGACCCGACACCGACCAGGCCCCAGTTCAGGCCGAAGGCATAACCATCGATGATGTGCGGGGCAAAGGTATACGTCAGCGACACCTTGTTATCAATGGTAATCGTCGCGTTAACCCCGTTCACCGAAAGGAAAGCGTTGTAGAACGTGTTGGACTTCAAGCTGCCTGTATAAGCAGCCTGTGCATCCACATGCCAACCGGTGGCATCACGATGGCCCATCACCACCTTGTTCAAGGCGACATCGATGCCGGCGAATTTGAAATCCGTCTTCGAGACGTAATCGAAGATCAGATACGTATCGGCCTTCCATCCACCGGTCGGCTTGATCGCCTGCAGCGACGCTGACATTTCAAAATAAACCGGAAGCGCATCGCCGATCTGATAAACCGCCACGGCATCGGCGTTCGGAGAAGCTGCCGACACCTGCAGCACGCCGCTTTGCACGGTCCATGTGCCACTGTCCGGCGCAAAGGCGCTGAACGCATTGGTCGGATCGTCAAACGACGCCGAGCGCAACACATCACGCGGGCCGCCCGGAATGTTCCCGGCCTGCGGATCGCGCGGGCCGCCCGTCTGATCCTGCCATGCGATATCCTGCTGCCGCACGATACCCAGTTCGCCATAAGGCTCGCCGTTACGCAACGGATCCGCCGATGTGCCAATGTCTGCGGCACGGGTAAAGTCAGCGCCGTCCGATGCCGACAAGGCATACAGGAACTCGGCCAACTGCGGCTGCAGCGTTCTGGACACCGTGCCCAAGCCAAATGGCGCAAACGGAACAATAAAGCTGTTGAACTCGCCCACCCAGTCGATCAGGCGGTCGCCGCCGGTATTGCCGATCAGCACATCACGGCCCGCACCACCGTAGGCACGATCTTCATAGCTGGGATGTGTATCGGGCCCGTCGTTGGTACCGCCGGACGTATTGAGATCATCGTCCGCATTGAGCAGATCGTCACCCCAACCGCCGAAGATATCGTCGCGTCCTGTGCCGCCGACCAGCCAGTCGTTACCCAGATCGCCGAAGATCTTGTCGTCGCCGTCCGACTTTTTGGTGCCGTAGGTCGCACTGACTACATCGACTCCTTCGTTCGAGTTGAAATTCAACAGGAACTGGACACCGCCCGCCAGAACGATTTTCGTGCGCGGGAAATACTCGTCATAGAGCGCGAACTCCGTTGTCGTCGGATCGTAGCCCAGCACATCGCCCGGATTAAACACATTGCCCGCATAAGCACCTCTGGCGTAATACTCCGCTAACGCCTCAGCGCCAGAAATTGCATCATCACCGGTGCTGCCGTGCAGCGAGTCGCTGCCGAGGCCGCCGTAGATGACGTCATCGGACGTGTGCTTGGAAACACCGTTGAACTCGTCCGCCGTCGCCTGCCAATTCGTATCCTGACTGAACGGTGTCAGATCAACCGCCTTTTTCAGTTGGCCCGTGACGTTGATCGTCGCCTGCTGCACATTACCCGGCGTGCTAATGGTTGTCTGCACTGTCGGTGTCGTCACGCCATTGAGCGTCTCGGTCTGCCCGTTACGGCTGGTGTAGATGCGGCCATCATCGCCGATCACGCCATCGTCGCCGGTGCCGCCGGATATCCAGTCGTTGCCGTAACCGCCGATGATGTCGTCGTCCTGACCTTCACCGAAGATGACGTCACTGCCCTTCTGGCCGTAGATGAAGTCGTCACCGGACTCGCCGTGGATTTCGTCAGCTGCGCCGATGTCGAGGGCCGCTAAAGGATTGACGTCCGTTCCACCGGGAATGTAATCCAGCAACTGCGCGGCGCGCACGATGATCTTCTGTGCGTCATAGTTGTCGTAGGTGAACTGCACGAATCCGGTGGCCGCGCCATTCAGGATACGGAAGATATTGCCGTTGTCACCGAGGATCATGTCGGAGTCGCGAGCATGGCCAGTCGTGGCCGAATCACCCGCGTCGTTGCGGACAACATCCGTTCCCGCGCCACCGAAGATCAGGTCAGCACCCGAGGCGTCCGTGCGCTTATCCGGCGTATTCAGGCTGAACAACTCTGAACTGCCCCCAATAATATCGTCCTGGCCCAGATTACCGAATATCGTGTCGTTGCCGCCGTTGCCCTCGATGTAATCGTCGCCATCGCTGGCCGCCTCTGCCGAAGGACTTACCAGCAGATTACCGGATCCGTCGCGGCCCGCACTGACTGTCAAAGTGATGGAACCATCACCCTGTATCGTGTCATTGCCCAGTTGACCGAAGATTTGATCGTTGTCAGCGCCGCCGGCAATGTAATCGTTGCCGAAGCGGTTTTGCGGATCGCTCTGAACAGCGTTGTTGTGATCAACAATCTGAATGTCGAAATTCTCCCAGAACGTCAGCCCGGTCGGATCATTCCGCGAGGCGGAATCGACCATCACGTTGCCCGCTGTGAGCGACGTGGTGCTGTAAATCTGCGCGCCCGTCAAAGTGCGGAAGCGCGGATTCAGATTGTTGCCCGTGCCACGATCCAGCGACACATTGTCACCAAAGATGAGGTCTTTGTTGTTACCGCCGTCGACGGCGTCGCCGGCCGAACCGCCCGCCAGCACATCTTCACCATCGTTGCCGCGGATCGTGTCGGTGCCGCCCGTCCCGTTCGCGGTAGTCGAAATGCGATTCACGGCATTGGCTGCACCGAAATCCACCTCGGCATTATCGCCGAACGCAATGTCGTTACCGGCGTTGCCCTGAATGTCGTCATCAGCCGCGCCGCCGACAATAACGTCGTTGGCTTCATTGCCCTGGATCGTGTCGTTGCCGCCAATACTCGGCGTGATGCTCTCGGCAAAATCCAGTGTGGCGCCAGTGAACAACACGTTCGCGCTGTCGCCGAAGATCACATCCGGGTCTTCATTGCCGGTGATCGAGTCGCCTGCCGCGCCGCCGATGATCAGATCGTCGCCGGCATTGCCGGTGATGGTGTCGGTGCCGCCGATGCCGGTTGCCGTGGAGGTCACGCGGGTCACGATTGCGCTGGCATACAGCACTTCGCCACTGTCACCCAGGATGATGTCTTTACCGACATTGCCCTGAATGTTGTCGCCCTCGGCGCCACCCAGTATCACGTCGTCGCCGTCGTTACCCTGCACGGTATCCGAACCACCGATACTTTGATCGATACTTTCCGCAAAGGCGATCACGCCGCCTGTGTAGGTCACGCGACCGCTGTCACCGAAGATGACATCGTTACCCAAGTTGCCGGTGATACTGTCGTTCCCAGCACCGCCAATCAACAAGTCGGCCGCATCGTCGCCCGCAATCGTGTCACCGCCGCCCGTGCCGGTATCGGTCGAGCGAACCTCATCCACCGTCGCAATATTGGCATCAAGGTTGTACTCGATCACGCCGCTGTCGCCGAGGATGATGTCCGCATCCTCATTGCCATGGATGGAATCGGCCCCCTGACCGCCAAGAATGCGGTCTACACCCAGATTGCCGTTGATGGTGTCGTTGCCACCATCGTTGGGCCGCGTGGTCTCGACGCGAGTGACGTTACCCGTCGTGGTGATGCGCAGCGTGCCCGCCGTCTGCGAAATAATGCCGTAGTCACCGAAGATGATGTCGTCGCCGCCGTCGCCGTCGATGCTGTCGTTACCCGCGGTCAGTGAATCATGATTGGGGTAACTGCTGGCGTTGTTCGACGGGATCGACAACACGCGGAAATTGGGTTTCGACTCGTCGACATTGATGCCGTTGTCGCCATAGATATGGTCGATGCCGCCCTGACCACGAACGACATCGTCGCCGGAGCCGCCGGCGATATGATCGCCCGCCTGGCTGCCCCAGATCGTGTCGTTGCCGGCGCCACCATAAATAGTCAATGTATTCAATGCGTTACGTGCGTCTATGGTATCGTTACCCGAATGGTCGAACGCGATGCCATGGGTGGAAATCACGCCCGATGTGCCGGAATAATCCAGGCCGTCCTGCGAGGTATCACCGTAGACCACCAGTGACGAATCCGCGCCGCCACCGCCATTGACGATGATGGTATCGCCGGCGGTTGCGGAGGTATTGCCGCCGCCTTCGATGATCGTCAGACCGCGGCTGTTGGCATCCGTGGTGAGCGTGGCATTGACGGTAAACGTGTCGTTACCTTGCCCCAACAGCACCTTCGCCAGTTCAACATCGTTAAACGTGATACCACCACGGAACGTTTCCCACACCGGTAGCACGTCAGTGCCTGTGTTCAGCGTCAAATCACCGGCCATGCCGAGACCCGAAATGTTGATCACACGGACACCCGAATCGGTGAACGCGTTCATCTGACCGACATCGTTTGCTAGGCTCGAATCGTTGTGGATGTGCAGACGGTCAATGGCCGTGAGTTCATCGATCACCGTGGGTGCACCCGGCAACGCCTCATCCGTCTCGTCCGGCAACGTGACAGCAACCGCCAACGAGCGATCCGCTGTTCCGACGTTGCCATTGATATACAGCGGGCCGGCAATTGTATTGACCACATGCGATTCGATCGGGAAGAACTTGAGCGGCTGATCGTCCGGATCGGGCATAAACGCCGAGTTCGGGCTTACGGTAACCGTTTGCGGTATCCACCAGTTTGCGGCTGTAAACGTCACAGCGCCCGGTGCAGTCGTCGTCATGGGTATGACCAACTGCCCGTCAGGCAGCATGGTGACAGTGACGTCCGCGGTCGGCGCCATGGTCAGGCGAAGCGTATAGGTGTCGCTCTGCGATTCGTCGATTCCGGTAGCCGGATCGTCGCGCACCAACTGCGTGAAGCCGTCACTTTCCTCAGCAAACACGCCAGCCGTATCGCCATCGACGACCGTGAAGCCGATACTCGTGCCGATGAATCCGGCGGTGGCGCTGTGCGTAATCGATGACACCATGCGGTTCTCGGCGCCGTCACCCCCCACGGCGGTAACCGTGATGGTCGCGGCGTTCATCCAGTTGGCGCTGTTGAACGTCAACGTCTTATTGGCCGCATTCCAGCGCGCATCACCCGACGAAACCGTGACCTCGCCATCGGTATTCAGCGTTACCACGACATCGCCAGAAACCACGGGCGCACCGAGCTGCACGGTGTAGGTGTCGGTAATTTGCGTCGTGCCATCACCCTCAAGCACGAGATTGCTGTGGCCAGTGCCGGTGACGACAACCTCTTTCTTGTCGTTGTCCTGCACCGTGACCAGCACATTCTTGATAGCCGCGTGGTTGAAGCGCTCGTCCGTGCTTTGCGAGCTGTGGCTGATGGCATAAACACGCTCACCCTCGGCGAGGCCGTCGTCAACCGCCTTGACGGTGATGGTTTGCGCAACGTTCCAGTTGGTCGAATCAAATACCAGTACCTGGTAACGGTTATACGTGGCGCCATCACTGGATATCAGCATCGAATCGCCGCCCACGACTTCTTCTTCCTGCGTCGTGCGCGAAGCCGATACATTGACGTACACCAGCTTGCCCGCATCGGGCGCCGCCGCCAGCCGTACCGTATAGGTGTCTGTCGTCTCGCCCTGCTCATTGACCATCGTGCGTGCATCCGTTTGCTCGATGACTACCTGACCGCTGGTGGCTGCATTGGCGACATTCAGCGAGATGCCCGACGCCAACAATCCGTCGTAGGCGTCATCGCCGGACGTGACCTGATGATTGATAACACCGCTCAAGCCTTCGAGATCCTGGCTCACGATCAATCCGGTAACGTCGCCCGATACGTCAAAGGTGTCATTGCCATTACCGCCAACCACCGTGGTCACGACACCCGCGCGGGTGCTACGGATAAAGAAGTGATCGTCGCCCTCGACGCCATCCACCTCCACCGACTCCATGTTGTCGTAACGCACGTTGAGCCCTGCGCCATACACGCCGTCTTCGGTAATAACGAAGTTGTCGTTGAACTCAGTGCCGATCACCACCACCTTGTCAAAGCCCGCGCCGCCGTCCAGGCCGACCGGGGCATTGATGTTGTACTGGATCAGGTCATCGCCCTCGCCGCCCAGCACATCCGTACGATCTTCCGTGGACACGCCGTCACCGCTGCGCAGCGCAAAAGCCCGGACGACGAACTCGTCGTTGCCGTCGTTGCCTTCCATGCGCAGCTCGGCCTTGTTGCTGTAGATGGTGAACTTGTCATTGCCGGTGCCGCCCAAGGCCGTGAGCGAGAACGTCGCTCCGCGGCTGATGTAGCCCGCCGTGGTGTCGATGGTATCGAACGCATCGCCATCTTCCACCGTGGCCGAGTTACTGCCCGCAGGCGTGGAAATACGCGGCGCGCCATAAATCTGCCCGATCTGGAACTGGTCGTTGTCCGAGCCGCCATCCAGCGTGGTGATCGCCGCATTGTCATCCACGGCAAAGTAGTCGTTGCCCGCAAAGCCGCGAACGATCAGGCGTGAGTTGATATTTTCGTCGTAGTTGACACGCTCGACATCCTGCCGCCGGCTGGCCGGATTCGAATCGCGCACCTGATCCAGCGTGCCATGCAGCAAGGCCACAAACGCCGGCGTATTGGCCGAATACGGCGCAGACATGCCCTCGGTCAGGTAATCCACTCGCCGCAGCAGGAAGATATCGTTATCCGCCGTGCCATCGATGGTCAGCGTATCGAACCCGTCGTCCTTCGCGCCGGTATCGAGCACGTTGACGATGTAGTCGTGATCTTGCAGAGAGCCGCTGCCATGCGTGTAGACGAACACATCGTCGCTGCCGCCTTGCCCGTCAACATCGACGGTGTCGCGCACCAGCGCACTGATGCCGTCGTCGATACGGTCGCGCGTGGTGATAAGTGTCGGCAGCTGGTCGATCTCGATGAGATCGTTGCCCGCGCCGCCCAGTATGCGTGTATGACCCGCCAGCGTATGCGGCGAGAACCAGACGTCGTCATTGTCAGCAGCACCGCGAATCTCGATCAGTTCGGCCTGCATGTCGCCGTAGAAATCCATGGTAGAGCCATCATTGGGATCGAGATCTGCGCCAACTGGATAGTCGCCCTGCACCGTCAGCGTGTTGTCCGCGAACACTGCGCTGGTGGCATCCAGCAGCACATCATCGCCCGCGTTCAGGGTCACGTTACCGTTGGCAAGCGTCGAGCCGGAGAGGGCCTCCACGCGCCCGCCGGTCGCGACCGTAAGATTGCCGGTTACCGCGGTCAGCGTCACATTGCCGATTTCCGACGTGACCTTGCTGCTGCTCTGCACGTTGACGTTAGTCGATGCACTGCCAACCACATTCGTGCGTGCCCTGATGGTCGCGGTGCTCGTGGCCGTTAACGCGCCGCCGTTGGCGGTCAGCGTGGCAGAGCCGGTGAGCGCCTGCACCGTGGATTGCGAAACCAGCATCGCCGCGCCCGCCGTCAGCGCGGCATTCGTGCCTGCTTCCACGATGGCATTGTTCGTCACGTTGACGTCGGCGGATGCTGTGCCGGTGACCGTCGTACCCGCATCGACGCGAGCGCCGGAGGTCACGGTCAGGGCGCCGCCATTGGCCGCCATCGAAATCGCACCCAGCAGCGCCAACACCTCGGCGCTCGACTGCACCGTGACCGTCGTGCCGCCCGTCAGGCTTACCTGCCCGGTTTGCGCTGTCACGACCGAGGAATCCTCGATCAGGACGAAGCTCGTCGCAGCGGCGGACACATCGTCCTGCGCGGTGACCAGGGCGCTATCCGTAATCGTGATCGAAGTGCCGTCGATGGTAATCGAGCCAGCATCAGCGGTCACCACGGCGTCATCGATCAGAACCACGTCGCCCGTGATATGCACATTGGTGCCGGCTACGACAACGGCACCGTCGTGAACCGTGACATTATTGTCTGCGGTCAAGGTCACCGTAGTGCCCGCTTCCACGCGGCTGCCGCCTTGCAGCAGGATGTCGTTTCCAGCGTCCACGAGAACGAAAGTCCCGGCATCCAGCTCCGAGCCAGACTGGAGCGTAATGTTGCCGTCCGCGGCCAACGAAATACTGGTGTCTGCGGTCAACATCGCAGCGGACTGGATCAGGATATTGCCCGTCGCCGATGCAATGATGGCCTTACCGGCGGTCAGTTCCGCGTCGGTGATCGTTATCGAACCCAACGCTGCGTCAGTGCTGCCGTAATCCGCTGTCAGACTGATGCCCTGATCTGCATCCAGCAGTGCATTTGCCTCAATGACGATATCGTCGCCAGAACGCAAGATGATCGAGCCGCCCGTGGTCACAATCTGCTTGCCAGTTAACACGGTAATGTTGTCGTTGGCCGTGTTATCGGCCGACGTCAGAATGACATCGCTCCCCGCATTGATGTCGCTGGAAACCGTAATCGGGCTGTGCGCATCGACGATGACTTCGCCGCCAGCCAGAATGCCGTCTTCGTTCGTCGACTGGCCCGGCTGATTGACCGTGGTTACATTCAGCGCCCCCTGATTGTCGATATAGGTGCTTCCCGTCGTGGAACGCCCTTGCAGGTTGCCCACCGTCGTGAACAACGGTTTCGCCACATCTCCGATATCGTCTGCCGCATACAGGCGCGTGCTGCCCGACGTGACGTTCGATACACCCACCGGCGCGCCATTCAATATGCTGCCGGTCAGCGCCGCGATGAACGCGGTACCGCCGTTATCCGTGCCTACGGTGTAAAGCCGCAGGTCACCGAGTACCTCGATAATGTAGGTGTTGCCTACGCTGGTTGATGTCAACGTTCCCAGTGTCGGGCTGTCCCCATCAGTATCGATATCCAAATCATCGCCCGGCAGACCTATCGTTCCGCCAGCATTCAACCAAATGCTGTTGGCGGCAACGTCGATGAGGATATCTGCATCCCCATCGAATATGGAAGCCGCTGCCTTCAGATTGGCATTGCCGCCCGTGGATACGATGTTGCCCACGAGCATGACGCCGCCGTCTGGCGTTTCCTGTCCAACTTCACTCAGGTAGATATTCAGTCCGGCGTTGGCGTAGATCTTGCCGCTCAGGTCAATCTCGACGAAGTGCCCTGCCGAGCCGATGTGGTCGCCCGCGGTGAGATGCAGTTCGCCCGTGGTGAAGTTCCAGAACTCGGTGGTCAAGTCATCATTATCCGCATCGTAAATGCTGCCGTCGGCGGAGAACTTGATAACGTTCTGCGCGTTGACGGACACGACGTTCACATCACCGGATTCGCCGCCGTAGTCCTTGACACTGATGTGGATTTCGTCGGCCGCGCGCGCCACCAGCGTGGAACCCGCGGACACGTGGATCAGCAGTGGGCTGCCGTCGGCGCCGATGTCGCCCTGCTCGGCCTCCAGGATCAGGTCGTTGCTGATGATATTGACGTCAGCGTCGGTAATAATGCCATCCGGATTCGCCCTGCCGTCAAAAATATCCTTCTGCACCTTGATGATGGCGTCGCCGCCCGCATCGATGCGGTCCACAAGGATGCTTTCTTCGGAGCCGAGGAACAGAGTCGTGCCCGAATCCGCGTTCACGACACCGGTTGCCGTGGTGTTGAGCACATCCACGTCGAGGCTGCGGCGAATCACCAGCGACAGAACCGTGGCGCCCGGCGCCGACGGATCGGTCACGATGCTGCCTGTGCCATTCAACCCACTGTAGAACGTCACTTCGTGCCGCTCCGCACCTGCCAGCGCAAGCTGCTGCGCTTCGGTCAGGGTGTCGAGTGCGTTGAGATTGACGGTCGTGGTGGTGGCATCGTTGTTGCCGATTGCACCGCTGGCGATGATGGTGATGTTGTCGCCGATGAGGTTGGCGCTTTCGACCGTCACCGTGGTGCCCGATATTGCCTTCGGCCGCAGCAGGCTTTCGCTGATGGTCGTCGTCAACTGGGTCTGGCTCCAGATCGCGCGCTGCGCCAGCGCCTCGGAATCCGAGAAGCTGTGCCGCACGCCTGAGCCGATGCCCGCGTCCAGCGTAACCACGCCGCCTGCGCCCGTGATGCTGTGCGTGGCCCCAGTGGCCGCCGTGCCATCGAGTTCGATCAGGTTTGTGCCTGCCAGCGCATCTGCCTGCGTCGCTGCGAGGGAAACCTTGCCCGATCCGGCGGATACATTGAGGTAGACATAATAGGTCTGCCCGTTGATCAACCCGCCTATCGCGTCGCCGCCGTTGCTACTGTAGACGACCGCTTGACCATTGCTGTAGGTGTTGAAGCCGACATCGATGGTGTCGTTGCCACTGTTCACCTTGCTGGCCGGATCGAAATCGCTCTTCGATTGCGAAGTCGAGAGTTGGATGTGCGTGGCATCCACCACCAGCACGTAGTAAGTCGCGCCGTCGGTCAGGCCACCAATGCTCGTTCCGCCGCCGTTGTCGTAGACCACCGCCTGGCCGGTCCTGAACAGATTGGCGCCCACTTCGATGGCGTTGCTGACAACGTTGCTTGTGCCAAATCCGCGATGCAGCGGATCGGAGAAGTAATGGCCGGAGCCGGAACCCAACGAACCATCGAGAACCAGCGTCACCGGCGTCGAGGCCACCGCATCCGCATAGCTCGCCGCGAGCTTGATGTGCGGATTGACCATCACCAGGCTGTGACCGTCGGCGGTCGAAAGCGAAGTGTCTAGATTGATCAGCAGGTTATCGGTGACGGTGCGCAACTGGATCGTATTCGCATCGATCACATCGACCACGTAGGTGATCTCGCTAAGCAGCCCACCAACCGCGATGTCGAAGCGGTCGCCTTTGTGGTAGATCACGCGGTCGCCATCCTTCAGCCCATGACCGGTGAGGGTGATCGTGTCGGCACCACTATTGACCGCGGACGCGTTAAACGAGCGCGTCGCGTTGTCGATCACGACAAAGTAGAGATCGCCATCGGTCAAACCGTCGATGTCCGCCCCCCCGCCATTGTGATAGACGACTGCCTGGCCGTTCACCAGATCGTGCACACCGATATCGATGCTCGATCCGGAAACGATGGACGCAGCAAAGAGATTCGTCGGCCGCGAGGTCTGGTAGACGAAATTCGCATCATAGACGTCGGCACTAAAGGAGTCGGTGGTATACAGGTTGCCGACTAAGCCATAAGTCTTGTGCAACGTTCGGTACTCGTCCGTGCGCTTGTTCTCCAGCGTCTGAATCGCGTTATCGATAGCCGTGCCGGTTAGGCCCAGGCTCGCGTAGTAGTCGCGATAGGCGTTCTCCTCCGCGGCCGACAGCGTGACTTCAAAATCAGGATCGAACGTGTCCGGATCAGCCTGCTTGAGGCGATACGTCCAGTACGCGTGATATTCGCGCGTCACCGAGTTTTCATAGGCAGTGATCGTCGCCACCATCGCCTGATGCGCGCTGTCTTCCGTGGCGCGCATCTTCTGCCACAGGCGCAGCAGTTGTTCCTCGGTGCGCGGATCGCGCTGCTCGTCGGTATTGGCGTCAACCAGGTTGCCACCGGTGATCTCCACGCGAATGTCGCCATCCGGCGTCAAAGTCACGCTGCCCGAATCGTCCATGAAGCCCGAGACGATCTGGTCGAGGTAGAGATTGCCCGAGATTTCCTTGATGCTGATGTCCCCCGGCGCAACCACATTCATCTTGTCGACATTAGCGTTATTGCCCATGTCAGTGCGGATCGCCGTGCCCAGGATACTGCCGACATCGCCGCCGCCGGTGATCGTGATCGACGCGCCTTGAACAAGATTCGAACTGTTCTTGCCGAAGATGTCGCCGACCGCATGGATCGTTACGTTGCCATTGACCTTGCTCGTCTTTATCTGGTCGATGGTCAGATCGCCGGAGACCTCGGTGACCTGGATGTTTCCTGACGTACTGGTTGCGTTCAGGGCGCCGGTTGTTCCATTCTCCAGATCAGTCCTGATTGCGGCATTGACACCAATGCCGGTTGCCGCATCGAGGTTAATATTTACGCCGTTGACGACATACGGCGCGCCAT
>DHVE01000044.1:164383-177202 GCA_002412495.1 Betaproteobacteria bacterium UBA5216
GTAGTGCCGCCGTGGTTGACGACTCCGCCATTGATCACGATGTCCTTATTAGAGAACACCTGGATATACGGCCGATTCGCGAGGTCGGCATCGTCGGCATCGTACCCCGTAAACGTGATGTTGATTTGTTTCGATGCACTGATGCTGTTCTGATAAAGTTCCTTGTAGCCGATGGTCTCCCACTCCTCGGAATACGTCGTCGTCGTTCCCCAGCCGTCGGTTTCATCCCAGGGGCCGTTTTCCACGATGTTGGATTTCTCCAGATACTGCGTACCGCTACCGTCCGCCGTGATGTTGACACGGCCGGTATTAGCAAGTGCGTGGGCCTCCGAGGTATGCAGGGTTATGGTGTTTGCATCTATCCTTCGCACATAGTACGCGCCATTGAAATTCGCTGGATCGGAAAGGCCCAAGCCGCCGATCAAGGTCGCGCCGGGATCCTTCGTGTAATAGACCTTCGACCCGGTTTCCCAACCGTGCCCCGTAATGGTGATTCTGTCAGTGCCGGGGTCTACGGCGGACGCACCGTCAAACGACTTGGCGCCACTGCTGCCGACTATCAGCTTGTTGAACGTGTAATCGCCGCTGCCCGTGCTACTAATGTACTGCCCGGATGCACCGTTGAGGATTTCAAGGCCCGTTGTGGCGGTGGGACCGTCGGTATCGATAATATCGCTGGGATCAGGCGCCCACGAATCGAGTCCCAACCAATCGGCTGTACCGTACTTTCTGTAGAACTCGGTCGAGAAACTCTGACCCTGCACCCAGTAGTAGCGCCTGCCAGAAACCGGATCGTAGGTGGACGTCCGGTCGTTGGCTTCCGTGGTGTTGGATACAGAGATGACGTTTGTGGAGGGGTTTCCATCCGTCGCAGCGTTACCGGTGGGATCACGGTAGGACACGACATTGATATCGTGTCCAATCCGCGTATATTCAGTAATCAGGGCCGTGCGGTTGATGTCGCCCTGGCTTACCACTCGCTTGGCTACGTCCTGCCCCAGTAATACGCCGCCCGTACCGGTGACCGCAATGCCGAGCTTCGAGGCCAAGTTCGCTCCATTCAGATCGGCGATCTGGATATTGCCCACGCCGCCTACCGTATCGGTGATGCGCAGCCCGATACCATTCGCGTACAGCGAAGCGGTCAACTGCGCGTGCGAGTCTATGGCAGTCAGCACATGCTGTATCGTCGTCGCGGCGCCAACATCGATGTCTACCGTTGTCCCGTTTGACAGCGTTATCCTCAAATCGGCGCCAGAGGCCAGCGTCACAGCGCCGTTCTTTGTATTTTCCAGCAAAGTGGCGCCAGTCAACGGCTGCAATGTTGTAGCAACCGCATTGCCCGCGGATAGCTTGCCCAGATCAGTGATTTTCAGGAACCCTTCGATACCCTCGCCATTGGGCCCCTCGCTGCCCGCGGACAGCGGCCAGATCACGGTGTCGTAGTTGGTCTGGTTATCAATGCGGATGCGTCCGTAACCGTCCAATACACGCAGGTCGCCATTGCCAGTGCTCAGGATTTCCCCGTAGAGTTCCATGTGGCCGCCTTTGACGGTCACGGGGTCGATTTCAATGCGGTTGAGCACCGTGTTGTACCAGACACCGATGTTGTCCGAGGTATGGCCGGTATCCAGCTTGAACTTCGTCCAGTTGTAATTCGCCTGGATGCCTGCATTCGCGGCCGTGGTGACGTAGGCGCCCGAACCCAGGTATTGCTGCGCCGCCAGCTCCGCTGCGGCAATCTGCTGGGTTACCGTAGAGCTGGTGTGCAACCCTGGCTGTGACGGGCTGATGGTTACCGTGTAGTTCGGGATGCCACTCTGTATCAGGCCGTTGATGTTCAAATAGCGAGCACTGATGAATACGTCGTCACCGAATATCCAACTGCTGCCCAGCGTATTGCCGGCCGCCTTCGCGGCAGCGATAAGCGCTGCATCATAGGGCGCACTCGGGTGCGCGCGGGCGTAGTCCGCCACCGCGTCCCAGATTGTGTATGGCGCGTCGCCAAAGTTCTGTAATGAATCCGTGTATGACTGCACGAACGCGCCGTTGGGCGCCGAAAATTGCGCACTGGCCACGAGGATCGTTCCCTTGCTGATGATGCTGCCGTGCAGGTTGGTTACCGTCAGCGAACCGTCGAGATTGTTGATGTTGCCGATCAATTCGATATTCGGAGCCTGATCGAATCCAGGCAGCCCACCCGGCCCGGGGCCGTAGGTATTTTCAATTGTGATTTCTGGCGCATCTTCGGAGCCAGCTCCGGCACCATGGTGTATCGAGTTGATCGATCCGCCAAAGTTAAACCCGCCCGGATTCGCGACGAGGCTGTCGATGGCGACAAAATTGAACTTGACCTCGCCGCCGCCATCCTGCGGAATGTCAATATCGTTGATGCGCAGGAAGCCTGGTGTTTCGTTGTGAATTTCGACCGTGACATTACCGGGCGCATCCATTAATCCGGAGCCGGTGACCGACTGCCCCGTGATATTGATGAACCCTGACTCCGCCACGATATCATCGACAACAATATAGGGCGCGAAGAACTCGCGTATGAACACTGGCACCGGCCCAGACGTGTTGACCAGATTCAGCCTGCGCGCCTCTTCGATCACGCGGTTCATTTCGTTCAGGAACGCCGGGTCGCCGAACGCCGCATAAAGCGACGACCAGTGGTCATATTCGTCCGCGAGCCCCGAACCGACGGAAAGCTGGGTAAACGTAAACCCAATCTGCTTGTCCCCCGGATTGGTCGTGCCTATGCTGTAGGTCCATCCGGATGGACTGCCCGAACTGGAGAGTACCGACAGACTCAGACTTTGGTTTTTGTTGATGCCTACGTGTATGTCGCCATCGACATCGACCGTGGACGTCAGGTTGTTGATATTGGTGCCGCCCACCTGCTCTGCCGTTGCACTGTTGCCGCCCAGCGCGCCCGCAACCTCAGTCAGCCAGCTTTGCCCCTTGCCCCATGCCTCGACGATGCGGTCGCCAAGCAACTCCGCGGCCAAATTGACGTCCCCGCCCGCGCTCAACACCGCGCCGGTGGCGACCCCCACGTGATGATCCGCATCCACATTCCCTTCCGATTTGAGATCGGAGATAGGTACCACAGACGCGTTCAATTCATCGGCAAACGAATACACGTTGAGGTAGTCGTATGTGCCCGCCTGGTCCTGGCCTGCCCGCAAGTTGATGTCGCCTTGCGCGGTGATCTGCACGTTCTCGCCGATCAGCACATTTTCCTCGCCATCGTATCGCGCGATGGAGTCCATGATAGCCGCGGACGCCAGACCGTACGTGTGCACCGTCGGTTCGACACGCAGTTTCACGCGATCCCGTGTGAGAATATCCACGTCATCCACGGCAGTAATCTTTGCGCCCTTTTCAACCTGGGCCGTGCTCACGACTGAGTCCGCGAGAATGTGCGATGTCGCCCCGGAGCCTACAATCAGGCCGCCGGTGTCCAGCCTCACATCGTCGTATCCCTCAATGTCGTTGAAGGTGCTGACGCGCAGTTGGCCTTCCCCGGCCGCATTGCCAATCACATTGACTTTTGTATACTGGCCAATGGAAGCTTTGGTGACGTGCGCGATGGTGGTCTCGCTTTCAGAGGCATTGCCTTGCAATACCCCACCGGAAGCCGCTTCAACGTTCTGCTCATCCGGGCCCAGAAGGTCCTTGCGCGCCGTGTTGACGGCATCTACAAAAACGTTCTGCGCGATTATCTCCGCGTAGTCGCCGATTCGCGCCTCGACCGTGGCGTTATCCGTGTTGGTGGCCCACGATCCACTGAAGCCGACCGCAGATGCCTGTATCGTACTGGTCTGGCTATCAAAGCGCGCAGTATGCGACGCCTCCACCGTGAGTGTCCCCACTTCGAGTTTGGTGACGCCGCTTGCCACGCTGTCATTGGCAAGATATGCCTTGGTCGTACTCTTGCTTTCTGTCTCGGATTCGGCGGCCGACCCCGCAACGAGTCCACCGCTCCCCGCCTCCGAGCGCGCCAGATTGGAATCGTCGCCAGACGCACGTATCGTCACCGCCGGGCCCGACGGCTTTCTGTAAATTACAGCGTCGCCCGTGATCAGCCCATGCCCGCTGCCCAAGGTAATGGAGTCCGCCGCATTATTGACGGCAGTAGCCGGATTGAACGCGATCGGCGTGTTGTTATAGACGCGATACGGCGTCAGCGAATGATTACCACCACTCGCTGAGGTATTGGCGATATTGATGACAGGGCCAGGCAACAGCGGGCCGCCCGGGCCGTCCGGATCAACGGAGGCAAGTACTGCCGCATCGTAGCTACTGGCAAACTTGACGATATTGCCACTGACCACGGCATAGTAGAGCTTGCCGTCCTCCAGCCCGTCCATGGCCGTGCCGCCGACGACAGTCACCTCGCTGCCCATGTAGGCGTTCGTCGTGACATCGGACGATGCTTTCGAAACGTTTCCACCCAAGGCGACCAAGCCCACCGTGTAGCTGTCGGCGTCCGCAAACTGGCTGCTGTTGCCATTCGCATTGACCGCGATTGTGTTGCTCACCGTCAGCTTGCTGCCGTTGGCGATGAAGCTGTTGACGCTGCCCTCGCTTCTGGCGGTTGCTTCAGTGGCATTGATGCCGATCAACGCGCCGGTTGCGCCAGTGGCGCTTGCGCGTGCATTATGTCCACCCGCTGGGACTGCGCGGGTCGCCGTAATGGTCACGCTGCCCGCTTTCAGGTTGCCGCCCGCCGAGGCGGTTACGTCGGGCCGCGACAGGGCATCAGCCATCGACACACCGACAGCCAAACCGCCTGCGCTCACGCCCAGCGTCTCGGCCACCGCGGAAGCCGTCGCCGTCGCCGTCACCGCCACGGCGCCAGTCGCGCTCAACGTCCCGTTCTTGATTTCCGCCACGACATCGGGATTGACATCGACAATCGAGAAGTTGGCCGTGCCCGCGCCGATGCCACCGGCGATGCCTACCGTTTCCGCGTCTGCTTTCACGGTGGAATTCGCCGATACCGATACCGACCCCACCGGTGTCAGCGAACCGATATTCGCGCCAGCGCCGATTTCCGCGCGGGTTTCCGATACTCCATCGGTGTTGTTGCCCACGCTGACATACGTAAACGACGCGCCCGCGGCTACCGCGCCCAGTGTTGCCTGACCCGCGAACGCGTTGATGTCCTGCCGCGTTACGGCGCTGACATTGACCGATCCAGCCGAAGTAACAACCGCGCTGGGCGCGATCAACGCACTGGTCGTGCTCTGATCAAGGACAACCGTCACCGCCGCGCCTAGACCGACGGCACCCGCACCCGCCGCCAACGAGTGCACCGCAATGTCTTCGTCCAGCGTGGCATTGACACTGATCGCGCTGCCGGCCTTCATCGTGCCACCCGCCG
The DNA here is from genome assembly GCA_002412495.1 of Betaproteobacteria bacterium UBA5216. Lineage (GTDB taxonomy): Bacteria > Pseudomonadota > Gammaproteobacteria > Burkholderiales > SG8-41 > UBA5216. Next base: position 169,773 of record DHVE01000044.1, read on the forward strand.
ATGACGTCACATTGGATGCCACCGACAGTACGGTAACCGCGCCGCCCACACCGACCGCACCGGCAGCCACACCGCCGGTAATGAGATCAATCTCCACATCCTCGTACGCACTGACCTTGACCGATCCCGTAGTGGCCGTCACCTGACTGCTATTTGCGATGATCGCCGCCGTGCCCGACGGCGTGGCGGTCAACCCGCCGGTAACAGACGCAGCGGTAGGACCGCCGGACTTGACCTCGCTGGCGCCGGTATTGGTGATCCCGGCCAGCCGTTCCATGGTGCTATCTTTGCCGTCGGATTTCTGCGCAGCTGTCAGGCCGTTGTTGTCGAAAGTGGACAGTTGGCCGCTCACCTGTTTGGAAGCATTCTGTCCCTGCTGCGCGGCATCCTGCTCAGAGGTCATCGCGAAAACATGGCCATTGCCACTGCCTGCGGTGGTCAGGTCGACTAGACCAGTGGTGCTGGAGGTATTGATCGCATGCTCATAGGTGTCATAGAGGGTGATTTGCCCACCGTTGACACGCACAAAGTACGATTGCCCATCCACCAACCCGCCTACCGTAGAGGAAGCCTCACCCTTGCGATAAATAATCTTGTCTCCGGTTGCCAGCCCGGTTGTTCCGGTATCGGGGTCCAAAGGCACCGTGATTGAATCACTCACGTGATTCACCGCACCACTATTGAAATGGATCTTCTCGATCTCCAGGGAATTGGCTGAGTTGCCATCGTTGTCGGAGTAATTCCCGTCGAGGCTTGAGCCAACGGACCAGACTGAAACCGCCGCCGCTACCCCTACGAAGCCGCCGGCACCACTGACCACATAACCATCGATTTCCTTGATCGCGACTGCGTTGACTTCCACGTCCTTCTTCGCGGTAACCACGGCTTTGTCGCGTATTTCGGCGCTGACGTCATTCTTGACCACACCGACATTCACCGCCGCGCCCACCCCGACGAAGCCACCGGCAACCGCCCCTGCAAAGCTGGTCAGGCGTGCCTCGTTGTCTGCGCCTACGTACACGCCTTGCGTAGTACTCGCCCCTGCATTACCGCCGGTCTGATTGATTTTCGCGTCACCGATCCAGGCCTTGGTGTTCGAGTCAATCACACTGACGGTCACACCGCCAGAAACGCCAACAAACCCGCCACCCGCGGCAATGCCGATCTGCAACATCTTCTCGCTGGACTCAGCCTGCACGATTGTGCCGTGCCGTGTGCCGACAGCGAAGCCGTTAGCCGAATCACCACCCGTGACAGATCCAGTCAGTACGCCACTCACTCCGGTATCCGGATTGGGCAGAACCTGATTTTGTCCGTTGGCGTCTACTATCGCTCCGCCGTCTATGAAGGCCCGCGTGTCCTTGTCGACCACCACGACTCCGACCGACGCGCCTACACCAACTGCCCCGACGCCGAGCGCCCCACTGATGACCGTCATATTAGTGTCGTCAGACGCACGGACTGCGACATCTCCATCCGCGAAAACCGTGCCGCTGATCGAGGCATAAGTGTCGTTGCTGATACTGAGTACCGATACACCGCCGCCCACGCCTACCGCGCCCGCCGCAATGCCCGCCCCTACGAGCAGCACGTCTTCAGACGCATGCGCATCGACCAGCACGTCATCCTTGGAGTTAACTTTGCTGCCTGAATCTATCGATGCGGTGGTCTTGGCGTTCAGTACCGTCACGTCCACACCCGGCGCAACACCCGCCGCGCCGAAACCCGCGCCAGCCGCAAGTGCGATGTGATGGAAATCGTTGCCAGAAGCAACACTGACCGTCTGCGCGCCATTGGCGCCGGTCAAGTCTTCGTTTACCTTTGCATTCTTGCCGATATAGGCATTGGTGTCGGTGTTGATGACATTCACCGCAGCCGCCACTGCGACACCGGCTGTGCCCCCACCAATCGCAGCCGAGTAGGTCTCGATGTCGTCCTGATTGGTTGCGGATATCGCCACCCCGCGAATCCTGCTGGTATCAGCGTGGAGTTTTCCGCGCCCTGTTCCAGCGGCGTCGGCGTCAGTGGTTCCATCTTCGTCATAATCGACGGCATCCACATCCGGCGAGCCGATCTCACCTTCGTCCGCCAGCGTGCCTGCACTTTTATCTTTCGAGGTCTTCGAATCGACTCCCGTCGATCCAACCGATCCCGCATAAGCGTCCGCGGTGAAATGTCCATTGGCCGCATCCAGCCCGGCGGTATTACCATCCCCAGTGACCGAAGCCCCCTCACCGATGAATGCTTCGGTTTCCTTGTTGACTACAGTCACCGTGGCCGCAGCACCTACGCCGGCGCTTCCGCCCACAGCTAGTGTCGCCACAAACTTGTCGACTTCGGATTCGTCGTGGGCAGATATGCGCACGGTGCCGCCCGCATGCACATTACCCGCACCCGCCGATACCGGGCTGGCATCGGGATCGTCACCGATAAATGCACGCGTGGTGAGATCGAGCACATGCACCCCGGCGTTAAGGCCAACGCCTGCAGTGCCCGCCACCGCCACGCCCGCCGCGACAGACGTGATGTCCTCCTTGGACGTAGCTGAAACGTCAATATCGCCGTCAACAAGGGAGGTAACTCCGGAGTCGATGTAGGCCTGTGTGTCCTTCACCAATGACAACACATCCGCGCCCACACCCACACCCGCGGTACCACCCACCGCAATGGACCCTGCAACAGAAACAATCGTCGTATCGTCAGACGCGATAACGGAAAGATTCGGCGTACCGGACGCATGTTGGGCGTTGATCGTCGCCTCTCGTCCGACTGAAGCGTGTGTGGTTTCAGACAACACGTTGATGGTCGGCGACACCGCGATGCCAACAGTACCGCCACCTGATGCAGCAACGGTCAATGCGATGATCTCTTCTGTTGAGGTCGCGCTCACCTTGGCATCGCCTCCCGCATTCGCCACGTTGCGATCGCCAATACGTGCCTCTACATCGTCGACGTGCACCAGTACGGTACTGGAGACGCCGACGCCCGCGCTGTTGCCTACGCCCACTGACCCGCCGATCATCAGGGCGTCAAAATCGCTATCGGAAGTGACGGACAGCTTGCCGCCCGACTTAAGCGTTCCGCCTGGGCCGCTGGGTGTATCTTCGGTATACGCTTTGGTGTCGCTTGTCAGAACCTGCACCGCGATGGACGCAGCAACCGCAACACTGCCGCCACCCACCCCAAACGTCGCAGCAATGGACGTAATATCGTCAGCGGAGTCGGCATTGATCGTCAGGTCGCCCGCAGTCGCTTCGACGTCCGCGCCCGATCCCACCCACGCCGTCGTGTTGCGATCAATCACCCCCACGTTCAGACCAATCCCCACACCGGAACCGCCACCACTCACCGCGAGTCCGCCCGCCGCGCTAAACAATGTGAGCCTGTCTTTGGCCTCGACTTTAAGGTTTTGCCCCGCTTTAACCGTCGAGTCATCGTCGATATAAGCTTCTGTATCGATGAAGTACACGTCGACGGCCGACGAGCCACCAACCGCAGTTCCACTGCCGCTGGCGGCCACACCCGCAGCAAAGCTTGATATCCCAATTGTTTGATTAATAAAGGGAATTTCCAAATCCATCGGCAGCAGACTGGCGTCCGCCGTGACATTGATGGAACCCGTTGCATTGACTGTCGCGTTTTTCCCGATGCTGGCCCTTGTATCAAGGCCATGCCCTTCATCGCCGGCATCTACGTCGACAATGATATTGGCGGCAATTGCCACGCCAACGCCAGCATCGCTACCTGTGCTAAGCCCGCCGCCGCCCGCAATATTTTGAATCTGGTTATGGTTTTCAGCCATGACGTCAATGCCGCCTGCAGTGGCAGTGAGCTTGGCGTTATTGCCCACGGTGGCATTGGAATCAAGGTCGAGGAAGTTGACCGAAATTGACCCGCCAATACCGTTGCCACTGGAAATTGCACCTGCAAGCGCACGGGATTGGAACGAGTTCTTCTCATTCAACGGAGTGATTGCTTTTACAGTAATGCTGTCCGCGGTAAGTTCCGCAGAATTGCCAACTTCGCCCTTATTGCCGGCCAGTACGATGTTCAGACCCACGGCAGCAGCCACGCCATTGTCAGAACTGGTGTTCGTTGATGTGGACAGCCCTTGCGCACTGGCATCAACCTCAGCCGTTGCAACCACAGCCAGATCGCCTGTGGCATTGATGATCACACCGCCGGCAATGGTCGCCCGGTTGTCAGCCTCGAGATAGTTCACCCCCACCGATGCAGCAACGCTGGTTCCGCCGTTGGAATCAGAGCTGTTGCTGGATTGTTTCTCCGTATTCTCATTTGCCTTGCCCAAGCTGCTTCCAGAGTCTTGGGACGGCGCTGTCTTATTCGACGAACCGCTGCGATCTCCCACAAACTTGGATTGAGCATCGGTTTCCTGATCCGAATCGCGCGCCTTGTCTTTCTTACCGTCGTTGTTCTCGTCTTTATTCGTTTCAGACGAAGCCCCTGCCGCGCTGGCTCTGGCCTCCGCTGTCGTCAAGATCAAGGACGTTGATCCAACATTCACGTCCTGCGCACCGTTAAAGCTGCGCGACAATTCTGCCTTGGTGTCATCCTGGATAATATTCAGGGCCAAAGCGATACCGACCCCGGTGCCATTACCGGCAGCTTCGCCGGTAGCCAATGTGACCACGGTATCCCTGTGCGTTGCAGTCGCGCCCAAATCACCGTTAAGCGTAATCGGCCCGCCTGCACCGCTGCCTATGCGCGCCGTAGTATCGTTTTCGATATACGCGAGCGCTATGGCCCCACCAACGGCCGTGCCGCTACCTGCGGCTCCCGCCGCCGCGTAGGTGTAGGCATTGTTGGCGGAATCCGCCGACACCAGGAAATCTTCCGCAGTGCCGTTGACAGTGACGCCGTTCTCGATACCCGCGAAGGTCGTGTTAAGCGAAATGTTGATGGCAACCGACGCACCCACGCCGGTATCAGCCCCTTTCGCAATACCTGCCGGTTTCGCGGTAACCGTCGTCTCTGTCAGGCTTTGCGCGCGTATGTCGACATCCGCCCCGTCCAGCGTTAGCGTAGTCGTGCTGCTACCAATTGGTGCATGATCAAGGCCAATTGTTGCCTGGGTATTGGTTTTCGCAAAGTTCACTGCAATCGAACCTGCGATTCCAGTGTCGCCACCGCTCGCGCCAGACACAGCCTCGGCGCGGAAGGTGCTGGTGCGATCGATGAGTTTTTGATTCGCCCCTCCCGCAGTGGCAAGGGTAATGGCCTTGCCTGCGTTAGCGTCCTGCGCCGACGCGGCCAGTTCCGCGGTGTTATCGTCCAGCAGAATGATGTAGTAAGTCTGCCCATCGTCCAACCCACTCATCGCACCGCTGCCGCTTTCATACGTGATCGCGTCACCGGTTCGCAGTCCGTGCCCTTCGCTCAGATTCACCAGCCGGCGATTTGTCGCGGGATCGAAAGTGACATCCTGTTTCAGAAGACTGCCAAGTGCGCTGCTAACCGAACCCGTATCAATAGCGTGCTTTAGCTTGTGCTGGGTACCGCTGCCCGTGCTGGTCAGGTCCACGAACGCACCAACGTTACCACTGGAATCCACGGCGCGCAGCTTGATCTTGCCGCCTTCCTGGGTCACCACGGAATAGTTGGTCAGGATGCTGCTATCCAGCCCTCCAATGCTTGTCCCGCCACCGTTGTCATAGTAGACCTTGTCTCCGGTCTTCAGCCCGCCGTAGTTGGCCCCGACGAAGATGGTGTTATCCGTTGTATTGACGATCGGGATGGTGGTGGGCGTGAGGTCGATTTCTTCATCAATCATCGTTGCCTCGATGGTGGCGCCATCTGCCGTAACATTCGCGCCTTCACCAATCGAGGCTTCGTTGGTTTCAAACGCAACGTTAATCGCCACCCCCACGCCTATGGCATCACCGCTGGGAGTAGTTCCCGCAACACCTTCGGCAATAGCCTCCGCTGACATGCGACTGGCGGAGCTCACGGTCAAACTGCCCACACCGGCTCCACCAGCGTTGATCGTCCGGCCATCGCCGACCGAGGCAATCGCCTTGTTGTTCGCCACATTCAAGGCCAGAGACGCGCCCACGCTCACACTGCCGCTCTCGGTACTGGCGCTGCCCTTGTTGTCGACGGACTTATTCTCGCCCGATTGCTTGTTTGACGTGCCGATGGCACTTTGAGCCTGCTTGTCCGCAGTACCCTCTCCGCTCTTGGAGCCTTGCTTCGCTTCCTCGACGCTCTTGTCCGCGCCCTTGGCCGAAGCAATCGCGTGCGACTTGCTCGCGCCATCCGCGCTCGCGGTAAAGCTCACCGCCTTGCCCGCCGTCAAGTTGCGATCCGTCGTCGCCACCCCGCTGTCGTCCACAAAGCCCAGCGCCAGCGCCACACCCACCGCCGTCGAACTGCCCGTACCGTCGCCCTTGGCCGTGGTGGTACTCGAACCGTGATGGGTCGCCGTAACCTTGATCTCGCCCGTCACGTCCAGCGGCGAAGAACCCGCCGTGCCAATCCGTGCTTCGGTCTGGTTGTCCGCCACCGTCAATGCCAATGCGCCACCCACGCCCGTGGCGCCAGTGGATTGCCCACCGCCCTCGGCCGTGGTGTTCACCACGTGACTGCCCGTGGCCGTCAGCGTCACGTCGTCGCCGCCGATGAGCGTAGCACCGTCCGCAATCACCGCCCGCGTGTCGTTGTCCACCGCAATGTTGATGCCCACGGAAACGCCCACACCGGTGTCGCCCGCCTTACCCGTCTTAGCCTTCGCTTCAACCTGTGCATCCGTGGTATTCGCCGCCGAGATCGTTACGTCGCCAGCGCCCGCTGTGACCTTCGCCGTGCTGCTGCTAAGCCCCGCCCCCGTGTTCGCCTGAGAGTAGTTCAGCGCAAATGAACCCGACACCCCCGTGTCACCACCGCTCGCACCCGAGGTCGCCTTCGCCGCAAACTTGCTCGTCTTGTCCCCGCCCACGTCTTTCATCAGCGCCTGCGCGGTGAGACCCTCCGCCGTTACCGTCGTGTTCGCACCCACGTTCGCGTGGTTTTGCATGTCGGCTATGTTAATCGCAATGCCGATACCCACCGCCGTCCCCGACGAGGTCGACAACTTCTTCAGATTGTGTCCTGCGCCACTGCCATCCGTAAGATCCACGCGCCCCGTGGTATGAAGCGTGTCATCGGCATGCGCCTTGGTATCGTACAAGGTGACCGTATTGCCAGACACCCGCACAAAGTAGTTGCCGCCTTCCGTCAATCCACCAATGGCGGTATTCGCGTTGTCGCCCTTGTTGTAGACCACCTTGTCACCGGTCGCCAATCCATGGCCCGCACTCAGGGTGATGCCCTCCGCACCAGCGGCATCATCCACCCCGCTCGCCCCATCAAAATTGAGCGCCTTACCCGCGCCACCCAATGCCGCTGAGGCATCCGCAATCGCGGACGCATCC
>DHVE01000044.1:177284-177437 GCA_002412495.1 Betaproteobacteria bacterium UBA5216
TCATCCGTCGAGGCCGATTTGCCCCCCGCACTCTTGGTCGTGCCGGATTGCTTGCTCGCTAACCCCGACGCGCTCTTGCTCTGGTCATCGGCCTTGGTATTACCCTTGTCACTTTCTTGCTTCGAGTCTGCGCCCGCCGCCGAGGCAATCGCC
>DHVE01000044.1:177470-178645 GCA_002412495.1 Betaproteobacteria bacterium UBA5216
CATCCGCAATCGCGGACGCATCCATGTTGTTTTCCGACTTCAGGTTCAGCGCTCCACCCGCCTTGATCTCCACATTGCTGATCGAGGCATCCGCCACGCTGCTCGCAATGTTCAGCGCCAGCGCCGCTCCCACGCTCACCGAACCACCACCACCGCTGCCATCGTCCGTCGAGGCCGATTTGCCAACCGTCTTGCTGCCACCCGATTGCTTGTTCGCCAGCCCCGTGGCCTTGTCGCCCTGCTTGTCCGCGCTGCTGCTGCTGTCCGCTTTGCCGCCCGCCGCCGAGGCAATCGCCGTCGATTGGCTCGATCCATCCGCACTCGCCGTAAAGCTCACCGACTTGCCCGCCGTGATGTCCCGATGCGTCGTCGCCGTCGCGCTGTCCTCCACAAACCCCAGCGCTATCGCCACACCCACCGCCGTCGAGGTGCCCGTCGCATCCCCCTTGGCCGTGGTCACACTCGATCCATGATGATTCGCCGTCGCACCCACCGCGCCCGTAACATCCAGCTTCGTGCCCGTGCCGATCGTCGCCTGCGTCGTGTTCTCCGCCACCGTCAGCGCCAAAGCACCACCCACCCCGGTACCATCCTTCGCCGCACCACCGCCTTCGGCCGTGGTGTTCACCACATGACTGCCCGTGGCCGTCAGCGTCACGTCGTCACCACCGGTTAACGTCGTGCCGTCCGCAATCACCGCGCGCGTGTCGTTGTCCACCGCAATGTTCAGACCCACCGATACCCCTACACCCGTGCTGCCCGACTTCGCGCTCGCCTTCGCTTCCACCTGCGCATCGGTGCTGTTCTCCGCTGTGATGGTCACATCACCCGCGCCCGCATCCACCGTCAATGCCGTGGTCAACCCGGCTTCCGTCTGCGCCTTCGAGTAGTTCAGCGCAAACGATCCCGCTACCCCCGTGTCACCACCGCTCGCACCCGAGGTCGCCTTCGCCGCAAACTTGCTCGTCTTGTCCCCGCCCACATCCTTCATCAGCGACTGCGCGCTCACCCCGTCCGCCGTCACCTTCGCACCCGCGCCAACCGTCGCGTGGTTCTGCATGTCCGCTATGTTCAGCGCTATCCCAAGGCCCACCGTGGTGCCCGTGCTCTTGCCATCCTTGTCCTTCGCGTCCGCTCCCGTGGCCGCCGAACCATCCGCAATCGCGGACGCATCC
>DHVE01000050.1 GCA_002412495.1 Betaproteobacteria bacterium UBA5216
CCGTCAATGAACAGGGGGTGACGGTTGATCGCCGGACGGCCATCAATGCGTAGGCCGAACGGCGAAAACGGCGTGGGCGTGGCGTTGATGCCGCTGACGGCGAGCGTTGTCATGACGTCATCGCGCTTGGCGCGCAGGGTGTTGACGCGCAGATCAAGCGGGGCGGGCGAGGCCAGCCCGCGGCCCAGCGCCAGAACCTCGGCCTCCGGCTGTTGCGCCAGCAGTTTTTCAACTACCCAATCCGGTAACTCCGCTTGCACGGGAAAGGGCAGGTTGCTGGTGTCCATGCTTTTGATGGCGTTGACGATTTCATCGTCGCCGCGCCGTAGTACCGGCGCGAGTTCACGCGAATTCAAGCCTTGCGTGCGCGCCAGCCACGCCAGCAACAAGGCTCGCGCGGCGCCATGGTTGCTCAAGTGATCAAGCATGCGTTTTCGCCGCAGTACGCCGAACACGGCCTCGGCAACGAAGGCGCGATCTCCCTGGCCAAGTTCGTGATGCTCGCGAAAATAGCGGCTGACTATGCCATCGGCAGGATAGTCAAACTTCAGTACCGCCGTCAACACATGCACGGCGGTTTCAAATTGCGCGGGGGTGAATTTCAAAGTAAGGCCTGACGCGCGATCTTTTGCGCTGTGAGCGTGCCGTGTTAATCGCTGATGTTGATTTCGGTGACGATCTGTTCGCCGGACGGCACGCCGTCACGACCGATAAAGCGTATGCGTACCGGCAAATAGCGATAGTCGGCGGCGAGCCAGATTTCCATGCTTTCGCCGCCGTCGCGCCGGACTTGTTTTACCGGCAGGGTGCGAATATTGCCCATGGGGGTTTCCAGCGTTTCTTCCGCCAGGACATCCAGTGCGTAGTTTTCAAAACGCGAGCCGTTGGTGATGGCGATCTGCACGCGTCCGGTCGCCGGTGGGGCGAGCGCGAGTTGATACATGAAACTCAGGATATCCTGACTGCCCGCGGGCAATGCCGCACTGCGTTGCGCCGCACCGCTGCCCAGTGTGATGCTGTTCTTGTCCCAGTCGAAGCGCGCCGCCGATTCATTGGATTGCCCGCTGCGTATGCGGCTTGAAACAAAATGATCAGGACGCAGGCCGCGTTCGGTCATGCGGCCGGTGCTGCGGAAAATTCGTTGTTCGTTACGGAAGATGCTGGCCAGTCCGCTGGTGCCCGAGGTGCTTTCGAGTTTGTATGTGTCGGCGCTGGTTTCCCAGCTTTGCACCGTGCGCGCGACTTCAAATTTGTTGGTGCCCATGTAGAGCGCGTAGGCGATGCGTCCGCGGCGCGGCAGGGTTTTGATGGCGGCGCGTTCGGGCATGAAAGTGCTGGGCGCGGCATCGGCGATTACCTCCGGTTCGGGCGCCGGGGCAGGCGCTTCTGCCTGAGCGGGCGTAGCGGCCTCTGCGGATTCCGTGGCCACGGTCGCTTCCGGCGTCGGTGCCGGTATGGGAAAGGGACTTAAGGTATCCGATACCAAGGGGCGCGGCGCGGCTGCAATGGACTGTTTTTTAACCGGCGCCGCGGCAGGCTTGGGCGGCGGCGCGGGCGTGACCTCCGGCAGGCGTTCAAGTCGGGCCTGCAAGGGCGGCGGGTCTGGCGCGGTGAACGGCAACGTCAGCCATCCGCCGCTGAGCATCAGGGCGTGCGCCAGAACCGACACGGCCAACGCGGCCAACAACGGATACGGAACGGCGCGGCGTGCGGTCGGCTTCAAAGCTTGAATTCCAGCCGTGTGACGACCTGCTCGTAGCGCACGCCGTTTTCCTCTATATTCAGTACCTTGACCGGCAGATTGTGAAACTCTGGCGCCAGCCAGATTTCGGTTTGAGTGTCGCCCTGTTCGCGTCGTTTGACCAGATGCAACGTGTTAAGGCGTTTGAGCGGAGTGTCGACGGTTACATCGGCATTGACGTCGTAACGGTATCGATCGAGCTTGCGTGCCGTGGTCATGTTGAATTCGATGGTGCGTGGCTTCGATTGCACCAGATGCATCAGGTGATACATGATGGATAGCCGATCCTGCGTGGCATGCGACAGAGGCGCGGTTTGTACCTGCCCGTCATAGTTCATCGTCAGCTTGTCGGATTTCCAGTCGAATTCGGCGATGGCAAGCGTGTTGTTGCGGCGGCCTTCGAAACGCACCGGGCGCAAGCCGTCTTTGGTGCTGTCTCCGGTGCTGGTGTAGAGGACGGGGTGTCGCTGCGCCAGCGCAAATAATCCGATGGCCTTGGCCTCGCTGGTGGCGCGGTAAACGCCATCCTTGATTTCAAAATTTTCCTGGATGGTGCCGATGTGCGTGCCGTTGCGAAACAGATTGAACGAAATCGACGCCGCCGCGGGCGCGGCGAATTCAGCTGCGCCCGCCGCGGTTACGAGCGTAGCCGCTGTCAGTGCGAAAAAATAAAGGTTGCATAAAAATCTATTTAAAAACATATGGTTAAAATATTCTATCGTCTGGCGATGGCGAAACCAATGCACCAATCGTGGCACTGGCCCTAATGATACTGACCGAGCCAGCCGCGCCAAGTTGCACCCGCGCCTCGCACAGCCATCGCACGGCTTGCGGATAGATGCGATGTTCTTGCTCGAGCACGCGCGCGGCGAGCAAGTCCTCGGTGTCATTCGGCAATACGGGCACGGCCGCCTGAATAATGATCGGCCCGCTGTCGAGACCTGGCGTCACGAAATGCACCGTGCAGCCGTGTATACGCACGCCGGCTTCCAGCGCGCGCCGGTGCGTATGCAGGCCGGGGAACGACGGCAACAGCGATGGATGAATGTTGACCATACGCCCCAAATAACGCGCGACAAAGTTTTCGGTCAACACGCGCATGAAACCGGCCAGGATGATGAAATCGGGCTGATGGCGGTCGATTTCGGCCGCCAGCGCCGCATCGAAAGCCGTGCGATCAGCGAAAGCGCGGTGCGGTACCACTGCCGTGGCGATGCCTAGCGCTTGCGCGGTAACCAGCCCGCCGGCAGCGGGCTCGTTGCTGATAACCGCGGCAATGTCCACGGGCAGGCGTGCTTTGAGCATCGCCTCCATGTTCGAGCCGCGGCCGGAAATCAGGACGACGATTCTTTTCATGAGTTGCTCGTCTGGACAAGGTCAAGGCCTTTACCGCAAAGGCGCAAAGACGCGAAGGACTCGCAAAGAAATTCTAAGAACAACACAGCACCTCAAGTTAATGGGGTTCTTACGGGTTTTCTTTGTGTGGTGTTCTTTGCGCCTTTGCGGTGAAATTGTCTTACTTACACCACAATCGTTTGCGGCGCGCCACGCCTGCGGCGCTCGACTCTGCCGATGGACCAGACTTTTTCGCCCGCGCGTGCGAGCATGGCTTGCGCGCGCGCCGCATCGGTGGGGCTCACCACGATAATCAGGCCGATGCCGCAGTTGAACACGCGATGCATTTCGCTGTCGGCCACGTTGCCCTGCTGTTGCAGCCAAGTGAACAGCGGCGGCATCGGCCACGCGTTTTTGTCGATGCGCGCGCAGAGGCTCGCCGACAGCACGCGCGGTATGTTTTCCACCAGGCCGCCGCCCGTGACGTGGGCAATGCCTTTAAGCGGTATTTTTTTTGCCAGCGCCAGCACTGGCTTTACGTAAATGCGCGTGGGCGCGAGGATCCAATCTTTCAACGGCTTGCCATCGAGTTTCGTCGCGAGATTTATTCGCCGCGTGCTGATGATCTTGCGAATCAGCGAATAACCGTTGGAATGCGCGCCGTTACTGGCGAGACCAAGTATCACGTCGCCGGGCTTGATGTTTTTGCCATTGATGATTTTGGATTTTTCGGCCACCCCCACCGCAAACCCGGCGAGATCGTATTCGCCTGCCGGATACATGCCCGGCATCTCGGCGGTTTCCCCGCCGATCAGCGCGCAACCGGCTTGTTCACAACCGGCGGCGATGCCCTTGATCACCTGCGTGGCCGATTTCACGTCGAGTTTGCCGCAGGCATAGTAGTCGAGAAAAAACAGCGGTTCCGCGCCCAGCGTGAGAATGTCGTTGACGCTCATCGCCACCAGATCGATGCCGACGGTGTCATGGCGTTTCAGTTCAAACGCGAGCTTCAGTTTGGTGCCCACGCCATCGGTGCCCGACACCAGCACCGGATCTTTATAGTTCTTGGGAACCCGGAACAGCGCGCCAAAGCCGCCAATGCCCGCGAGCACGCCGGGCCGCATCGTGCGCTTGGCATAGGGCTTGATGTTTTCGACAAGATTGTCTCCGGCATCGATGTCAACGCCAGCGTCGCGGTAGGTCAGGCCTCGGGTTTGTTTGCGGGTTTTCAAGTTGCGTCGTCGGTTGATTGGCGGTTGATTGGCGGTTGAGTTGCAGGACACTTCCGGCTAAAGTGACAACCAGCGGCTGCATTTTTCAATGCCGCATTCAAGTCTCCAATTTTAACGCAAATGACCATCCCCGGCTCCGGCAATTCGAACAACTCCAACCGCTGGCTTTGGCTCGGCGTGGCGGCGCTGACGGGCGCGCTGATTTACCTGTTGTCGCCGATGCTTGCGCCGTTTTTGGTGGCATTAATGCTGGCATATATTTTCAATCCGCTCGTCGCGCGCATGTCCAAGCGCCTGCCGCGTACGCTGGCGGTGACCATCGCGCTGGCATTGATCGCGGGGGTGATCCTTGTGTTGTTGCTGGTGCTGATGCCGCTGGTCACCAAGCAGGTGAAGACCATCGTCACGCAGTTTCCGCAATTCGTCGATTGGATCAAGCTCAATCTCGGGCCGCTGGTGTTGCAGCACTTTGGCGTCGAACTAGACACCGCGCTGGTGAAGGATTGGCTTGCCGAACATGCAAAGGAAGTGCAGGGTTTCGCGGTGCAATTGCTGCCGTCGCTGAAAAGCGGCGGTTTGGCACTGATGGGCCTGATCGGAAATCTGGTACTGACGCCGCTGGTGCTGTTTTATTTCATGCGCGATTGGGACGACATGATTGCGCATGTGGCGAAGCTGATCCCGCGCAACTGGCACAACACCGTGTCGGGATTGCTGAAGGAGATTGACGCCGTGCTCGGCGAATTTCTGCGCGGGCAATTGATGGTGATGTTGCTGATGGCGATTTTTTATACTGTGGCACTGTGGGTGGTGGGACTGGATTACGCGCTGTCGGTCGGCGTTATCGCGGGGTGTCTGACATTCGTGCCGTATTTGGGCGTGATCAGTGGCGTGTTGCTCGCCACGCTCACCGGGGTATTGCAGTTCGGCGACCTGACGCACCTTGTATGGATTTGGATAGTGTTCGTGGTTGGTAATGTGTTTGAAGGCTCTGTGTTCGTGCCGTGGCTGGTGGGCGACCGCATCGGCCTTCACCCAGTGGCGGTAATTTTTGCACTGCTTGCGTTCGGTCAGTTGTTTGGTTTCACCGGCATTCTTCTGGCGTTGCCGGCGAGCGCGGCGCTACTGGTGTGGTTGCGGCATGTGCGTGCGAAATATCTCGCGAGCGGCATGTACCAGGGTAACGGTTCCTCCCGATGAAACGATGAGGCAACTCGCGCTGGACATCACGGCCCCTCCCGCGCCGACGTTCGACAATTTTGTGGTGGGCCGTAACGCGGAGGCGATCGCGCATTTGCGTGAGGCGATCAGCGGTGACGGCGAGCGATTTGTATATCTGTGGGGCGAGGCGGGGTGCGGGCGCACGCATTTGCTCAAGGCAGCCGCGGCGGCAAGTCGAGCCGCCACCTACACTGCGTGTGCGGCTGACAGTGTTTTTGACGATGACGCGCCGCTGCTCTCCGCCGATGATGTCGAATGTTTGGGCGCAGACGCGCAAGTCGCGTTGTTCAAACGCTACAATACACTGCGTGAGCAGGGCGGCGGGCTGATTGCGAGCGCCAGCGTGCCGCCGGTGCAACTGAAACTGCGCGCCGATTTGCTGACGCGGTTGGGCTGGGGGCTGGTGGTGCAGGTCCATGCGCTTTCGGATGACGAAAAAGCGCAGGCGCTGGCGCAACACGCGAGGGCGCGCGGTTTTATGCTGTCGAGCGAGGTCATTGCTTATCTGTTGACGCACGCACCGCGTGACATGGGCGCGTTGTTTGCCACGCTGGATGCGCTGGATCGTCATTCGCTGGAAGCCAAGCGTGCGATCACGGTGCCGCTGGTGCGTGACCTGTTACGCGACGGAACGTAAATGCGCGTACATGACCAGTATTCAGACTCCCTGTTGTGATGGCGTCATCTGAAACGCACGGGTATGGCGTTGAGGCCCCCTCGGCGTGGGTGACGCGGTGGGCTGCCCATGCACCCCAAGGTTGCGTGGTGCTGGATGTCGCCTGCGGCGGCGGACGGCACGCGCGTTATTTCGCGGCACGCGGGCATGCCGTGGAAGCGGTGGATCGTGACAGCGCGGCGCTGGCCCGGTTGGCTGGGGTGAGCAACGTAACGACGCGTTGCGCTGATCTGGAAGCCGCTGCGTGGCCTTACGCGGGGAAAACCTTTGGCACCATTGTGGTTACCAACTATCTGCATCGGCCGTTGTTTCCGGGCTTGCTTGCCGCGCTGGCGCCGGGCGGTGTATTGATCTACGAAACGTTTGCCTTGGGCAACGAGCGTTATGGGCGTCCCGCCAATCCGGATTTCTTGCTGAAACCGGGCGAGTTGCTGGAGTCGGTGCGCGGGGTTTGCTGCGTACTGGGTTACGAAGACATCTACGTGGATCAACCGCGTTCCGCGATGCTGCAGCGCATTTGCGCCCGGCGTGATTTGTAAACGGGTGTAACAGCGCGAACCTGCGCGCTGAGGCACGGTCTTACCGGTGATTCTGTGCGGGGTGCGAGATTGGAGCAAATTGCGGCACGTTGAGGCCTGTTGAGACGTGAGCGGGAATCTTCAGGTACAATACCCGGCTATCGCGGGGATGCGGTAGAATGAGAAATTACTTAGGAAAATCAACAGGATGGCAACACCAATCCGCTTAAAGGGCAGTGTGGTCGCGATAGTCACGCCGATGCATGAAGACGGCACGCTCGACCTGGATTCGTTTCGCAAATTGCTCGATTGGCACATTGCGGAAGGCACTGACGGCATTGTGGTGGTAGGTACCACGGGTGAATCGCCAACGGTAGATCACGATGAGCATTGCCTGCTGATCAAAACTGCGGTGGACCACGTGGCGAAGCGGGTTCCGGTGGTGGCGGGCACGGGCGCCAATTCCACGCGCGAGGCCATCGATTTGTCGGCGTTTGCCAAGAAAGCCGGCGCGGACATGAGTCTGTCCGTGGTGCCGTATTACAACCGCCCCACGCAGGAAGGTTTGTATCGGCATTTTAAAGCCATCGCCGAGGCGGTGGATATTCCGCAGATCCTCTACAACGTGCCCGGCCGTACGGTGGCGGACATGCAAAACGACACTGTGCTCCGTCTGGCGCAGGTGCCCAATATCGTGGGCATCAAGGACGCCACCGGAAATATGGAACGTGGCTCGGATTTGATCCGGCGTAAACCCAAGCCCTTCATGGTGTTCAGCGGTGATGATGCCACCGGCCTGCCGTTAATGCTGCTGGGCGGCGATGGCGTGATTTCGGTCACCACCAACGTAGCGCCGAAGCCGATGCACGAACTGTGTGTCGCCGCGCTGGCGGGCAACATAGCCAAGGCACGCGAAATCAACGACCAATTGCTGGGCCTGCATCGCCACTTGTTTTGCGAGGCCAATCCGATACCGGTGAAATGGGCAGTGCAGCAGATGGGCTTGATGAAGGGCGGCATTCGATTGCCGCTGACACCATTGTCTGCAAATTGCCATGATGTGGTGCGCGATGCCATGCGGCAAGCGGGCATTCCCGGTTAAAGCATGTAACGCAATATTGCGCGCGATAGCGTGCAATAGGCACGAAGGGGATTAACTTATGCGATTAATGCAATGGATAAATACGGTTGGTCAGGCGCTCTGCTGGATTGCTGCGGGTGCGTTACTGGCGGCGTGCAGTTCCATCGACATTCCAACCAAAAAAATTGAATACAAGTCGGCGGGAAAATTGCCGCCGCTGGAAATTCCACCGGATCTCACGCGTCCCAATGCGGATGACCGTTTTACGGTGCCGGATATTAATGCCAGCAAGGGCACGGCGACGGCATCGGATTATTACAAGGAGCGTGCTGGCCGACCGCAGGTTTCGAGCAGCAGCAGCGCCGTGTTGCCCGAAGGTGGCGATGCGCGCGTCGAGCGTTCCGGCACGCAGCGTTGGCTGGTGGTCAAGGGTGATCCTGGGCAAGTGTGGCCAGTGGTGAAGGATTTTTGGCAGGAAACCGGCTTTATTGTGAATGTGGAATTACCGGAAGCCGGCGTGATGGAAACCGATTGGGCGGAGAACCGAGCGAAGATCGACGATGGCTTTGTCCGCAGGACGCTGGGTCGGTTGTTGGATACTGTTTATTCGACGGGCGAACGGGACAAATTCCGAACGCGGCTGGAGCGCGGATCGGCGGGAACGACCGAAATTTACATTAGTCATCGCGGCATGGAGGAAGTATTCACCTCCACTTCCAAGGAAAGCACAAAATGGCAGCCACGCAAACCCGATCCGGATTTGGAAGCGGAAATGCTGCGCCGTTTGATGACGCGCTTTGGCGTGCAGGAGGCGCGCGCGAAGCAACAGGTTGCAACAGCGGCCGAAGTGCCCAAGGCGTTGCTTGCCAAGCAGAGCGGCGGCGGCAAGCTAACCTTGAACGACCAGTTTGACCGCGCATGGCGCCGCGTTGGACTTGCGCTGGACCGTGTGGGTTTTACCGTGGAAGATCGTGATCGCAGCAAAGGCATTTATTTCGTTCGATATATAGACCCTGAAACCGATGTCAAAACAACGGAAGACAAGCCGGGATTTTTCGGCAGAATGGTCAGCGGCCTGAAATTCTGGGGCAATACGCCGGCAAAGAAAAACGAGCAATACCTGATTGCCGTCCGGGACATTGATGCTGGCGCCGAAGTCAATGTGCTGAACAAGGATGGCAGGCCGGAAGCATCCGCGACTTCCGAGCGGATATTGACGTTGCTGTACGATCAATTGAAGTAGGTTGTTGATTCGTGAGGCGTGAGACCAGCATACCGGGAACGGCTGCATTGGTGGCATCCCGGATAGATTTCATGCGCCACCCGTATTAGCGCATGCGCTTTGCATCACTGGGCAGCGGCAGCGAGGGCAATGGACTGGTGATCCAGGCCGGGAAAACCCACCTGATGCTGGATTGTGGTTTCGGTCTCGCCGACACTGCGAAGCGTCTGGCGCGGCTCGCCCTCGCGCCGGACGATATCAACGGCATCGTCGTGACACACGAGCATGACGATCATGTCGGCGGTGTGGCGCGATTCGCGCGCAAACACGATATTCCGGTGTATCTAACGCATGGTACGCTGATGGCAAGCGGCGTCGCGCGATTCAAGGATGTCGAGGTCAATATCATTGACAGTCACAGTCTGCTGCCCGTGGGGGATATTCAATTGCAGCCGTTTCCGGTGCCGCATGATGCCCGCGAACCGGCGCAGTTCGTTTTCGGCGATGGAAGCCATTCGTTGGGGGTGTTGACGGATACGGGTGTATCCACGGCGCATATCGAAACGATGCTTTCATCCGTGGATGCCCTGGTGCTGGAGTGCAATCACGATCTTGATATGTTGATGAACAGCGCATATCCGTTTTCACTGAAGCAGCGCATTGCGGGGCGGCTCGGGCATTTGGACAATGGCACGGCATCCAGCCTGCTTGGCGCATTGCCGGGCACGCGGGCGCGTTTGCAGCATGTGCTCGCTGCTCATTTGTCCAGGCAAAACAACACGCCAGCGCTGGCACGGCGCGCGTTGGCATCGGCCATGGGGTGTGATGACGACTGGATTGGCGTGGCCACGCAGGATGACGGATTCGATTGGCGCGACATTCGTTGAATGTGCATGCGCAAGATTGAGCGCACGTGTATTCCCAACGATTTTGCAAGCTACGGATGAAAAAAAGCCGGCCCCTCTTCAGGGGCCGGCTTTCGGTAGTGCCTAGTAATTAACTAAACTGCCATTAATTACTTCTTCATTGCGTCCATAGCGCCCGCTTTTGCGCCGGCAGCAGCACCTGCGGCACCGCCTTCCTTGGCGCCAGCAACTGCGCCAGCAGCCGCGCCTTTGGCGACTTCCATGGCTTTGTCCTTGGCATCGCCCATCTTGTCTTTGGCGGCGTCCACGGCCTTATCCTTTGATGCGTCCTTCGCTGCGTCAGCACCAGCGGCGGCACCAGCGGTGGCACCTGCAGCTGCGCCAGCGGCAGCGCCGGCAGTGGCGCCAGCTGCGGCACCGTCAGCGGCTTTTGCTGCATCGCCAGCGGGAGCGGGCGCGGCGGCTGGTGCTGCTGCAGGGGCCGGAGCAGCGGCTTTGGGGGCGGGTGCAGGCGCGGGAGCGGGCTTATCGCCGCAACCGGCAATGCCAACCGCCATCAAGGCGGCGAGAATCAGTGAGTATTTCATGGTATTTATATCCCTTCGAAGGTAAAAATTGGATTGAATTCAAAAGCCGGCTTAAGTCCAGCTTCTCTTAACCGCAACTGCCCCATAGCTTTGATCCGACAAGAACTAAAGAATGAGCGAATGAGCCAGTGGCTTGAAGCGGCATGATTCTACCCTAGGCGCGCCGCCGCTGTCCATAAAAAGGCTTGCCAAAACAGGGTTTAAAGGCCACTAACGTTGCCCAATACAACTGCCTTTGAGACTTCCCACAGTTCCAGATGCCGTTCGTGTAGTTGCTGCGATCCGTCCACATCATGGCTTCCCTGTGCGGCGCGCATATGCGCGTGGTGGAACCGGTGCAGATAATGGCTGGCATCAAAAATGACGAACGGATCGTAGACATGATGTGCCATGACGGGCGTTTGGTGAATTTTCACGGCGTGCCCGAAATAGCTGGCGAACTCCGTCAGACGGGGCAGTTCTTCCTCAATATTGTTGGCAACATGCAGGACGATCAACAACTTATTTGCGCGATTGCGCAATAGAAATTCCCGCAAGAGCGCAATGCGCACGGCGCTGTTCCATGCACGCGAGAGTTTGCGGTCGAACACCCGGATGATGGATTCGGTTTTCGGCACCATGTCGTCAAACAACGACTCGTATTCCCGGAAGCTTTCAAAGCGCCGGTAATTCGATAGCGGGTTACCCGGCTGCATGGCATCAGACATCGACATATCCAGCGCAATACCAGGCGTAGGTCAGTTGTGCCGTGGCGGCATCGGGCGCAAACGCCGGTGATGCGCGTGTATCGGCCAAACCGACAAGCACATCGCGCTGCGTGTCTTTAAGCGAATGGCACTCACCGTTGATAAAAATCTGCTGGCCTTCGTAGAGCATGCGCGTGGGTAACGCAAGCCGCATGCCGCGCTTCATCACGCGTTTGACGAAACTTTGCAAATTTAGAACGCGGCGCGGTCGCGAAAACACGACGCGCGGCTTGGGCTCGGTGAGATAGCAACCTGCAAAGCGCCGCACGTCAGCCGCGTTCCAGCGCACACGGCTCAATACGCGCGAAAACTTGTCCATCAGGAACGGGGGCAATTGGGCCGGATGCGCTTGCAACGGTAACCCGGCATCCTCGATCATGCCGTCGATCCGCAAATTGTCCTGAAGATAATCCAGGAAATGCGCGGCCAGTTCCTGCTTGAGCGGCGCGCGAAATCCGACCGACAGTGTCATGCAGGACGCGGTTGCCACGCCGTCGTGGGCGTAGCGCGGCGGTAGATATAGCAGATCGCCCGTTGCGACATCCCAGGCTTGCCGCGAGCGGAAATTTTTCAGCAGACGCAAGGGCGCGTCGTCGATCAGCGTGAGATCTTTTTGCGCGCCGATGCGCCAACGACGCGTGCCGTCGCCTTGCAATAAAAAAACATCGTAGCTGTCAAAGTGCGGACCAACGCCGCCGCCCGGAGCGGCATAGCTCACCATCAGGTCATCAAGCCGGGCGTGCGGGATGAATGAAAATTGTTGCAGCAGTGCGGCCGCGTCCGGCAGAAACTGCTCAACGCCCTGCACCAGCAGCGTCCAGTTGCGCGCGGGCATGCGCTGCAACCTGCTTTGCGTAAACGGCCCGTCGGCAACGCGCCAACGGTTGCCGGCGCGCGTGACTATGCGAGATTCCACATCGTCGCGGCACGCGAGATCAAACAGGGTTTCTCGGTGCAGCCACGAGCCGCAATGCGGGATGGCGTTGCGAACAAACAGGGGCCGTTTCTGCCAATGACGGCGAAGAAAGGATGACGGCGACAAGCCGCCCAGCAATCGATGTGCCATGCCGCGCATTATAGACGTCGCCAGATGGCGCGGACAAAATCCCCCAGGGTGGGGGCATGGCCAAGAATAAATTCCGCTACAATCGGCATGCCGTGACCGGGCGGGCCGGAAGGATCGAAGTGCAAATTCATTTGCATTGACCGGAAAGCAAGCCCAAGCACGTCATGCCGTAGCCGGGACAGCTCGCGCCGGGATTTGAATTGCCCGACACTGGCATGAAAATTGTGAGCGTGAAGCAATTCCCGGGTCACCATGCCGTGGTGAAACATGCGCATTATGGCGTCAGCCCGCGCGGGCACGCCGCCGAAGTACTGAACTTACTCAAGGGAACCGTGAAATGAACGTTGCGCAGAACACCGTGGTGTCGTTGTCTTATGAGTTGTACGACGGAGACGGAAAACTGATTGAAAAGGCCGACACGCCGCTGGTGTATCTGCATGGCGGCTATTCCGGCATATTCCCGTTGGTTGAAAAAGCCCTCGACGGCAAGGCCGTGGGCGACACCTGCCGCATTCATCTGCCGCCGGGCGATGCGTTTGGCGAATACGACGCGGAACTGGTGCGCGTGGAAACGCGCGACCAGTTTCCCGCTGAAATTGCCGTGGGCATGCAGTTCGAAGGCCAAACCGACAGGCCGGGCGAGGTGATCATCTACACGGTCACCGACATCGCCGAAGATAAGGTCGTTGTTGATGGTAATCATCCACTGGCCGGACAGACGCTGAATTTTCAGTGCGTGGTATCGGAAGTGCGCGCAGCCACGCAGGAAGAATTGACGCATGGACACGTCCACGGAGCGCACGGGCATCATCATTGATGCGCGGATGAAGGCGCGTGGATGATGGATGCCCTTCCGGACGAATGAACGGAGGGCGCGCCGCTGAATAATCTCGATGCGCCGTTCGTCGCGGTTTAAATGCCGCCCGGCGTAACCGAGAAACGCAGCGTGCCGTTCTGCCGGCTAACCTGCACGCGAACCCAGTCCACGGTGGGACTGCCGAACACTTCGAGTCGGGTGAAGTTCCGCAACGGGCGGCCGGTACGGGGATGTACCAACGGTTGGTCGAACCGATGACGATGCGTGTCGCCGTGTATCAACAATACCTCGCCGTCAAATCGCGATGACTCGTGCGCCAGCGCATCCGCGATGGCACGGTAGCTTTTTTTGACATTGCCGCCGAACGTCCACGGGTTTGCCTGCATGGCGAGCACAACCGCGCCATGCGATTGCTCGCGCGCCAATCGAAAACTGTCGGCGATCCACGCGTTCACCTTTTGTGTGCGCGCCGCGGATTCGTTCGGTATGCGCGCGTTATTGTTGCCACCCGGCACATTGAGTGTCGCGAACACAATACCTTCATGTACCCAGCGTGCATGTTCCGGATAGGCGCTGCCTTGCCGTTCCAGCGCCAGCGTGCGTTGACCCAGCGAGTGGGCGTCGGCAAAAAACAGTTGTCGCAATTGCCGTAGCCGGTTCAGGGGATCGCCTTCGTTCCTTGTCGTGCCAAGGGCACGCCAGCAGTCCGTCCATTCGTTATCGCCGGGCGCATAGATCAGCGGGTGACGCAACTGCGCGAATTCATCACGTCGCCGCTGGTACAACGCATCGGTGCAAGGTGACCAGCCGCTTTTGAAATCGCCCACGTGTATGGCGAAGGCCAGCGATTCGCGATTCATGGCTGCGATGGCACCGGTAAATCGCGCTTCCTCCAACTCAAGATACGGCGCGTCGCCGAACGCTGCGAAGGTGAAGTTTTGTGCGGCAGCATGAGTGGCCGCGCACAGCATCAAAGCGAAGAGTACCTTATGGAGACAATGTGCGGGGTGGCTCACGGGGCGGTGTCTACGTAAATATTTGTTTTTATAGATTATTTTTGGCTATGCATCCAGTGACTTGCGCAATTGATAGATCAATTCCAGCGCGTCGCGCGGCGTCAGCGCATCGGGATCAATGGCTCTGAGCGTGCCCAGCAGCGGATGTTCCGCGAGCGCCGGCGGTTCGTCCTTGGCTTGCGAAGGATTGCCGGCGAACAAGTCGCGCTGTGGCGTTGCGGCGATGCTTTTTTCTTCAAGCTCCGCGAGATTACGTCGTGCGGCGCGAATCACGCTTGACGGCACGCCGGCCAGTTGCGCCACCTGCAAGCCATAACTTTGATTGGCCGGGCCTTCTTCGACACTGTGCAAAAAGACGATGTGATCCTTGTGTTCCACCGCATCGAAATGCACGTTGGCGACTTCGCGAAAACGTACTGCCAGTTCGGTCAGTTCAAAGTAGTGCGTGGCGAACAACGAATAGCAGCGGCTTTTTTCGACGAGATGACGCGCAATCGCCCACGCCAGCGCCAGGCCGTCATAGGTGGAGGTGCCGCGTCCGATTTCGTCCATCAGCACCAGACTTTTGGGCGTGGCGTGATGGAGTATGTAGGCGGCCTCGGTCATCTCGACCATGAACGTGGAACGCCCGCCCGCCAAATCGTCCGCCGCGCCGATGCGCGTGAAAATCTGATCCACCGGGCCCAGGCGCGCGCGCGTGGCGGGCACGAACGAACCGCAATGCGAGAGCAACACAATCAGCGCGACCTGCCGCATATACGTCGATTTGCCGCCCATGTTGGGCCCTGTGATCAGCAGCATTTGCCGCGCGGGCGAAAGTCGCGCGTCGTTGGGTATGAATTGATCGACTTGTCCCTGCACCACAGGGTGACGGCCGCCTTCGATCTCGATCACGGCATCATCGGTGAATAGCGGCGCGCTCCAGTCCAGTGCCGCCGCGCGCGACGAGAGCGTCGCCAGTAAATCAAGCTCGGCCAGTGCCGCCGCGGCGCGCTGCAACGCCGGGATATGCGGTGCCAGATCATCGAGCAGTTTTTCGTACAACAGCTTCTCGCGCGCCAGCGCCCGATCCTGCGCCGACAGCGCCTTGTCCTCGAAGGTTTTCAGTTCGGGCGTAATGTAGCGCTCAGCGTTTTTCAGCGTTTGCCGCCGGCGATAATCGTCGGGCACCTTGTCGCTTTGTGCGCGTGATACTTCGATATAAAACCCATGCACGCGGTTGTACTCGACCTTGAGCGTGCTGATGCCGGTGCGCGCTTTTTCGCGCGTTTCGAGCGCCAGCAGAAAATCTCCGCAGTTGGTTTGAATCGCGCGCAACTCATCCAGTTCGGCGTCAAAGCCATCGGCGATCACGCCGCCTTCGCGCAGCACCGACGACGGTTCGTCGCGAATGGCGGCGGCGAGCAGTGTTGCCAAAGCCGGTTGCGGCGCGATGTGCCGTGCGACTTCCAACAGACGCGGACAGCCGGCGGCGGCTATCAGGGCATTGAGTTCGGGCAACCGCTTTAAGGTGTCGCGCAAGCCCGACAGATCGCGCGGCCGCGCGGTCTTTAACGCGAGACGCGACGTGATGCGCTCGACGTCCACGAAGCCGCGCATCAATGCATGCAATTCGTCGTGGTAGCGCAATGCCAGCAGTTCTGCGATGGCGCCGTGGCGTGCGCGCGCCACGGCGCGATCCGTCAAGGGATGATGCAACACATGGCGCAGCAATCGGCTGCCCATGCCGGTGGCGCAATGGTCGAGCAGGGAAAGCAGCGTCGGCGCGGCTTCGCCGCGTATGGTTTCGGTGATTTCGAGATTGCGCCGCGTTGCCGGATCCATGCGCACCCACACACCCGATTGTTCCACCGTCAGTGCGCGCACATGGGTGAGCGCCCCGCCCTGCGTGGTCTTCACATAATCCAGCAGCGCATTGGCGGCGCCCACCGCGATGTTCATCTGTTCAGCGCCGAAGCCAGTCAGATCATGCGTGCCGAATTGCGCGCACAAGTTTCGCCGTGCCGCATCAAATTCAAAATGCCAAGGCGCCACGCGCCGCACCGGCGCCTTGCTCGCAGCCAGCAACGTACTGTCAAAGTTCTCCGGCAGCAGAATTTCCGCCGGACGCAATCGTTCGATTTCGCCATCGAGATTGAACGACGATGTTTCCATGACGGCAAAACGCCCGGCGGCGAGTGACAGCCACGCCAGCCCCAGCATGTCACGCACGCGATTGACGCACAGCAGGATATTGTCACGCTTGTCATCCAGCAGCGCCGAGTCGGTCAGCGTGCCGGGCGTGACGATGCGCATCACCTTGCGTTCGACCGGCCCCTTGGATGTGGCCGGGTCGCCGATCTGTTCGCAAATCGCCACTGACTCGCCGAGCTTCACCAGCTTGGCGAGATATTGCTCCGCTGCGTGATACGGCACGCCCGCCATTTTGATGGGCGTGCCAGCCGATGCGCCGCGGCTGGTGAGCGTGATGTCGAGCAGCCGCGCCGCGCGCTCGGCATCGTCGTAAAACAGCTCGTAAAAGTCACCCATCCGGTAAAACAGCAATTTGTCCGGATGCTCCGCCTTGATGCGCAGGTACTGCGTCATCATAGGCGTGTGCGAGGGGGTATCGTAAGTATTTGATTTCATTTACTTATTTTTGGTCTTTAACGATACCTGCGCATCAAGAATTTCCATAGTTTCCCTACCCACTACAGAGGGAAAAATTGTTCAAGCGTAGGGGTAATCCGTGTAAAAACCGTGTAAAAAATTACACGGCTTTTACTATCCCCACCACCACGTTGACGACATTTTATAGGGTGGTAGGGTTAATAGGGAGGTCGCACTTTGACAACTGGGTAGGTAATAATAATTTGAAATGGCACCAGCAAACGAGTACCAACTCAATGACTTTAATTCTGAGGCAAGACCGCCTCAGAGCATCGCATTTTATGAGAAGCATCAAGACGGAACAGAATCAGGCGGAACAACGCTCGAAGAGATGCTCCGCGTATCTGTAGCTAGACTCAAAGAGCTTAACAGTCGCTTCGCTTGCCGTGAGAACTCCCTCGCGGTTACCAAGATGGAGGAAGCCCTCTTATGGCTCAATGCAAGAACCGCAGACCGCATCGCACGTGGTGTGGAGGGGAAGCACGTCCTTTAGAAAAAACATACTACCCAGTTGCTACAGCACGACCTTATTTCTTGCGCGGAGGAATCTTTCCTTTGAGTTCTCTTGCTTTGTCGCCATGCAAATAAATTGACTGAACAAGAACTTCGGTGAGATCGACGATGGTGGCGAGGTCTTCTTCGGTGGGTTTGTAACCGCGATGAATGGCAGCGTGACCAACTTCCAGAACTGTTTCGAGTTGCTCACGTTGTAGTGCGGATACGAAACCTGCTTCCTGAAATTTTTGCAGATTTTTATCGAAACTACCGTTGTCATGGACCCTTTGAATCATCATCTGTTCAAGTAGCGCCCTGATTCCCATTGCTGCCAGATAAGGCTGAGCGTTTTGCATGGCTACATACACTTCCTTTAGTAGGTCGTATGGCTGTTCGAGACCTGGTGGACACGCAATCGAAAAATCTTCCATCCATTTTGGTTCAGGGCGAAAGGTCGAGGGAGGAAAGTAACGTGGCGGCCTATCGATATGCGGGTCGTCTTCCGAGCACCATTCGCTCTCTCTTAGCACAACCTTGTCACATCCGGCGCACTTCAACATCTCGTAATTGGTTCCCCCTGTGACGCAGGCATCCTCTGCTTCCCAACTCGTGCTGTCACGGTGAAGAACATGATGGTTACGCTCACCACCACAATCATTGCAGTGTGCTTTTCTAAACGTCGGCTGCGCCACAGGGTTTTCCTCGATGGTGTTGTTTCTGATTTACTTCTCGTGCCGTTATATACCTACTCACCGAAGCACACGACTTTACACACCCAAATCCGTGTAAAACGCACGTAAGTCATTGATTCATTAAGCAACCATTTTTGATGCGTCATCATTGGCGTGTGGGAAACGTTGCTGTAAGCCTCTGTTTTCATTCTTTAACTTCAATAATGCGGCGTGGTCTGTCTGCGAATTTTCTGGAGGCGGCGCAGTGGTGAGTGCGCCTTTACGAGGACGCGAGAACGATGGCGGTGCGTTGGAAGTGGCTCATTTTACTTGTTTATCCATGGGCGGCATGTGTAGCCTCACGCGGGCCGAGGGCAGGGGCAAGAAACGATACGGGTGATTTGTTGGATCTTTTTGCCTCGGTCGCGTGCCGTCGCGCTAACATAAGATGTATCACAATTTCAAAGCGGCCTGCGCTGATCATGTCATGCATTGAATCGCTCGCGGTTGAGCACCCGCGCCAAAGGTTTCAGGCGCACGTGCTTCGCGCACTGCTCGCAAGTGGGGTGGCGTGTTGGAGCCAAGTTGCGATAGCACAGCCGTATCCATCCAAGGCGGTTCGCATCATCGTGCCGACGACGCCCGGCGGCAGTCTGGATCTTGTCGCCCGGCTGGTCTCGCGGAAACTCGCGGAGTCGTGGACGCAGGGTGTTGTCGTCGATAATCGCGCCGGCGCGGGCGGCGTGATCGGCTCGGATCTCATCGCGAAAGCGGCGCCGGATGGGTACACCATCGGCTTCATCGCCAGCCAATTCACCGTGAGCGCGGGTGTCTACACCAAATTGCCCTACGATTCGGTGCGCGACTTTACGCCGGTAACCCCGCTTGCGTCGGTCGCCTGGGTGCTCGTCGCAAATCCGGCCCTGCCGGCGCGTTCGGTGAAGGAGTTGATCGCACTCGCGAAACAGCGGCCCGGCCAGATCAATTACGCATCGACCGGCAACGGCGGCGCGACGCATCTCGCGGTTGAACTGCTGAAAAGCATGGCGGGCATCAACATGACGCACATCCCCTACAAGGGGACGGCGCCGGCGGTGAACGATCTGGTAGGTGGTCAGGTGGAACTGATCATTACCGGCCTGGCTGCGATGATGCCGCACATCAAAGCGGGGCGGCTGCGTATGCTCGGCACGGTGGGCAGCACCCGTTCGTCAGTGGTGCCCGATTTGCCTACGGTGGGTGAAACGGTTCCGGGCTATGAGTACAACAACTGGTTCGGTGTTCTCGCGCCGCGCGGAACGTCCGGCGCGATGGTGGCGCTGTTGCGCGAAAATATCACGCGCGCCATGCAAGCGGGCGACGTCAAGCCGATGCTGCTGGCGCAAAGCATCGAACCCATGGATGCCAGCGCGGCGCAGTTTGGCGAAATGATCCGGCAGGAAATCATCCGATATACCGCGCTGGCAAAAAAAATCGGCGTCAGTGTCGATTGATGCGCGATCACGGGAGGGCCTCCATGAAAAGCAATGCAGTCGGCACGTTGCGGGCGGCTTTTATCGGCCTGTGTTGTGTCGCGGTGTTTCACACGGCGGCTGTTCACGCCCAAGGCTGGAAGCCGTCGAAAAACGTCGAACTGGTCGTGCCGTTCGCGCCGGGCGCCGGCGTGGACGTGGCGGCACGCACCATCCATTCGATCTGGACCGCAAAACGCCTGGTCGAGCAAAGCAGCGTGGTCGTCAACAAGGGCGGCGGTGGCGGCAATGTCGGC
>DHVE01000040.1 GCA_002412495.1 Betaproteobacteria bacterium UBA5216
TGTGCTCTTCCGATCTGATGTACAATGCCGGCACGCGGTATCATTTCCAGCGAGGGCGCATGCCGCAGCAGCGCATTGAGCAGCGTGCCATCCCAATTGCCGCTGCCGGGATGCACCACCAATCCCGCCGGTTTGTTGATGACAATCAAGTGATCGTCTTCAAATACCACATCAATGGGGATATCCTGTGCGCGAAACGCGGTGGTTTGCGGGTCGGCCATCGGTGCCACGGTTACGGTTTCGCCGCCCCACACTTTTTGGCTGGACGAGGCGGTGTTGCCATCCAGCGTGACGCGGCCCGCCTTGATCCACGCGCTCAAACGGCTGCGCGAATGTTCCGGAAACAAAGCCGCCAAAGCCTGGTCGAACCGCATGCCGGCGCAATGGGCGGGCAGTACCAGGGTGCTTATCGCCTCGGGTGCGGTGGTCGGACTGACCGGGTCACCCGGGTTTAGGCTATAATTTTTCACGATTTTTCAAGGCGATATTTCCATGATCCGGCATAGTTTAACCATAATTCTGGCGTTGCTGATGGGCTGGCAACTGGCCGCGTGCGGCTTGCTGGGCGACAAGGCAGACGAAACCAAGGGCTGGTCGGCGCAAAAACTCTACGCCGAGGCGCGCCAGAATCTTGACGAGGGCAGTTACGAAAAGGCCATTAGCTATTACCAAAAACTTGAGTCGCGTTATCCCTATGGACGCTTCGCGCAGCAAGCCCAGATTGAGTTGACGTACGCGTATTACAAAGACAAGGACATCCCGGGCACGGTGACGGCGGCGGATCGTTTCATCAAGCTGCACCCGAATCATCCCAACGTGGATTACCTGTATTACCTCAAGGGCTTGGCCAACTTCAACGAAGACCTTGGCATTTTCGGATTCATTAGCAACCAGGATATGTCGGAGCGCGATCCCAAGGCGGCCAAGGATGCGTTTGACGCCTTCAAGGAACTGGTCACCAAATATCCCGACAGCAAGTATGCGCCGGATTCCGTGGCGCGCATGAATTATCTGGTGAACGCCCTCGCGTCGTACGAAGTGCACGTGGCACGTTATTACATGAAACGCAGCGCCTATCTGGCGGCCGCGAACCGGGTGCAGTTCGCCATGAAAACCTATCCGCAGGCGCCCGCGAACGAGGAGGGTCTGCTGATCATGGTCAAGGCCTACGACGCGTTGGGCCTGAAGGATTTGCGCGCCGATGCCGAGCGCGTGATGATGAAAAACTACCCCAACAGCAAATACCTGAAGGGCGGCGGCGGACGCGATGTGCCGTGGTGGCAACTCTGGAATTAGCAGGTCGGTCTGGCGTTTAGCGTCGGGCGTTGGATGTAAACCCGTACGTTGTTACGTCAAACGTCGTCCCGTCGTACTCCCTCGTACTTTTATGCTGCTTCATACCCCGCGTCTTCAATCGCCTGCTTGAGTTGCGCCGGGTTGGTTTTTGCAGCGTCGTAATTGATGATAGCCTTGGGTGGCTCCAGCGTGACTCGTGCATCGGTCACGCCGGGCGCGGCCTTTAGCAGCTTGGTGACGCTGTTGACGCAACCCATGCAAGTCATGCCTCTGACGGTGAGTGTCGCGGTTTCCATGGTTTATCTCCGGTTGATAAGTGCGGTGTTTAACGGTTTCCAGCGTTTGAGCAGCAGCGCGTTGCCGACCACTGACACCGACGACATCGCCATGGCCGCGCCCGCGATCACGGGATTGAGCAGACCCAGCGCCGCAAGTGGAATCCCGAGCGCGTTGTAGAAAAACGCAAAAAACAGATTTTGTTTGATTTTTCGCAGCGTCGCGCGCGACAGACGTATGGCATCGGCCACGCTCATCAGATCGTTGCGCATCAGGGTGATATCCGCCGTCTGAATCGCCACGTCGGCACCCGCGCCGATGGCAAAACTGACATCGGCCGCAGCCAGCGCGGGGGCATCGTTAACGCCGTCGCCAACCATGCCTGGCTTTCGATGCTCGGCTCGCAACTGTTGCACGCGGCCGGCCTTGTCTTGCGGCAGCATGCCGGCCTGCCACTGCGTGATGCCTGCTTCCCGCGCGATGGTTTCGGCGGTCAAGGCATTGTCGCCAGTGAGCATGATCGGGGCGATGCCGAGCGCGATCAATTCACGCACGGCAGCCGGGGTGCTGGCGCGCAATTGATCCGCGATGCCAATGACGCCCAGCACGCGGCCCGCGCGGGCCACGAAGATCACGGTTTTCCCGCTACGTTGCAGCGCAGCGGTTTCGGCGCCCGGCAGCGCGAGGCCGAGTTCCGCTGCAAACGCCGGAGAACCGAGTGTCACGCGTGCCTCACCGATTCGGGCTTGCGCACCCTTGCCCGATAGCGATTCAAAGCCGCTGACGGATTCCAGCGCGAGTCCAGCTTCCCGCGCGTGCGTAACCACCGCCTGTGCCAACGGATGCTTAGATCCCTGCTCCAGCGCCGCTGCGGTTGTCAGCACATCGTCCCGGCGCGCGTCACCCACGGGAATGACATCGGTGACCACGGGTTTGCCTTCGGTAAGCGTGCCGGTTTTATCAACCACCAGTGTATCGATATTGCCAGCGGTTTCCAGCGCCTGGGCGTTGCGGATCAGCACGCCGGCGCGCGCGCCGATGCCGCTGCCCACCATGATGGCGGTTGGTGTGGCGAGACCCAGCGCGCAAGGACACGCGATCACCAGCACAGCCACGGCGTTGATCGTCGCGGCGGTGATGTCGCCGCCGATCAACCACCAGGCGAGCCAGGTGAGGGCGGCAATGCCAACCACCACCGGCACAAAGATGCCTGCAATCACATCGGCCAGCCGCTGGATCGGTGCCTTCGAACCCTGCGCGTCTTCCACCAGTCGTACGATGGCGGCGAGGGCGGTGTGTTGTCCAACGCCGGTGGCGGCGCAACGCAGCATGCCTTGCTGATTGAGGGTGCCCGCGTAGACGCGCGCCCCGGCGCGTTTGGCCGACGGCAGGCTCTCGCCGGTGAGCAGCGATTCATCCACGGAGGATTCGCCGTCGAGTACGTCGCCATCGACCGCGACACTTTCGCCCGGCCGCACGATAAACACCGTGCCCGGCTGGATGTCCGCCACGTTGACTTCAACGCGCTCGCCGTTGCGTTCCACCGTAGCCGTCTTGGGTTGCAGGCGCATCAAATCCTCGATGGCGGACGACGCGCGCGCGCGCGCGCGCATCTCCAGCAGCTTGCCCAGCAGTACCAGCGTAATCACCGTGGCGCTGGCTTCGAAGTAAACGTGATGCGGCAACGACCAGACCATGACCACGGCACTGTATCCGTAAGCCATGGTGGTGCCGAGTGCCACCAGCACGTCCATGTTGGCACCGCCGCCGCGCAGCGAGTGCCAGGCGCCGGTGTAAAAGCGTTGGCCGATCCAGAATTGCACCGGCGTGGCGAGTGCAAATTGCAACCACAACGGCAGCAAGTCATGCCGGCCGGTGGCCATGCCGATCATCTGCGCCAGAAACGGCGCCGTGAGCGCTGCCGCGATGAGAAAACGCCGCCATTCGCGTTCATAGGCCTCAACGTGCTGGCGCTTTTCATCATCGCGCGACAGTGCCGTTTTCAGGTGTGCGCCGTAGCCGGCTTTCTCAACGGCCTTGATCAGCGTATCCGGCACGATGGGGGCGGATTCGGGCGAGGCCACGGCCACGCGGGCGCTCTCGGTGGCGAAGTTGACGCTGGCGGTTACGCCCGGCAACCGGTTCAGCACTTTCTCGATGCGCGCGGCGCACGCGGCACAGGTCATGCCGGTGATGGCAAGATCGATGTGCGGCGGCGGTTGTGTAAGGGCGGCGGTCATGGCGGCGTGTGGTGCAGTTAATGTGGGGACTATAACCGGCATCAAAAGGCCGAAATTGATCTGGAACAAATTGCACATCGCACGCTGGCCATTCACTGGCTAATAACCGGCAAATAAAAAGCCGCGCATCAGCGCGGCTTTTTATTTTAAAAACAATGGCTTAGTTGTATTGCAGCTTGCCCTCAACCACGCGAACTTTTTGCCCCGCGCTGAATCCCGGTTCGTTTTCATACGGGAAGGTGCGCGTGCTGCCATCGTCCATGCGCACGACGACATCGTAGCGTTTGCCGGACTTGGCGTATTTCTCGACTTGGTGCCCGGCGAACGCACCGCCTGCGGCGCCTGCGACGGTGGCGACTTTGCGGCCAGTACCGCGGCCTACCTGATTGCCCAGCAGGGCGCCCGCGACACCGCCCGCGACCGCGCCAAGACCACTGCCTTCCCCGGCAACGGTTTGCACGTTCACGGCTTCAACGCGGCCGCAGCTATTGCAGACGGCGGGCGCTTGGGCAACCACTGCCGGCGGGTATGCCGCAGGAGCGGGTGCGGCGGCGGGAGCAGGAGACGCGCCCGGCGGATAGTCATATGTCGCCGGATACTGCGGCGCCGCGCCGCCTTGTTGATAGGCAGGGGACGCTGCGGGATACGTGGGGGCTGCGGGTCGCGGCTGTTGCTGTACTGCGGGGCGCGGCGCGGGGGCCGGACGCGGGGCTTCGACCGCAGCGACCTGCTTGGGCGGCTCCGGCGCAACCGCAGGTTTTGCGGGTTCGGGTGCGGCGGCAACGGGCGCGGCTGGAGCCGCTGCGGTCATAGGGGACGGTGCGGTCGCAGGCGCTTTGTCGCCTTTGGTCGGAATAAAACCGGTCATTACGCCCACGCCAACCAGACTGGCGGCGGTTACGGAAACGGCTGCGATACCAACCAAGGGACTCATTTTTGCGGCTTCAGACATGGTTTTCTCCATTTACAAGTTGACGCAAGTTTACGCAAATTAGCATAAGTTAATTATTATGGCGGCTTGCCCGTGCCGCCGGCTCTATACTGACTGCTGACTAACTTAATTAACGGTCAGGATAGCATGGCGTTTACCGTTTTCGCGTGAAAAAATCACACCGAAACAAGTTGTTACAACTCTTTTACGGCGGCACGTCCCCTGTAAGTAATTGATTTTGGCTAAGTTTGCAATTCGGCCCGGTTGCGGAACTGTTCAAGCGCCTCGACATTGGCCAGCGCCTCGCTGTTCTTGATCGGCAGCCCGTGCACGACATTGCGCACCGCGAGTTCAACGATCTTGCCGCTGCGCGTGCGCGGAATATCCGTTACCCGCAACACTTTATCGGGCACGTGGCGCGGCGTGGTGTTATCGCGAATCTGTTGCTTGATCTTGTTGACGAGCGCGTCGTCCAGTGTGACGTCGTCACGCAGGCGCACGAACAAAATCACGCGCACATCATTGTTCCAGTCTTGCCCGATGGCAATGCTTTCGACCACTTCGTCGAGTTTTTCCACCTGCCGGTAGATTTCAGCGGTACCGATGCGCACGCCGCCGGGATTGAGCACGGCATCCGAGCGGCCATAAATGATCAGACCGCCATGTTCGGTGTATTCCAGATAGTCACCGTGCCGCCATACATTGGGATACTTGTCGAAATAGGCATCGTGATATTTTTGTCCGCTGGCATCGTTCCAGAAACCCAGCGGCATTGACGGAAACGGCGCCGTGCAGACCAGCTCGCCTTTTTCGCCGCGCAGCGAACGCGCATCGTCGTCGAAGACTTCGACCTTCATGCCGAGACCAGGCGCCTGGATTTCGCCGCGCCACACCGGCGCCGCAGGATTGCCCAGCGCGAAGCATGACACGATATCCGTGCCGCCGGAAATCGACGCCAAATGCAGATCGCTTTTGATGTTGCGATACACGTAGTCAAAACTCTCGGGCGCCAGGGGCGATCCGGTGGAAAGCAGCGCCTTGAGATGCGGCAGCTTGTGCGTGGCCGCCGGGTTGAGTCCCAGCTTCGCGATGGCATCGATGTACTTGGCGGCGGTGCCGAAAATGGTGATGTTTTCGTTTTCCGCGTAATCCCACAGCACGCGGCCGCGCCGCACGAAGGGCGAGCCGTCATAGAGCATCAAGGTCGCGCGCGACGCGAGGCCCGACACCAGCCAGTTCCACATCATCCACCCGCATGTGGTGTAATAAAACAGCCGGTCGCGCGGTTTCACATCCGTTTGCAACTGATGTTCCTTCAGATGTTGCAACAGCGTGCCGCCCGCACCATGCACAATGCACTTGGGCACCCCGGTGGTACCGGACGAATACAGAATATAAAGTGGATGATCGAACGGCAGGCGTTCGAAATGAATGTCGCGCGGCTGATACGGCGCCATGAAATCGCGCACGTCGATGACATTTTTGATGCCATCGAGCGGCGGCGCGGCGCGGGTGTAGGGAACCACCACGACTTTTTCCAGCGACGGCAACTGCGCGGCGATATCCCTGACACGCGGCAGCACGTCGATGGACTTGCCCATGTAGAAATAGCCGTCCACCGCCAGCAACACCTTGGGTTCGATCTGGCCGAAGCGATCGAGCACGCCCTGCACGCCGAAATCCGGCGAGCAGGATGACCACACCGCGCCGATGCTGGTAGTGGCGAGCATGCCGATCACCGCGCCGGGCAGATTTGGCAGATAGGCCGCGACACGATCACCGGCCACCACGCCTTGCGCGCGCAGTGCTTGCGCGAGGCGTGATACCTCGGCATGCAACTCCGCCCAGGTGACGCGGCTTTTCAGTTGATCTTCGCCCCAAAAGACGATGGCGGGCGTGCGGTCACGCCGCCGCAGCAGATTCTCGGCGAAATTCAGCCGCGCTTCCGGAAACCATTTCGCGCCCGGCATGCGGTCGCGATCAACGAGTATCGTATCGCCCTGCGTCGAACCGATGACCTCACAGAATTGCCAGATGGCCTGCCAGAATTGTTCGCGGTCGTTGCACGACCACGCGTGTAGTTCGTCATAGCTATTGGCTGTGAAACCGTAGCTTTCGGCGACGTATTTCGTGAACGCGGCCAGGTTGGACGCGGCGACGCGTTGGGGGGAGGGGGTCCACAGGGGTTGATCCATGGCTGTCTCGCTTGGAACTTAGGGCTCAGGAGGAAGGCATTTTCTAAAAGACCCCACCCCCAGCCTAACCCTCCCCCTGAAGGGGAGGGACTGATTCCCACATACTTCATGGGGGAGGCTAGGAGGGGGATGGGGTTTTCATTCAGGCCGCATCTGCGGAAACAATATCACATCACGTATCGACGGACTGTCGGTGAGCAGCATGACCAGCCGGTCGATGCCGATGCCCGCACCCGCAGTGGGCGGAAGGCCGTACTCCAGTGCCCGGATGTAATCGGCGTCGTAGTGCATGGCTTCGTGATCACCAGCATCTTTTTGCTTGACCTGTTCCTGAAAACGCGCGGCCTGGTCTTCGGGATCGTTCAGTTCCGAAAAGCCGTTGGCGATTTCGCGGCCCGCGATATACAGCTCGAAGCGCTCGGTGATATCCGGATTTTTGTCGTTGCTGCGCGCGAGCGGCGAGACTTCCGCCGGATAGTCGATGAGGAACGTCGGCTCGTGCAGTTTGGTTTCAACCGTGTTTTCAAACAGTGTGAGTTGCAACGCGCCGAGGCCATCGTTCGGGCGCGGATCGACGCCCAGGCTTTTGAGTTTGGCGGTGATCCTGGCCTTGTCGTTCAGCACCTCATCGCTGATGTCGGGCTGGTATTTGCGAATGGCGTCGGTGATGGTGAGGCGCGCATAGGGCTTGGCAAAATCGAGTTCCTTGCCCTGATACATGACTTTGGTTCCACCGGCGGCCTGTGCGGTTTCGCGAATCAAACGCTCGATGAAATCCATCATGCCGTTGACTTCCATGTAGGCGCAGTAAAACTCCAGCATGGTGAATTCGGGGTTGTGGCGCGTGGACATGCCCTCGTTGCGGAAATTGCGATTGATCTCGAAAACGCGTTCGAAGCCGCCCACCACCAGCCGCTTCAGATACAACTCGGGTGCGATGCGCAGAAATAACTGCATGTCGAGCGCGTTGTGATGCGTGGCGAAAGGCCGCGCCGCTGCGCCGCCGGGAATCGGGTGCATCATCGGTGTTTCGACTTCGAGATAATTTTCACTCACCAGCACGTTTCGCACCGCCTGAATGATTTGCGAACGCTTGCGGAAGGTGGCACGGGTCTCTTCGTTAACAATCAGATCAACATAGCGTTGCCGGTACTTGATTTCCTGATCGGTCAGGCCGTGAAATTTTTCCGGCAGAGGGCGTAGTGATTTTGTCAATAAAAACAATGACTTGCATCGTATCGTCAATTCATTGGTCTTGGTCTTGAAAAGCGTGCCACTGACGCCAATGATGTCGCCGATGTCGTAATGCTTGAACGCGTCCTGCGCTTCTTTGCCGGTGTCGCCTTCGGACACGTAAATCTGGATGCGCCCGCTGGTGTCCTGAATGGTGGCAAAACTGGCCTTGCCCATCACACGTTTCAACATGATGCGGCCAGCCATCGTGGCGGTGATGGCTTCGCGCTCCAGCACCTCGCGTTCGGTGGCGGCGTGCGTCGCCATCAAATCGCCGGCATGGTGTTCGCGCACAAAATCATTCGGAAAGGCGATGCCCTTGGCGCGCAGCGCCGTCAACTTGGCGCGGCGTTCTTCGATGATTTTGTTGGTGTCCTGCTCCAGCGGCTTGTTGGTATCTTCCATGATTCGCCTTTAAAAACTAACATCATTTTTGACACAGATTTACGCGGATTTTCGCGGATGAAGTTCAAAAACCAACCACAGTGAATTTGATTTTATCTACGTAAATCCGTGTCAAAGGTTTTTGCAGTTAAAGCCCTTGTTTCAAGCTGGCTTCGATAAAAACATCCAGTGCGCCATCCAGCACCGATTGCGTATTGCCGATCTCGACGTTGGTGCGCAAATCCTTGATGCGCGA
>DHVE01000053.1 GCA_002412495.1 Betaproteobacteria bacterium UBA5216
CATACCTGGATTGGAAAATACTCGGCATGGACAATCACCCGAACCTATCGAGCAAAAGGTACCCCATGCGCACCGGATTCATGGCCATCCTGTTCTGCCTGGGCGCGCTGGCCACGCCCGCGCCACTGCTGGCTCAATTGGCGCAAGGGGTGCAATGGGCACCCGAGCGCCCTATTCGCGTGGTGCTGCCGTTCGTGCCCGGCTCGTCGTACGACAGCATCATGCGCATGCTGGCAGAACCGCTGGGCGTGTCGCTCAAGCAGGCGGTGATCGTGGACAACCGCGCCGGTGCCAGCGGCATCATCGGCGCCGATATCGTGGCCAAGGCCGCACCCGATGGTCACACGCTGGCCTTTCTCGGCGACAACCATCTGATTTTTCCAGCCATCGGCAAACAAACGCCGTACGATTTATTCCGGGATTTTGCGCCGCTCATGCGCGTGGCCAAGCTCGATAACGTGGTGGTGTCGCACGCCAGCCTGCCCGCGCAGACGTTGAAGGAGCTGATCGCGTTGTTCAAGGCCAACCCCGGCAAATACAAATTCGGCTCCGGCGGTCAAGCCGGCACCACGCATCTGGCGGGCGAACTGTTTGCGCTGCTGGCTGGCGTTAACATTTTGCACGTGCCGTATAAGGGCGGCAGCACGGCCGTCACCGGCATGCTGGGCAACGAGGTGAACATGATGGTCGCCAACATGGTGGTGATCAAACCGCTGGTCGCCAGTGGCCGGCTGCGCGCCTATGCGGTGGCGGCGAACAAACGATCCGATCACTTGCCCGGCGTGCCATCCACCGCCGAGGCCGGATTACCGGGGCTGGAAGTGCCGCAGTTTTATGCGCTGTTCGCACCGGCCCGCACGCCGGGCCCCGTGATAACCCGGCTGGAAAATGAACTCAAACAAATTGTAACGGCTGCTGCGTTTCGCACGCGCGTTGAGTCCCAAGGCGCGGATGTGGTGGCCAGCGATCCGCGGGAACTGGCGGCGTTCCTGAAACAACAACTCGCGGGTTACCGCAAAACCGCACAGGCCGCCGACATCAAGGCGGAGTAGTCCCGCGCGCTATTTCGCGGCGGCCACCGGCGCTTTCCAGGGCGCCGGCTTCTCTGCGCGCTCGTATAACGGCAGCGCTTCCTTCAGGTGCTTTTCGATTTCCTTGATGCGGCTGGGTCCCGACGGATGCGTTGACAGCCACTGCGGTGGCGCGCCCTTGTTGGCGGCGCTCATTTTCTTCCACAGACTGATGCCGGCGCGCGGATCGTAGCCCGCGCGCGCCGCGAGATCGAGTCCCACCAAGTCTGCATCGGTTTCATCGCTGCGTGAATAGCTCAGCGATAACAAATTTGCGCCTGAGCTCACCAGCCCGTCGTACTTGCCGCCGGTCGCGATGGACAGCCCGATGGCACCGGCTTTGGTCAGCGCGTTCTTGCCCGCCTGTTCGCGCGCATGTTCGCGCAACGCATGCGCGATTTCGTGTCCCATCACCATCGCCGCTTCGTCATCCGTCAGTTGCAGTTGCGTCAGAATGCCTGTGTAAAACGCGATCTTGCCGCCCGGCATGCAAAACGCGTTGATCTGATTGGAGCCGATCAGATTGACTTCCCATTTCCAATCCTTGGCGCGCGGATTAAACCGCGTGGCGTATGGAATGATGCGCCCGGCGATGCCGCGCAATCGTTGCAGTTGCGGATAGTTTTCCGGCGCCAGCGCTTTTTGCGCGGCGGCCTTTTGCGTTAATTGCAAATACTGTTGCGACGCCTGCTTTTCCAGCGACTCGGCCGGAACGAGATTGCGTAGTGCGGACGACTTGCCGACCTTGACACCGTCGTCCTTGTCCACTTTCGCGTTCTGAGCCGCGGCGGCACAGGATGCAAAAATACTCAATAAAAACAAAAACTTATATATTTTCATCCACGCATCCCTGCTGGGTAAGAAGAAACCACTATAACGAGAGCGCCGCATGCCAGTGTACGCGCATGTAGCCATTAATGTAGGGGCTCGCGCAGCACTTCACAAGTGCATCTGTCGCGGCCGACCGGTATGTGGCTAGCGCGACTTGCGCGCTGGCGTTAATCGCGGCACTCGCGCGGAATCGCGCCCTCAGACCAGTCCGCCACCGGCACGATCTTGACGGCCGTTTTGAAAGGCTTCTGGTTCTTGATACCACGGCCGGTCAACAGATTGACGTCGCAATTGGTGTGCGCCGAGAGATCGAGCGTATCGCGCGAGTTGTAGGTGTATCCCGCCACGACAAAGGTTTTATCGATATACGCCACCGTCAATTTTCGGCTCCAGCGGCCCCGGCCAATTGCGTCGTTGGCCGAATGGATGATTAACGATTTGCGTTCGTTGACCTCAAGTGACGGTTGCGTGCCCCACATTGCGCCGCGCCACGCGATACTGCGTTTTTGCACCGCCAGCCGCAAATCGTTCGGCTTGTCCGACGCCGACAGATAAATCAGCAAATCCACTTCATCGGATTCTTTGTCGGACGCCAGCAGCAACGCGCGGTCAAACGAGCCGTCGCCGTTCCAGTCGGCGGTAACCACCGCCAGCACGCGATCGGGGCGCACCGTGAGCTCGGCCGCCCGCGCGCCTGCGGAAAACAAGCCGGCGCAAAACAAAATCCCGGCCATCACAGCCGGGATTTTTGCGCCGCGCTTCAGCGATGCGGTCAAGGCTCAGCTCACCGTGCAGCCCGCCACCGTGGCCTTGGGTTTCTCAATGGTTTCCGGCAACGTCACGCCGTTCTTCACCGCGGTCATCTCGGCCAGAATGGCAATGGCGATTTCCGGCGGTGTCTTGCTGCCGAGTTTCAAACCCACCGGACCACGCAGACGCGCGATTTCGCCCTGCGACAAGTCAAAGCCCGCCAACCGCTCGCGCCGCGCGTCGTTGTTCTTTTTCGAGCCGATGGCGCCGACGTAAAACGCGGGCGACTTCAGCGCTTCTAGCAGCGCCAGATCGTCTAGCTTCGGATCGTGCGTCAGCGTCACGACGGCGCTGTGTCCGTCCAGATTCAACTCTGTCACCACATCGTCGGGCATGCCGCGCTTGATCTCCACGCCGGGCACGTCCCAACCGTCGGTGTATTCCTCGCGCGGATCGCACACGATCACGTTGTAATCGAGCGCCTGCCCCATCTGCGCCAGATATTTCGACAACTGCCCCGCGCCGATGATCAGCAAGCGCCAACGCGGGCCATGAATTGTCACGAACGACGTGCCGTCAAATTCAAGCTGATCGGAGTTCATCGCCGGCGTTATCGTGGCGTTGCCGGTTTTCATATCCAGGGTGCGCTTCACCAGCTCGTGGCGCTCCACATGCGCGAGCAGCTTGTCGATACCGCTCTCCGCCGTCAGCGGCTCCAGCACCAGTTCTAGCGTGCCGCCGCACGGCAAGCCAAAACGCGTGGCTTCTTCCGCCGACACGCCATACTGCGTGGTCGCGGGTTTGTCCTGCACCAGTTCGCGATTACGCACGCGCAGAATCATGTCGTCTTCAACACAGCCACCCGACACCGAACCAACCACCATGCCATCATCGCGTATCGCGGTCAGCGCGCCGATCGGACGCGGCGCCGATCCCCAGGTTTTCACCACCGTCGCCAGCACCACGCGGCGGCCGTCTTTCACCCACGCGCTGGCCGACTTGAGCACTTGCAGGTCTACACTGTCCATAAAAACTCCTTTTACAACATGGGCTTATGTCAATTGACGTGCGTCCATTATACCGGACACCCGACGCAATATCACGTGCCGCCGGTTGCAGCAATGATTTTGCGCCACCGTTCGTAATCACTCTTTATTCGTTCCGCAAATTCGGTGGGAGTCGAGGGCGCAGGATTCAATCCCTGCGCACGAGCGCCGCGCGCCACTTCCGCATCCTCGAGTGCCTCACGCAGCACACTGTTTAATCGCGCCACGATCGGCGCTGGCGTGCCGGTCGGCGCGAGCAGGCCAAACCAGAACGACGCATCGTAGTTTTTCACCCCCGCCTCGTGCATCGAGGGCACATCGGGCAGACTGGGATCACGGTTCAAACTGGTCACGGCCAGAATGCGCACGCGGTTGCGCATGGTGCCGGCGGATGTCGAACTTAAAAACGCGGCCGGAATTTCTCCGCCGATGATCGCTGTCAGAATATCGGTGCCACCCTTGTATGGCACAACGCTCAAGGCAACGCCCGCCATGTTTTGCAGCATCTGCGCCGACAGGTGTCCGGCCGAACCAATGCCCTGCGTGCCGTATTGCAATTGCCCGGCCTTTCCTTTTTCTTTTTCCTTCTCTTTCGCCAGCGCGATGAATTGCGCGACCGATGTCACGGCGGAATCCTGACGCACGATCAGCGCGTTGCAAAACGTGAACGCACGGCCAATAGGGGTGAATGCAGTGTCGGCGTTGTACGGCAGATTTTTTTCAAGAATGCGGTTGATGGTCAGCGCGCCGGGGCTGGACCACAACAGCGTGTAACCATCGGCCGGCGCCTGCGCGGCAATCTGCCCTGCCACGCTACCCGCCGCGCCGCCGCGATTTTCAACCACCAGCGTGACCCCGAGCGACTTGCCCATGTGGGTGGCAATCGGACGCGCCGAGGCATCCGCAACGCCACCGGCTGGAAAACCAACGACGAGGCGGATGGGCTTGCGCGGATAGTATTGTACGGCCTGCACCGGTTGCGCGTGCAGGGGCATGGCGGCGAGAGCAACCACCATTCCCATCAGCAATACACACTTACATCCCAAGTGGTTGTTTTTATGCATATTTATACGGCTTGAACATTGCTCGCATTACGTTCCGGCGCAAGGATGCGGATTGGCTTGCCGGCGAGAAACGCTTCGATGTTTTCCACCACGTCGTGATACGCGACTTCAAAAAACTCCTGCACATTGTGCCCCTGATGTGGCATCAGCACCGCGTTGGGCAGCGTGCGCAAGGGGCTGTCATCCGCAAGCGGCTCGTGCGTAAACACATCGAGCCCCGCACCCGCTATACGCTTTTCACGCAGTGCGTCTATCAACGCGGCCTCATCCACAATCGGGCCGCGCGCGGTATTGACCAAAATCGCTGACGGTTTCATCAGCGCCAGTTCACGCGCGCCCACCAAGCCGCGCGTGCGCTCACCCAGCACCAGATGCACGCTGAGCACGTCACTCTGTGCGAACAATTCATTTTTCTCCACGCGCCGCACGCCGTTCTCGCCCGCGAATTCCGCCGTGAGATTCCGGCTCCACGCAATCACTTCCATGCCGAATGCCTTCGCCACCGGTACCATGTAACGCCCTTGCCGTCCCAGCCCGAGCAGTCCCAGCGTGCGTCCAAAGAGCGTGAAGCCGGCGGTGTTCTGCCATCCACCGCGGCGCATTGCATTCGCCTCAAAGGGAATGTGCCGCGCCACCGCCAGCATCAGTCCCCACGCCAGTTCGGAAGTGGCCTTGCGATACGAACCGCGCAATTCGGTATAAGACACCACAATGCCACGCTCGGTCGCCGCCGCCGCATCGAGCGTGCGGTTATACAACCCGGTGATGGCGATCATTTTCAGATTCGGCAGTTGAGTGATCAGCTCGCGAGAAATCGGCATGCGCTCGCGCAGCGTGCAGATAATGTCAAAGGGCTTGAGTGTTGCCGCCGCGTCTTCGGGCGCGATTGCTTTATCAAACACCGTGATGTCACAGGTTTTGGCAATA
Organism: Betaproteobacteria bacterium UBA5216; assembly: GCA_002412495.1. Lineage (GTDB taxonomy): Bacteria > Pseudomonadota > Gammaproteobacteria > Burkholderiales > SG8-41 > UBA5216. The sequence continues at coordinate 5,689 of DHVE01000053.1, forward strand.
CCCGACCAATCGGCGGAAACCTGCGAGCGGCGCAGATAGTCGTTCAGGATGGCGATTTTCATGAACTGATTATAGGGCACGATCCGCTCGCAACGGAAAACGCGCCAATACCGTGTAAACCGCGCCGCGCGGCGTCAGTTCGCTTTTCATCAGGGTCACGTCACGCACGGCAAAACTGCCCGCCGCGAATTCATCACCGCGCGCAACGATTTCCGCCAGCCCTGCAAGGACGGCTGGCGTTTTCAAGCGTGCCACGGTCAGGTGTGGGCGAAATAGGCGCTTCTCGATGGCAAAGCCGCCGCCCGCCAGCCCCTCATCGATATCGCGTTGCAGCCGAGTCAGCGGCGCGATGTCGCCGTGCAGTCCCAGCCAGATCACGCGCGGCTGATTGGCGCCGGGAAAGACGCCGAGCCGGCGCACGGCCAATGCAAACGGCGCGGTACGCGCACTGATTTTATCCATCGTCGCGCGAACGTCGGCTACCTCGCGCTCGGAGATCGCGCCAAGAAATTTGAGCGTCAGGTGCACATCGCGCGGATTCACCCAGCGCACGCCGCTACGCCACTGCTGTTTCAGGCGTTTTTGCACCACGCCGATTTGTTCGCAAACCGCCGGTGGCGGGACCAGCACGAGAAAGGCGCGGACAGACGGTGAAGTGGTCACGGCAGCGGACGCACACAATCACAACGCACGGTAGGAACTCGCCTGCGCCTGAGCAACTTTTAATAGAAAGAATTTCCGAAGGGGACGCGCCCGCACATCACCGCGGGGTTTCCACATCCCAGCCGCTCACCGACCACAAATGCGGTCGTTCGGCGCCGCGATAAATGAATTTCAGCCCGCCACCGGTTGGTTCGGTTTCGATCACCTGCCCTTTTTGCGTGCCCGGCACGGCAACGCCATGGCGATACAGGCGGCCGATACGGCCCTCGCTGCGCGTTCCGCCGTGGAGTATTTCGCTGCACAGCACGTATTCCCCCTGCACGGTCACGCGACCACAGCCGCGCGTGTCAAATGGCGGCATCCGCAACAAGCGCTCAACCTCGTTGATCGTCAGCGACTGCTTCACACTGGCATCATTGGCCGCATGTGTAAAACGCGATCCCGAACCGAGCAGATAGAGCTCCAGCACGTGATGCGTACGGGCAGCGCCGTCCGGTTTTCGCAACAACAGTAGTGCGCGCTCTCCGCTTGAAGCACGCTTGCCCAGCCGCTGCCATACCGTATCATCCACGTCGAGGATTTGCGGCTCGCGAAAATTCAGCGTTACCGCGTTGCCCTTGAGCACGCGCTCCAGCCGGTAGCTCACGCGATCGGAACTGCGCAATGCCACGGTCAGCACCACGTGATCCGCCGCCCACAACTGATATTCGAACGGTGGTTGAGCGCCCGCGGGCGTCTGCGCGGCAGAAACAACGGTTTGCATTCCGATCAATGCCAACAATGGCGCCATGAATTTCATTTTCGACATAGGGTTTTCCACTACGCTGATTCTCTTGAGCTTTTCAATATAAACACTCGTACACTACGCCAATTGCGGCAAAGTGGAAATCCACCATGGTCACCGTCGCCACTAGCACGGTCAACGTGAACCGGATCCGCACGTTTTAGAGGAACATGCAGTGAGAACAAGCATGATAATCCGTCCCAATCAGGAACATCACGCCATGAAATACGTCGAAATCGCACTGATCGGGGCCCCCGCCGGGCGTATCGCCTGGGCTCCGCATCCCGGTAAAGGCAAGCTGGGCTTTGGCATGACGGCAGTTCCGGCCGCCGCTAGTTCATTCAAACCGACCTGATCCGCCGCATGGCACGCGCCATTCCCACCACGGCACCAGCCAGCGGCGCGCTCGGGGGCGAGCTACTGGTGCTGCCACGCAATCAAACGGAACTCGACGAGGCGATCCGGCGCTCCCAATCGATTGTCACGCGGCGCGCGGCGCTCGCCTCCGCCGCGTCACTGGTACCAATCCCGGGATTGGATATTGCCGTGGACATTGCCGCTGTGATGAAGCTGATCCCCGCGATTAACCGTGAATTCGGGCTCACGCCGGAACAGATTGAGCGGCTCAGTCCAGGCCGCCAATTGCTGGTCTACAAATCGATGGTTGCCATCGGCGGTCTGCTGATCGGCAAATTGGTGACCAAGGAAATCGCCATCGAGGTACTGAAAACCGTCGGCGTGCGCATCAGCGCCAGACAGGTGGGCAAGTACGTGCCGGTGGTCGGTCAAGCACTCTCGGTGTCACTCGGCTTTGCGGCCATGAAGTACGTTGGTCATCAACACATCAAGGATTGCCGGCGCGTGGTCGAATTCACCATGGTGAACACGAAACGCTAACGTTACTGGGATCCGCGCAGCCCTGATATCATAGAGGCATGGTTGCCTCACTTTTTAATCGTCTGGTGCGAAAAGTCGTCCCGCCTGCCAGCGAGGCCGCGCGCGCGGGACGTCACGCGCGCCGCGCCATCGATGCGTGGCGCGAGTTACTGTCAAATCGCGGCGAGGTCTCTGGCGCCGCCGTGGCGCACGAAGCGCTGAATGCCTATCACGAGTTGCCGCTTTCCGCGCGTCCGGCGTTTTTCTCGTTGATCGCCAGCACGTTTGCGCCCGACCCGGCCGCCTTGCGCGAAGCCTGCGAAGCCTATATCGCCGATGCGTCGCTGCCGCGGCTCACGCGATTGCAGGAAATCGCAGCCTCTCCCTTGCAGAAATTGTGTCAGCGTCTGAATCAAACGCCCGGCGGCACGGCGGCGCTGATCGACGTGCGCAAACATGTCCTCGCGGGACTGGCCGATCATCCCGACTGGAAAATGATTGATGCGGTGCTGGGGCGGCTGTTCAACTCCTGGTTCAATCGTGGATTTTTGACGTTACAGCGCATCGACTGGCATACCCCGGCGTTCGTGCTTGAAAAGCTCATTGAGTACGAAGCCGTACACGAAATTTCCGGCTGGCGCGATCTGCGCCGGCGTTTGCAGAATGACCGCCGGTGCTTCGCGTTTTTCCATCCGGCATTGCCCGACGAACCCTTGATCTTCATCGAAGTCGCGCTGGTCAAGGGTATCAGCAGCGCCATTCAACCACTGCTCGCGCTCGACGCGCCGGTGACCGCGCCGGAAAAGGCCGACACCGCCGTTTTCTACTCGATTACCAACTGCCAGCCCGGCCTCCGCGGCGTGTCGTTCGGCAATCTGCTGATTAAACAAGTGGCGCAAAAACTCGGCGAGGAATTTCCGCGCATCAGAACCTTCACCACGCTGTCGCCCATCCCCGGTTTTACTGCTTGGCTCGCGCGCAATATCAACGATATTCAGGATCAACCAACGCTCGACGCCATCAAGGCGCTGAACACGCCAGATTGGCCGCAGCAGCCCGCCTTGGCCGCATCGATGAAAGCCGTACTGGTGCCGTTATGTGCGCATTACCTGATCAATGCCATGCGCGACGGCGAGCCCGCGGATCCGGTGGCCCGGTTTCACCTGGGCAACGGCGCTCGCGCTGAACGGCTGAACTGGGTCGCCGATACGTCGCCGCGCGGACTGAAAAACTGCGCCGGCATGATGGTCAACTATGTCTACCATCTTGACCAGATCGAAAACAATCACGAGGTATATGTACGAGAGCATCGCGTCGCCGCCACGCATGAACTGCGCCGTCTGGCGCGGCACTGTGTGCTCGCGGCACGCACATAATCCGCAATACAAAATAACGGAGCATCAAAATGGAAATGACCGGCGAACAACTCATCCCGCAATCACAGGATGTCACCTGGAAGGCGCTTAACAACACCGAAATTTTGAAAGCCTGTATTCCCGGCTGCGAATCCATTGAGCAGACCGGCGATAACGAATATCAACTGGTTATGATCGCCAAGGTCGGACCGGTAAGCGCCAAATTCAAAGGCAAGATGACGCTGTCGGACATCGTTGCGCCGACATCCTACAAGCTGGCATTCGAGGGGCAAGGCGGCGTCGCCGGCTTTGCCAAGGGCGAGGCCACCGTGCATTTATCACCGCAGGATGGCGGCACGAAGCTCGCCTACGCCGCCAATGCCATGATCGGCGGCAAACTCGCGCAAGTCGGTTCACGGCTGATTGATGGCGTGGCAAAAAAAATCGCCGGTGAATTTTTTTCCGCGTTTAATGCGCGGGTCAGCAGTGGGAAATAGCGGGAAACACGCATCTGCTATTAAGGTGCTTATTGTAACGCCTTCAAGGAGGCATCATGGCCGAAAAATTCAGCTTCGTGGTTGATGGTAAATCTGTTGCAGTGGAAGCCGATTCCGCGATGCCGCTGTTGTACGCATTGCGTTCGGAACTGGGGCTGAATAATCCCAAGTTTGGTTGCGGCAAGGCACAGTGCGGCGCCTGCACCGTGCAGGTCGCTGGCGTGCCAATGCGCTCGTGCGTTACGCCGGTGAGTCTGATCCAGGGCAAGCGCGTCACCACGCTGGCCGGGCTGGGCACGGCCGACAAACCGCATCCGCTGCAACAGGCTTATATCGACGAAGGCGTGCCGCAGTGCGGCTACTGTCTGTCGGGCTGGCTGATGACGGCCTCGGCGTTTCTGAAAAATAATCCCAAGCCCAGCGACGCGCAGATTCGCCAGGCGATGACCGGTGTCAAATGCCGGTGCGGCACGCATATGGCGATCATGCGCGCCATCAAGCGGGCCGCTCAAACGATGAACGCTTGATGAACATCGGGGAGAAAACCATGAACGCAATCAACCGTCGTGAATTCCTCAAGACCACCGGCGCGCTGGTGATCAGCATTGCCCTGCCCAGCTCGATTGAATCGGCACTGTCGCAAACCGCCACGGGTAAACCGTCTGTTGCCGCAGGCAAGCCCCCCCTGTTGCCCGATGAACTCGATTCGTGGATTGCAATTCTGCCCAACGGCAATGCTACGGCCTACTTCGGAAAAATGGACATGGGCCAGGGCGTCGATGTCGCCGTGCAGCAGATCGTGGCGGAAGAACTCGATCTCGCGTTCGAGCGCGTAAATGTCATCATGGGCGACACGGCGCTCACCTGCAATCAGGGGGGGGCGTCCGGCAGCACGGGATTGCAGATGGGCGGCATGGCATTGCGCAATGCCGCCGCCGAAGCTAGGCGCGTGCTGGTTGAACGCGCGTCGCAACAACTTGGCGTCGCGGCGGATCAACTGCGCGTGGACAATGGCGTTGTGATGTCCGCTTCGCAACGCGTGACCTACGGCGACTTGATCGGCGGGCAATATTTTCATCACAAGCTCGAATGGAACAAGCAGTACGGCAATCCGCTCAAGGTGCAAGGCAAGGCCACGCCGAAAAAACCGTCGGAATACAAGGTCGTCGGCAAACCGTTTCCACAAGCCATCATTACTGAAAAGGTAATGGGCCGGCAGAACTTCATCACCGACATCACGGTGCCCGGCATGGTCCATGCGCGCGTGGTACGCCCGCTGAACGCGGGGTGTTCGGTGGTGTCGGTGGATGAAAGTTCCATCAAGCACATCGCGACAGCGCGCGTGGTGCGCGAACAGAATTTCCTCGCAGTGGTCGCCGACAAGGAATGGGATGCCGTGCGCGCCGCCGAAGCGCTTAAGGTGGAGTGGTCGCCGCAGTGCGATCCGTTTCCGACGATGGCAACGTTGCACGATCACATCCGCAAGTCATCGATCACCAAAAAAGAAACGGCGGTGAATCGCGGCAATGTGGATGAAGCGTTCAAGACCGCCGCGAAAATGATCGAAGCTGAATATGAGTGGCCGCTGCAATCACACGCCAGCATGGGGCCGGCCTGCGCCATAGCCGATATGAACAGCGACAATCCGCGTGTGTGGACCGGCTCGCAAAAGCCGCACTACGGGCGGTCCGGCTGTGCACGCATCACCGGCATACCCCTGGAAAAAATGCGCTCGACCTGGGTGCCCGGCCCCGGCTCGTACGGCCGCAACGAGGCCGGTGACTGCGCAACCGACGCCGCGCTGATTTCCAAGGCCATCGGCAAGCCAGTGCGCGTGCAATACATGCGCCACGACGCGACGGCCTGGGATCCGAAAGGCCCGGCCGGCGTGTTTCGCGGTCGCGCCGCACTCGACGCCGCCGGGAATGTCGCGGCCTATGATTTTTTTGCCAAGGGATTTACGCGGCAGGATGTGGCAACCACTGAAGCCGATCCGAAAGACACGCTGGCGGGCCAGTTCACCAAATATGCGCCCAAGGGCACTTTGATTTTTCAGACGCCCGCCGAGGCTTACACGTTTGAAAACAAGCGCTGCGGCTGGGAAACCATTCCCGCGATGCTGGAGCGCGGCTCGCCGCTGCGCACCGGACATTTTCGCGATCCGCTGGGCCCTGAAACGCATTTCGCCAGCGAGTCGTTTATCGATGAAGTCGCCGCCGCCGCCAATGCCGATCCTGTGGCGTTTCGCTTGAAATACCTCACGCGCGAACGCGACGTGGCGGTGATCAAGGCCGCCGCCGAAAAAGCGCGCTGGAAGGCCGGCGAACGCGGCAGCCGCGGCAAGGGCGCCTTGATGCGCGGGCGCGGCTTCGCCTACACTGAACGCAATGGCACGGTGGTTGCGCTCGTTGCCGAAGTGGAAGTCGAACGCAAAACAGGCCGTGTGTGGGCAAAAAAATTCTGGTGTGCGCACGACTGCGGCCAGATCATCAACCCTGGCACCATCCTCACCGTCATCGAAGGCAACATCGTGCAGGCTACGTCGCGCACTTTACTTGAAGAAGTAAAATTCGATAAAAATCAAGTGCTTAGCGTGGATTGGGCAACCTACCCCATTCTGGAATTATCGGACGCGCCCGAAAGCATCGAGATTGCTCTGATTAACCGGCCGGAAATGGCCCCCCAAGGCGCGGGGGAACCATCGCACCGTACCGTGCCGGCGGCCATTGCGAATGCCATTTTTGACGCGACCGGTATTCGGATGCGCAAGGTGCCGATTACGCCGCAGCGAATGCGGGAGGCGTTGCTAAGAGCGTAAGGAGAACGCAAATAAAAGCGCGCCACCGATAGGCTTGTTCTCTTCCTTCCGTTTGCTCCGTTGAAAAACTAGTCCGCCTTCGCACCCGACGCACGCACCACCTTTGTCCACTTCGCGATTTCGGCACGCAGAAATTCGCCGCAGGCTTCGGCGGAACTTCCCACCGGCTCGGTGCCCAACGCCGCGAAGCGGTCTTTCACAGCGGGGCTATGCACCGCTTTCACGATTTCACTGTTGAGCCGCGCGATGATGTCGCGCGGCACGCCGGCGGGCGCCAGCATCATGTACCAGCCAGTGACCTCGAAGCCGGGTACACCGGATTCCGAAACCGTCGGCACCTCTGGTGTAAGCGACAGCCGTTTGGGACCGGTAACCGCGATAGCGCGCAGCCGTCCACTCTTGATCGGGTTGATCGCCGCCGTGGTGCTGCTGATCATCAAATCAATTTCGCCGCTCATCAACGCAGTGGCTGCCTGTGCCGCGCTTTTGTACGGCACATGCACCAGCCTGGTTCCTGTCATGTTCTGAAACAACACGCCGCCCAGATGGTTGGCACTGCCATTGCCGGATGAACCGTAGGTAACGCGTCCTGATTTCGCCTTGGCAAGCGCGATGAGATCCTTCACCGTTCTGACCGGTACGCTGGGATGCGTGGACAGAAAATACTGCCCGGTGGTCAGCTGCGAAATCGCTGCAAAATCCCGCAAGGTGTCGTACGGCAGCTTGGCTTGCAGACTGGGGTTGATCGACAACTCCGGCGATGCTGTCACCAAGGTGTAACCATCTGGTGCGGCCTTGGCAGCAACTTCGGTGCCGATCACCGTGCCCGCGCCGGGACGGTTTTCCACCACCACCGGCACGCCCATCTGCTCGGAAAGTTTCTGCGACACGATACGCCCGGTCACATCGGTGCCGCCGCCGGGCCCGAGCGCAACAATCATGCGTATCGCCCGACTGGGATAGTTTTGTGCGACCGCACTACCCGTGATGCAACCCGCCGCCAGCAACAGCGCCATCCGCTTGATCATCGTGCCGCCTTTCCTGCTTCATCTATGGCTTTCGCCATGGCCAGCGACGGGCGCACCGGCCCACCTTCCGGCACATGAATTCCATCGGCCAGATGCCATTCCGAAAAACGGTTCATTTTGTAGTTATGTGGCTGCCATTTCTCAGTGACAAAATCCGGGTCGCAAAAGTATTCCATCATGCCGCCCAGCGGATTGCGGAAATACCAGAAATACGCCGACGATATCGGATGCCGCCCCGGCCCCACGGCGGTGGCCCATTGCCGCCGAGAAAAATACAAACCGCCCCCGAAGACTTCATGCACGTCATTCACTTCATAGGCGAAGTGATGCAGGTCGATGCCGCCAGTGCGGCTTTTCAGCATGAACAGGTTGTGGTGGTCGCTGCGCGCCGCATGGCGCAGAAATACCGCCGCGCCGCCAGCGTAGCGATCAGACAGCCAGAAGCCGAGCCGCTTGACGTAAAACCGCTCGGCCACTTTGACGTCGGGCACGAAAAAGGCCGCATGGCCGATGCGATGTGGCGCGGCGCGCGCATAGGTGGTACCCACAGCATTCACGCGGGCGCGCAAGCGCGGCTGATTGTATATGGTGGGATTGCCCGCCTTGATCGCAGCGGGCTTCCACAGGCGAAAGCCGATGTGAACGCCGCTGTCGTCGGTGGTATGGAGCGTGCCCGCCTTGTCCAGCGTGACGGCGCGGTCACGCGCCAGATTTTCGGCAAGCGCGACCAAATGTTTTTGATCCGATACACCCCAGACAATTTCGCGAAAGTTCGATTGCTCGCTGATGCGTGGCGGCAGCCCAGGCGTGTTTTCCGGACACGCGATCACTTGGCCGCCAGCGCCGGTGATAAACACCGCTGCCGTTTTGCCGCGCGAGGCTTCCTTCAGCCCCCAATCAGAGAACAGTTTTTTCGCCAGGGTAAGATCAGGCGCGCCATACACAACGGTTGCTATGCCTGTGAATGCCATGCGTATTCCTGTAACTTGATGACAATCCTTCCGGTGCTTTCCGCGCAAGCGGGATTCGAAGGACAAAGTGGATTTGGGACCGCATAAGTAGATGCGTATCGTAGCGTGTTGTAGTGCACTAACGCACATGGTAATTCGTACGTCCTGATTTGGGAATAGCGGTTTGCACCGGGCCAGTTTCCCTTTACCATCGGCCTCTCTATTTTTTATGACAACAGTTCAATGAAACGTTTTCCCGGCTCCGTGTTGTTGATGATTACCCTGCTGTTTGGCATGCAGTTATCCATGCCGCTTGGAGCGCAACAGATCGGGACACAGCAATTTCCCTCGCGCCCCATACGCATGATGGTTCCGGCCGCCGCCGCGGGCGTCACCGATATCGCGGCTCGCGTGTTGACGGCACGCTTGTCGGAAGCGCTGGGGCAACCCGTGGTGGTGGACAATCGCGCCGGCGCGGGGGGCATCATCGGCACCGATATCGTTGCCAAGGCCGCGCCCGATGGCCACACGCTGATGACGGCGTTCGACAGTTTTATTTCCAATCCCTTTGTGTTCAAGAAAATACCGTACGACACCTTGAAGGATTTCGCGCCGGTTTCCCTGCTGATTCGCGGGCCGCAGATTTTTGCCGCTTCGCCGAAACTCGGCGCAAAATCATTTAACGAGTTCGTCGCCATCGCCAAGGGCAAACCCGGATCGATCCGTTACGCCACGGCGGGGCCGGCCACTTCGAGCCGCCTGTCGGTGGAACTTTTCAAAGCCGTCAGCAAACTTGACGGTACGACGATTTTTTTCAAGGGTGGCGGCCCGGCGTTGAATGATCTGCTTGGCGGTCATGTTGACGTAATGATCGCATCGGCGGGCCTGGTACTCAGCCACACCAAAAGCGGCCGTTTGTACGCGCTGGCGGTGAGCTCAAAAAACCGCACCGCGCTTGCGCCAGGGGTGCCTTCGGTCAGCGAGTTCTATCCGCAGTTCGAGGCGCAATCGTGGGTGGGCATGCTGGCCCCCGCCGCCACGCCGCGCGCCATCATTCTGCGGCTGAACGCCGAAGTCAACAAGGCGCTCGCCGACGCCGACGTGAAAGAACGCTTTAATACGCTGGGGTATGAAATCGCGGGTGGCGCGCCGGAACAATTTGGCGAATGGCTGCGCGCGGAATCGGTAAAATGGGGCAAAGTCATACGCGATAATCAAATCACGGCGGAATGACAACCCGGCCGTAACCAACAGCCACAAGAAAAGAAAAGGGGTGGGCGCATCATGCTGAAAATTTGGGGCCGCAAGAATTCAATCAATGTGCAAAAAGTACTGTGGGCCTGCGGTGAACTGTCGTTGCCGATAGAACGCGTCGATGCCGGCATGGCGTTTGGCGTGAATAACACGCCCGAATACAAGGCGATGAATCCCAACGGACTGGTGCCGTTGATGAACGATGAAGGATTTTTGCTATGGGAATCACATGCCATCGTTCGGTATCTCGCACGCAAACACGGTTTGGGTACGCTGTGCCCCGCGGATGAAAAAATGGCCGCCGACGCCGATCGCTGGATGGAATGGTTCAGCACGACGCTGTGGCTGAATCTGCGCCCGGTATTCTGGAATCTGGTGCGCACGCCGCCGGAAAAACGCGATATGCCGCAGGTTGAATCCAGTCTGAAAGCCTTGACTGCCCATTTTCAGGTAGTCGATGCATGGCTCGCGCAGCGTGACTACATGGCGGGCAACGCATTCAGCATGGGTGACATCCCGATGGGCGTTTCGGCGTTTCGTTGGTATAACATGGACATCGCGAGACCCGCCCTGAAAAATCTGGATGCGTGGTATGCGCGCCTGTGCAAGCGCCCGGCGTTTAAGGAACACGCAATGTTGCCGCTCACATAAAACGCAATAAATACAATACGTTACAATAAACACTGTGCGCAACTACCGCTACTTCAACCTGGTGATGGTGGCTTTTGTCACCGTGCTGATCTGCTCTAATCTGATCGGCCCGGCGAAAATTGCGCAAATTGATTTGCCGGTGTGGGGCACGCTGACCTTTGGCGCGGGCGTGCTATTTTTCCCGATCTCGTATGTGTTCGGCGACATACTGACCGAGGTCTATGGTTACTCACGCGCGCGCAAGGTGATCTGGAGCGGCTTTGCCGCGCTGGCGTTTGCCTCGATCATGGCCGCAATGGTGGTGGCGTTGCCTCCTGCGCCGTTCTGGAAGCATCAAGGCGCCTATGAAATCGCGTTTGGCTCTACATGGCGCATCGTGCTGGCCTCGATGATCGCGTATTTCTGCGGGGAGTTCATCAATTCGCTGGTACTGGCGAAAATGAAAATACTCACGCAAGGCAAACACCTGTGGAGCCGCACCATCGGCTCAACCATCGCCGGCGAGGCCGTCGATTCCGCGCTGTTTTACCCGCTTGCGTTTTACGGCACGGGCATCATTCCCGATGACAAACTGCCAATGGTGATGCTGGCGCAATTTGCGCTGAAAGTCAGCGTTGAAGTCCTCTTCACACCATTGACCTACAAACTCGTCAACTGGTTGAAGCAGGCCGAAAACGAAGACTATTACGACCGGCAAACAGATTTCAACCCGTTTCGTCTCAAGGACTGACCCGACTTTCGAGGAGACACTCATGCCCATGGTGCTTGCGGCCATCACCGTTTTCATTCAGGCCTGTTTCATTATTCATGTCTACAAGACCGGCCGGCCCTACTGGTGGGCGCTGATCATTCTGTCTTTCCCGGTAATCGGATGCGTGGTCTATTACTTCTCGGAGATTTTTCCGGGAACACAAGAGGCGCGCAAGGCGGAGAAACTCGCCAAGGCGCTGGGCAAGAAACTCTCGGGCGACAAAGAGTTTGCGCGCAAGATCGAAGAAGTCGAAATCTGCGGCAGCGTCGACAATAAGATCTCGCTTGCACACGAGTGCATGGAACGCGGCTTGCATGATGACGCGGCGCGGCTCTATCGCGGCTGCATGACGGGGCTGTATGCGGACGATCCCAACTTGCTGCTCGATCTGACGGCCGCGCAGGTGGAACAACAGAATTTCAATGAAGCGCGCGCGACACTCGAGAAGCTGCTCGCGAAACATCCCGATTTCAAACCCAACGACGCCCGTCTCCTGCATGCGCGAGTGCTGGAAGGCACGGGCGATAACGGCGGCGCACTGCGACTTTACGAGGCACTGCTGCCGGTTTATGTCGGCCTGGAGGCGCGCTACCGCCACGGGTTATTGCTGAAGAAACTCGGCCACACCAATCAGGCCCGCGCCGCGCTGGAGTCCATGCAGGAACACGCGCGCAAACATCGCGTCTCGCACGACAATGAATTGGCGTGGCTGAATCTCGCGAAGAAGGAATTGGTCTGAGCAAATCCGGGAATGTTCCGGAAGATCCGCGTGATACCAAACTGAAGTGGTCAGGGAGGTGAGATTCGAACTCACGACCTCCTGCTCCCAAAGCAGGCGCGCTACCAGGCTACGCTACACCCTGACTGACGGCGCATTTTAGCTGATTTTCGCTGTTCTTTGCGCATCGACAACGATGATCTGTCTTTACGCAAGTCCTATGCGATAAACTCGCCAGTTTAATTGGCATCTCCATGACTGAAAAGAGAAACTGGCGCACGCCCGCCGTCGTGATCGCTTGTGCCGGATTGGCCATGACCATCGTGCTGGGCACGCGGCACGGATTCGGGCTGTATTTGCAACCCATGACCCTGGATCTTGGCATCAGCCGGGAGGTGTTCTCGTTCGCGATTGCGCTGCAAAATCTGTTTTACGGGTTCTCACAGCCGCTCACCGGCATGATCGCCGACAAGTTCGGCGCGGCTCGCGTAATGGCCGCCGGCACGGTTGCTTACGCGATAGGCCTGGTGCTGATGTCGCACTCCACCACCGGCACGGAACTGAATCTGAGCGCAGGGCTATTGATCGGTTCGGCCATGGGCTGCTGTGGATTCAGTACCGTCTACGGCGTGATTGGCCGCGTGGTGCCGGCGGATAAGCGCAGCGCCGCCATGGGCATCGTCGGCGCGGCGGGCTCGCTCGGGCAATTCCTGATGCTGCCCTACGGACAGTTGCTGATAAACCACCTCGGGTGGCAACAGGCGTTGCTGGTTCTGGCCGTCACCGTGCTGCTGTTGTTGCCGCTGTCGGCCGCGTTGGTGGAAGACAAAACCACGCAGGCGAAAATTCTCTTCAAGCAATCGATTCCGGCCGCGCTGCGGGAAGCCTTCAGTCATCGAGGTTTTGTGCTGATGTGTATCGCGTACTCGGTCTGCGGATTCCAGTTGCTGTTTATCTCGGTGCATTTCCCCGCGTATCTGATCGATCAGAAAATGACGCCCGCCACCGGCATGATCGCGTTGGCGCTGATCGGGTTATTCAATACCTTTGGCAGCTATACGTGGGGCTGGCTCGGCGGCCGCCACAGTAAAAAATACCTGCTGGGCACGTTGTACTTCACGCGCGCCATGGTGGTGATGGCCTTTATTCTGGTGCCGCTGTCGGCGACGACGATTTACCTGTTCTCCGCCGCGATTGGATTTTTGTGGCTGGGCACCGCGCCCATCACCAGCGCGCTCATCGCGCAGATTTTCGGCGCGCGTTACCTGTCAACGCTGAGCGGCTGCGCCTTCATGTTTCATCAGACCGGCAGTTTTCTGGGCGTTTGGCTCGGCGGGCGGATTTTTGACACCACGGGTTCGTACACGCTGATGTGGTGGATCACCATTATCGCGGGCATCGTGGCGGCGCTACTGGTATTGCCAGTGGACGAGCGGCAGATTCCCCGCACCGCAACGGCCACCGCGTAGTTCAGGCGAGCCGCGCCGCCTCGTCACGCAACCAGCTTCGAAATGCCGCCACGGCGGGACGCTCGTCCGCGTGTTCTCCACATGCCATGTAATAACCATCGGGCAACTTCACGCTCAGATCAAAAGGCGCCACCAGTTTGCCGCTGGAAATATCTTCCGCGGCCAGCACTGGCATGCTGGCCAGCACGCCCACGGCGTCTATCGCGGCTTCAAACGCCAGCACGGCGTGACTGAAGTGCGGCCCTTTGTTGGCATCAACGTCATGCACGCCGGCCGCCTTTAACCACAGTCCCCAAAACGGCTCATTGTCGTAGAGCTCGCCGGTATCGTCGTGCAGCAGCAGGTGGTGCTTGAGATCGTCCGGCGTACGCAGCGGATGCGGGTGATCCGCCGCGAGCAGCCGCGGGCTGCATATCGGCGTGATGCTCAGGTCGATCAGGCGTTCCACTTTCATGCCATGCACGTTGCCGCGTCCGTAAAGTATTGCGACGTCTGAATCAGACAACCACGCTTCCACCGTTGCGCGCTCGGCCACGTCGCCCTTGCCGTCCACGCTGATACGGCGCATGCGCGCGGAAATGCGCACGTCGACTTCCGGGTGCGCCGCAATAAAGCGGTGCAAGCGAGGCATCAGCCAGCGGGATGCAAACGAGGGTGCCGCGCTGACGGTAAGCGCCCCGCCATTCGGGTGACTGCGCAGCAGCGCAACCGCTTGCGCCATGCAGTCAAATCCCTCCCCCAGCTTGGGCAAGGCTGACTTGGCGACGTCCGTCAGTTCCAGCGCCCTGTTGTAGCGATGAAACAACTGCACGCCGAGGTAATCCTCCAGCGTGCGTATCTGGTGACTCACTGCAGCCGACGTGACATTCAGTTCCAAGGCGGCTTTCTTGACGCTCAAATGGCGCGCGGCGGCCTCAAAGGCTTTAAGCGAATTCAGCGGGGGTAGTCGCACGGGCATGTTAACTCCGATTTAGTTTATCTCATCCGATCAGGCAAAAGATGTAAGTTGATGCGATGCAACATTTCTCGGAGAATCAAGTCTACTATAAGGTAGTAAGTTATTGATACTACGATGGTTCTAGAATCCGCACTTATGCAATAAGCAATTGAATTTAAAGGAGCATTTCCATGAGAAAGACGCTAAAAGTGAACGAAAGTTCAGTGATGTATAGAAAAATTGATGAACTGGTGATGTCCGAAATGGACCGTACGCAAGCCGTGGGTGCGCTTAAAGCGGCAGATCGGCTAGCCGACGCTTACGACGGGCTGAAACGCATCATCTCCCGGGCTGCAGTCCTTTGGACGTCCGCCCCCACCATCAAGCACCCGACGCTGAAGCACCAGCTGAAGCACCAATAGCCTGCGGGCTGCTTATGCCGGGAGATGGCGGCGCACGGTAGCCTCTCCCCCGCCGTCTTCTCTAGCGCGTAGCGAACCGACTGCGCGTTTTTATTTTGGCGTGTGCCGCGCACGCAGCATGTCCTGAATTCGCGCTATGATTTCCGGCGCATCGGGTTCCACGGCGCTGTGGAATCCGTGAACGGTTTTGCCGTCGGGCGCAATCAAGTACTTGTGAAAATTCCACTGCGGCGCCCCGCCGGTCGCCGTCGCCAGCGCTCGATACAACGGACTCGCCTTGGCGCCTGTCACCGCGCTCTGCTCGATCATCGGAAATTCAATCGCATAAGTCAGCAAACAAAACTTGGCGATCTCCTGGTTCGTCGCCAGTTCCTGATTGAAATCATTGGACGGGAATCCCAACACCACCAACCCGCGCTTGCCGTATTGCCTGTTCAACGCCTCCAGTTTTTCGAACTGCGGCGTGTATCCACACTTGCTCGCGGTGTTGACTATCAGAATCGGACGGTTCGCGAACTCACACAAATGAACAGGCTTGCCCTCTAGCGATGTGAATCGATGATCGAGCAACGGCGGACATGCGCTCGCGGCCGGCGTTCCGAGCAGCGCCGCCACCAACATCACGATGATCCCGCGCGCGCGGAATGCATGTAACGATTGCAGTGATTTCGGCAATTTCATCAGATTCTTCTCGCGGTAATGTCCATGCGCCTGCCATTATAAACACGGTCGTACCGGCGGTACCGCATGGCTGGTGAAATCTATTCATGCGAGGAATTGAACTTAATACGGTACCGTGTGCCCCATTAGCTGTCAGGCTTTGCAGCCAACGTTGAATTTTATTGACGCGCGACGATACATTTTTTTGATATTTCAATTCACGCACAGGAGTCGCCATGTTTAATTCCAGGGATGCGCTGTTCGGCAAGAGAGAAGATTTCTCGCAGAAGGATCCGAGAGACCCAAAGGATAGCCGGTCACAAGGCGCTTTGCCACGCAGCCTTGCAGCCACGGGCCACGCGGAAGCCGCGCTGGCTGCCACGGAGCCGACCACGGGTGCGCAATCTCCCGCGACGCCTGTCGCGACATCAGGCAGCAAGCTCATTGTCGGTCCCGACATCAAGCTCAAGGGCGTGGAAATCACCGACTGCGACACACTGGTGGTCGAGGGCCGTGTGGAAGCCTCGATGGACAGCCGAGTCATCCAGATCGCGGAGCATGGCGTGTACTCGGGCACCGTCGGGATAGATGTCGCCGAAATTTACGGCCGCTTCGAAGGGGAACTCACCGCGCGCAAACAGCTGGTGATACATGCCACCGGGCGCGTGACCGGAACTATCCGCTACGGCAAGCTCACGGTGGAAGACGGCGGTGAAATTTCCGGTGACATACGCACGTTGTCGAGTGTGCCATCCGCGTCCGAGCGCAAGCCCGCCGGCCCGGATATGCCGGTGGATATCATGACACCCTATGATCCGTTTGCGCACAAGGGCAAATCAGGCGCCAAGGCAGCACACGCGCCGCACGCCCCCATCTCACCAGCGTCCGGCACACACTGAGACCGGAAATAATCAGTTCGCGGTAGTGGATTCCGCAGGCCCCGCGGGCACAGCGGGTGTTGTCACGGTGTCCGTCACCGTAGCGACGGGCGGCGGTGACGGCGTGACCTGGGTTGGTGACGATGGTGCCACCGCCGCCTGTGCACGATCAAATTCCGCGAGGATCATATCGTTCAAGTCGGTTGGCAGCGGCACCAGCCGTTGACGCAGCACCGACGCCATTTGCTCGCGTGATTCAAGCGGCATTTTTTCATACTCGGCACGCGCTTCCTGCGCGATCTGCCGCTTGCGCTCAAAGGACAGCGCATTGATTTGCTCGTGCGCCTGCCGCACGGCCGATGCCTTTATCGCCAGATCCGCAATGATGGCCGGCACTTCAGCGGCATTCTTGGGATCGGCAATGATGCGCCGCACGCTGACATACACTTCATTCCGCTGCGACGAAGTCAAATGTACAAAACCTTCATCGATGAGTAAACGCAACTGCGCGTCGCTTAATCCGAAGGTAGCTGAAAAATCCGCGCCGCCGGGTGGCGCGCGCGGCGCGACGACGTTCGAGCGACTCGCGCCCTCCACCGCGCTTTCCACCCCACTGGTAATGATTTTGTCGCGCAACAAACGCAGCAGGATCAGCGTCAATGGATCCGCAGCCTGCGCGGGCGCGCAGCCGATCGCCAGTGCGACAGCGCCTACAACGCTTCGGACGTGACTTTTCACATGCCGCATGGCTCTTCCTCGTTTGGGAATCCTCTCAAAAAGTGACGACTGTTTGCGTCAGAGAGGTTCTAACCTTATGTTTTTTAGGCAAAAATACGCTTGCCAGTTTAAATGTCAAGCGGACGGAGGCACCCAGTAATCGTCTAACGCCTCGCCGCGGCATCAGCGGAATGTGAATTTATTTTTTATAAACAACAACTTATATTCATCTCGTGACAGCCTACGGCTTGCGTATACGCCCCGAGGAGAGGTTTTCAAGCGTTTGCAGACAACTGATGATTTCGCGCGATACCGCGGACAGTGATACCTGCTTGTCAACCGCGCCTATTTCAAATGCCACGCGCGGCATGCCATACACCACACAGCTGCCGGCGTCCTGCCCAATGGTCATGGCGCCAGCCTGCTTCATGTGCAACAGGCCCTGGGCCCCGTCCGTACCCATGCCGCTGAGAATCACGCCGACGGCATGCCGCCCCGCTTGCTGCGCCACGGAATCAAACAGCGGGTCCACCGAGGGCCGGTGCCCATTCAGCAGCGGGCCGTCATTGAGCAACGTAATCCATCCACTGACGCCGCGCCCGAGTTTCAGATGCTGATTCCCAGGCGCAATGTAAACATGCCCGGGATGAAGAATATCGCCTTGCGAGGCTTCTTTTACCCTGAGTGCGCACATCGAATTCAGACGCGCGGCAAACAGCCGCGTGAAGGGTTGTGGCAAGTGCTGCACGATCAGCACGGGCGGCACGCTTTCGGGCAATCCTTGCAGCACCGTTGTGATTGCTTCGATGCCCCCGGTGGAGGCGCCTATGGCGATCACCGCATTGCGAGCCGCCATCCCCAGGGTTACCGACGGTTGCGCCGACGCAGATTGGCTCCCCGCCCAGCCCCGGCCCGCGATCTGTGGCCCCGCCGCCGCCGCGATGCGCACCTTGCTTACGATGTCACTGGCGAACTGGGAGATCAGCGTGTTGCTCGTCTGCATCGCGGGCTTGGTGACAAAATCCACCGCGCCCAATTGCAATGCGCGCAATGTCGCCTCGCCGCCCGCCACGGTCAGCGTTGAGACCATGACCACCGGCATCGGGCGCAGGCGCATGATTTTTTCGAGAAAGGTCAGGCCATCCATGCGCGGCATCTCGATGTCGAGCAATACCACGTCGGGCGAAAGCGCCTTAATTTTTTCGCGCGCGTCAAACGGATCCTGCGCCGTGCCAGCCACCATCATGTCGGATTGCGCATTGACAAATTGCGCGATCAGCTCGCGCATGACCTGCGAATCGTCAACGATGATGACACGCGTTTTCGCCGCCACGGCTTAGTCCTCGAACAATTCCACGCGGCTGCTGATCGATTTTTTCTCGATCTCGACGGCATAGGCGCGCTCGCGATCAATCAGCGTATCGTTGTGCAACTGGCGCAGTTCCTTCACCAGCACCCGGCCCGATTCGACGAAGAAATACACCTTGCGGGCGTGATTGCCGCCGACGTCTTTTGCCACGACGGAAATGCCTTCGCGGTTCAGGTAAGCCAGCGCGAACTCCGCGTTGCGCGCACCGACATCGCTCATGCCGGGCAGCACGCGCCCCGCCCCGAACACCTTGGCCACCAACCGGCCGCGGTGAGCGCCCATCGTCAACAAATTGTTGATCAGCATCTCCATCGCGTGCGCGCCATAACGCGCCGGCTCGCTCACCACTGACTGCGAACCCGAACGGTCGGGCAGCATGAAATGATTCATGCCGCCAATGCGGGAAACCGGGTCCATCAGGCACACCGAAACGCACGATCCGAGCACCGTCACGATCAGGATATTGCGCTGGCTGGCATATAACTCACCGGGCGCTATTTTCGCTGCGTGCATCGCGAAATGCGAATCGTAATACAAACCCGGGCTGTCATTTTCAAGATTGGGAAACGCGGTCCCGCGCGGCTTTTCGGTCATGGGTATCCTAAACGCGCCGCAGCCTGCGATGCATCGCTCGCGACGCGATAAGTCGTTGCGCCCAGCGGGGTGAACAAATCCTTTGCATTGAAAAATGCCTCTGAATGTCCGGCAAACAACAAGCCATGCGGTTGCCGCAGCAACGGCACAAAACGCTTGAGTATCCGGTACTGTGTTTCTTTGTCGAAATAGATCATGACGTTGCGACAAAAAATGGCATCAAACTGTCCTTCAATGGGCCATTCGGCCTGCATCAGGTTGAGCATGCGGAATTGAATGCCGCGCTTGAGATCGTCCTTTACTTTAACAAGCCCTTGGTAACTGCCATCGCCGCACAAGAAATATTTTTTCAACTGCGCCGCGTCCATCCCCTCGACCTTCTCGCGCTCGTAGATGCCGCGCTCGGCGCCTTGCAATACGGTGGTGTTGATGTCCGTGGCGAGGATGCTGACCGGCACCTGTGAATCCTCCATGTATTCCCGGCAGGTAATCGCAATCGAATAGGGCTCTTCGCCCGACGCGCAACCGCAGCTCCATATGCGAGCCGGCCGGGGCGCCGCAGGCAATACCTGGTCCGCCAGAATACGAAAATGATGACGTTCGCGGAAAAAACTCGTCAGATTGGTGGTCAGTATATTGATAAACCGAGTCCACTCGTGCTGCCCCGCGTTATCCAGGTAATCGAGATAGGCGCGCACGGACTCCAGTCCGAGCCGGCGCAACTCCCGCGTCAGGCGGCTGTACACCATTTCTTTGCGCGTATCGCCCAAATGTATGCCGGCGATACGATACAGATGGTCCGCCACCCGCTCGTAATCCGATTGTTCGTATTTAAACTCCTTTGACACCGTTATACGCTACTCAATCCTGGTAATCCTGTGCGCCCGCCGACCCTGTGTCCCGCGTTACGATGCCACTTTCTCGATCAGCTGCAGGTCTTCGCTGCTCATCAGGCGCTCGATGTCCACTACGATCAGCATGCGCCCCTCGACGGTTGCCATGCCGGAGATGAATTCCGTGTTGATGGTGGAACCAAAGCGCGGCGCTTCGCGAATTTCTTCCAGCGGAACCGCGATGACGTCCGATACACTGTCCACCACCACGCCTATCATTTTTTTATTTAAATTCAATATGATAACTATGGTTGTTGCATCATAGCTCACGTTCGCAAGACGAAACTTGATGCGCAAATCCACGATCGGCACGATATTGCCGCGCAGGTTGATCACACCTTTGATGAAGTCGGGGGTGTTGGCAATAGACGTTACGGTGTCATAGCCACGTATCTCCTGCACTTTGAGTATATCGATGCAGTACTCTTCCTGGGCCAGCCGGAACGTCAGAAACTCTTTTTTTACCGCGGCACGCGCCGCATCGTCTGCTCGAACATCACTCACTTGAACCTCCTGTATTTCTTCGCATGGTTACGCCAATACGCTATTAAGCTGATACGTTAGTAGGCCGAACCGTCAGACCGCCACCACCCTGGGCGCATCCACGACTTTCGGAGCGCCCCGATGCTGTTCCTTGATGGATGCATGCTGCTTTACGATTTCAGTGACATCCAGAATTAACGCCACCCTGCCGTCGCCCAAAATGGACGCGCCCGCCATGAAATCGACTTTCCGGTAATTCGCTTCGAGGCTCTTGATCACCACCTGATCCTGGCCCAGCAGTTCATCCACCTGAAGTGCGATGGTGCGGTTTTCAACTTCCAGCACCACCAGAACCGACTGCTCCTGCGACGCCGTGTCCGGCAGGGCGCAAACGTCCGTGAGTTTCAGGATCGGTATATATTCGCCACGCAAATGAATCACGTGACCTTGCCCCACCACCGATTGGACCTGCGTGGCCGACACCTGCAGGCACTCGCGTATAAACGTAATGGGAATGATGTAGCGTTCATCGGCCGCTCCGACGATCATGCCATCCACGATCGCCAGCGTCAGCGGCAGATTGATCGTGAACGTCGTGCCCTTGCCCAGCGCCGAGGTGATATCGAGCGAACCGCCCAGTTTGCGCACGTTTTGGCTGACCACGTCCAAGCCCACGCCCCTGCCCGATACGCTGCTCACTTTTTGCGCGGTGGAAAACCCCGGCTGCAAAAGCAACGCGAACATCGAAGCTTCGTCGAATTCACCTTCGGCTATCAATCCGATTTCCACCGCACGCCGGCGCACCAATTCAGGATTGATGCCACGCCCATCGTCCACCACCGTAATCACGAAGCGTCCGCCGCGGTGTTCAGCGTGTAACGACAGCGTGCCCTTGGCCGGTTTGCCGGCGGCCAGCCGGTCCGCGGGCAATTCGATGCCATGATCCAGCGCATTGCGTACCAGGTGTGTCAGGGGATCCACCAATTGCTCAATGACGCTCTTGTCGAGTTCAGACTGTTCGCCGGAAATCTTTAGCTCGACGGCCTTGCCCAATTGCAAACCGAGATCGCGCACCAGGCGCGGGAACCGGCCAAACACGTGATTCACCGGCATCATGCGGATAGCCAGTATGCGTTCCTGGATATCCTGCACATTGCGTTCCAGTTGTGCAAAAACGGAGACCGCGCGCGCATCCTTGATTGCGTCGAGATGCTGGGTCGATTGCTTGAGCATGGTATGCGTGATCACCAGCTCGCCGACCAGATTCACTAGGTCATCGATTTTGTCGGTGCGCACGTGCATGGTCACCAGACCAACCTCGCGGCGCGCATCCGGCGAAAAATCCTCGGCGCGGCGCGCCGGTCTGGGCGCCGACGGAGACTCGAGCATCACCGGCTCGGCAACCGGCTCGATTTCCAGCGCGCAGCAATTCGATACCCATTCGAATACGTCGCGGATGTCACCGATGGTAGCTTCGGTTTCCAATGAAATGCGCCACGCCAGATAGCAAGTTGTCGGCACGAATGTCCGCACGTCCGGCAGCGCGGATAAATCGACGATGCAACGCACCGTCCCGAGATGCGCCAGTTCCTCGATAAAGCGAGCGGGATCGTTGCCGCTGTGAAAAAAATCCTGCGCCGGACGAAACACGATCACATAGGCTTGCTTGGTTCGCGCAACCACCGTCTCGCCCGCGACCGCCTGCCCGCCAGCGGTCGCACCGCCAGTGCCGGCACGCAGCAACAACTGCAATTCCCTTACGATGCCAGCGCCCGCCGACGCATCGACCGGCTCCTGCGCCTCGGAAGCGAAGATCCAGTTACGCAGGCAATCCACGCCTCGCAGCAGCACGTTGGTGCATTCGGGAGTTGCCTGTGCCGTACCTTGACGGAGACGGTCCAGCATGGATTCCATCTCGTGCGCCAGTTCGGCGATGACGCCAAATCCCAGGCTACCCGCGGACCCCTTCAGCGAATGTACTGCGCGGAAAATGCCATCCAGGGTTTCCTTGCTGTGCCCATGCTGTTCGAGCCGCAGCAAAGCCTGCTCCACGCTATCAAGGCCTTCGAGGCTCTCGGCAAAGAAGGTTGCGTGAAAACGGGAAAGATCAAGGCTCATGTCGTTATCGCTGAAACCGCATCGTCAAAATTCCTTCCAGTCGCCATCGTCTCTGGAGCCGCCGCGCGGCGCCGACGCTAGGCTGGCGGCGGCAACAGCCGGCCCCGCTGAACGGACGGCGACCGCCACGGCGGCTGCTGGTTCAGGCGCGCGGCCGGCCGCGCCGGACGTTCCGGACGTTCCAACCGTACCGGGCGCAGCGGCGCGCCGGGAAGTACCAGCGACGTTACGCCGGTGATCGAGAAGAACCCTGTCGTTCTCGTCAATCTTGAACACGCGCGTCATTTCGCGCAGGCGCTGTGCCTGCGTGCGCATGGAATCGGCCGCGGCCGTCGCCTGCTCCACGACTGCAGCATTCTGCTGCACGACCTCATCCATCTGAAGAATCGCCAGATTGATCTGGTCGATACCGCTGGATTGATCAGCCGAGGCATTGCTGATTTGGTCTATGATTCCACTGAGGTTTGCGACGGAATCCACGATTTCATTCATCGTCTTGCCGGCGTTTTCAACCAGCCGGGTGCCCGCATCGACCTTTTCAACGGAGTTGCCGATCAATACCTTGATCTCCTTCGCGGCCTCCGCGGATCGCTGCGCAAGGCTGCGAACCTCGGAAGCCACCACCGCAAACCCCCGGCCTTGTTCGCCGGCACGCGCGGCCTCAACGGCGGCGTTCAACGCGAGAATATTTGTCTGAAATGCGATGCCATCGATAACGGAAATAATATCCGAAATCTTGCGCGAGCTTTCCTGGATATCGTTCATGGTCAGCACCACATCGCCCACGACTCTTCCGCCGTTTGCCGCCACCACATTCGCGCTTTTTGCCAGTACATTTGCCTTGCGCGCGCTCTCGGTGTTTTCCTTCACCGCGGCAGTCAACGCTTCCATGCTGGACGCGGTTTGCTCCAGGGTCGAAGCCTGTTCTTCCGTGCGCTGAGACAGATTGTTATTGCCACTCGCCACTTCGTTGGCCGACGTGGCGATGGCTTCCGCGCTGTCGCGAATATCACTCACCATGCGCGTGAGATTTTCATCCATGGTCTTAAGCGCCAGCATCAGTTTGCCGAATTCGCCGCGCCCATCGGTTTCTATCGTCACGGTCAAGTCGCCGGCGGCCACCCGATTTGCCAGCGACACCGCCGTCGCGAGCGGTATGCTAATGGCGCGCAAGGTAACTATCCACATGACCATCAGCAGCATGATCGTTACCACGACCAGCCCCACCATCACATTACGCGGCCCACCCTGCAAGTGCATGATACCCACCACCGCCATGCCCAGAATCAGCGCAAGCAAAAACGCAACGCCCAGCCGCAAACTGCTCTTAACGGTCATCTAGATACTCTCTAATTACCTTCTAATCCAAAAAATGCTAAGCCGGCAGCACCTTGCGCAACACGTTCAGCAGCGCTTCCGGATCAAAGGGTTTGACTATCCAGCCCGTCGCGCCCGCCGCGCGCCCCTTGGATTTCATTTCCGGTTGCGATTCGGTGGTCAACAGTATGATCGGCACAAATTTGTACTCGGGCAACTTGCGTAACTCCGCGACCAGTTCGATCCCCGTGCGCCCCGGCATGTTCACGTCCGAAATCACCAGATCAAACCGTTGTGTTTGCGCCAGCGCGAGCGCCTCGTCGGTGTTGCCGGCTTCGGCGACCTTGTGTCCAGCCGAGGCCAGCGTGAAATTGACCATCTGCCGCATGGTCATGGAGTCATCAACAATCATGATATTCGACACAACTCTCTCCCGAAATCTAGAATAACTCTACGTCTACTTTTTGTACTTTACCGGGCGCCAAGTCCTCGCGAACCGCGATACGCGATTCACCCTCCGAAGCCGAGGCGCCATCCGCGGCACGCGCCAAACCCGCGGCGCGCGTATTGGATTCGGAGTCCGAAAGGGACTCCGCCGCCTTCGCCAACAGCGGCGCCTTGATGTGCTGAAGTTTTTGCTGGGTAATATCCTGATACTGCATCGCGACGATAATCTGATTGATATCGTTGCGCACATCCTTGCCCAGCGAGGTGATCTTCTCCAGCGTGGTGGTGACCTCCCGCGCCTTTTCCATCGTGGCGATGTTGAGCTGCGACACATCTACCTTGGCCTGCACGGCCGCCAGCCGCACATTGTCGCTGGATTTACTCAACTCTTCGTAAGTGCCGCCCATCACTTCACGGATCTTCTCCAGACCATCGCGCATGCGGCGCGTCAACTCATGTGCCGATGTGCTGGTCTCGCGAATGCGGTCTGCAATTTCAACAAACCAGCGGCCATCGGCATTGGCGTCGCGGTTGGCCGCCACCGTGGAATCGAGCGCCAGCTTGCGAATTCGCGCCGCCATGTTGCGCAATTCGTCCAGCATTTCGTCTATTGCCAGTGAATGTTCTCGCACCACATCCTGATGGCGTGACATTTCTTCGGATGCCTTGGAAAAATCCATCATGCGGCTGGTAACGTTATCCAGTTGCCGTTCGTACGCCGTGATGAAATCAGGCAACGACAACCAGGCAGATCCACCAGCCCCGTCGGCCGAACTGCTCTTTAGCAGCCGCACGGCACTGTCCATTTGCTGCCCGGTCTTGTCCATGATGACGCGAAAGCTCTTGCCGATCTTCGCGGCAGCCGCCTCGGATTGCTGAGTCACGTCGTCCAGAGACGCGCGCGCATGCCGGATGCTATCTCCCGCGATATGCGACGATTCCATCCATTGGTTCAGCAAACCTTGCATCAGCGCCATCGACTGCGCGGTGGCAACCGCATCACCCGTATTGCGCACCGGCGTGTCCGTCGCCTGCGCGGGCGCTGATTCCGCGCGGCTGGCCATCACATGGTAAATCAGGAATAACGACACCACCGAAAACACCAGCGAAACGCCCGCAACCCACAACGGCACCGCCCACACACCCCATATCCAGGGAAGCAGCACGGCCGCCGCGCACAGCGCCAGCGCCTTGCCTTTTCCCTTATCCTGCCGCTGCGCCCGCTCCTTGTTTTTTTCTGTTTCGGGCTTTTCCACCTTTATGGCGCCGCCACCAGCACTGGCGTTTCCACCACGGGACGTCCCACCACCCTCCGGCTCGCTGAGATCGAAATCGACGCTCACGTATCCCCTCCCAATACCGCGTCTATCGCCAGCAGCGAAAGCAACTCGCTCAAGCGCTCCGACGGATTATTAATCCGTACTGATTTCCCTTGTTCACGCGCACGCACCACGGCGACAGCCAGCAGCTGTGCCAGGGCCGTATCCGGTCGAGCCACCGCGGACGCATCCAGTTCCACCACTGCATGCGCTTGCAGGCGATCGCGAATCTCTTTCCAGATTTCGTCGATTTCGCGTATTCCGGCGTCCGCGGCAAGAGCGTATGAATTAGTAGGCACTTTTATTATGACTGACGATGATCCAGCACAGTTTGGTGGATGCACGGATTATAAACATTCACGTCCGCCGCGTTTGAAATTCCCGCTTGCGTCACGCACCGGTCTTCACCTACAAAGCCTCCATTCCAACAGCATTACTTTACCAACGGATCGGCGGTAATCAGCGGCATGCCCGTATTAACCAATATTTTTATAAAACAATCGCTTACCATGTGCACAATGACAGCGGGGATTACTTGCCGCGCATCTCGGCCATCGAGCGCGCATACTGCCCATCGGAGCGCTTTAACGCTCGGGTAACCGCCTTGGTCGCGCCAAACGTAGGTATCACCGCCGAGTGCTTGCCGGCGCCGCCAATCACGGCAATCAGCAGATTGTCAGCGTTGTGTATCATGGGCACTGGCGCGTCCATTCCGGCATTTTTGTAGACAGAGGCAAATGCCACTCGAAAGCGCCGTTCAATGTTCTCTTTGGAAAACGTCCCCAGCGGAAGCGTCGCGTGTTGTGCGATGAATTGCTTGGCTGCCCGCTTGCTGATGCCGTCATTGGCGATAGTCGCGGCGTGTTCCGGCCCCATCACCACCAGCGGCATGGCGTCGGGATAATAGATGTCGTTCGAGCCGGTTGAAATCAGGGTGCCCGCGATGGTCTTGAGGATGCCTTCACCGCTGATGCTTTCATGATCGTTCACGTTATGCGGGCACTCCCCGCCGACCACCGTGACGCAAGTGGCTTCACGGGGGAAACCCCGCTCCACATGCAGCGGCACCCAGGGGTTTCCTGCTTCGTTTTCAGCCACGCAATAGGAATATTTGTTCGGCCCGCCGAATGTGGACATATCGCCAAGCGCGGGGATGGCACCGCCAATATTCAATAAAATCAATCGGATAGCGCGCCCTATCGTGGCATTGCTATGAGTCCCGGGACCAAAGGCATTGTGCCCGCTGTTCATGCCCAGTTCTTTCGCCCCGGGGCCATTGACGATGACCAGCGGTGAACACATATGTGTGGTCGCCTGAATCCCATACAGGTTAAAGGCCTCGTCGCACATGGCCTCGACCGCCAGAATAATCAACGGAAAATATTCCGGCTTGCAACCGGCCATAACCGCATTCGCCGCCAAACGCACGGGCGTAGCCTCGCCATAACGCGGCGCTACCTTGCCCACCGGCTCATTCCACGGGCGATCACAGTACTCCAGCATCGCGGCGACTCGTTCCTCCGTGGGCGGTATCAGCGGCAGGCCGTCTCCCCATCCCTTTTCCAGATAAAGCGCGTTTATTGAAAAGAAATCGTCCTTGGCTTCCAAGCTAGCATCCGGGGCTTTTAACAATGCCGAAAGATCGTTCACTTCGAATGCTCCTTGATCAACTTCACAAACTCAGGGATGGCCACTCCCGCGCGCCCTTCGACTTTTTCCAGCGAAATTCCGCCCAGCGGATGCGGTATTACGATCAATGGCAAATCCGGCACGCCAAACACGCGCGATTGCGCCTTAC
Source organism: Betaproteobacteria bacterium UBA5216 (assembly GCA_002412495.1). GTDB lineage: Bacteria > Pseudomonadota > Gammaproteobacteria > Burkholderiales > SG8-41 > UBA5216. Next base: position 33,455 of record DHVE01000053.1, read on the forward strand.
CCAGTTTCAGGAAGGGATCCGTACAGATTACCGCCGTTACCAAACCGCGTTTACGTAACTCTGACATATCGTGGACACTCCACGATGTGCAGGAACCTCAATCCGCCATGGCGCTGATGACGCAATCCGCCTGGGCGGTGAATTCATCCAGCACATTTTTCTCGGCCGGAATCGATGGCGACGGCTTCCGGAGCGCCACCACGGAAGCCACCTTCATTTGCGCCTTCACCCCTTCCACAATGAACTTCAGCAGGTGGTCTGCGTTGCCTTTGCTGTTATCGAGAATGCCGAGCCGTATGCCGTCAACGGATAAGTCACGTTGTCGCCCGGTCGCAATTGCCGCTGGCGGCGGCGCTTCGGGCACCACCAATCTCACCATTGCCATGGTATTGCTCATGAAATTACCTCCAAACTGTCGGGAAGCTGCCGACTTTATCGTATGCGCTGCCCTGCGGCAAACCCGTAAGGCGTTGACCCAAAAATGCACTGTCAATCAAGAGATTAGCTCCGCCAAGCCGCGTTTGGTGGCCCAATACCCCGATGTCTTTATTTCTAATAGCATTTGAACATGTCTCAGGATATCCTGTACCTGTTTTCAATAACCAACCGGCAACAAATGACCGTGTATCCATCGGCCACGAATACTTGCACTAAAGGGTCTGGTGCATACGCTATCCCGCAAGGAGCGACCCGCTCCCGTCTTGATCTGCGGCGACAAGGTGCTCGAATTGCCTGAGCGCCTGCTGCGAAATTCCATTGCAAGGAAGGTCTCCCTAGGCATCGCCACTATCGTCTTGGCGACTGCTACCGCAATGCTGATAACGCACTACGTATCGTCCGTCGCGGTACATTCGTTGCAGGAATCTCACGATCTCGTGCAGGCCATGACCAGCGCGGCCAGCGACATGGAGTTCGATACGGTATCGGGCGGAATAAGTGTTTTGCAATATCTCCAAACCGGTGATCCGGCTTATCGGGACGCCTATCAGCGGCACAGTACGCACTTTCGGCAATACTCGGACCGGTTGCTCGCTCTGGCTCGATTCGAACAGTGGCAAAAACCCGCACGCGCCATAGCCAGCCAATTCAATGAGCTGGACCGCATCAGCACCAGCCTCATTGCGCTGCCGGTAGCCGGCGACGGCACCAGCCATCCCTCGGCCGTGCCACTGCAGGACCATCGCGCTCAACTGGACAGAATGTCGGTTCTGCAGCAACAGATAGTTACCACCATAGCCACCCAGCTCAAGCCCACACTCAAACTGTACACCATTGAAGCCGCCGATACCGCAAGCCGGCAGATGCTGCGCGTCCTGCTGCTGGCCGGCGGTACGTCGCTGGGCCTGCTTTTATTATCATTGCTGGCGGCCCGTTACGTACGGCGCTCGATTATTGAACCGGTGCGAAAACTCTCGGCCAGTACCGACGCCATTGCGCGTGGGGATCTCGACCATCGCGTCATTCTCGCCGGCAACGATGAATACTCCGACCTGGCGAAAAACTTTAATTACATGATCGATCAGTTGCAGAGCACCACGGTCTCCCGGGCGCTGCACGAGGAACAGGAAATACGCCTGCGGACGCTGCTGGACGGTGTCTACGACTACGCCATTTTTTCCGTCGATGCGCATGGTTTTGTCAATCACTGGAACCAGGCAAGCACGCGCATCCTCGGCTATGACGCCGCCGACATGCAAGGCGTGTCGTTTGCGCGAATCTTCGCGGACAAGCAGGATGCGCGGCTGGCGCGCGACGAGGGACTCGCGGCCATCGCGGAAGCAGGCCGCTTTGAAACCGACAGCAGCCTGACTCGCAAGGATGGCACAACGTTCCACGCCAACGTTGTCGTCACGCCATTAACGGCAGTGCACAGTGAAATCAAGGGATATACCGTGGTGGTGCGCGATATCACGGAACGCGTGAAAGCCGAGCGACACATTGAACAACTCGCCACCAAAGACCCGCTGACTGGTTTGTCGAATCGCGGCATGCTGATTGAACAGATGCACACGGCCATTGTCCGGGCGGCGCGCGCGCGAACCCAACTGGCGGTTCTGTTTATCGATCTCGATCACTTCAAGGCGGTCAACGATACCTTGGGACACGCGGCCGGCGATGATTTATTGCGGGAGTGCGCGAGACGCCTGACGGAATGCGTGCGCGAGCTCGACTCGGTGGCGCGCCTCGGGGGCGACGAATTCGTGGTGCTATTGACCGACATTATCGACACCAGCATCGTTGCTCCCATCGCGCAACGCATGCTGGATTTACTCACCACCCCCTACGAACTGCACGGCCATAGCGCCCAAACGTCCGCCAGCATCGGCATTTGTTTCTATCCCATGGACGGTAACGACGTTACTACCTTGATGAAAAACGCCGATATCGCGATGTACCATGCCAAGGAACTGAACCGCAACAATTTCCAGTTTTACGCCGAAGAGATGAACCAGCGCATATTGCAACGGCTTCAGCTGGAACGTGAATTGCGCGCTGCCGTGCAAAATGGCGAATTCGTACTGCATTACCAGCCGCAAGTCGTCGTGGCCACCGGAAAAATTCGCGGCGTCGAGTCGCTGGTGCGCTGGCAGCATCCCTCGCGAGGGCTGTTATCTCCCGCCGAATTCATCTCGGTAGTGGAGGAAACCGGCTTGATCCTGCCGTTGGGTGAATGGATTTTGAATGAAGCCTGCCGCACGGTTAAAGCCTGGCGCAAAACGGGTGTCAACGTGCCTTATGTTGTCGTCAATGTGTCCGCGGCACAATTGGGCGACGGCTTGGTGACCGCCGTCAGAAACGCGTTGATTGAGCACGAAATGGAGCCTGGCTGGCTGATGCTCGAAATCACCGAAACCATGCTAATGGCACACGTGGAAGAAGCCATTGCCATCCTGCGGCGCATTCGTGAGTTGGGTATACGAATCGCGATGGATGATTTCGGTACTGGCTATTCATCGCTCAGCGTACTGCAGCGCCTGCCACTCGACATGCTTAAAATCGACCGCAGTTTTGTCGTCACCATAGACGACGACGCCGGCAACGCGCGCGCCGTGGCTATTATCGGCGCCATTATCGCCATTGCCAAAGAGCTCAACCTCGGTGTCGTTGCCGAAGGCGTCGATTCAACCACGCAGCTGGCGTTCCTCCGCACACTGAACTGCGATACCTATCAAGGATATCTTTTCAGCAAACCCGTGGATGCCGCCGCGATTGAAAGGTTATTCGCGGCGCCCGTAAGATCCGTGCTCGAAGATCATAACGGGCGCGCGATTACCATGACAACCAAAGTTTCCATGGAATTGCCGGTCGATGCGCATTGATGCCCCGCGCTGCCTGGCCGCGGCTTGCGTGTTCCTGACTGCAGGCTGTTTCGCGCAAACCGCAACACCGGGATCCACGCCTGCGTATCCGTCCAAGCCCATCCGTCTGATACACGGTTACGCATCGGGCAGTTCGATGGATCTCAACGCGAGAACGGTCGCGCAGAGGCTCTCGGAAGCGTTCGGGCAACAAGTCATCGTGGATATCCGGACCGGCGCCACCGGTGTGATCGCGGCGGAGTTGGTCATGAACAGCGTTGCCGACGGATACACCTTGCTAGCCGCGCCGGGCTCCGCCCTGACCGCCACACCGCATTTGCAGAAGGTGCCGTTTGATCCGTTGAAGGACTTCACCGCCATCGCCCCCTTCGGGGATTTTTCGTTTCTGCTGGCGGGACATCCTGCTTTGCCGGCAAAAAATGCCCGCGACCTTATTGCAATGGCGAAAGCGCGCCCCGGCAACCTGTCGTATGGCTCCAATGGGGTGGGCAGCGCCTATCACATCGCCGGCGCCTTGTTCGCCACCCTGGCCGGCATACAGTTGCTGCATGTGCCGTATCGTGGCGGGGGCGCCACGGCCATCACCGATCTGGTCAGCGGGCGCGTTGATATGATGTGGAATAACCCTGCTTTTCTACTGCCGAATGTGCGGGCCGGCAAACTCAAGGCACTTGGCGTCACCGGCCGGCAGCGCATACCTGGAATCAAAGACGTGCCGACGATTGCCGAAAGCGGATTGCCCGGCTATGAGATATCCGGCTGGCAAGGTCTGCTCGGCCCTGCGCACCTGCCCAAGGGCGTGGTAGCCCGCCTGCACGGGGCGCTGCTCGATGCGTTTTCCACATCCGCCATGCAAACCCTCTGGGAATCGCGCGGCATGACCTTCGTGCAACAATCGCCCGAACAATTTTCCCTGCGTCTGCGCCAGGATTTCGAGACCTATGGCAAACTGATCCGGCAGGTGGGCAACAAAATCGACTGAGACGCGGATCTCAGAGCGATGTCAGTCCTTCGCGCACGGCATACTTGGTCAATTCCGCTACCGTGCGCAAGTCAAGTTTGCGCATCATGTTGCGCCGATGCGCCTCCACGGTGCCTTCCGTGATGCCCAGTCGGCGGGCAATCGCCGTGGTGCGCACACCGTCGGCCACCAGCCGCAGCACTTCCCGCTCTCGTGCACTCAGCGGCGACACATTGGTCGCTGTTGTGTCGGCATCCGGCAAAAACTGCCCCATCACCAGGGAGGTAACTTCCGGGCTGAGAAAGTTTTGCCCCGCAGCCACCGCACGTATCGCCCGCGGCAACTCCGTCGCCGCGGCGGCCTTAGAAACATAGCCCGCGGCACCCGCCTTTAACGACTCCTGCACGAAACGCTTATCCATGTAAGCGGACAGCACCAGAATCCGCATTTGCGGCATTTCCTTATATAGCGTCTGCGCGACCTGCACACCATTGACGCCGGGCATTGCGATATCAAGCACCAGCACATCTGGCCTGCAATCACGGGCAAGCGTCATCGTCGATGACCCATCTTCGGTCACCCCCGCAATTTCCATGTCTGGCTCGTTTTTTAATATCAGTATCAGCGCATCGCGCAGCATTCGATGATCGTCTGCCAGCATGACTCGAATGGACATTGGTTCTTACCCTTTTCAAAAACATGAACACTGCCATGGATCGCGGCACCGGAAATTGCGCCTGCGCTGCTGCGCCTTTGCACGGATGCGATACATGGATATTCACAATCTATTGCGAAGGAAACAATCCCCGCTATCTGCAATTCCAGTACCGGTTATTCCATACACCCGAATTTGCACTCATCCCGTTCACCACAAATGAGCGCAGGTCACAGAAATTAACTTTCCATTTATAATCAATTACTTGCATTCATGCAATGTCGTCTGCTCCGTCAGCGGAATCGAGAGTGTCACCACGGTGCCCTCCCCTGCAGCACTCCAGACTCTCGCGCTGCCCCCGATATAACTGATGCGCTCGCGCACACTGACCAGTCCCAGCCCGCTCCCCGGAATCCGGGTATCGAACCCAATCCCCTCGTCGCTTACGGTAACGACTATCGCATCATCAGCACGTTGCGTATCCACATGCGCGCGTTTCACTCCGGCGTGCCGTACCACGTTGATCAGCAATTCTCGTATCAGCCGAAACGTAATGGATTGACTCAATTCTGGAAGCGGCTTGGCCTCGCCATCATCACTCACGCCCACGCGCAACCCGTACTGCCGGAACATTTCATCCGCCAGCCAATCCAGCGCGGGCGACAGGCCCAGTTGCCGCAACACCGGCGGACTGAGATCGAATTCCATGGAACGGATAGCGGCATTCGTGTCATCAATGATGCGGGTGATTTCACGCAAACGATCATGCACTTGGCTGGCTTTACCATCCTCAAGGGTCGATGTCAATTTGATCCGCGCCAAATTAAGCAATTGCCCGATCCCATCATGCAAGTCGTGAGCGATGCGGGTGCGTTCGGCTTCGAGCAGTTCCGCTTGGCGTGCGGACAACTGGCGCAACTTGTCGTTGGAATCGCGCAATGCCTGTTGCGCGATGACGCGGTCGTTGATATCGCGGCACACGGCCTGATGGTAGGCAACACGATTGTTCCTTATAAAGGCATTCACATGCTGACCGACCCATACCACCCTGCCGTCCTTGCCGATCGCCGGAAACTCGCGATAGGTGCGCGGTGTCCGCGCTCTGAAATGCTCGCGATAAAACGAATCAACCTCCGCGCGATAATCAGGATGAACAAAATCGAGATAACAGCGTCCCAGCAACTCATCGCTGCGGTAACCGAGCATCCCCGCCGCGACATCCGTATTGACATAAGTGAAATACCCCGACGGATTGGTCCGATAAATCAGATCACTCGCCTGTTCCACCAGCTCGCGATATTGCTCTTCGCGCTCCCGCAATTTTTCCAGTTCCGCGAGCTTGCGGGCCGATATGTCCCGCGAGATGGTCAATAAACTAATTACCTTCCCGGAGGCATCCAGTATGGGCGTCACCTCCGCCTCACGCCATGTGCCGGGATCCACATAGGCATTGCGCTCGAACACCATTGCACGGCCCGCCGAAATGACCTGCTTCTCCTGAGCGTCAATTCGCACCGCGACCTCTTGCGGACGAAGCTCAAAGACGGTTCTTCCGATGATTTTTTCTTCGGGGAGCCCCATTTGCATTTGCGCGGCACGATTCAGCATCAGAAAGCGGCCCTGCGTATCCTTCAGGCGAACTTCCTCCGGCATCGCATCGAGCAAGGTGCGGAAACGTTGCTCCGATTCGCGCAGCGCGATTTCCGTTTCCTTACGCTCGGTGATGTCCTGATGCATGGCCACCAGACGCGCTGCCTTGCCGTCCTGGCCCGCGAACATCACCTGAAACGACTCAACATGCCGCACGACCCCGTCCGTGCGCACCATTCGATACTGTACGGTATGCCCCTCCAGGGTTTCGAGTGAACGGTTGCGCACCGCAAGAAAATGCGCCCTGTCGTCCGGATGCACCTGATCCTTATAGAAGGGATACCTGCCGCTCTCCGGCAAGGGCCCACGCAGCCACTCGGGCGAATCGCTAAAGGTGAGTTCATCGCGCTGAACATCCCAGTCGATGACGATGATTTTCGCGGCCGCGCGCGCGACACGAAACCGTTCCTCGTTTTCACGCAGCTTTTGCTCGCTCGCGCGCAGCGCCGCGGTGCGCGCGGTCACCTGCGCATCGAGTTCCGCATGGGCGCGCCGCAATTCATCCACCACCCGTTGCCGGTGGCGGTTAATGGCCACGAGCAACAACGCGCCCGCGCTCGCCAGCACCAGAAAAGTCTGCACCAGCAACGCGCTTTCTTCACGTGTTCGTCCCGCCGCGGAATAGGGGCCCAGCTCGAGGGCCGTGAAGTGCAGCGCCATCATGGCCACCACGGTGACTGTCACCACCGTCCCGGGCAATCCGAACCGCAAAACCGCCCACAACACGGGTGGCAGCAGCAGGAAGACCAGCGGCAGGTTCGTATGAAAGATGAAATACGTCGACGCCAGTAGCAACGCCATCAACACGACCGCCTCCAGACAGCGCTGCATCGCCACGCGGCCCTGCGTGACGCGACGCTGCGCGAGCATCAGCACTGGCGGGGACACGAGCAGGCCACCGAGACTATATGAAGTCCAGTCCAGCAGCAGCTCGAATGCGGACACCGGCTTGGCTTCGAAAACGTGCAAAATCCACTCTACGATGGCGCTTATCGCCGCCCCTGGCAGTACGGTCAGTACGACCAAAGCAAACATGCCACGAGGCGCGTCGAAACGGTACGGGGAATCACTGACCCGGCGAATCAACCATGCCGCGCATAGCATGCCTGAAATGTGTCCCGCCGTATCGAACAGCGCATGCGTGACAGTGTCGTGGCAGATCCATATTTCGGCAGCAAACCCCGCGCACAAAGCGACTATCGTCCATCGCGGCCAGCACCGCGGCTCGCTCAACAGCAACAAGGCTAGATAAATTCCGCTGGAAAATGCGCCACCGACGCCGTGACCTTGCGCCAGCTTCAAATAATCCCCCAGCGCCGCGGTCGCAAGACTTGCCACCGCGAAGAAACACAATCGGCTGGCGCCGCACGTCACGGCAAACCATTCCCGCGTATCACGGCATCCGCGGCCCACGCGCCGTCAACACCGGCGATCAGCGGGTTGATCTCCACTTCCGACAATTGATCCGCGTGCTCTGCCATCAGCCAAGACAACCGGCTCACGGCATTTGCGAGCGCAACTATGTCACAGGCTGGCTGGCCCCGAAAACCTTGCAGGATGCGCGCGGCCTTGAGACCAAGAAGCATTTCGCGCGCAGTATCCGTATCAATGGGTGCGTAACGGCGCGCCACGTCACTAAAAAGCTCGGCATTAATGCCTCCGAACCCCACCATCACCAACGGGCCGAACGATGGATTATTCAGGGCGCCCACGATGAGTTCAACACCGCGCGCCATCTCTTCCACCAACCAGCCGCGTATGCGCGCATCGGGCTTGTACTCAGCAACGCGAGGCGCCATCTCTGCTAGGCATTGTTTTAGTTGAATCATATTTTCAATACCCACGTGCACTCCACCCGCTTCGGTTTTATGCGGCAAATCCGGACTGACGACCTTAAGCACCACCGGAAACCGAAGATCACACGACGCGAACCCGGCTTCCGCTCCCGCCTCGATAAACAGCCGCTTGGGCGTCGCGATGCCATACGATTCAAGTAGCGCCTTACCCTGCAGCTCATCAACTTCATTATGCACGGGCGGCAGTTGTTTTGCGGTTGCAGAAGGCAACAAGTCCGGCCGTGCTCTCGCACGTTCACACTTGCGCGCGAAAGTATTCAGCGCGCTCGCCGCATAAACCAAACGCCCCGGCGCCTCGTAACACGGCACGCCGGCTGCCTCTACACCCGGCATCCAGGCGGCTGATTCACGCACGGTGCCCGTCAGGCTAATGAGAACCGGCTTGTCGCTGGCATTCACCGCAGCCACGAAATGTTCCGCCCACACCGGCGCATCGCGCCCCGGATAAGAGCGCAGAATCAGCATGTCCACGTTCGGGTCATCGAGCACGGCCTGCGTGGCCGCGCTGAACTCCACTTCTTTTTGCGCAATGGCGGCGGTGACGTCGATCGGATTCGCGGTTGAAGCAAAATCGGGCACCACGGGTTCAAGGGCTGCAAGTGTTGCTGCCGACATCGCCGGCAAAATCAGGCCGGAACGCTCGCAGGCATCGGACAGCAATACACCAGCGCCGCCACTGGTGGTGACAATCGCCACGCGATTGCCGCGCGGCCGCTTGCTGGAACGGAATACGCGCGCGGCATCAATCAGATCGTAAATCTCGCGTATCTCGATAAATCCGCCTTCGCGAAAGGCATCGCGATACCAGTCGTAATCCTCGGTGAGATTCGCGGTATGCGACACGGCGGCGCGGCTGCCGGCCCGTGTGTTGCCCACCTTCCATACCGCGATGGGCTTGCCGATTTCGAGGGCACGCCGACCCAGCGCGCGCAAGCGCCGCCCGTTGCCGATGCCTTCCATATAAACGGCAATCAGCCGCGTCGCCTCGTCTTCCAGAAAATGCTCAATAAAATCGAGCGTATCGAGACTGCTTTCGTTGCCGGTGGAAACCATATGGTCAAAGCCGATGCCCGCCTCTTCGCAATAGGTCATGATCGAGTAGGCAAATCCACCGCTTTGCGAAATCATGGCCACCGGCCCGCCGCGCCAATCGTGTTTGCGAAATGCCGCGCCGAATCCGGCGAATACCCGGGCGCGCAAATTCATCATGCCGATGCAGTTCGGTCCAACCGCGCGCACGCCGGACAATTTCAGCGCCGCCTGCAAACGCGCTTCGAGCGCGGCACCCCGCTCACCGATTTCACGAAAACCGGCACTCAATATCAATGCATACGGAATGCCCTTCCTGCCGCAGGCCTCGATGGCGCTCGGCACGTCAATGGCCGGCACGGCAATCACCGCCAGGTCACAGGCTTGCGGCAAGGCATCCACGCTGGCGTAACACGGCCGGCCATCGATTTCGGTATAGCGCGGATTGACCGCGAACACCGCTCCCGTATAGCCCAGATGCGTGAGCGAATAGAGTGGTTGCCCACCCGCGCGGCGGGAATCTTGCGTGGCGCCTACAATCGCGACCGAGCGCGGATCAAACAAAGAGTGAAGTGACATAACTATATGTTTTTATTAATATTTTATCTAATCGAGTTTTAGGCTAATTTCTCTGCCCACCTTGCCCCACTTGGCGATCTCCGCGCGCAGCATGGCGGAAAACTCCGCCGAAGAACCTGGCGCGGCCTCGACCCCCTCCGCGCTGAATCGCTCGCGGTTGGAATTCCTCGACATCACCTTTGCAACCTCCGCATTGAGCCGTTCAATCACGCCGCCCGGCGTTTTCGCAGGCACCATCAATCCCCACCAGTTAAGCACCTCGTAACCGGGAATGGTTTCCGCGATGGTGGGCACGTCGGGCAGCGCTACCGACCGCTTAGAGGTTGTCATCGCAATCGCGCGCAAACGCCCCGTGCTGGTGTGCGGCTTGGCGACGATCACACTGGTCTGCATCAGTTGCACGTGGCCGCCAACCAGATCCGTCAATGCCGGCGCAGCGCCCTTGTACGGCACGTGCGTCATGCGCACGCCGGAAAATCGCAGCAGTTCCATGCCCATGTGCGTGGGACTGCCCTGCCCCGATGACGCGTAAATCAATTGTCCCGGCTGGCTCTTGGCCAGCGCGATCAAGTCCTTGACGCTGCGAACCGGCAGCGACGGATGCGTAATCAGCATCAGCGGCGTGACGGCGATCAGGCCCACCGCCGCGAAATCACTGATCGAATCGTAGGGCAGCTTGCGCACGCCTCCGTTGATCGTGTACGACGGCGTATTCACCAGCAACGTATGGCCGTCTGGCGGCGCACGCGCGACGATTTCCGTGCCTAGCACGGTACCCGCGCCACCGCGATTATCCACAAACACGTTTTGTCCAAAAATTTCCGTCAATTCGGCCGCCAGCGTGCGTGCAATAATGTCGGATGCGCCGCCTGCGCTGAACGGCACCACGATGCGCACCGGCTTCTGCGGAAACGATTGCGCCATGCCCGGACTGACCGAGACCATCCCTATCCCAATCCCCACACTGGCCCAGGCCAGCACGTGCCCCATTGCCCGCGGCCGATTCTTATTCATCGCTTACTCACCTTTGATTCCCGCTGCCTTCACCACGCGTGCCCATTTCGCACGTTCCGCCGCAATAATATTTGCAAATTCGTCGGGACCACGGCTCACCACGGAGCCACCATCCCCCGCAAACCGCTTCGCAATATCCGGCACGGCAACCACGCGGGAAATTTCCGCATGCAATTTATTCACGATGGCCGGCGGCGTTCCCGCCGGCACCAACACACCGTACCACGGACTGACATCATAGCCCGCAACGGTTTCGGCGATCGCCGGTATATCCGGCAACGTAGGCGCACGCTTGGGCGTGGTAACAGCAATCCCGCGTAACCGGCCCGCCTTGACATACTGCATTACCGACACCGTGCTGGTAAACGTCATCGCCACCTGTCCGGCGATTAAATCGCTGGTCGCGGGGCCGGCGCCTTTATAGGGCACGTGAACCAAATCGATGCCCGCAAGCACATTCATCAGAGCGCCCGCCATATGCGCCACGCCCCCGGTGCCTGACGACGCATAAGTCAGCGCGGCCGCGGGTCGTTTCGCCAAGGCGATCAGTTCGCGCACGGTCTGAATGCCGGTGGACGGATGTAATGTCAGCAACAAGGGCGCGGCTACCGTCAGATTCACCGGCTGAAAGTGCCGTTCCGCGTCATAAGGCAATTTGCGGTAGATCGAAGGATTGATGGTCAGTATGCTGGTGTTACCCAGGAACAACACATGACCATCGGCGGGCGACTTGGCAACCAGTTCCGCACCGATAGCGCCATTGGCGCCCGCGCGGTTTTCGACCACCACTGGCTGCCCCCAGCTCTCGGTGAATTTTTGCGCCAGCACGCGCGCGAGCACATCGGTTGGCCCGCCCGGTGAATACGGCACGATGAAACGAATGGTTCTTGAAGGATAATTATCGGCGATTGATTTTTCCTGCGCATGGACAACCACCCCGCCCAACAGACAGGACGCAACGCAACCAGCGCGCGGAATGAGGTTCAGTATGTGCATATAGGCATTATAAAGACAGCGCTTGCGCCATTTCACGCAGCTTGTTTTTTTGAATCTTCGGCGCGTTGGCGCCGGCGGTGGTGGGAAACGCATCCAGCCGCACGATGCGAGCCGGCATCTTGTAGCGCGCGAGCTGCTCCCCGCATGCCCGCTGCAATTGGGCTTCGTCAAATTCGCCCTCCACCCGCACGAACGCCACGGCGCGCTGGCCGCGTTCGGAAGGAACACCCACCACCTGACATTGCGCCACGCCCGCGCAGCCCAGCAATACCGCTTCAATTTCCGCAGGACTCACCATGAATCCGGAAAGCTTGAGCACGTCGCCGATGCGCGCTTCATGCACGAAACTGCCGTCGTCCCGCGTGTAGCCGCAATCGCCCGTGCGCACGTAACCGTCGTCCGTGATGGCACGCGCCGTCGCCGCCGCGTCGCCAAAATAAGCATGCATCCGGCTCGGCGCACGCACCTGGATTTCTCCCTTTTCACCATGTGGCAAAATGCGGCCGGATTCAATGTCCGCCGCCCGCACGTGCGCCTGACTCGACATCGGAAACCCGCCCGCCTCCAGCCAGCGGCTGGTTCCAGCATCCGCGCGCTGCAGTGAAAATCGCGCCTGCAATTCACTGGATCCATAGATGGAGCGCACAGGTATGCCGGACTGGATGGCCCGTTCATATACACCCGCGATACCCGATCCGCAATTGACGCCGCACAGGCTCGACACATCGTCGTGTTCATTCATCGCATCCAGCCACCGGCGAATGATTTCGTGATTCGCATGAATGTGCGTGACGCGGTGTTGCCGTATCTGATCAAGACTGCCACGCGCGTCAAACGCTGGCGCAATCACACAGGGCGCGCGGGCGGCAATGGCGGCAACGGGCATGCCGAACCCGGAAACCCCGCACAGCGGCGTCACAGCCTTGATCACCGAGCCCGGCGCGTCGTACCCCAGCGCGCGCGCGGTATCCATGGCATGTTGCGTGATCGAGCGCTGCGTATGCAACACCAGCTTGGGCGTGCTCGTGGTGCCAGAGGTGGTAAACATCACACAGTAGTCGTCCGCCCGGCCCACCGCGCGCGCATCGCCGCCTTTGACCGGCAACTGGTGACTGGGCGTAACGGGCAGGCCGCACACGTTTTGCGGCAACTCATCGCCTTCCGTATACCCCACGATATGCCGCAGATCGCGCAGGCATACGGTATCGACGCGCCGCAAAATCCCCGTGAAATCAATGCCGCGAAATCCAGGCCAGTACACCAGCATCCTCGCGCCTGAGCGGCCGAGAATATCGCCCAATTCCCGCGACTTGAAGCGCGTATTAAGTGCGACCACCGGTGCGCCGATGCGGGCACACGCAAATAGCAGTTCCACCCATAGCGGCACGTTGGGCAACCAGATGGCCACGCGATCACCATGCTGGATGCCACGCGCCTGCAAGCCCGCCGCAAGCGCCGTGCTCGCCGCCCGCAATTGCGTAGAGGTGATGTGACGCGTACCGTGGATCAGCGCCGTTGCCTGTGGGTGCGTCTTGGCGGCTGCCTCAAGCAGTGCCCACAACGGGATTCCACCGCTATTCGCGGCACAAGACGATGAATGGGTAAATTCTGGCATAACGTGGGCCATAGTTTAAACGCCCACGTGGCCAACGCAACCTGCACGCATCAGGCAAGGTTGCCGCTTACGCCATTTGATCCGGCCGGTGATCTTCTGAAATCGGCCGTACGCCCCGCGTCCTACTCTTCGCGGATGCCGGCGCTCCGAATGACTTTGCCAAGGATCGAAATATCTCTTGCGATATTGTCCGCAAATTCCCGTGGCGTGCCGGCGACCACATCCACGCCGGAGCCGGCCAGCCGTTCACGCGCTTCGGGCTTCATCAGCACGTTGCGGATTTCCGCATTCAGTTGATCGACAATGGCCTTCGGCGTGCGCGCCGGCGCGAACAAACCCGAGAACGTGACGGACTCATAACCGGGCACACCAGAGGCCGCTATGGTCGGCAGATCGGGAAATGCGGGTGAAGGCTTGGCCATGGTAACCGCCAAACCCCGCAACTTGCCCGATTTGATGTGTGGTGCCACCGACGACGCAACCGCGAACATCATCTGTATCTGGCCGCCGAACACGTCATTCAGCGCGGTACCCGTGCCCCGATACGGAACGCGCACGATGTTCACGCCTGCCATGTATTTGAACAGCTCGGCGGACATGTGCGTGGCCGTGCCCAGCGCAGCGGATCCGTAATTGATTTTGCCCGGCGCGGCCTTCGCCAGCGCGATGAGTTCCTGCACGGATTTCGCCGGAACGCCGGGGTACACCACCAGCACCGCCGGTGTGCTGATGGCCTGTACGACCGGCGTGAAATCCTTGCCGGTATCGTACGGAACATCCTTGCGTATCAACGGCAGCAGCCAGAGCGTGCTGCCGTAATAGAGCAACGTATACCCGTCCGCCGGCGCGCGCGCCACGATATCGCCCGCGACCACGCCGCCGCCGCGGTTATCGACCACCACGGTTTTCCCCCATGCCGCATTCAGGCCCTGCCCAATGATGCGGGACACAATATCGCTGCCCCCGCCGGCCTCGGCGGTCACGATGCGTATGGGCTTGACGGGAAATTTCTGGGCTTGTGCCCACGCGACGTTGGCTGACATCACCATCAGCATTGCGCATCCGGCGGGGCCCAAGGCCCCCATGGACGCAACAGCGCCCCGTGCGCTTGGACGGCCTGCTCTCATCTCTTTACCCATGGCACCTGTTATCTTTCCTGTATCCCGGCTTCGCGGATGACTTTCCCCATGCGGGCGACTTCGGCCTTGATGGCCGCCGCGAGTTCTTCGCGTGTGCTACCCACGGGTTCCGCGCCGATGCCTGCGAATCGGTCTCGCGTATCCGGGCGTGATAGTATGCGCACCATTTCCTGCTGAAGTCGGGAAACGACGCCATCAGGGGTTTTGGCCGGCGCGAAAATACCGTGAAAGGATACAGCCTCGAAACCGGGGAGACCTGCCTCGGCAATCGTGGGCAAGTCCGGGTATGCAGCCATTCGTGTGCCGGTGGTAACGCCCAATGCACGCACGCGCCCCGCTTGGATATGCGGCTTGGCCGGTGCTGCGGTCGCAAACATGAGCTGAACCTCACCGCTCAGCACCGCATTCAACGCGGAAGGACTCCCGCGGTACGAGATGCGCACAATATTCACGTTCGCCATGGAATTAAACAACTCCCCGGCAAGGTGATTAATCGTCCCCGGTGCGGCAGTACTAAAGTTAATTTGACCAGGACGCGCGCGCGCCAATGCCACCAGATCTTTTACCGATTTTACTGGCAGCGACGGGTGAATAACCAGCATGTTTCCTGCTCGTCCAGCAAGCGTTACCGGCACAAAATCCCGCTGCGGATCGTACGGCACCTGCTTGCGCATGAGCGGCAGCAACCATAAGGTATTGCCATAGAGCAGCAGCGTGTAACCGTCCGGCGCCGCACGCGCCACCACGTCGCCCGCGACCACCCCGCCACCGCGATTTTCAACGATCACCTGTTGCCCGAAGGCGCTGGTCAGTCCCACCGCGAGCAGCCGCGCGATAAAGTCACCGCCGCCCCCAGCCTCGGATGCGACGATGCGCACCGTTTTCGACGGGAAATCCTGCGCAACCACCGCCGGCACATGGGACAACAACGCAAAAATCCCAGTCGTCACGAAAAGATTTACAACATTCATTCGGGAAAGTGGCGGCGTCACTGATAACCTTGCTTCATTCTTCGCGCAGGCCCGCGCTGGCGATGACGCCCCGCATATAACCCACTTCGTTTTGGATGGCAGCGGCCAGCGCTTCTGGCGAACTACCGACGGATTCCACCGCAGTTCCAGCGAGACGTTCCCGTATGTCGGGCGACTGCAGAATACGCACAGTTTCCTGGTTGAGCCGCGATACGATGGTTGATGGCGCGCCCGCCGGCGTAAACAAGCCGAACAGCGAATACACTTCATAGCCGGGCAGCCCCGCGCTGGCCACGGTCGGCAGATTGGGAAAGAGCGGCGACGGCTGCTGCGATGTAATGGCCAGCGCCCTGACTCTGCCCGACTGGAGCATCGGCAGAATCCCCGCGCCGAGCATGAACATGACGTCCACCTGGCCGCTCATAACCGATGTAAACGCCGATGCCGCTCCTCGAAAGGCAACTCGTACGATGTTTACCTTGGCCATGTGCTTGAAAAACTCCGCGGCAAGGTGATTGCTGGTGCCCAACGCGGCAGAGGCATAATTGAGTTGCCCAGGACGCGCCCGCGCCAGCGCGATTAACTCCTTCACGCTTTTCACCGGCAGCGACGGGTGAACCAACAGAATCGCCGGCGCGCGCGTGAGCAGTGAAACCGGCAGAAAATCTCGATGCGGATCGTACGGCACCTGCTTGCGCATCATCGGCAGCAACCAAAGCGTGTTGCCGTACAGCAGCAGCGTATAACCGTCCGGCGCGGAACGCGCGACTACATCGCCAGCAATAACACCACCCCCGCGATTATCGACGACCACCTGCTGCCCCATGGAAGCCGCATAACCTTGCGACAGGATACGCGCAACAAAATCTCCCGCCCCACCGGCCTCGGAGACGACAATTCGGACGGGCTTTACGGGATACGCTTGCGGCTGTGCCGCCGCCGGTGTCCCAAAAGCCCAACATCCCATGGTCACAGCGGCCACCATCAGTCCTCGTACGGTGGCGCCAATGCGCACTTGGTACACTTGGGGCACGTGGTAAGAACGGTTCCTATGCCCGCCGCAGGTGCGCGCACGGCCGTGCCGTTTGCGCGCACATGGAGGGGCGTGACGTATCATGCGGTGCGGCCTGCCGCCTGTTTGCCATAGCGGCTGTAAACGCGATGCACGTTCGTGTGAAAAATCTTCTCGCGATCGCCAGCCGAAAGACCCTCAATGGCGTCGATGTAGCGCTTGGTGTCGTCGTAGTTAAAACCGGTTTCGGGATTTACGCCCCGCACCGCACCGAAAATCTCTTGTGCAAACAAGATGTTATCGACCGGGATCACCTTGAGCAACAGTTCGATCCCCGGCTTGTGATAGACGCAGGTATCGAAGTAGACATTGTTCAGCAGCAATTCCTTCAAGGGCGGACGCTTCATGTCCTGTGCAAGGCCCTGATAGCGGCCCCAGTGATACGGCACCGCACCGCCCCCATGCGGGATAACAAACTTCAGCGTTGGAAAATCCTTGAAGATATTCGACGTCAAGAACTGCATGAACGCCGTGGTATCACCATTGATATAGTGTGCGCCGGTGTGATGAAAATTCGGGTTGCACGAGCCGCTCACATGCACCATCGCGGGCACATCCAGCTCGACCATTTTTTCATACAGCGGGTACCACCACTTGTCGGTGAGCGGCGGATCGGTCCAGTAACCGCCCGACGGATCGGGATTCAGGTTACAGCCGATAAAGCCGTATTCCTTCACGCACTTTTCGAGTTCAGGAATGCAATTGGCGGGCGCAACACCCGGCGACTGCGGTAACTGGCATACGCCCACGAACTTGTCGGGATACATCTTGCACACGCGATGAATCAGTTCATTGCAGATCGCCGACCATGTTTCACTGGTGTTGCGGTTACCGATGTGATGCCCCATTTGCCCCGCTATGGGCGAAAAAATCGTGAAATCGACGCCACGGTCAGTCATGGACTTCAACTGAGCCCCTTGCAGGCTTTCGCGGATTTCGTCGTCGCTGATGACCGGCGGTGCCTTGGGATTCAACGAGGAATCCTTCAGGGCGTCGATCTGGCGCTGACGCCAATCCTTCAGCGGCTTGGGAGCGGTGGTGTAATGCCCGTGGCAGTCGATGATCATGGTAGTTTCGCTCTGTCAGTCCAGCGCGCGCGTGGTGTCGTTAAACAAATCATCGGCCCTGAGTTGCTTTGGGATAATGCGCTGCTGCCACGCGTACTCCGCCGCGATGTCGAAATCACGCTTCACTGCCGCATAGCCGATCGGGCGCTTGTCGATGCCATCCTTCGGCAACGGCTCATTTGCCGCAGCCTTGCTTTCCTTCATCAGCCGGTAAATCTCGCGGACGGCATCCGGGTTCTCTTTCGCAAACGCGGCGCCGACTACCACAATGTGATTCACCATCAGGGCGTTGTTTTTCTTGTTCCACGCTATGCCTGCGGCCGCCGGATCCGGAACCAGCGTGCGGAACTTCGGGTTTTGATCGGCTGCGAGCACCGCGGCATCGACTTCACCGTCGAGCAGCATCTGCGCCAGCTTTTTGCCCTTGTTAGCCCGACGCACGTTTGATGGCTCTTTGTATTCCGGAACATGCCCATCGCCCTGCGCGACAAAGTTGACCTTGGAAAGATCCACGCCGTAGTCGTTGTGCAGAATGCCGCGCACCCACGTGGGCGTGGTTTGTGAATACGTGCGCATGCCAATCGTCTTGCCGTGCAGATCCTCGGGCTTTAACACGCCCCGGTCCGCGTTGTAGGCAATCTGCCCGTGCTGAAAACGCCCGTGCAGCGCCACCGGCAGCGCGATCAGCGGATAACCATAGCCTATCGCCTGCAGCACTGTCATCAGCGCGAGTTCGCCGAAATGGAACTCGCCTTTCACCACCCGCTTGAAGTGATCGTGCGGAACCTCGCCTTCGGCGAATTTCAGGAAGTTGAACTCAACGCCATTGGCCTTCAGCTTGCCCTGTTTCAGGGCGAGCGTGTTGGGGTAATCCCCCAGCATCGCATTGATTTTTACATTGGCTGAACTCATGGTGTTTCTCCTTTCTAGTCTGCCAGCGCGGGATAGAGAGACTGCGCGGTCTTGGCGAGGATCCACTCCTGATCGCTTTGCGAGAGGCACGACAGCGCAGAGCGGGCTTCATCCGCCATTTCCTTGAGCGATCCCTTGGAGGCCGGGTAGTTCGAGCCCCAGGCGATGCGATTCGCGGGAATTTCCTTCACCAGCCGTGGGAAGAACACCTCGGGAGAATTGGCGCCCTCCCGCGAGAATCGCACGTTGTTGGTCGAGAGCTTGAAATACAGGCTCGGGTATTTCGACAGTTCGAACAGGAACGCCGCGCGGTCATACGGCGGCTGGTCATTCTGCGGTACGCGGATCAGGTGATCGACGATGATCTTCACATTCGAAAACCGGCGAATCAGGGTGTAGAGCATGTGCAGCCCTTCGCGGCGCAATTGGGTAACGACGGGAATCTTGAGTTCCGCGCAGGTTTCCCACGCCTTGAAGGTTTTCGGGTCGTCGAGCGTATCGGCCTGTTTGTCGAAGGTGCTACCGGCGCTGAATATGCGCAGGCCGGTTACACCCCTGGTTTGCCAATAACGGATTTTTTCCGACGCATCGGGCGCCGCGAAATCCACCGAACCCACGCCGGTGAAGCGCTTCGGCATGGTGGCGATGGAATCGCACATATAGGTGTTGTCGTAGCCGTAGGTGGTGGACGAATGAACAATCGCCGCCTTGTCCACACCCGCCGCGTTCATCGAAGCAACGAGATTCTCGAAATCAATCGGACGCTCGGCGGACCACACCGAGCGCTTGCCGCCGAGCGGCGCGATTGGATATTTTTTCTCGTCCTTCGAAATAATGTGCGGATGAATGTCGATCATTTTGGAAGCCATGGTAGTTTTCCTGTCTGGAGTAAATAAGAGTGATTGAAATGGATTTTGAAAATCAGACTTCAGGATCCACGAAGAAATCGCTGACTTGATAATCGCGCGTCAGCATCCCCTGCTGGCGAACGTATTTCATCAGGGCCTCGATCGACGGTAGATTGGCCTTGATGCCGTACGGCAGCGGGTCGCCGACGATGGTTCCCAACTCGGCAAGCAACTTCTCCTTGGTGTCCATCTTGTCGGGCGGCGGCAAATTCTTGAAATAAGCCTGTTTTGCCTCGGAGTACGCCTTGAACAGAGACTTGGCAACCCACGGGTGCTCCTTCAACACCGAATCCTTCACCACGATGGTACCGTGGAACGGATAAATTCCCGTGCGTTTGAACCATTCCGCTTCGAGCTTTCTGGAGTCCTTGAAGAAGGCGGTGTAGTTGGTTTCGGCGGGCTTGGCGGCACCCGCGGCCCAACCTTCCTTGGGCGCGCCCGTGCGTCCCAAACCGGCGGGACCGGTAAACCCGGCCTGCAGTTCGCCTGCCGCCATCATGCTGACCAGCGATTTGCCTTCGGGCACGTGCTTCACGTACGGTGGCAGTTTGAGCGTGGTCACGTGCTCTTCGTCATCAACCCACCATGTGATTTTTGAAATGTCGATACCGTATTCGTTTTGCAGAACACCTCGTGTCCAGATGCCGGTGGTCACGGAATACGCACGTACGCCGGCGTTCATGCCTTCAAGGTCCTTGGGCTGCTTGATGCCCACGTCGGGCCGGTAAACGAAGCCGGAATGATGAAAGTTGCGTGAGACGAAAATCGGCAACGCCTTGAACGGCGCGCCATGTTCGCGAGCAATCATGTAGGTCGAGGGCGCTATCTCGCAAACATCGAACTCGACGCTGCGCACCATGCGGCGATAGGCCGCGATTTGCGGATTGACGTCAATGAACTCGGGCTTCACGCCCTCGATCGGGATGATGCCATCCCTGATCGCGTTCGTGTGGCCAAAACGGCCAATACATATCTTCAGTGGAAGTGGCGTGGCAGACATCGATTTTCCTTCTACAGGTTGGAGCGGGTTGGTCAAAAACGGAATCGGGAACTGTGTAATAAAATTAACGCAGTGAAATTTACTGGCGTTCGATCTTGGCCTGCTCGATTACTTGTTTCCAGCGCGCGATTTCAGACGCCATCAGCTTGCGTGTCTCGGGGGCGCTAAGAGAGCGTGCCTCTATGCCCATTTCCTGCAACGTCTGCCGCACCTCGGGAACCGCGGCGGCGGCGATGGCTTCCTTCGCCAATCGATTGACGATGGCGTCCGGTGTTTTGGCCGGCACGCCAAAGCCGGTCCACGAGGTCACGTTGTAACCGGGCAGACCCGCTTCAATGATTGTTGGCACATCGGGCAATCCAGCGAATCGCCGGTCGGACGCCACGGCAAGCGTGCGGAAAACGCCGGCCTTGATCTGGGACAACACCGGGCCCAGCAACTCAAATGAAACAGATAGTTCGTTGGCCCGCAGCGAGGTAATCAACGCCGTGTTCGACTTGAACGGAACTGTTTGCACCTCGATCCCCGCCATCGATTTGAACAGCTCCACCGCAAGAAACTGCGTGCTGCCGATGTTGATAGTGCCGATGTTGAGCTTGCGCGGATTTTTCTTGGCAAACGCCACCATGTCCGCCAGGGTGTTAAATCCCGACTGCGGCGTAGCGATCACGCCCATCTGGAAAAAGCCATTGGTGGACACAGGAATAAAATCCCTAAGGGGATCAAAAGTAGGCTTTTTAAACAACGACACGCTGATGGCTGCCGCATTGCCTGCTTGCAGCAGGGTGTAGCCATCGGGTGCCGCATTGATCACGGCCGCCGCCGCCAGTGCCCCGCCCGCGCCGGGACGGTTATCCACCACGATCTGCTGCCCCAAACCCTTGCTCATGTACTGCGCGAACAGCCGCATGGTCAAATCGCCTACGCCGCCCGTGCCCACGCCAAGCACCAATCGGATGGGGCGACTTGGATACACGTCCGCGGCAACCGCCGCGCCACAAAATGCGCCTGCATGCAGGCATACCAATAGTTTGATAATCCAGCGAAACAACAGTATCTCCTCGGTGTGTTGCCGCAAGAACGGCCCCCTCTTGGTGGGGATATTGGCCGGGATAGTGGCGAAGATGTATTCAGCCATTTAACCTCATAGTATCGCGCTTCAATCAATAACTATCCAGTGAATAAAATGGCCCACTACATAACCAAATGGTAATTTCCCCATAGTCCGGAAAGTTCTGTTGGAAAACGCAGGCTGGGGCTATTTCACCAGTAGCGGCCGCAATGCGCGCATGTTGGAAATCCAACCAATGGACCATATTGCATCGCACAATGCTCGTGCTCGACGGGCCCCCAACACCGGGCCCATCAGATCCAGTGCCTTTTCCGCCACCTCCAATCGCGTCATGGGATTCTGCACCGTGCCACGAACGGCGTGCGTGTGGTGCCGCAGGCACCGCCCGTTCTTCAGGAACACTTCGACTATTGCATGCTTCTCGGGGCGTAGTTTTTCCAGCGCTGCATCGCCCACCTGCGAAATTCGCCGGCGCATTTCGATCACACGCGGATCCCGCATGCGCAGTGGGTCGAGCGCCGCCTTGAAGGTGACGAACCCATCGACCAGCATCAGCGCGCAGAGGTGCTGCATGTTGAGAGGTGCTGCATGTTGATGTCCGGCATGTCGCGGTCGTCGGCAATGCGCGCGCCCGAGGTATACACGCGAACCACGACATGATCGACATCGCGCGCGCCAAAACGCTCCGTGCGCATCAGTTCAATCAGCGAATCCAGCGGCGCCTGGATGGGAGAACCCACCGACCAGCGCTTGATGTTGGTGTTTGCGATTTCCCAACGCTGGGCAAGATCGCGTACGAGCGCACCGGGATCCGGCGTTCGACCGATACGGTGCGACTCATCGTGCGCTAGAAAAAAGTTGCGCTCGCCTGTAAACACATCGTCAGTCGCCGTGCATCCGGATGCCACCAGCGTGGCTGCGGTCACCCCGTTACGCGCCGGCATGCCGCCAAAATCAAAAGCTTTCTCGACATGCTCCAGATCGCGCCCGTAAGTGGATAACCCGGAGGCCTGCTGCGCTGCATACGTCAGCACGTGCCGCACTTGGGTTGCGTTTAACTTCGCCAGCGCGGCACTGGCCGTAGCGGCGCCGAACGTCGCGCCGAAGCAATGCGTCATGTGGCCCAGCCGGCCAAACTGGACCGCGCCCAAAGCAAGGCTAAGCCGTGTGCATACATCGTAGCCCAAGGTCACCGCACGTAGAAACGCCGTGCAGCCACGGCGCTCGCGTTCCGCCATGGCGAGCGCCGCAGACACGATGCCGCAACCCGGGTGCGTCAACGAGGCGAGTGCGAATCATCTGTTTCGTCGGCATGGGCAAGCATGCCGTTCGCCAGCGCTACCAGCACGACATTCGTCCGGAGGCGCGTGCCCACCACGGTGGCTTCCGGAATGCCTCCGAACAAGCGCACATACGCAATGGCGCGCTGGCCGGGGGGCAAGGTAGTACCCGATACCATGGCGGCCAGCGTATCCAGTACATGATGTTTAGCGCATTCGGCAACTTGTGACGGAAGCGGCCGGCGCAGCGCCTGCGAAATATATATCGACAGTTTTTCCGTAACCGGGCCGACGCCGGCAAGGGGCGAACGCTTTTTCATGACACTGCTCCTGTACTCAACACCTCTTCACGCGGGCATGAAGGCCACAGGTAAAATACGTGCTACAAAATCAATTCAGGGAAAAACAATGGACACTGGGCTGAAGGGAAGAACCGTTTTGGTCACCGGCGCGAGCCGTAACATGGGCAGACTTGCCGCATTGGCGTTTGCGCGCGAAGGCGCGAACATCGCCATTTGCACCAGCACCCGGATGAATGACTTGAACCAGGTAGCCGAGGAAGCGCGGGCAATGGGCGTCAACGCGGTCGCGATGCAATGCGACATCACCGATGATACTGCCGTGGGCGCCTTCGTGAAGCACTCGCATGCAACATTGGGACGCATCGATGTGGCGGTCAATCTTGCCGGTTTCCGTTGCGAGCAGCCCTTTCTCGACGAGAGCCACGATGCGTGGCATCGCAATATCGGCGTCAATCTCACCGGCCCGTATCACGTCTGCCGGCACGTATTGCCGTTGATGATGGAGCGGCGATGGGGACGCATCATCAATACGTCGGGTATCGCGCCGTACCTCGGCATAGGCGCCGCCAAGGCGATGGTCAAGCTGGGCATCGTAGGCTTTACGCGCGGCATTGCACAGGAATTTGGAAAATACAACATCACGGCCAACTGTTTCGGCCCGGGACAAATCGCGCGTCCGGCGGAGGCAACCGTGAAGGAGAAGCCGATACGCGCCGTGCAGGCGCTGCAACGCAAAGGCACGCCCGAGGAAGCAATTTCGCTGATTATCTATCTGGCCAGCGAAGGCGCGGGTTTCATTACCGGGCAATCCTACCTGGTAAATGGCGGGGCCTATCTTCAGTAAACGTCGCCTCGCGCGAAAACGATCGGGCAGCCAATACCGCTCCGCACGGCACGAACTGGGGTGGCAACACGGGCGATAACCCTCCGGTAGAATACCGCCGACCACTATTACCATTTGGTAATATTTTATCCTACTTCGGCTGAATACCCCCATGTCGCAACTCGACGCGTATGTTCGCACCAGTCTCAAGCCGCGCCACCTTCAGTTGCTCGTGGCACTGGAAGACATGCGCCAACTGGGCAAGGTGGCGGCGAGCATGAATATTTCCCAACCTGCGGTCTCCAAGACTCTCGGTGAACTGGAACGCGGATTGGGCTTGCGGTTGTTCGATCGTACGGCGCGCGGCGTCATCCCGACGGCGTACGGCCAATGCCTGATCCGGCACGCGCGCGTAATGCTTGGCGAACTTGCGCAGACACGCGATGAGTTGCAGGGTCTCGCATCCGGCGGCTCCGGAAACATTCGTGTCGGTGTGCTCGCAACCGCGGCGCTGGAATTGCTGCCGCGCGCGCTGGCTGCGTTCAAAGCCCGGCAGCCTGGCGTATTTGTCCTGGTTCGCGAAGGCATCATGGAAACGCTGTTACCGGATCTCTGGCTGGGAAATCTCGACATCATCGTCGGGCGGTTGCCGCAAGGCGGTGCCCAAGGCTTGGGAGAAAAAACATTGCTCGAAGAAGGCGTGAGCGTGGTAACCGGTCGGCACCATCCACTGGTGCAATGCAAGCGTCCACGCTGGTCCGACCTGCATCGATATCCCTGGGTCGTGCCGCCGGTAAATACGCTGCTGCGCGAACCACTTGAACGGTTGTTCCATGATCACGGGCTGGCGCTGCCCGCCGATCGCATCGAGACACTGTCGGTACACGTAATTCGCGCTTACTTGCATCACACCAACGCGATCGCCGCTCTGGCGACCGATGTGTCGCGGTACTATGAATCACTGGGATTGCTAACGGTACTGCCAATTGAGTTGCCGAAACTGGTGCGGCCGGTCGGCATCATCTGGAATCTCCAGCGGCCTGTCTCGCCCAGCACGCAAGCACTCATGCAAAACCTGGAGGACGCAGCGCATCCGGTCAAGTGGCCCAAAATAGCCAAAGGATCGGAACTTCCCGGTTTGGACCGCCCCGAAGTCGCGCGCGCCCGGAGTGCACGTCCCCGAACGGCTACCGCATCCATTGTCCGCCCCGCGCGCGCCGCCGCTATTCGATCCCGCACAGCGTTGTAGTGCCAACAACAACAGCTCGCAATTCTTCGAACAGGTAGATTAGTAGGCAAGCAATATGAAAACACGTCTGCAACATGCCAACGAATGGCTGCTGGTTGCCCCCTTATTGGGCGTGCCAGGGCTACTGAATATGGCAACCGCGCAGGAGTACCCCAGCAAACCGATTCGCCTCATCACATCCGAGCCGGGCAGCAGTCTTGACCTGACGGCGCGGGTCATCGCACAAGGACTCACCACCACGCTGGGCCGCCAGGTTATCGTGGACAACCGGCGCATACTCGCCGTGGAACTGGTCGCGCAAGCGCCCGCCGACGGTTATACCCTGCTGGCCTATGGAAGTCCGATGTGGATCGCGCCCCTGCTGCGTAAGGATCTGAAGTACGACGCGGTTAAGGATTTTGCGCCCATTACCTTGGCGGTTAGTTCGCCCAACGTGCTGGTGGTGAATTCCCGTCTGACAGCCAAAGCCGTACCGGAACTGGTGGCGCTCGCGAAGGCGAAACCCGGCCAGATCAATTACGGCTCCAGTGTTTCCGGTGGTTCACCGCATCTCGCGGCGGAGTTATTCAATTCGATAGCGAGCGTCAATCTGACGCGCATTGCCTACAAAGGCGTGGCGCAGGCGGTTAATGATCTCATCGGCGGCCAGATTGATGTCATGTTTCCCGTGATCGCCACCGGCATGCCCCATGCACGGGCTGGTCGCTTGCGCGCGCTTGCCGTCACCAGCACGCAGCCCTGGCCCGCCACGCCGGATTTGCCGACCATCGCCGCATCCGGGCTGCCGGGCTACGAATTGACGGCAATGCACGGCCTGCTGGCGCCGGCAAAAACACCACTGGCCATCATAGCCCGTCTCAATCGCGAAGTTGTGCAGCACATTACGCAACCGGATATCAAGCAGAAATTTCTCGTCTCGGGCTCCGATGTGGTTGCCGGCACGCCGCAACAATTTGCATCCACCATCGTGAGCGACATGGGGCGCATGGCCAAGCTCATTCGCGACCGGAACATTCAGGACGAGTAAACCGCTGGACGAGCCCAGCTAACGGCTCGGCATCGACTGCGGATTGGAGACCTCGAACAATTCCCCGCCATAATCCGCCTCCCGTGGAAGCCGAAGCAGGCGTATGCCATCACGAGTCTGCTCGTGCTTCGGCAACACGGTCACCACGCGGCTGTTGCGTGCCACGTCCAGTGCAGTTTCCGATGCCTGATGACGCGCGAGTTTCTGCAAGTTCATCTGTGTCGGAAAAACCAACTTGCGAGCGCCCTTGCTGGCATCGCCAAGTGCGCGCTCGGGACGAACCCAGACGGAATCAACCGCTTCGTCCCCATCATGCAGCGCAACTTGATCCTCCGGGGCGGCAGCGAGAAAGAAGTGCGTATCAAAACGCTTGGGCACGCGCTCCGGCGTAATCCAATGCGCAAACGGCACCAGCAATTCCGGTGCGAGAACCAATTGCTCGGCGGCGAGAATGGCGCCGAAGCTTCGTTCACCACGCGTCATGGCGGTACGGTGCACTGTCTCGATTTCGCGTAAATGGGCAGCGTCAACCAACCCGGCCTCCCCGCGCGCGCGCGCAAGCAACACGCCGCATTCCTCGAAAGTTTCTCGCAAAGCGGCCACGCGCAGCGCCGCGGCAGCGGCATCTGCGGCAAAACCCGGCGGAAACACTGCGGCATTCACCGCAATGTCGTAATCCCCGGCATCCAGCCGCCCGCCGGGAAACACCAGCGCACCCGGCGCAAAATCATTACCGTGATGGCGAACGATCATAAAGACTTCCATGCCTTCATCACCATCCCGCAACAACATCACCGTCGCCGCCAAGCGCGGCTGCGCTATTGGATCATTATTCATCGAACGAAATATTTCCAAGTCATTGAGTGGAATAAAGGAGCAAGTATAGCGTGGTCTTGGAAGCCTCCGTATTACGACGCATGTGTGACAACACCTTCCTGCCACGCCCATCCGCGAACGAGCGACAGTGCATTAAGAGGCACTCGGCATGAAGTCGTCCGCCGCTTTTTACGGTTGCGTTAATGCTGCGTTCTCGATCACCTCACTGAAGCCGGTGGGAATTCTGAACGGAGCAAACACGCCTTGCATCGCTATAATAAGATTGTATAGGGCGATCGCCAGCCAATACGAACTATGGCCTTACCCCCGCGCGCGCTTTCACGCCCAAGCCCATGCGCAAACGTTCTTCCATCGCGCCCACGATCCGGCACAGATAGCGCCGCGTCTCGCGTGGATCGATCACATCTTCAACGGCAAATGCCTCGGCCATGCGGAACGGCGACGCCAAAGATCGAATTTCATCTTCGAGCTCGGCTTGCCGGCGCGCGGGATCGGGTGCGCAGGCAATCTCGCGGCGGTACGCGACCGTTACGCCCCCTTCAACCGGCAGCGAGCCTATTTCCGCCGAGGGCCACGCGACTTTGAAATCGAGCCCGAGGCTGTCCCGCGCGGCAAATCCCGCAAATCCATAACACTTGCGTATCACCACGCTGATCATCGGCACGGTCGCCTGCATGCGCGCATGCAGGCTGCGCATGCCTTCACGCAACGTCGCGTCTTCTTCGGCTTGCGGGCCGATCATAAAGCCCGGCAGATCGACAAAGAATATCAACGGAATATGAAACGTATCGCACAAATCGATAAAATGCGTTTGCTTGCGCGCGGCCTTGGCATCAAGTGCGCCGCCGTTGACCATCGGATTGTTGGCAATGATACCCACCGGCCGCCCATTCATGCGCGCCAGCGCGGTAATCAAGGCGCGGCCAAACAGGGGCTGTATTTCAAAAACAGAACCCCGATCAACGATCATCCCGAACAGCTTACGCATGTCGTATGGTGCGCGCCGATTGCGCGGCAACAGAGTGAGCAAGGCTTCTTCCATACGATCCGCGGGATCGTCACATGGCGTGACCGGCGGAAGCTGCCAGACATTTTGCGGCATATAGCTCAGGAAACGCTTCACCATGGCAATGCAGTCTTCTTCACTCGCGGCAACGTTATCGATCGTGCCCGCGATACCGGCGGCGACTTTTGCGCCGCCCAGTTCTTCCTTGCCGATTTTTATGCCGAGCGCGCGTTCCACCATTGGCGGCCCGGATGCAAACACCTGACTCTGCCCCTGCACCATGACCGAGAAGTGCGACAGGATAGCCCGCCCCGCCGGCCCGCCAGCCGTTGTCCCCATGACAGCGCTCACCACCGGCACGCGCCCCAGCAAATCGACATAGTGCGGCGAGAGCCGTGCGCCCGGAAAAACCGCGTGTCCCCGTTGCCGGGTCGAGCCTACGCTACCGCCCGAGCCATGACAAAAATTGACCAGCGGAATGCAATATTCGTACGCGAGATCGCCGGAAAAGCCGCCCTGCCCCCCCTTAGATCGTGCGCCCCAATTGACGCCGCCGCGCACTGAAAAATCCTCGCCGCCCACGGCCACCGCGCGCCCGTCCAGCTTTGCCAGTCCCATCACATAAGGCGCCGGAACAACTTTGTTAACCTTGCCATCCGAATACGTCGCGCTACCGGAAAGCCCGCCAATTTCCTGGAACGAACCGGCATCGACCAGCGTATCGATACGTTCGCGTATGGTGAGCCAGCCTTGCTTGCGATAGCTGCGTACTGCCTCTGCGCCACCGTGCTCCTGCGCCCACTGGCGGCGACGCGCAATTTCATCTGCCTCGGGTTTCCAGGTCATGTCTTCCTCTTCTTCGCCGTTATCGGACCGACACCACTGACAATACCCGCACGTTCAAGCGTACCGTATTCCTCATGAGTCATCGCCAGAACGTCTTTCAAAATACGCTCCGTATCACGTCCGATCCGCCCGCCGCTACGGCGGATTCGGCCCGGGGTTCCCGAAAGCAAGGGCACCGGCGCTGCAAGGGTAACGCTGTCGAGTTCATCGTCCGGCGTCGCAACGAGCATGCCTCGCGCGGCGTAGTGAGGATCCTTGAAAATATCCGCCATGGTAAAGACGCGTGTCGAGGGCACACTCGCCGCCAGCAACTTCTTTTCGATCTCCGCAGCATCCAGCGTCAGCGTCCATTGCTCGATTATGGAATCCAATGCGTCCATGTTGGCGCCGCGCGCCACCGCCGTCGCAAAGCGCGCATCGACGACCAGTTCCGGCTGGCTCATCACGCTCGCCATTCTCCTGAAAACCGCGTCGGCGATCGCGGTAATATGTATCTGCTGGCCATCCTTCGCGGGGTATAGATTGTTCGGTGCACTATTGGGGAGCCTCGATCCGGCGCGCTTGGCCACAACCCCCAGTTTTTCATACGCCGGCACGTGGGACTCCAGAAAGCTGAACGCGCACTCGTTCAGCGCCGCATCAATGCATTGACCCACGCCCGTGACACGTCGCGCGTGCAACGCCATGACCGCCCCAAACGCCGCATAAAGGCCGGTTATATAGTCGGTCAAAGCCACCGCCACGCGCGCCGGAGGACGGTCCGGATCACCAATAAGGTGCCTTAATCCGCTTACCGCCTCGCTGATCACGCCATAACCCGCGCGACTGCTGTATGGCCCAGTCTGGCCAAATCCACTGATGCGCACCATGATGAGTCCGGCATTCGACGCGCGCAAATCCTCGTACCCCAGCCCCCATTTTTCCAAAGTACCGGGCTTGAAATTCTCGACCACGATGTCGCACTTTGCGGCCAGTTTTCGAACAATGTCCCGTCCCTGCGTTTGCCGCAGATCAATGGAGGCCAATGATTTGTTACGCAACAGCGTGGCGGCGTACAACGATTTACCCTTGTAACGCTGTCCCAGCGAACGCAGCGTGTCGCCCTCCGGCGGTTCAATCTTGATGACGTCCGCACCGAAATCCGCCAGCAGTCGCGCGCAAAACGGGCCGGAAATGGTTGACCCCAGTTCTAGCACCTTGCAGCCGCTCAACGGCCCTTTATCAGAAGTTGCGGTCATCAATCCGGGATGATGCCGCTTGTACGGATGACCTTCGCCCACTTGTCCATGTCCGCCTTGATGTACGCAGCAAATTCCTGTGGCGAATTGCCAATGATCATCGCGCCGTCGCCCGTAACGCGCGCGGTCACCTCCGGCATCTTAAGAATGCGCACTATTTCAGTGTGGAGCTGGTTCACAATCATGCTCGATACCTTGCCGGGCGCCATCAGACCAAACCACGAACCTGCGGCGTAGCCCGGCAATCCTGCCTCGCTCATGGTGGGCAGTTCCGGCAGGGCCGATGCGCGCCGCTCGCTGGTGATCGCAATGGCGCGCAGTTTGCCCGCCTTTACCTGTGGTGCCACCACCAGCGGATTACCGAACATGAGCTGCACCTGACCGCTGATAAGGTCAGTCGCCGCAGGACCGCTGCCCTTATAGGGCACATGCACCATTTCCATCCCCGTCATCGACTGCATCAACTCCGCCGCAAGCCTGAGCGAGGAACTGGTCCCGCTCGATGCATAAATCAACTGGCGCGGCCGTGACTTGCCGAGCGCAATTAACTCCCTGAGCGTTTTGGCCGGCACCGAAGGATGCACCACCAGCACCAGCGGAATTTCAGCCACCAGCGTAATCGGCGCGAAATCCCGCAGTGAATCAAACGGCAACTTTTTGAACAGCGATGGATTGACCGCAAACGTATTGGTCCCCATGAAGAGCGTATACCCGTCGGGCGGCGATTTCGCGACTATGTCGGCGCCTATGACCTGTCCGCCCCCCGGACGGTTGTCAATAATGACGGGTTGCCCCCATTTTTCCGTGAGTTTCTGTCCAATGATGCGGCCGAGAATATCGGTCGGCCCCGCCGGAGCCACCGCCACCACCATGCGTATGGGACGCGACGGATAATCCTGCGCGGTGACCGTGGCTGCAACCACCAGCATTACAACCGCTACTCCTGCATTTGAAGTCGAAGACAAACTTATCGCCTCCCTCCTTAGCCAACGCAATTTACGACGCAACTCTGCGCCGATACATGAGGGTCGTCTCCATCTCCTGCACCGGCGCACCGTGCTGATTTATCAGTTTTCTCCTGAATTTGACCACCCCCCGATCTGCCTTGCTCGTCGGCTTTTTCTCGATCACGGTGGACATCATATGAATGGTGTCACCGTGTTTAACCGGCGCCAGCAACCGCCACTGATCGACCTGCAATAGCGCCAGCAGCGTACCGTCGTTGATTCCGCTTGCGTATTGCAGTCCGCCCGCGATCGCATATACCAGTGGCCCATGGGCGATAGGTTCGCCGAATGGCGTGCTCTTGCAGTACTCCCAGTTGGCGTGAATTTCGTTGAAGTCGCCCGACAGGCATGCAAAGTTGACAATATCCGTTGCAGTCACTGTACGCGCTGGCGTTTTGAATTCCTGTCCGATTTCGAAATCTTCATAAAAAAGGCCTCGCCTTGTGGTATCCATATTTCCCTCTCTATCGCGGCTGATCGGCAAGAATGACCGTGCAATTCGACGACAGAACGCCCCCCTCGTTATGCACGAGAGCCGCGTGTGCGCCGTGAACCTGCCGCTCTCCACATTGCCCTCTGAGTTGCGCGACGGCTTCAATAATGCCAAGCATCCCCCCGGTTGCGCCCGCGTGCGCATGCGACAACATACCGCCGTGCGTATTGACTGGCAGGCGCCCACCGATGCGGGTATGTCCATCCGCGTAACAGGCGCCACCTTCGCCGACACCACAAAAACCCAACTCTTCAAGCTCCAGTATTGGCACTATCGAAAAACAATCATAAAGCTGCGCTAGATTCATGTCTGCCGGCCCCAGGCCCGCCATACGGTACGCGTCCTGACCAGACTCCATCACACCAAAACGCACCAATGTTTCCGCGCAGATAATGTGCTCGTGTGTGTGACGCTCGCCGATGCCCAGCAGGTAAACTGGCTGCTTAACTATCGTTCGCGCACGATCAGCCGCGGTCACGATGAATGCACCTGCGGCGTCAGAAATCAAGCAACAGTCCAGCAAATTCAACGGAGACGCAATAGGCTTTGAAGCGATCACATCCGCTACTGTGATCGGCGTCTTCATGTGTGAGTTCGGATGCAACGAAGCATGCTGACGGGTAATCACGGGAACCTGCGCGAGTTGCTCGCGGGTGATTCCGTATTCATGCATGTATCGCTGTGTAATCATCGCGTAGCAGCCGGGTATCGAGTTTCCATACGGATACTCAAAATACGGGTGCCCCACTGCCGATGCCAGGGACGAGACCGCACTATCGCGCGACATGCCCGTGGCACGGTTTTCGCCAGTGCATACGAGCACGCAGGTCGCCTGCCCCGCCACAATGGCCGCCGCGGCGTGCCCCAGCAAAATTGCGGGAGTTGCGCCGCCCGCCACCAGGGAACTACAGTAGCGCGGCTTGATACCGAGATATTCACAAAGCACCGTTCCCATCATGAAAAACGGCTCGGTCAGCGAATAGGCTGTAAGCAAGCCATCTATATCGGATGGAACGAGACCAGCGTCATCGAGAGCGCGTTTGCAGGCCTGTGCCGTTAGCCCGAGACCCGAGAGATGTGGCACTTTTCCAATATCGGACTCACCAATGCCAACGATTGCCGTGCGATTGCGTAACGTGGGTTCCACGGTCGGCTAACCTTCCTTTGAAATCGATGGGATGCGCTTGAACTGTGGCACTTTCCAGCCCTCGTCGCGCGCCTCGAAACATAGGTTTACTTGATCACCAACCGCTGTGTCGAAAGCATTTTCTCCGATGATGTTTGCCATAATGCGCGGCCCTTCGGCAAGACTGATCAGCGCAACGACATACGGGCCACGGCCCGCGAACTCCGGCGCGGGCGCTCTATGTATGACTGTAAAACTGTATACGGTACCCGCGCCGCCACTTTCAATCCAAGAAGTTTTTTCCGACCAACAGAACGGACAAAGATGACGCGGTGGAAAAAAGACCCGCGCGCACGCATCGCACTTCTTGATTAAAAGGCGGCTATCGCGGGCGGCCTCCCAGAACGCTCTGGAATCCGGGTTTAATGCTGGCGGAGGCAGGCTCATGGCATCAAAAATTTAATGGCATCAGTAACTTCGACAAAAGGAAATTCACATCGATTCAACAACAAGATTAACATTTGGACGCCAACCTAAAGTCATTTATTACTGGCGTCATCTCAACAATTCAATGTTACGTCATTCTACGGCCCCAACGCCTTGCCGGATATCGACAGGCCGAAACCATTGCCCCGCGCAACCTGTCGCAGCAAATTCTAATGCGACTTGATTCTCCGTTCCCTGATCAGTCTTGACCAGCGTTCATACTCGTTTGCAATGAACGCAGAAAATTGCTCAGGAGTACCACCTACGGTATCAGCGCCGATATTCGATAGCCGTTCGCGCACTTCATTGTTCTGCAGCACCTTCTGTACGGTGACGCTTAATTGTACGACCACGTCCCGATGGACATTGGCAGGCGCGAGAAGCCCGAACCAAGAACTCGCGTCAAAGTTTGCGAAGCCGACTTCCGCCAGCGCGGGTGTTTGTGGGGCGGATACCGCCCGCTTTGCGCTCGTTACGGCAAGCGCGCGTAATTTGCCGGCTTTTACATGCGGTAACGCGGACAAGATGTTATCCATCGCGACCTGAACCTGCCCCGCGATCAGATCATTCGTCGCCGGCGCGGAACCTTTATAGGGAACATGAACCATGGATATGCCGGCCTGCTGCATAAAAAGTTCAGCCGTCAGATGTGTTGATGAACCATTGGACGCGTAATTCAGTGCCCCTGGCCGCGCTTTCGCGAGTGACACCAATTGCCGGACATTTTGCACCGGCAAGGAAGGATGAACCACCAGAACCAACGGTACCGAAGCCATCAGACTGATCGGCGTAAAGTCACGCACCGGATGGAAATTCACGCCCGCGTACAAATTGGGATTTATTGTGAGGCCCGGCGTCCCCATCAAAAGCGTGTATCCGTCCGGCGCCGCGCGGGCCGCAATTTCGGTACCGAGGCTACTGGCCGCGCCCGGCCGATTGTCGATTACGACCTGCTGGCCCAAACCGTCGGCCATCTTTTGCCCGACTACGCGCGCAATCACGTCGGTTGATCCCCCGGCGGCAAACGGCACAATGATCCGTATCGCCTTCGCCGGAAAGCCTTGTGCCCCGGCGGATTCCGCCAACAGCGCGCCATGGAATCCTATTACCACTATTGCGAGACTACGCCTCATGAGTCGATGCCTGTTAATTGGCCGCATTGGATACCACGCTCCGTACTGCGCCCTGTAGCGGCAGGGCAACAAATATCACGAAATGCATAAGCAGCGATTGATGGTTTCGGAGAAAAGTCGTAGCGGAACGAAGTCGACGCATATTTTATTGTGACTCGACGCGAGCCGACCTGACTACCACGCTCCAGTTGATCACTTCTTTTTTCAGGAACATTTCAAACTCACGCGGCGTACTGCCCACCGGTTCGGCATCGAATTCACCCAATCGATCCTGCATTTGTTTGTCCCGCAGTGTCTTGGCCACGGCAACACTGACCGCATCCACAATCGGACTCGCAGTGCCCAATGGCGTAAACAATCCGTACCATGTTGTCACATCATACGGCGCATTAATCTCTTCAGCGACCGTTGGAATATCAGGCAACATGCGAGAGCGCTTGGAGGACGTAACAGCGAGCGCTTTCAGCCGCCCGGCCTTCACCAGCGGCAGGGAGGACAGCGCGGGATTTACCAGTATCTGAATCTGGCCGGACACCAAGTCCGTTAATGCCGGCGCGCCACCTTTGTAAGGAACGTGCAGCAGTTGCGTTGTGGTTTTCTGCTTGAATAACTCCATGGCGAGATGGGCTGGGCTTGCGACGCCCCCGGACCCAAAGCTCAATTCGCCGGCACGTTTTTTTGCCAACGCAACGACCTCGGCTACCGATTTGGCGGGCAACCCGGGATACGCAAGAAAAAGGTATGCCGCTGAGGCCACCAGCGTTACGGGAGCAAGATCACGCAAGGCGTCATACGGCAACTTCTTGTAGACCGACGGATTGATGGCGAGCGCAGGCAGCGCCATAAGCATGGTGTAGCCATCGGGTGTTGCCTTCGCAACGAGATCGGTGCCTATGATGCTGTTCGCTCCGGGCCGCATATCAACAACCACTTGCCGTCCCCACATTTCCGATAGTGAATGGCCCACGACACGTGCAATACGTTCAGTCGGCCCCCCAGCGGCGTAGGGGACGACCCAGCGCACCGGCTTGGCAGGATAGGCCGATTGCGCCCCCACGCGCGCGTGAGCTACCAACGCCGCACCAGAAAACAGCATGATCAGCCATGGCAAGCGCGATGCAGTCGCCGCTTCCCGACCTTTAGTAATTTCGCGCGAGAAAAATGATGCCCAGATACTCACGGTTCGATCCCGAGTACCCTCGCCGCGTTGCGATACATCACGTTCTCCAATACGCCCTCCCGAAAACCCAACCGGCGGTACCCCTCGACCATGGGGCTAACGGCAGCCAGTGGATAAGCACTGCCAAAAATAATTTGCTCACCGAGCAGCGTATTCGCAGCCTCCACCCATTGCTGATGGCCTGCGCATCCCAGCCCATAAAAATCCGGATGCAGGTAAACGTTGCTATTACGGTAAGCTACGCCTATCGCCTGAGCTACCCAAGGCCAGCACGAATGACCGATTACGATCTTCAATCTTGGGAACCGGCGGGCGACACTATCGACGGCTTCCGGATTCGAATACTTCATCGCAGTGCCTGCTCGCACGCTGATCGTCAGCGCAAGCACGGCATTCAGTTCCTGGCACCGCTCGTAAACCGGGTAGAGATTCGGATCGTCCGGACCCAGCGTCGGGGACAACGCGAAGCCCGGCTCCAGGGTTATCCCGGACAATCCAAGATTAACAAGCGCCTTTTCCGTCTCGGAGACGGCAATTTCGGACTCAACCGGGTTATTCGGTATCCGGATACCGCCAAAGCCAAGAAATCTCGTTGGATAACGCTTCACCAGATCCGCCACGTCTTCGAGCGTCGTGCTTGCGTTGGGATCCTTGACCGCACGGCCCCACACTACTGCTCGTTGCACACCGGCTGCATCCAACTCTGCCAAAAACAAATCCATGGAGCGCTGCAACACGGATTCCGGCACGGGGCCAACCCAGGACGCGGGCCTGTTGTGCGCGGCCAAACGCGCATTAAATATCGTGAGATTCGAAAACGAGTTGAACGGCGGACGCACACGAAAATCTATCACCGCTGATTTGACGCCACTGCTACTTTGATGCATCTGATTTCCCAAGCATGGATGATTGCGAATATTCTACCTTGCATTTCTTTGTATCACTCGATTCCGCGACAATGATGCCCGGCCTGACTCGCGGCAATTTTAATGGCCGCTACGGCCGCCGAGACCGACGACCGATCGCACGTTTCTCGATGCCCTAATAACCTGGAAAACACAACAACTCACATTCTGAAATGACTACAATAAGCAGGTGTAGCGTGGCACCGACACACGCCGCATCGACCTGTCAACCGGTTAAAGCTCGCGACCGCCAATTTCCACGCCAACATAATTGGATAACCTCCCATGAACTGCTGCATTGTCATCGGCACCGCCTCCGTGACTCTGATATTGGGAACTGCGAGCGCCCAGCCGATCGCATCGAATCCAGGCCATGCAGACGCAAGCAGCGCGCAAGTCCCGAAGAATAATTATCCAATAAAGCCGGTACGCCTTTTAATACCATTCGCGGCCGCCGGAAGCAACGACGTGGCGGCTCGCATGCTGGCACAGAAACTCACTGAATCATGGAAGCAGCAAGTCGTGTCAGACAATCGCCCTGGCGCGAACGGCATCATCGGCACCGACATGGCGGCAAAGGCGCCCGCCGACGGATACACCTTATTGATCGCCTCGACCACGTTCACAATGAATCCGAGTCTCTATAATCTGCCCTACGACTCAGTTAAAGATCTGGCTCCGGTGTCGCTCATTGCCGATGGCCCACTGGTGTTGTGCGTCTCGGCCGCGTTTTCCGCTGACAGCGTGGAACAACTGATTGCACTGGCCAAGGCAAAACCGGTTTATGTGTCATACGCTTCCGCCGGACTGGGCGGCATCGCCCATCTGGCAGGCGTACTCTTCGAAAGGACGGCGGGCGTCTCATTGATGCACATCCCCTACAAGGGTTCCGGCGCCGGCGTAATCGAAGTGTTGAGCGGACAAGTACCGTTGATTTTCAGCAGCGTCAGTCCGGTGCTTCCTTTTCTGCAGAGTGGGAAATTGCGCGCGCTGGGCATAGGCGGCTTGAAACGATCCAGTCTGCTGCCGAATATACCCACGATTGCCGAAAGCGGCGTACCTGGCTACGAAAGTAATATGTGGTGGGGCATCATGGCGCCCGGCAGAACATCCGCAGCTATCATTCAGACGTTAAATCAAAGTATAACCATGGCACTTGAAACGCCGGACATACAAAGGCGCTTTGCCGGTCTCGGCATGGACATCAGACGCTCGTCTCCCAGGGAATTCGGGGCTCTCATCGAAACCGATATCAAAAAATGGTCGGCTGCCATCACTGCGGCGAAGATCAAGGCGAACGCATATTGATTGTGACAGCAACTCCTCGATGAAATGCATACGCCCTTCCACAAGACGATCCTGCAGGCGTTTCACCCAGTGGCGTTCCGAAAGAGGATTTACACCACGCTCAACGAGCCACAAGCAGAATTGGACAACTGGATTCGATGTTACAACGTCGAGCGCACGCACCGAGGCAAGATGTGCTGCGGGTGCATATCCAAGGCGACTATGAGTGCCATAAAGGAGCCCTACGACGCGAAAGTCACGCAACTGAATCGATCTGGCAATCCAGCACCTGAAAATCGGAACTGTCAGATCGGGGCGCGACTTCTGCAATTAAGCAGCACAAAAACTGGCGAGACATTCGACAGCGCTAAGCACCGGAATGAGTTTACATTGTGCGAAAAAGCATCGTAAGCTCCCCCGTCAAGCG